>NZ_BAAAUX010000053.1:0-16648 GCF_039534165.1 Saccharopolyspora taberi | reverse complement strand
GGTTGGTTGCGCGCACCTGATAGGTTCAAGCCATGATCGAAGCGACGGCTGAGTCCTTCAGGCGGGACCAGAAGGAGTTGCTCGACGCCATCAACCGGGGCGAGCACATCCGGATCGAACGGCGTGGGCGACGGAACCGCAACGCGGTGGTCGTGCCAGAGGACTGGCATCAGGAAGCGGATCGTGCACTGGCCATCGTGCGTGGCCTGTTCCAACTCGGGACTGCGGGTACGAATGTGCAGACGCTCGTCGAAGCTCTGATGCGAGAGGGCGACGAAGATCAGACCAGCCTGTTCAACGACCGTGACCACGAGGTGATGGCCACAGCCTCGTAGCAAGACTTCGGGGCGGCCCCCGCTGGGACCGCCCCGTGAAGTTGAAGTCAGAGGGGGCCTTACCAACCCCGTCGCTCTGACGAACCACCCATTTTCAAGTTAGTCCCGGCTACCAACCGGGACGCCGTATCCAACAACTGCACAAACACAACTGCAACAGAAGCCAGGGCACCACCCCTGACTATCCGCAACGAAGGCGGTGCGCCAACACCGGTCTTCGCCTAACCCCCGAGCCAGAGGCTCGGAGATCAAGGAACCGCGCTGTGCCTGCCACAGAGCGCTTCCGGTGGCTGAGTGTACCCAGCGCCGGAAGCAGAGTCTACTTGTGTGCTCGCGGACACGGATGCCGTGCCGCGGAAAACCTGCTGGTCGCGCCCCGGTTTAACGGCGTGACAACCGCTTCTGAACTGCAAAATCGCAGTTCGAAGGTGGTTTACGGCTTGGTGGTGGCCGGATGACCATCGCCACCGAAGTTTCCGATGATGTTTCACCTGTTCAGCGGCATGAGTGTGTGTGTTGCACGCTGCCGCTCGGGCGTCGGCGGCCGCAGTTGGTCGACGGCGGCGACGAGCTCTTCGTCTGCGATCTGTGCTGGCGGCTTGCCGGTGGCCGTGAGGCGATCGAGGCCCGTGCCGCGGGGGAGCAGCCGGTACCGCTGCTGGAGCTGGATCCGGCGGCCGAGGCCGTGCTGGCAGCGGCCGAGTACGACCAGCTGCACCCCCTGGACCGCCTGTTGACCCAGGCCGGGGTTCGGTGGGCGGTGCTGCGCTTCATCGTGCCCACGGCTCGTGTGGATCTCGCGTCGAAGGTGCTCACGCGGGTCGCCCCAGAGTGGACCAGGCCGGCCGAATCGCCCTACGTCTGGCTCGATGTGGTCGCCGACCGGATTCGGGCGTGCACGGGCACGGAGTTCAAGCGCAACGCCAAGCGACGCAGGTTCTGGCGCATCGCGCGCGTGTACGCCGTCTGTGCTGATCGCAGCGGACGTCCGCTGACGTGGGTCACCCAGGACGACATCGCCGCGGCCGTGGGCTGCTCGACGCGCACGGTGCGGCGCTGCCTGTCCTGGTTGCAGCAGGAGGGCCTGCTGTGGGAGCTAGTGCCGGGCTGCCGCCTGCCGATGATGGAGCGCCCGGAGGGCGAGACCCCCGAGGAGCGGGACGAGCGCCGGCAGCGCCTGGCGGCCGCCATCGCCGCCGAGGAAGCCGCTCGCGAACGTGCGCGCGTCGAACTCGAGCACGTCCGCAAGGGAGCAAGCGGCCGGGCCGCCCGAGCCCTCGCTCAGAGGGACGCGGGCGAGATTCCCCGGATCGACATTCCCAGCACGTCGACGCAGCCGGATCAGGAGCAGGACGCCGAACGCCCGCTGGTCAACCTCTGCCCGGTCTACGAGCTGCGGGTGCCGTTGACGGCGGCCGAACGACGGGAGGCCGACGAGCTCGCCCAGGCCCACCGGCCGGTCCTCACGGCGGGCGAGCAGCTGCTGGAGCGCTTCCGGCGGCACCAGGTGCACCCGCGCAACGCCGAGGTCCAGGTCGAGGTCGCCGGAGGCGTCTTCGGCGTCACAGAGGCCGGTCTCCTGCGCTGGCTGGGCTGGCAGGACCTGCTGCCCTGGCGGTCCGGGGCGAGTCTCCAGGGCATCGTCGGGATGCTCCGGACGGACGCTGTCGATGAATCGCCGCAGCTCACGGCGTTGATTGAAGATTTTGTCCACCCCCCGCAGGTGTCTCTAGTTGATCAAGAGAAGTCCAACTACGTACGCGGTGTGGACAACCGACGCGCTCCGCGCGGCAGTGACAAGAAGGGGCTTTCCTCGATCGAAAACGGGCCTGAGTTGCCCGCAGAGGCGAAAACACAGGGTTCGGCGACTGACGCTCGGCGAAAGCGCCCGTCGCGGGCGCAGCGGGCCGCTGAGCGGCTTCTGCGGGGGCTTCTACGGCCGGAGGTCAGCGACGGGGTGTCGATCCGGTGGCTGACGGCCCGGCTCCGTGGGTCGAAGCTGCTGGACTACGGCTGGACCGAGCAGGACCTCGCCGATCAGATCCACGGGTTGCTGGAGTACCGGCACCTGCCCCGGCACATCCACAACTCGCGGGCCTGGATCTCCGCCAGGCTGGCCAAGGCCACACCCGAACTGCCGCCAAGCAAGCAGCAGGCGATCCGTGCGGTCGAAGTCGCTGCGGCCGACGAGCGCCGTGCTGCACGGGAAACCGCCGCGCTGCGCGAGCGCCGTGAGGAAATCGCCGCCCGCCGGGCCGCGATCGACGCCTGCGATCTGTGCGACGAGCTCGGCTGGCTGCCCGTCCCCGACGGTGTCCCAGTGCCCAAGTGCAACCACGACCCCGACACCGGCGGCTGGTGATACCCGATCCAATCCTGACGGTTGCCAGCATCCTGGCTCCGGACGGTAGCGGCCGGTTTTCGATGTTGTTAGTTCCGCGGCAAGTCGTGGCAGGTGATCACGGGGTTGTCGGTCTCAGGGGCGGGCCTCGCGCGCCCGCGCATAATGCGCGCTCGCGTACGCGCGTACGCGCGAGGGACCTCTGGACTTGCAACGACATGTCACGGAGCTGGGAAATACCAGGTCATCCTATGCAACGACGTCTGCCACCGACCTGCCACAGGGCTGATGGCCTGTGGCAGGTCGGTGGCAGACGGATGGCATGTTTCCGAGGGCAGGGAACGGCTTGGGCGTGGCAGGTTTGATTACGTTCCGTGTTCGCCGGAGAGTTGGGTCAGAAGCTATTCACCGTGGAAATCCATGACCGGTGACCACGGCAGCCAGTCGGCGAGCTTGGTGGGAAATCCGTGCTCGCCGAGCAGTTCGATGACCCGCGGGTCATCGTCCACGACGAGGTCGATGGCGGCTTCGCCGGCAAGCTTTTGAAGCTGCTCGAGTTTGACTTCCCGGGCTGGACGGCGGTCGCCTTCGGGCTGCATGAGCAGCCTCCCGGCTGGGAGGCTGTGCCTGGCCAGCCAGTGTTCGGTGAGTCCGCGGATGCGTTCTGGTCGTCCGGTGATCCAGGCGATCTCGTGGTCGTGGGCCAGCTGCCGGACGAGCTCGGCCCCGTGGGGCAGGACCGGATCCGCTCCTGCGGCGTTGAAAAAGCCCACCCACTCCGCGTGGGTGGGCTTCCCCGTGATCCAGTGCAGCCGGTGCCGAGCATCGGCCACAGTGCCGTCGATATCGACGATGGCCAGTGGCGTCATGTCAGGCTGCGGCGTGGCCTGGCTGGAACAACGCATCGGAGGTCACCATCTGGTCCCTGCCGATGAACCTCTTGATCACGAGTAGGCCGGCGAGGTGGGGTTCCTCGCCAGCGTGGGAGTAACTGGCGTCGGTGACCAGCCACGGCGTGTGGCCCCGTTCGAAGGCGTCGGTCGCGGTCTTCATGACGCACGACTCTGTCGCGATCCCGCAAACTACGAAGTCGGTCCATTCGTGCTGTTCAACGAGGGTTGTGAACTCCGGAGTGAAGGAAGAGTACATCGCAGGCTTGTCGACTACTGCGACTGCCCGCTCGGCGTGGGAGGCGAGCTCCGGCACGATGTCGATCTCAGGGGAGTCCTGCAACCTCGACCAGTGGATCAGCCGTTCGAACTGGGATCCTGGTCCGTTGATAAAGCGAGTGAACACGACGTCCCGCCCACTGTCTTCCCACCGCTCGACCAGGTCGACGACCTTGGGCACGATGGGCTCGGACTTCGTGGACACGAAGCCGTTCTGCATATCGACGACAACGAGAACACTGCTCACTGTTCGATCTCCCTCAGCAACTCGACGGTCTCGCCCAACATTCGGGAAAGCTCGCTGGTTTCCAACACGGCGTTGCGCAAGGCGCGCAGCTGCTGGGGCTCCGTTGCGCCCGCGTTGGTGATCTCCGCACGTCGTCCGCGTAGCCATCGCCAGTTGTGGCCGGCGGGCAGCACGGGGTCGACTCCTGCGCGAACCTGCTCGCTGACCTGGTTGCACAAGCACCACAAGGCTTGCGCCAGTAGCTCGCAGGTTGCCAAGTCTTCTTCGGTCAGTGCGGCTCGGGCATTCACCGGGTAGTAGGCCACCCCCGACCATGAGGCCCACCCGATGGAGACGCCGTCGACGCCGCAGTCGACATGGTCTGCGGGCGCGAAGCCGTCTCTGAACAGGCGTTTTTCGATTGCCTCGGCGTGCGCGAGGCCGCCATCGTGCTCGTCCTCACCGACGCCCAGCAGCGCCCGCGGCATACACAGCAGCCGCATAGCTGTGTGCAAGTCGTCACCGCTCCAGGCCGAATCGTGCAACCACAGGCAGGTCAGCACATAGGGAGCGATGACCTCCGAGTCCATGAGTGCGGACAAGTAGGCGCTGAGCAGCTTGCGGGCGCTGCGGTGGGTTCGACGTCGCCAGAGCGCGAGTTCGGCGACGGATGCCGGCCGCAGAGGCTCGATGACATGCAGGACGGCGACCCCCCAACCAAACACGTAGAGCACGCCGCGCAGGCCCTGATCGGCTCCGGGGCCTGGGTCGATCGCGATCTCGGCCCGGTGGCACTCGGCCCAGCCCACAGTGGTGGGTTGAGCGTCGACTGCCTCGATCAGTGCCTGGATCTCTTCGCCGAGGTAGGCAGGGATGAACTTGTGGCTGCGTACTCCGAAGGTGCCGTCTGCGCTAGGGACAGGGCGGAGGTGGCCGAACAGCTCGTCCGGCTGCTTGGCGTACGCCAGCGCGTACACCTGCACGTAGAGGTCATCCGCGCGTTTCGGTGTGCTTTTGCCGCTTTCATGCCGGAGCAAGGCGCGACGAACGCTGGCGATCTCCGGCATGGGCAATTCGGCCTCCACTCCGATTCGGTGCAGCTCGACGGCTGCGCGATCCAGCCCCCAGCCGCGCAGTTCGCGGCATCGACGCAAGGTCTCGTTCGAGCGTGGCGGGAATGGTTGGTCGGGCGCTAGGGACATCGCTGGTGTCACCCCCTTGTCCGCGGTGTCATCTACCGCACCCGGCCTGAACAGCAGATTCTTTGTGGCATGACCTCATCCGACCGGGCTCTGGCCGAGATCAACGGTATATGCCGCGCCGACGGCGGTGACTCGATCGGCTCGGACGGCTTGACCGTCGTCGGAGTAGAAGGTCCGGTGCAGCGCCAGCACCGGGGTGCCGGCGCGCAGATCCAGCAGCTCGCGCTCATCGGGTGCGGCGGCTCGTGCCTGGATATAGCGCTCGGACCACGTCGGATTCGGATGGACGACTTGCGGGGCCCACTCGGTGAACAACCGGTCATCGGTGACCTGATGGCCTCGATCGACAGCGGTTCCGATCTCCAGCCTCAACGCGGCCGCCACCCACGCTGGTGCCTCGGCGACATCATGCTCCAGTTCGTCGAACCCGCTGATCAGAGCCTCGACCGTCGTGTGACGCGCGGGATGGCGTACGAACACCCCCGCTCCCCGGCGTCCGGTGATGAGCCCTTCCCTACCCAAGGTGTTGAACACCTCTTGGGCGGTGGCGACAGAGATCCCGAACTCGCGGCGCACCGCAGCCTTCGAAGGCAGTTGGTGTCCTGGCCGGTACTCGCCGGTCTCAATTGCGGATCGCAGCGCGTCAGCGACGTCTTGGGCAGTCATCGGCACATCTTCCAGTGTCGCTCATCAGGTCACCTCGATCTAGCTAGCCAGGTCCAGCCAATCTGGTACTTGGTTAGTTAGGTATGATCAGATAGATTAGACTAGCCATCTGAACAGCACACACGTCGTGAGAGGGAGATCGATGACCGCGCCCCCGATTAACGGAAGTCGGCCGCGAAACGGCGGTGTTAGCAACCGTCAGGAATGGCCGCTGACGCAGCTTCCGTCGCCCGAAGCGGAAAAGAACGGCACTTCGTCCCAAGACCCCCAGCTCGGGAAGCCCAAGCCGAATCCCGGCGCGGGTACGGAACAGACGAGGCGTGTGCGGAAGCTCAACGCGCAACTCGCCGAGCGGCACGGCTTTCGGGCTGTCCAGGACGACCCTGCCTGGATTGAAGCCGAGACACCCCGCGTGATCAGGCAAAAGGCACGTGCCGCCGAGTCCCAGCGACTGCACAATCTGCTGCGCGATCCCGCGCACAAGGCGTTGTCCACCGCACGCTGGCGGCGCAACATCACAACGTCGACCGGTATCGGTTTGGCTTTGAGTCTTGGCGTCTCCACCGCGAACGTGCAGCAGACCGTCGCTGACGGAGCCGCCGAGGGCAGCGGCCGCTGGTGGTTCGCCTGGTCGGTCGAACCGGCCATCGCCGTGTTGCTGCTGAGCCTGTTCGCCTTCCGGGCCTTCATGGCCACCCGCGGCGAAGCCGTCGAGGACAAGTGGATCCGCAATACCGAGATCGCGCTGCTGATCACTACGTTCACCCTCAACACATGGCAGCACCTGCACTGGCCGTGGAACGCGCAGTTCGACCTCGTTCAGCTCATGTCGCACGGTGTCTGGCCGGTCTTGGCCGTGCTGATCGTGACCTGCGTGCCCCGTATCTGGGCCTACTTCGGCGACCTCGACCACGGCGGACAGCCGGCTGATCCCGACCTCGTCGACCGCCTGGAGGTCGTGCGCCGACTCATCTCCGAAGGCCAGATTGCTGCCACCCCGAGCCGCAGCGCGATCGAGAAGGCACTGCGTGATCAGGGCGTCAAGACCAACACCGCGATGGCCCAGCGCGTGCATCGGTGCCTGACCGGCCGCACGGAGCTCTTGTGATGCCTACCCCAACCGCGCTGTTCACGAGCGCTTTCACCTGCTGCACAGGAAGGAGGTGAAGTGATGCTCGGATCAATCGTGAACTTCGTGAAGATTGTCGTCGTACTCGCCATCGTCTTCGTCGCGATCACGTGGTTCATCGGCCACGCCGCGATGGCCGGAACGTGGGTCGGCAACTTCTTCAGCGCGATCTTCACGTTCTTCAACAGCCTCATCAGTGCCAGCCCGATCTCCTGAAAACCCGTACCGAACAGCAGAAACGAGAGGAACAGCATGAGCACTCCGGCAAGCTCCAGCGACGCCATGTCGTTCTGGGCCCAGAAGTCGATCGAACTCGACACGTTGGCTCGGGACCTGGAGAACCTGCTTCCGCCGATCAACGCTGATGGCGAGATCCCAATCTCGGACGACACCCGCGAAGAGGTTGAGGAAGCATTCGCCCGCGCTCGACTGGCCGCCGACACGATCCTCGGTGCCTACACGCGCCGCACCTTCGCAGAGCGCGGAGCAGCGCAAAACCATCAAAACCAGCCCGCGAACGGACAGTACGCACGCTGGTGATCGGGATCGGGTACCGCCCTTCCCCCGTTGGGGCGGAGCCCACGCCCGACGCCGCAGATCGCGACCAGATGAGGAGGTGAGCACACGGTGACGATGACCGAAGAAGAGGCCGAACCGCGGTCGCGACGGCGCAGGCGTAAGCGCGGCAGGAAGCTCGAGGACGAGGTCCAGGCGGCCGAGCAGCCGCCTCAGCCTCAGCAGTACGTTCCGTCCGCGACCAGCATCAACAAGGCTACGGCCACCGAGGTCGGTAAGGAACGGCTGGCCTCTCCGGCGTCATGGACGGCCGGCGCCTCGATGGCGGCGACCACTCTCTCGTCGGCCGGTGTCGTCGGAGGCACGGCCGGGGTGATCACGGCGCTGTCAATCGGCACCGGTGCCGGACTCGGGGGCGCAGCGATGCGCAAGTACGCGCCGAAAGCGGCCGAGCGGTTCGGGCTCAAGAAGCCCGACCGAGACAAGTCGAACGACAGCAAAGGCGGTCGGCTCGAACGAGACAAGGACGGAAAGCGCCGCGGCGGCCTGTCCGCGCTGGGAATGCCGAACCTGGGCCGGGGCCGCGGCACCCGGAACGGTGCTGCGCTCGCTGGTGGTAGAGGACTGCTCGGCAATGGCGGCGGGCGTGGTTCCGGAAAGGGCCTGCTCGGCGGCATTGGCCGCAAGCTGGCCGGACACCGCAAGTCGAACGGCCACGGCGCCGGTGCTGAGAAGGGCCGAGGGCTGAAAGGGCTGCTCGGCAGGGACGGCAAGCGGCACGGTGGCGGGCCCGGTGGCCGTCGAGGTCGCGGCACAGGGCTTCTCGGGAAGCTGGCCGGGAACAAGAACAGCGGACGGCACGGTGGCCGGGGGGCTGGCCGGAACGGCAGCGGGCACGGCCTGCTCGGCGGCAAAGGCGGACGGTTTGCCGGACGCGGCGGGCGTGGTTCCGGAAAGGGCCTGCTCGGCGGCATTGGCCGCAAACTGGCCGGACACCGCAACTCCAAGGGGCCAAAGTGGGCCCGTGGCAAGAACATCTTCAATCCCGACGAGCACTCGACGCCCCGGAACAAGAAGGACAAGCCCGGCAAGTTCGGCAAGCTCAAGGGCCTGTTTGGGAAAAGGCGCCGGAGCTGGCTCAACGGCCGTCAAGGTTACGACCCAGACGAGATCCGAACGCCGCGGAAGAAGAGTGGGAATCAGGGCTCGAACTGGGAAAAGGCGGAGCTGAACCCGAAGCCGACTCGGTGGTTCAAGGTCCAGACCGACCATGCCAAATCAGACGCCGACCGTGCAGCGTCGCGCGATGGGAAGAAGGCTGCCCAGCAGGCGCAGAAGACTGCTGGTCAGAACGATGCAGGAAGGAATAACGGAGGTTTCGCAATGCCGAACCCCTTTGAATCGCACATCGAGCAGGTCCAGGCGACTGCGACGAACTTCCAGGTCAACCGGGCCAACGATGTGATCGATTGGGTCAAGAACGCGCCGGGAGCTGCGGCGGCCGAGGCACAGTCCTGGCAGTCGCAGGCGCAGAAGATCCAGCAGGAACTCCCGATCAACCCGGCGTTCGCCGAGGCCCTGAACAGCTACGCGAACGCGAGCCGTGGCTTGGCGGGGCAGATGGCTGAACACGCGGCGGCGTTTGAGGTCCACCACGCCGAGGAGTTGAACAAGCTCCGCAATCCCCGTCCTGGCCAGGACAAGTGGGACATCTCGAATAACCGGGACTGATCTTTCAGAACCCGGTCCGGAAGGGACCCCGTCCTGTCGCAGACGGGCGGGGTCCTCGTCCCTAGAAGTGAGGAACAGTGAGCACTGACACGAAGGAACGGAACGCCAGCAAGCGGGATCATGGGTCGTCCCGCACACAGGGCACCTCTCAGGAGACCCAGGAGATCACCGCGAAGCCGCGCGTGAACCTCGCTGAGCGGGCCTCGACCTGGGAGCCCGACCTGCGTTGGTTCGCACCGTTCGTCGCTGTCCAAGTGCTCTACGTGGTCGGCTGCATCCCGTACTTCACGGCGCTGTCGTATCTGCTGATGATCCCAGTCGGGTTGGCGATCACGGCTGCGGCGTGGCTCGGCGCACGGAATGCCTTCGAGGCCAACGAGTACGGCGAGCAGCACATCGCTGCCGTCACCAAGCTCATCCTCGCCGCGGGCAGCACGAGCACGGGATGGTTGGCATTCGCCGGGACGACGACCCCGTTGGACCCAGCGGCGCTTGGTCTGCTCGCGCTGTGGGGCGTGGTCTTCGGCTCACTGTGGGCCTCGCTGCACGGGAAGGCGCCGGAGCGCAAGGAGATGCAGCAGGAATACACCGAGCAGAAGAAGCGTGAGGTCGAGGAACACCAGCATGAGCGGAAGATCAGCCACAAGGTCGAACAGTGGCAGCCGATCATCCACCGCGCTGGTTTGAAGGGGTTGACGGTCTACGACTGGGAAGAGAGCAAGGCCGGAGACACCCTGTATCTGATGGACAGCCCGGACGAGCCGGTCAAACTCAAGGGCATCGAGGATGCGATCGGCACGATCGCCTCGATCGCGGCGCACGAACTCGCCCACCAGGGCGTGAAGCTCTCTGCCGGTCAGGTTCGCGTGGAGGAGGGTGACGCCGCGCACCTGTTCAAGCTGCACATCTCAACGAAGCAGCGGTTCTCCAAGAGCATCCCGTACCCGCTGGATCGACCGATGCAGTCGATCGAGCAGCCGATCAGGCCGGCGGTGTTCGAGGACGGTGAAGATGTGCTGCTGACTGTGTTTGGTGCGCACATGTTCATGTGTGGTGCTTCCGGGTCCGGCAAGGACGTGTTCACCAACAACGTGCACGCCGAGATCGGCAATACGACGAACTGCAAGACCTGGGTCGGCGGCACCGCGAAGTTGATGCCCCAGGTCTGGCCCTGGCTGGCACCGTGGTTGCGGGGGCAGACATCGAAGCCGGCGCTGGACCGGATCGCGGGTGAGGATCCAGCGGAAGTCGGCCAGATGCTGGCCGACCTTTACAAGATCGGCACGCTGCGGAACAAGAAGCTCGGCCCGCTCTCCAAGCACAAGCCGACAGCGAAGGACCCGGCGTATTTCATGACGCTCGTTGAGGCGAGCGACTTCCTCCGGGACCACGACGACATGAGGATCAAGACCTTCGACGGGAGGACTTGGTCGCCGTCGAAGCTCGCGGATGTGCTCACGCGGGCGTTCCGATCGGCGGGCGTGATGCTGTTCTGCGCGTCGCAGTATGGCCTGATGGACGGCTCCGGCTCGCACGGGTCGTTCATGATGCGGAACTTCACGATCAGGATCTGCGGCAAGACAATGTCGCACTCGGACGGCACGAACACGCTGGTGGGGCTGAAGGGAACCGACACCACCAAGTTGCGGGACTACACCCTGCTGGTGCAGCAGAACATCGAGAACCCGCGGACGATGCCGGCGAAGGCACATGTCTTGGACGGTGAGGAGCAGATCGCGCCGATCGCGATCCGCAACGCCAACCAGTCGCCGGCGACGACACCGCAATGGATCGAGGACGCACTCGGCAGCAAGTTCGCCAACCGCTGGTCGGCGAAATACCACCCCGAGCTGGTCGAGATTTGCCATGAACTCGGACTGTCGTGGCCGGCGAACCCGAACTTGTCGTCGGATGAGCCTGGCACTGTGAACGAGTACTCGGAAACCGAGCACGATCAGGACGATGACCACGACCACCCGAATGAGGACAAGGGCGATGAGTCGTTCGGCGATCACGTCCAGATGAGTGAAAAGGAGATCCAGGCGATGATGGACCATGCCGAAACGAAGTTCGCCGAGGCCAACGAGAACCTGAAGAAGTACGGGATCTTGGGCGAGACGATGCACCACGTCTACGAAGTCGTGATGGCCGAGAACGCACCAGCGTGGATCCCGGCCGGGCAACTCGCCTTCGTAATCGACCGTGTCAGCGAGGGCGGAGACTGGGAAGCAGCAGGCCAGAAGCTCGCTTCCGAGCTGTCGGGAAAGCCGTGGAACCTGACGCCGGAGGAGCGCGACGGGCAGATCGGTTGGGCACGCGACACCATCCGGGCGACGGTGCAAGCCTTCGTGGAGGGAGCCGAAAACCCAGTCACTGGTGAGGTGCCCGCACAACGAAACGAGGACGCCCAGCCGATCCCGGAAGCGCAGCACCCGCTGCTGCACGCGGCTTCAGTGGTGCAGCATCGTCAGCCTGACGAGATGGTCACCACCGGAGAGCTGGCCAGGCTCATGTCCCGGTTCACCGATGATCAGTCGGATGGGGAGAAGCGTTCAGCCACGATCCGGCTCGGACGCGAGTTGGGGCAGTTCGTGAAGGCCGAGCGGGGCCGGAACGGGTCCGCGTTCCGCGTCCGCGACATCATCGACGTCGCAGCAGGCGTTGCCGCGTAAGCCCGTATCCCATCTACGACGGTCCCCCCGGAACGTGCTCAGGTTCCGGGGGGACCGTGGCGTTTGACTGCCCATCATGCTGGTCCTGCTTGAGGCGGCCGACGAGCTGCCCATCGACGACGACGTGGGAAGCTGTCGGCGTGGCTGAGATGATCGAGATGCAGGTGCGCTTGTGGGCGCAGCAGGTGGTGCTGGCCTACCTGGATGAGCAGCCTGCGACCGCGCAGAACTTGATCACGGAGATCGCTTCGGCCCACAGCGTGCCGAGTCGGTGGCAGGTGGCTGCGGACGAAGTGGCGGCGCTGCACCGCGGCTGGGTCCAGGTGGCGGTCGGGTTCCACGGCGACCAGATGTGGACGCCGGAACAGCAAAGCACCGGGCACCGCGCGGTCGTCGAGAAGGTGGTCCCGGAGAGCCTGCGTCACCAGGTGCTGGCGCAGGTCGATGTGCTCGACGCGCACGAGGAGGCCGTCGCCGCCGCCGGTGCGGCCGGCGAGGCGGTACCGGACCATCCCTGGCTGGGGCAGTCGCAAGTCGGCCCGTTTATCCTGCACGCCGCTGCCACGCTGATCGTGTGGCTGGCCGAGCAGCCCCAGGTCCACGAAGGGCAGCCGTCACGCGTCCGCGACGAGCTGCTGGACGAGATCGACCGGACGACCGCCCAGCTGGGAGCCGCACCGCAGGCGGGCACGGGCGAGCCTGCACCCGACCAGGCCGCGCTCGACCTGCTGATCGATCTCCACGACGGCGAGGACATCGCCCGTGTCCCCGCCGATCCCGCCAAGCGCGGGCCTGTACACAACGCGCTCGTGGAGATCGCTGCCAAGCACCTGCGGGAACACGACGGCGCCGCCCCCACTCCCAGACAGGCCGAGCAGCTGCGCCGCGAGATCATGCGCACCCTCGGTGCGATCGTCGACCACGAAGACCCGGCCGCGGTCATCCCCGCCGACACGCCGGCCCTGGACGCTGACGACCGGGACGCGGTGGACACCTTCACCATGCGGATGCTGCACGGCGTGCTCACCCACAGCGCACCGGCGGTCCGGGACGCGGCGAACGCCATCTCCGCCTACGGCCCCCGCGGTCAACGCCTGGCCCGCCAGCGCATCGAGGAACTGGGGCAGGTGTGGTTCACGCGGCTGCGCCGCACGACAACGGTCCGGACCAGCACGCTGCTGCCCGGGATGCAGAGCATCATCGACCGGGTTGTGCCGCACGAACACCGCGAGCGGACCGGGAACGCCCAGCTTCCGGTGCTGATGAAGATCGGGCCGGAGGGGCCTGCCGATCTGCATCCGTACCCGACCAGGGACATCGAGGCCGATCTGTACCTGATGGCCGCCTACTGCGGCTGGATGGGCATCCAGCCGCAGACCAACCCGCAGCGTATTCGCACCGAGCTCGCGCACGTCGTGGCCTACCTCGGCCGCGAGGACCGGACCCGCTCCGTACTGCACCTCTCCGACGAGGAGCGGGCGCTCGCTCACGCCACGTTGCGCGAGCTGATCGGGCCAGCGGCCGACCAGCTGCCCGACCCGGAAACTCAGGGGGAGGAGGCGGACCGGCTGCTGGCCGCGGCCTTCGACGCCCGGCACGACGCCGACGCCGCCGCGCAGGTTCGCCGGATCGCCGACTGCCGCCAGGACCGCGCGGAGGCGCTGCGCGAGGAGACCCGAGCCCGCGGCCGCACCCTGAGCCCACAGGAACAGGCCGCGCGGCGCGAAGCTGAACGGGAGCTCCGGGCCAAGCGCAAGAAGAAGAAGCGGAAGAACTAGCGACCCGGCCCCATCCGGCGGGTTCGGCGTTCCAGCTCGTGGTGCTGTCGCTCTGTGATCAGCAGTAAGACGGGTGCGCGGCGATCTTGCGTTGCATCGTGGTCATCTTCGACGCGATCTCCTCGCGGGCGGCCGCCCGGTCGCGCACCACCGAGGACTGAAGCGACAGCCACGCCACTTGCGCGGCCGCGGCGTGGATCGCCGCGACCGGATGTTGCAGCGCGAACGCCTCGATCCGCGCCCGGGACCGGGCGACCTCGGCCTGGTTGAGTTCCGCGGGAGCCAGCTCGTGGCGTCTGGTCAGGGCGTCGAGGGCGTCGTTCCACCGGCGTGGTGGGCACACCATCGCGATGACCTGGGGGGCACCGCGAAGCCACTCGGAGGGCTCGGGCGCGGCGACGTTGGAGGCTTTGCCGGCCAGTAGGCCGTCGGGGAAGAACGCCTTGTCCAGCATGTCGCGGCCGAATCCGTCTAGATCGGACACGATCAGCGGCGTCCAGTTGCGCGGGGTGCGCGCCAGCAGCCGCACGATCTTCCGCGCGGTCTCCGGTGCCGCGACGACCTGATCACCGGGAGCCTCGCCCGGCACCCGGCTGGTGTCATCGGCAGCCTCGGCGTCGCCTGCTTCCGGCCAGTTCGCGGGCGGCTCGGCCAGGCCGTGGTCGACGGTGTCGAAGTAGTGCAACGCGATCTGCGACGCGGTGACGAACATCTTCAGCCGCTGCGCCGCCCCGGGTCGGCTGGTGAAGTCCAGCAGCTCCTCATCGGGCGCCATCTCCGGCAGGCTCCACGCGCCTGGATGGCGCGGCGCGGCGGCTGAGGTCATCGGGTATGTCCCCTTCGGTTCTGGATCTTGGTCTCACGGTACGTGGAGGTCAGGACATCAGTTCGATGTGCTCGACCCGGATCCGTTCGACCCGGAGCGTGTTCGCCGGTGGATGGTGGTCCGGTGCGGGGCCGAGGGTGACCGTGTAGGCCGGGGGTGGTCCCGGTTCCACGCGGTCGAGCTCCGGCGTCAGCTTCCACACCGGGTTTTCCAGCAGGCCGGTCTGCCCGGCGTGCTCGCCGCCGGTGACGTGGACGTAGACGCGGCGTTCGGTCACTGCCCCTCGTTCCTCCCGCAGCACCCGGTCCACCGCGCCTGCTGCCCAGAGCAGGTACACCTCCACCGCGGGCCGTGGCACGCACCGCCCGCCGATCGAGTACGGCGGCGGGTACTCGACGTCGGTGTCCAGGGGCGTGCGGAGTTCGTCGACAGGCCAGGTGCGCGTCAGCCAGGACCACATCGCCACAACGGGATCAGCTGTGTCGGCCACCCCGTCCTCCAGACCAAGTCGCTCCGAGAGGGTGTCGGTGACCAGGTTCGTGAACCGGTCGTCGTCGAACAGCGGGCAGATCAGCCTCTCGGCGCCCAGCGCCCGCACGTCCTCGAGGTGATGGCGGTGCGCGAGCGCGTAGGCGGCGACGGCCAGGATGCCGGCGGTGGCTCGCGCGTCCCAGCTTCCCCGCGCGCCTGGACTGAAGTGCGCCTCGGCCAGTTCGGTGCCCCAGTCCAGTGCCTGATCCCAGAGGGTGTCGGTGTTCACGATCACGACCGTATCGCCCCCAGGCCGGGGCGGAGGCGTCGAATACGGCATCGGCGCGACCCCGGCGAGCCCGGCGAGAAGTGGGCCGGAGCCGTGAGCGGGCGGGCTACTGCTGTCCGCCTTTGCAGGTCGCCAGCGCCCGGTGGCGCACCAGGTCGGCCGCGGTGGGGTACCGGGTGTAGAGCTCGTCGAGTTCGCGGCCGGCGGCTTCGTCGTCGTCGGCGGCCGCCAGGTGCTCGTCGACGGCCCGGCGCACCGCGCTGGCGAAGTGGGGCGGCCAGGTCACGAGGCCCTGGCCGCGCAGGATTCCGCTCGCGGCGTCGACGAGGTAGATCCGGATCAGCAGGTGCTGTTCCGGGGTGAGCTCGGGCAGGCCGACCGGGTAGTCGGGGTACATGCGGCGCTGGTGCATCGCCTGCCACGGCTGGTCGTTCCACCGCATCACCTCGCCGAACCGGAAGGCCAGCAGAAGTAGGTGCGGTGCCTGGATCAGCGCGAACCGGGCGGGACCGGCGTGGCCGTGCACGGCGTCGATCCACTGGGAGCCCGGCCGGCGCATCGCGATCAGCAGCTCGACCCCGCGGGTGGACAACCGCCAGTCCGCGCCCTCCCGGAACTCGGTCCGGTCCGGGTCGTAGAGCTCGCCGACGATGGTCACCCGCGCTTCGGGGTCGGTCATGACCACGAGCCTATGGACATCGGATCGGGGCCGCACCTCCGGCGACCAGCACGAACGAGGCGCGCTGGACGCCGGAGGCGCAGGCGGGTTACTGCCCCAGCTCGATGGTCGCCAGCGAGTCCCAGACGAACTGGCCCTGCTCCGGGCGCTGGGTGACGGCCAGCAGGTGCACCTGCTCGACGGGCACCTCGACCAGGGGCTGGCGGGTGCGCTTGAGAGCGCTGGTGAGCACACCCGAGTCACCGTTGGTGACGCCGTAGCCCAGGCTCGTGTGCGGGGTCGCGTTCGGCCCCAGGGGCGGCAGCGCGTCCGGGCCGAACACGCTGCTGGCCGCGGTGCGCGTGTGCTCCACCAGGTTGGTCCACTGTGGATTCAATCCGTTGGCGTCCGGCTCGACCCACATCTCGACCGCGTGGACGCCGGCCTGCGGCGGGCCGACCCGCAGCGAGAACGGAGCGACCTTGCGGACCTGCTTGGTGAGGTGGTCGACCAGCTCGTCGATCTCGCCGTCGCTGACCTCGCTGCGGTGCACCCGCAGCATCTGCACCGTGAAGTGCAAGAACTCCAGCGGCTGGGTGCCCAGCCCGTAGGTGCCGATGGGGTCGTCACCGAGCTCGG
>NZ_BAAAUX010000052.1:0-4546 GCF_039534165.1 Saccharopolyspora taberi | reverse complement strand
CGCCCCACCGAGACGGGCAGCACCACCTCCGTGTGTGCACAGGGGACCGACCAAACCCCTTGCACATCACCGAAATTTCCGAGTGAGAGGACCCGATCCGTCATGTCGTTTCCCATGACCACCCAGACCGAGGCGAACGGCCCCCTGGACCCCGCGCGACTGAGCCCGTGGCGCCAGATCGGCACCCCGGTAGCCGACTGCCGCAACGCTCGCCACGCCCTGGAGAAGGCGGGGCTGGCCGGGTGGAACATCCGCAAGCTTCAGCAGTCCGGCACCGACATCACCCCCAACGGCGTCACCACCATCAACAACCCGGAGCAGGTCATGCTGGTGCGCGACGACCCGGCCACGGGGCAGGTCCGGTACCTGAGCTCGGTCGGAAGCGGCTACGGCATCCGGCAGAACGAAGAGCAGGCCGATCTTCTCGACGCCCTCGTGGCCGAGTCCGGCGCCGAGTCCCTGGCCGACGCAGGCCAGCTCGACGGCGGCAAGCGCACCTTCGTCACGATGAAGCTGCCGCAGACCATGACCGTCGCCGGCCTCGACCCCGTCGAGCTGTACCTCGCGGTGTTCAACTCCCACGACGGATCCAGCTCGTTCCGCGTAATGATCGTGCCGTTCCGGATCTGGTGCGCCAACCAGCTCGGCGTGGCCATCAGGGACCGAGTCTCCGAGGTGTCCATCCGGCACACCCGCAACGCCGAAATCAAGGTCGAGGAGATCCGCTCCAAGCTGGGCTTGATGTACTCCTACGCCGAGGCGTTCGAGCGCGAGGCCCGCAAGATGCTCGATGCCGAGCTGACCACCCCGGAGTTCCGGGAGGTCGTCGAGACGATCTGGCCGGTCGACGACAACGCCCCTGTCCGGACCCGCAACAACGCCGAGCGCCGACGCGGCGAGCTGATGCGGCTGTGGAGCTCGGCGGACACCCAGCAGGCCGTCCGCGGTACCCGCTGGGCCGGGTGGCAGGCCATCACCGAGTACGTGGACCACTTCCAGCCGGCCAAGGACTCCACGATCCGGGCGCACCGGGTGCTGACCAGCGGCACCGTGGCCAACCGCAAGCAGCGTGCCTTCGACCTGCTGGCCGTCGCCTGAACACACCGTGGCCCACCCGGCGAGCGCCGGGTGGGCCACGGGCAGACCGGCGTACCACCCCGAAACAGGGTCCGCGGCCGGAACAGCCGCGGCCGACCAAAGGATCCGCCGATCTTCTCAATTTCCGAGTGTCAAGGAACCCGGCCTGAGCCGCGTCCTGGCACGAAACCCAGGGTAGCGCAGCGCCCTGCCGCACCCGGTTCCCAACGCCTACGCGCTCACTCCCGCCTGTCCGTCGGCCCGGCCCTCGACCGACCGCACGGCACCCGTCCGAACGAAACAGGAGGTCATCACCATGACGGCGACGGATTCCCGCACCAGCGCCAGCACCGCCATCGTCGTACCCCCGCAGGGCCTGACCGTGTGGACGCTGCACTGGTGGCACAAGCACACCGACGAACAAGAACTGTTCCTCAGCTACGACGACGCCCTGCATCGCCTGGCGACGATGGTCCGCGACGAGTGGGACGAGGAGAACTGGCGCGACGAGCTGCCGGCCTCGCACCGGTGGCTCAACGACGGTCAGGTCGTCTCTCTGTTCTACGGCGCCGAAATCCAGCTCTCCCCCACCCAGGGGCACTGCGAGGACGATCGGGGTTTTGAGATCACCGAGGACCACGTGCACGGCTCCGAGCCCGGCGAGCTGGAACTGCGCCTGGCCACCCTCCGCGTCCTGGACGAGGCCCCGGACGACCCGCACGAGCACCCGCTGACCTACTGCCTGGACGCGATCGGACTGACCGTCGCGGTCTATCCCGGCCGCAACGGGCCGATGGTGCACGTCAGCAACGACAGCCTCCCGGCTGGTCTGCCGGTCACGATCACCCTCGACGACGTCAGCGCGGCCAGTGCCCGGCACGTATACCGCCTGACCTGATCACCCTCACGCTCCTGCGGCCCACCGGCCGCGGGTACGGCGTGCGCAACGGGACCGACCAAACCCGGCGCGCGCCAGGAGATTCCGAGTGAAAGGACCCGAAAACTGATGATCGACATGATTCCGAACCGGCCGCTGTCGACGCACCTGTCGCGTGCGGTCGACACCGTCGACCACGCCCAGGACCAGCTGCACGCGGTGCGAATCCACGACGTGACCCGGCTGATCCGCGACGTGTTCCCGCAGGCCGCATCGATCGTGATCGACGCCCGCAACCGCTACGTCGACCCGGTCGGTGTCCAGCTGCACAGCATCTACAGCAGGGACGACCAGCTGTGGAGCGCGGAGGATCGTGTGCCCGACTCGCTGACGTCCTACCGCACGGCCGACGACCACGGCTGGGACGACGTGGTCGCGCACCTCGAGCACGAGCTGACCTCGGCGATCGGCCCCGAACAGCCGCACATGTACTGGGAACCCTACGACGACGACCGGCCCGACGACGGCCTGTTCGTCACCCGGCTGCCCAGCGTCGAGGATGTCTCCGCCGTCGAGACCGTCGCCCCTGGCCACCTCGCGGCCCGGATGTACGACCGCCGTCCGCGAGCCCCGTGGCGTCTGCCGGAGGGACCGGCATTCTGGCTGGCCCGTCCGGTGCGCTATCCGACGATGGCCGTCGGCGGCGTCGAGATCATCGCCTCCATCGCCGACGACGGCACGTTCACCGTCGACGTCGACACCAGCGGAACGTCCACAGCGGACACGAGCGAGGGCCGTCTCGCCGTCGATGTCCGGCTCAACGGCAGCAGCCTCACCAACCCCGCCGACTCCAGCAGCTGAGCCCGCCGGCAACCCCGCCCCGGGGCGGTGGGGCGTGCGCACTCTGCCCCGGCGCCGGCCGGGGTCAAGCCGCGAAAAGCGTGCGGCTTGACCCCTTTTCCCGGCGCCGGGGCCTGGCCGAGCGCGCCCCATCGGCCGCGGCGGGGCACCGCCGGAAACCCGGCGTTTTCCAGGGCAAACACCCCTGTATCGGCCTGCGGGCGGGACCGACCAAACCCGCCCGCCGGAACACCGCAATTTCCGAGTGAAAGGAGCCCATCGTGGGCTACGACATGGTTGTCCAGGGCGCTCCGGCCGACGAGGAGCACACCTACCTGCGCCGCAACATCTGGGGCATGGGCCCCACCCGCCAGGCGCTGGTGGACCTCGGTATGGCCTTCCTCAGCGAGATGCCCGCCTTCCCCGACGACAGCCACCTGTCCCGGAAGACGGACTTCAACGAGGACGGCGAGCCCGTCACCGAGCAGGCCAAGCGGTTCGTCGAAGCCATCGAGCGCACGCTGGCCGATCACGGCGCCGGCGACGCGGAATACCTCGGCGGCATCCCGCTGCACAAGTTCGGCAGCAACGACGGCTGGCACGTCACCGACAAGGAGTGCACCGAGGCCCTGGCCGCCTACGACACCTCCATCCAGCACGGGGACAAACACCCCGAAGCCTTCGATGACGACGTCATCCCGTTCTTGAAGACCGCGGCCCGCTACGAGGGCTTCCGCGTCTACTGATCCGCCCGCATCCCGCTGGCCCCTGACTGGTTCTACCCCGGCCAGGGGCCAGCGGTCCTTGCCTCCTGCACCTGACCGCCCGGAGAACACCCGTGACCACCACCGACATCGAAGTGCCGTCGTACTACGACCCGAAGGAGGTCTTCGCCGAGACCTTCGACGACGGAATGCTCGCCGACCACGTCGGCCCCGCACTGACCTGCGGCGAAGTCAACGTCCTCGCCGCCTTTCTGGACTCTGCCGGCCGCCACGACGGAGCCCGCTACTGGCTGTCGGCGCACCAGCAGGACTGCGACGAACCGGACCTGCACTGACCGGCAACCCGCACCAACACCGGGGAACCGACCAACCCCGAACTACCCGACCGATTTCCGAGTGATCACCGAAGGAGCCCGCCCATGAACAGCGATCCGATCGGGGCGTTCGTCGACGAGTTCACCGCCCCCGCCGCGCGGAACCTGATCCGGCACATGACCTGCCACCAGATCCAGGCGGTAGCCGGAATGCTCACCGAGCACGGACAGCCCGAATCGGCCCAGCAGTGGATCGACCACCACCTGCTGTACTGCGACCAGGAACGCCCGTACTCCGCCCACGACACCCGGCACAACGACGAGGGCGAGCTGGCGACGATCGACGACGCCATCGGCCACGACGGGCAGAGCTACAGCTACCACCGCGTGGTCACCACCGGCGACCACACCGTCCGCGCCCGGATCAAACGGCACGTACACACCTTCCAGAGCTACGCCGTCGCCGAAGTGCTCACCCCGGCTCTGACCTGGACCGCACTGGCCGAGACCACACCGTCGAACTGGTTCGAGGAAACCCCGAGCCCCTACGACCGGTCCCTGGACGTCATCGCCGCCCTCGGCCCGCTCGCCGCCCTCCTCCTCACCCGCGCGCGAACGATCTTGCCCTGATCACCACCGGCCGGCGCGACCCCACGAGGACCGGTGGGGCGTGCGCACTCTGCCCCGGCGCCGGCCGGGGTCAAGCCGCGAAA
>NZ_BAAAUX010000051.1:0-778 GCF_039534165.1 Saccharopolyspora taberi | reverse complement strand
CGTTTACGGCGTGGACTACCAGGGTATCTAATCCTGTTCGCTCCCCACGCTTTCGCTCCTCAGCGTCAGTATCGGCCCAGAGACCCGCCTTCGCCACCGGTGTTCCTCCTGATATCTGCGCATTTCACCGCTACACCAGGAATTCCAGTCTCCCCTACCGAACTCAAGTCTGCCCGTATCGACCGCAAGCTGAAGGTTAAGCCTCCAGTTTTCACGAGCGACGCGACAAACCGCCTACGAGCTCTTTACGCCCAATAAATCCGGACAACGCTCGCACCCTACGTATTACCGCGGCTGCTGGCACGTAGTTAGCCGGTGCTTCTTCTACACCTACCGTCACCCCAAGAGGCTTCGTCGGTGTCGAAAGAGGTTTACAACCCGAAGGCCGTCATCCCCCACGCGGCGTTGCTGCGTCAGGCTTTCGCCCATTGCGCAAGATTCCCCACTGCTGCCTCCCGTAGGAGTCTGGGCCGTGTCTCAGTCCCAGTGTGGCCGGTCACCCTCTCAGGCCGGCTACCCGTCGTCGCCTTGGTAGGCCATCACCCCACCAACAAGCTGATAGGCCGCGGGCTCATCCTGCACCGCCGGAACTTTCCACACCAGACCATGCGGTCCAATGTCGTATCCGGTATTAGACCCCGTTTCCAAGGCTTATCCCAGAGTGCAGGGCAGATTACCCACGTGTTACTCACCCGTTCGCCACTCATCCACACCCGAAGATGCTTCAGCGTTCGACTTGCATGTGTTAAGCACGCCGCCAGCGTTCGTCCTGAGCCAG
>NZ_BAAAUX010000050.1:0-792 GCF_039534165.1 Saccharopolyspora taberi | reverse complement strand
ACTGGCCCGTTGATGTCGTTGCTGGGGTTTCCGGATTCCCCTGGGTTTCCGGGGTAACGGGGGTTTCCTGTGTTCACCGCCAGCTTCGGCCCTGGACACTGCCCCGGATGCGCTGCTCGCCTGGCGACAGGCCGACGCCCGTCCAGCGCCGTGAACAGGGAAGACGGAGTCGCCCCTGCCGTGCGGGAACGGAGAACTCGGTCGCAAGAAACCCAGGGGAATACAGGGTTTCTAGGGTTCACGGGGATGCCTCAAACGCAGGTAAGGCCGTAAACCCAGGGGAATAAGGGGAAAACAGTGTTCCCTTTAACCCCTGGGTTTACGGGGAACGTCAGCTGAGGGGGCGCCCGCCGGCGAACCGCTCCCCGCGGAGACGTTGAGGCCGGTGAGGAAACGGCTTGCCCTCGTTGAGCTCGTGTTGCTGCTGCTTCGTATACGCCGCGAGGGCGTCTTGGACGAAGTGCGCCCACTTGTCGACGAAGCCGGCCTGATGGGTGGCCCAGTAGGCATCTTTCGCGTCCTCGCCGATGACGGGGTCGACGTCCACGGTGACACGAAGCTTGGTCGCCTGTTTCGGGGCTGCGGGTGTGGCTGGTGTTGGCGGCGTTTCCGGTTTCCCAGGGGTTTGCTGGGTTTCCGGGGTTTCAGGGGATTGCGGCGCGCTCGCCCCGTCGTCGGAGCTGGCGGTGGTCGCGGCGGCCGCTGTGGAGGAGGGCGGAGGCGGCGGTGTTTCCTGATTCCCCTGGGTTTCCGGGGTTGGAGGTGTTTCCGGGGTTGCCTGGGTTGTTCCGG
>NZ_BAAAUX010000049.1:0-1130 GCF_039534165.1 Saccharopolyspora taberi | reverse complement strand
ACTGGCCCGTTGATGTCGTTGCTGGGGTTTCCGGATTCCCCTGGGTTTCCGGGGTAACGGGGGTTTCCTGTGTTCCCTGGGATTGAGTCATGTCAGCCAGCCATGATCGTGTTCACGTGGGTCGCGTAGTCCTCGGCGATCATCCGCATCGGAACCGTCTTCCACTGGTCCAACCCGATGCCTTCGTCGACCGCCTCGCCGATGTGCGTCCTGAAAGGGATGAACGGCCTCAGCAGCGGGGCCTCGACGAAGTACTCCTCGATGTCAGCCAGGACCTGCTTGTTCCGCTTCGTCGCCCGTTCCTCGGTCGTGCCCTGCCACATGTTCACCAGGACGCCCACGTACGTCAGCTTCTGGTTGAAGTAGGTCTGCACATTCGTCACCGTTTTCGCGAGCTCGGCCATCCCGTCGGCCGACCACTGCTGGGGCTGCGTAACGACAAGTACCTGTTCAGAGGCGGTCAAAGCGTTCACCGTGAGCTGCCCGAGGCTCGGCGGAGAGTCGATCAGCACCAGGTCGTAATTCGGCAGCAGCGGCTTGAGGACGTTCGCGAGCTTGAACTCCCGGGCCTGCGCCGGAATGATCATCTCCTCCACCGCAGCCAGCGGCGTACCAGACGGAACGAGGTCGATGCCGTCCCAGATGGACGGCACGACCACCTCTTCGAGCGTGACGGTGGCCCGCGGCATGATGGCGTCCGCGACGGTGATCTGCACGATCTCGCCCATCTCGTCGCGTTCGAGGGGATCTCTGACGATCGCGGACGTCGCGTTGCCCTGGGCGTCGAAGTCCACGACCAGTACGCGTTTGCCCTGTACAGCGGCTGCTCTGGCGAGGTTGATAGTCGTGGTCGACTTGCCAACGCCACCCTTTTGGTTGGCGTTGGTGATCACTTTGGCCATGCTGGATCCTTCGCTGTCGCTTGATGCCGGCGGGAACATCATCCCCTGTGTTCCAAGAAACCCTTGGGTTGGATGGGTTTCCTGGCTTGATGGGGTTGCAGCCTAGGGGTTACCGGGGTTGCAGGTTATCCCGCTTTCCCCGTAAACCCAGGTGTTTACGGGGAAAGCGGCGTTTCCGGGGTTCCTGCGTGGCCTACGGCGACACGCCCGAGGGGGTCGAGTTGTGAG
>NZ_BAAAUX010000048.1:0-1000 GCF_039534165.1 Saccharopolyspora taberi | reverse complement strand
TCTCCATGTGCATGTAGTTCCGAGGTACCGGAATGACTCGATGGGTCCGATTTGGCCAACTCGGAAAGATGTGCCGAATTTCGACATAGAGCAGACCGCATCGATGATTCGTGATTCAATTCGTCAAACATGAACTAGTATAGATATGGTCACAATGGCCATCCCAACTATTGCGAGCACCCCGTAGAAAGCGACTAGCGTTCCGGATCCCATTACCTTTCCTTGCTGGACTATATCTCGATCAAGGAATATGGATACATTCATAGCGAACCGGGGGACAGCGCGAATGTCCGATCGCACGTAGTCATAGAGAAGACGAAACAACCTTTCCTGCCTCAGAAAATAGCTGTCCAGCCACCAAAAGCCAAGTGTTAACGCTAGTCCAATTATCGCCAAGCGCCAGTCTGTTCGGTTTAATGATACCCCGTACGCTGCCATAGAAACCGTCAGGCTCCATCCCTTGACGAGGAACGAGTTGGAAGCGAGGCGCGTTATGATGGCTTGAATCAGCTCAAGGTGCTTGACGTTCTCCGCCCGCGTGACTTCGTCGTTCGTGTCAACGGCTTCTGCTGGAGAATCGGACACGGGTCCTCGCCTTCTGGCAATGCAGCAACCAAAAATAGTGGAATTCGCCAATAGGTACATAAAGGGTATAGCGGCTATGGGATTGGCTGGAATTCTCGTTTTTGCGACGTTCGGGGTAAACGAGTTTCCATGCAGCCTATTTTGGCTGTGCCTGACGACGTCAAAGGCGTTCTCGCTGACGTACCTCCTTAACCTCAGTCGTCTTCCTAGTCGTCGACTGCAAGGAGGGCGTTACGGAAGTCATCAAAAAGTGACCACAGCCAGGCGGCCGATCACGCAGCCGCTGCGCTGGCTTGCCAGTAGGAAGTGGTAGGCCGACCACCCATGCAGCGTGCACACCTTGGTTCGTTGAGCCTGTCCGGGAGGGCACCCATACCGCCGGCGTCCTGGCACGAATTCTGCAGCTCACTTCCTC
>NZ_BAAAUX010000047.1:0-569 GCF_039534165.1 Saccharopolyspora taberi | reverse complement strand
ACGACTTCGTCCCAATCGCCAGTCCCACCTTCGACCACTCCCCCCACACGGGTTGGGCCATGGGCTTCGGGTGTTACCGACTTTCATGACGTGACGGGCGGTGTGTACAAGGCCCGGGAACGTATTCACCGCAGCAATGCTGATCTGCGATTACTAGCGACTCCGACTTCACGGGGTCGAGTTGCAGACCCCGATCCGAACTGAGACCAGCTTTAAGGGATTCGCTCCACCTCACGGTATCGCCACCCTCTGTACCGGCCATTGTAGCATGTGTGAAGCCCTGGGCATAAGGGGCATGATGACTTGACGTCATCCCCACCTTCCTCCGAGTTGACCCCGGCAGTCTCCCGCGAGTCCCCACCATTACGTGCTGGCAACACAGGACAAGGGTTGCGCTCGTTGCGGGACTTAACCCAACATCTCACGACACGAGCTGACGACAGCCATGCACCACCTGTACACCAACCACAAGGGAAGATATATCTCTATACCGATCTGGTGCATGTCAAACCCAGGTAAGGTTCTTCGCGTTGCATCGAATTAATCCACATGCTCCGCCGCTTGTGCGG
>NZ_BAAAUX010000046.1:0-708 GCF_039534165.1 Saccharopolyspora taberi | reverse complement strand
ACTTGACCAGTGAGCTATTACGCACTCTTTCAAGGATGGCTGCTTCTAAGCCAACCTCCTGGTTGTCTCAGCGATCCCACATCCTTTCCCACTAAGCACACACTTAGGGGCCTTAGCCGGTGTTCTGGGCTGTTTCCCTCTCGACGACGAAGCTTCTCCCCCGCCGTCTCACTGCCACGCTTCACCCAAGGCGTATTCGGAGTTTGGCTGACGTCAGTAACCTGATAGGGCCCATCAGCCAACCAGTGCTCTACCCCACCCGGGAAACACGCAACGCTGCACCTAAATGCATTTCGGGGAGAACCAGCTATCACGGAGTTTGATTGGCCTTTCACCCCTACCCACAACTCATCCCCCAGGTTTTCAACCCTGGTGGGTTCGGGCCTCCACACGGTCTTACCCGCGCTTCACCCTGGCCATGGGTAGATCACCCCGCTTCGGGTCTGCACCACGCGACTCAACGCCCTCTTCAGACTCGCTTTCGCTCCGACTACCCCACACACGGGTTAACCTCGCCACGCAGCAGCAACTCGCAGGCTCATTCTTCAAAAGGCACGCCATCACCCAAAGGCTCTGACGGATTGCAGGCACACGGTTTCAGGAACTCTTTCACTCCCCTCCCGGGGTACTTTTCACCATTCCCTCACGGTACTATCCGCTATCGGTCACCAGGAAGTATTTAGGCTTAGCGAGTGGTCCCGCCAGATT
>NZ_BAAAUX010000045.1:0-138515 GCF_039534165.1 Saccharopolyspora taberi | reverse complement strand
CGCACCGAGACCCGCAGCGCCCGCTGCGCCGAGACCGGCGGCTCCGGCCGCTGCGGCGCCTGCCGCACCCGCACGGCGGTTCGCGCCCGGGCGGTCGTTCGGCGCGTGCGGGATGTTCTGCGTCGGCTGCTCGCCCTGCGGCGGCCGTCCCGGCGGAGGCTGGGGCACCCGGCGGGTGCCCTGGCCGCCGGGTGGCGGGGGCGGAGGTGGAGGCGGCGGACCCTGCCTGTTGCCCTGCGGCGGTTCCGGCCTGCCCTGCGGAGGCTCCGACGGCCGACCTTGCGGTGGTTCCTGGCGACCTTGCGGCGGCTCCTGGCGACCCTGCGGCGGCTGGGGCGGCAGCGGCGAGTACGAGGTGGGCAGGTCGAGCTTGCCCGCACCCGCGTTGCCGCCGCCCGCACCCCGGCCGTCGAGCCGGTCGCCGAGGCTCGGCGAGTCGTCGTCATCGTCGTCGAAGGTCGGCACCCAGGCGCCGGTCTGCTCCTGCGGCGGCTCCGCGTCCGGCCACGCCGGACCGCCCGGCCCCGGCGGGGGCACCGGGCGCTGCTGCCTGCGGGTGCCCTGGTCGTGGCCGCCCGGGTCACCCGGCCACTGGTGCCCGCCGGGCGGGACGTTGCGCGGCGGCTCGCCGGGCCACCCCTGCCCGGGGGGCGGGCCCTGCGGCGGACGTTGCGGGGGGCGTTGCTGGTCACCGGGCCGCGGGGGCGGTCCGGGACGTTGCTGAGCGGGTGGCGTGTTCCGGTCGTCGGGGCGACCGAAATCTCGACCTTCGTTGCGCGGCTGCCGCGAATGGCGGCCGGCTCGGTCGTCACGCTCGTCGTTCACGACTGGGCCTCCAGGACAGGCGTCATCGGACGCCGGGCGATGCGATCACGTCGGGGTCAGCCGCACTGGGTGCGGTCGGTCGCGCCGGGGACACGACCTGTTCACTCTGCCGCAGTCTTGCGCCGGGAGCGGTGGTTGTTCAACCCGCCCGACCCGAGCACGTAGGACTGCACCAGGTGGTTCCAGCTACATGTGCGGCAAACCTCTACGACGTGGACGTTGAACTCTTCGAACAAGGTAGCCATCCTGGCGAGCTCCTCGGGGGTCCTGGCCGATCCGGAGGCGTGCTTGAGCTCGTCCCCGAAGATCCAGGAAACCAGTGTCAACGGCTCCTTCCGGCACACCGGGCAGATCACGTCGCTCGGCTCGCCGTGGAACTTCGCAGCCCGCAGGAGGTACGGGCTCGCGTCGCAGACCTCCATCACCCCGACTCGGCCAGCGTGGACCTGCGCGAGCAGCGACCGCCGCTGCAGCGCGTAGTCCACCACTTGCCGTTGGGTCCGCACGCCCACAGGGTACGTGCCGGAGTCGAATGCTCCATGCGCCGTTCAGGGCAGCCACCGCGGGCCGCTCCACCTGCGGTGTCGGGAACAGCACATCCGCGACGCGAAACGGTCCGTCGATATATCAGCACGATATAATGCGCGGCTGGCGAGCAGGCTTCGGGTCGAGGAGGTGCGCATGCTCGAACTGGCCGTGCTCGGGCTGCTGCACGACGCTCCGATGCACGGTTACGAGTTGCGGAAGCGCCTGAACGGAATGCTCGGCGCCTTCCGGGCCTTCTCCTGCGGAACGTTGTACCCGACGCTGCGCAGGATGCTGCGGGCCGGACTGATCGAGGAGGAGCCCACCTCGCCGTCGGCCCGCGGTCGCGGGCTGCGCGCCCGCCGCGTGTACCGGCTGACCGCCGCGGGTAAGCAGCGGTTCGGCGAGCTCGTCGGCGAGTGCGGACCGGCCGCGTGCGACGACGACGCGTTCGGGGTGCACGTGGCGTTCTTCTCGCGCACGCCCGCGGACATCCGGATGCGGATCCTGGAGGCCCGGCGGCGGCGGGTGGAGGAACGCAGGGAGGGGCTGCGGTCGGTGCTCGAAGCCGACGAGCGGCTCGACCACTACACCCGGGCCCTGCACCGGCTCGGCCTGGACCACAGCGAACGCGAGGTCCGCTGGCTCAACGAGTTCATCGAGCACGAACGGGCCGCGCAGAGCGGCGCGGCCCGCGGCCGGCCGCAGGTCGGCTCGCAGGAAGCGCAAGGACACGACAGATGACCAAGAAGGAGGGCCCTGCCATGGGCGGAGACCGCAGCCAGGGCGCGGTTCGAGTGGCGATCGTGGGCGTCGGCAACTGCGCGGCGTCGCTCGTGCAGGGCGTCCACTACTACGCCGACGCCGACCCGGACACCCGGGTTCCGGGCCTGATGCACGTCCAGTTCGGCGACTACCACGTCCGCGACGTGCAGTTCGTCGCCGCGTTCGACGTCGACGCCAAGAAGGTCGGCCGGGACCTCTCCGAGGCCATCGTCGCCAGCGAGAACAACACCATCAAGATCGCCGACGTGCCGCCGCTGGGCGTCACCGTGCAGCGCGGCCACACCCTCGACGGCCTCGGCCGGTTCTACCGCGAGACGATCGAGGAGTCCGACGAGCAGCCGGTCGACGTGGTCCGGGCGCTGCGCGAGGCCGAGGTCGACGTGCTCGTGTCCTACCTGCCGGTCGGGTCGGACGAGGCGGACAAGTTCTACGCGCAGTGCGCGATCGACGCGGGCGTCGCGTTCGTCAACGCGCTGCCGGTGTTCATCGCCTCCGACCCGGAGTGGGCGCGGAAGTTCACCGAGGCGGGCGTGCCGATCGTCGGCGACGACATCAAGTCGCAGGTCGGCGCGACCATCACGCACCGGGTGCTGACCAAGCTGTTCGAGGACCGGGGCGTGCACCTGGACCGCACGATGCAGCTCAACGTCGGCGGCAACATGGACTTCCTGAACATGAAGGAACTGGAGCGGCTGGAGTCGAAGAAGACCTCCAAGACGCAGTCGGTGACCTCCCAGGTGCAGCGCGACCTCGGCAAGCGCAACGTGCACATCGGCCCGTCGGACTACGTGCCGTGGCTGGACGATCGCAAGTGGGCCTACATCCGGCTGGAGGGCCGGGCGTTCGGCGACGTGCCGCTGAACCTGGAGTACAAGCTGGAGGTGTGGGACTCGCCGAACTCGGCGGGGATCATCATCGACGCCCTGCGCGCGGCGAAGATCGCCAAGGACCGCGGCATCGGCGGCCCGATCACCTCGGCGTCGTCGTACTTCATGAAGTCGCCGCCGGAGCAGTACTCCGACTCCGCGGCCTACCAGGCCGTCGAGGACTTCATCGCGGGCAAGCTCGACCGCTGAGAGTGCCCGGACGCACCGACCGCCGACGTCCTCACGGGCGTCGGCGGTCGTCGTCTCAGTGCTGGAGCTGCTGTTCGGCCCGGGCCAGGACGGAGTGCACCGGGGCGTTGCCGTCGGTGGTCACCCAGGAGACCCGCAGGCCCGGCCGGACCCGCCTGCGGCCGATGCGCATCGGCCAGCCCGCGGTCTGCCTGATCTGCTCGGCGATCTCCTCGCCGGTGCCGCTGGGGTGCTCGGCGATGACCGCGAACTCGTCGCCGCCGTAGCGGGCGACCGTGCGGTCGTCGCTCATGCCTTCGCGCAGGCGGCCCGCGAGGGTGGTGAGCAGCTCGTCGCCGCGGTCGAAGCCGTGCAGCCGGTTGAACTCGGCGAGCTGGTGCACGTCGACCAGCACCAGCGTGGACAGCACGCCCTGGGTGCGGGCGCGCACGAGCGACTGCTCCAGCCGGTCCAGCAGCAGGATGCGGCCGGGCAGCCCGGTCAGCGGGTCGATCAGGCCGCGGCTGTGCGGCATGTCGGTGTGCACCGGTTGCAGCAACATCAGCACCCGGTTGCGGCCCTGGACGCGCACCGCGTGGTAGTCGACCCAGATCCGGCTCTGCGGCTGGCCGCTGCGGCCGATCACCATCGGCGTGGACATCGGCGAGTTCGCGCGGAGGACCTGGCCCGCGAGCTCGGCCCAGTCCGGCATCGGCGCGCCGGTGTCGTCGCGGACCTGCCAGCCCGCGGGCCGGTTTCCGGTCAGCAGGTCGGACCTGGACAGCCGCATCAGCTCGGCGGCGACATCATTGGTCGCGAGCACCTGGCCGCGGTGGTCGGTGAGGAGGACTCCCACGGTCAGCCCGCTGATGAGCTCATCCCAGACCGGCGTGAGCCGCGACAGCGCGGCCACCTCGAGGACACTCATTTGGCCCCTCCTCCCCACCGAACGGAGCAGTCCGCTTGAGCCTCCCCTTCGGATAGGGCGAAATTCAAGAGCACAGCTACCACCCGTAACGGTGGTATTACAGACACTGCAATGACTGAGGGTCAGGGCTCACCCGCTCTGGCGTGCGAGCTGCCTCACCCGACCCCGTGGTCTTCCGGTCCGGCCCTCCCGTTGATTCGGGCGAACCGGGTATGGGGCCCTTTCGGCGCGGAACGGGGCAGGTCACCCCGGACCGACCGGCCTCTACCCTGGGCTCCGCAGGCGGACGGCGATGGGGAGATGTGCCGGTGACCGAACGATCCCTGGGGGAACGGATGCGCGAGCAGCGCGCGCTGCTGGTGGTGATCGCGGTCGCCGAGCTGATCGCGGTGATCATGGTTTCGACGATCAGCCCGCACGACCACATCGACGGCGAGGTGTACCGGCTCGGGGCCAGGGCCCTGCTGGCCGGTCAGGACGTCTACGGCGACCTGCCGCCGACCGAGTCCGGGCTGAGCCTGCCGTTCATCTACCCGCCGTTCGCGGCCATCCTGTTCGCGCCGCTCGCCCTGGTGCCCAAGGTGGTGTCCACCGCGCTGATCATGCTGGTGTCGCACCTGGCGCTGCTGGTCACGCTGTACGTGGTGCTCAGCTCGGCGACCTTCCTGGCCGCGCACCGGGACAAGGTGCTGCTGGTGGCCGCGGCGCTGCTGCCGCTGGCCACGATCAGCGAGCCGGTGATGGAGACGCTGACCTACGCGCAGATCAACATCGTGCTGATGGCGCTGGTCGCGGTGGACTGCCTGTGGCGCACCGGCGGCGACCGCAAGCTGCCCTACCCGCGCGGCATGCTGATCGGCCTGGCCGCCGGGCTGAAGCTGACGCCCGCCGCGTTCCTGCTGTTCCTGCTGCTGCGCCGGGACGTCCGCACGATCATCACCACCGGCCTGACGTTCCTCGGCACCGTGCTGCTCGGCTTCCTGGTCACCTTCGGCAACGCCCGGGACTTCTGGCTGCGCGAGGTGTTCGCGACCAGCAACGTCTCCTTCGGCCCGAAGTTCACCGGCGACGCCACCGTCTACGCGGGCAACCAGTCGCTGCGCTCGGCGCTGACCAAGCTCGGCGTCCCGGCGCCGACGGTGGTCTTCGCGCTGCTGGCGCTGGTGGTGCTGGCGCTGGCGGTCGCCGGGATGCTGCACGCGATCCGGCAGCGGGACCTGCCGCTGGCGGTGACGATCAACGGCGTGCTCGCCCTGCTGGTCTCGCCGATCTCCTGGTCGCACCACTGGGTCTGGGCGATTCCCGCGCTGGTGCTGCTGGCCGGGACCGCGTTCACCCGCCGCGACTGGCCGCTGCTGCTGGCGACCGCGACGGCGGCGGGGTTCTTCGCCTTCGGCCCGCACTGGAAGGTCCCGCAGGGCGACGGGAAGGAACTGCGCTGGAACCCCTTCGAGTTCCTGATCGGCAACGCCTACGTGTTCTTCGGCGTCGCGTTCCTGGTCTACGCGGCGGTGCTGTGGATCCGCGCCCGCCGGGCCGCGCCCGGACCGGCACCGGAGCCGGGCGAGCTGGTGTCTGCCCAGTCCTGAATCAGCCCCAGTTCTGAGTCAACCCCAGTTCTGAACACGACGAAGCCGGGGCGGCAGGCACCGCCCCGGCTTCGTCGTTGCCTGGTCAGATCCGGCTCAGCACCACCGTGTCCTCGAGGTCGGGGTTGGCCGGCAGATCGGGCGAACCCGGGCGCAGCGTCGGCGTCCGCTCCAGCATCGGCAGCGCCATCGCCTGCTCCGCGCGCGGTGCGGGCGCCAGGCCCGGGATCCGCAGCGGGCTCTCGGTCAGCCGCCGCTGCGGCGGGACGGCCGCGGTCAGCTCGTCGATCTCCAGCACGTCCACCGGGGCCAGCTCCGGGCGGCCGAGGAAACCGCCGCGCGGCTCGGCCGGGCCGTCCAGCGCGGCGGCGATCCGGCTGACCTGCGGCAGCGAGGTCTGGCCGCCCTGCAGAGCGGTCAGGTCGCCCAGGACCGGCAGCGGGGTCTCCAACCTGCCGCTGCGCTCGGTGGTCCCCTGGTCCTTGGAGAAGCTCAGCAGACCGAGGTCGGACAGCGGCGGGATCTCGGCCGCCTTGGCCTGGTGCTCGCCCGGGACCGCGAGCGGGACGAGGTCCTGTCGGGGAGCGGGGGCGGGCCGCTCGGTGGTGAGCGCGTCGGCGAGCAGCCGGTCGGGGATGCCGACGATGTCGAACGGCTCGCCGGGCAGTTCGGAGGCGGTGAGGTCGACCGACTCCTCGGGCGCCAGCAGCGGAGCGGCCTGGACCTGGTGGCGTTCGCGCGCCTCCTGCCAGAGCTCGACGATGCCGTCCGCGTGGTCGAAGCCCTCCGCGCGGGCCGGATCGCCCGCCGGGGTCACGAGCTCGTGAGCGACATCCGGGCTCGGACCCGTTCGAAACACGGCCTGATCCGGAGCACCGATCACCGATCCGATGGGGCCGCCCCAGCTCAGCGAGCGGTGGAAGCCCTGGGCCGGGGTCCCGACCGGCACCTGCCGTTCCGGCGCCGCCGGTCCGAACAGGACGTCCGAGCGGTCGGCCGCGGGCTCGCGCGGCTCGTCGGTGTCGGCGACCCAGCCCGCCAGCTCCATCCGCGGCTGCTCCGGCGAGGTGATCCAGTGCTGGTCGCGGACCACCGGGATCTCCCGGGTGTGCGCGTCCTCGACGGCGGGCAGCAGATCGCGGACCGGATCGATGGTGCCGCTCATCGAGGTGCGGACCGGCGGGTGGGCGGAACGCTGGTCGACGACCGGCCGGTTGTAGGTGACCCCGCCGCCGTGCGGAGGTTCCTCCGGGAACAGCTCGCCCGCGAAGCACGCCCGGCGCTGGGGCGCGTCTTCACCGAGGCCGTCGATCGCGGGCAGCAACGACTCTCCCAGAGGCGGGGCCGGGCGGTCCGGGCAGGTCTCGGTGGCCGACGCGACCCCCGTACCGACGGCCAGCATGCCACCGGTGACCAGCGCGGCGTGCATACCGCGCTTCGCCCAAGTCTGCATGGAACTCTCCTTCAAGATGTTTCCCCATAACGGGGCGAGAAATCAACCTTTTCGGGGGCGCCGTCATCGGACTTTGATCACGCTTGACGGCGCTTGCGGTGTTGTCGGGTTCCGGGACGGTTCGCGCGAATTCCTTGGAATATTCCGGAATGCATAGATCGCGCGGGAAAGCGCGGAATTCAGTCGGGGGTGATGCCCGGTTGCGGTCCGGGCGAACCGACCGGCACGGGCACTGCCCGGAGGAAGGGCACCCGGGCGGATCCGTCGGTGCATTGCGAATCGGCGCTGTGCCAGCCGATTCCGGCGGCGTTGTGCGGATTCCCGTCGGCGGCGTTGCCGCACCCGGTGGTGGCCGGTGCGGTGGCCGAAACCGCGGGCGGCTTCGGCGGTTCCGGATTTCCCCGGGATTCGGGCGTTTCCGGAGCCGTCTGGGCGAACTCCGCGATGTTCTCGGTCTTCGCCCGGACCTGCGGGCCGCGCACCTGCGCACTCTCCACAGTGACCGGTTGCGGCTGCGGAGGCGTCCGGTCGACCGGGCCGGGCTCGGGCCGCTCTCCCCGCCACTGTGGACGGTCGAGCACCTGGGCGCCGGCTTCCGCGACGGAATCGGTCAGCGACTCCGCCCGCTGCCCGGTCTCCGACAGCGTCGACTCCGCGACCCGGCGAACCGGCGCGACCGCGACCTCGTGCAGCGCTTCGCCCACCGGGGCGAGCAGCTCGCGCTCGGAGTGGTGGATCAGCCCGGCCGGATCGAGGCCCAGCAGTTGGAAGCGCTCCTCGGACGCCGGGGACCGCTCACCGGATTCCGCCGTCGCCCGCTGCGGCGGCAGATCGGCGGCGTCCGCCGGGGCTCCGATCAGCCAGGCGGCGCCGGTGCCCGCCAGCGCCGCGCCCGCCACGACCAGTGCCCGGGCCAGCGACCGCCACCGGCGGCCACCACGCGGTCTCCGGTCGGCTATGGGCATCTGGGGTGCGCACCTCTCGGCGTTGTCGTGATCGGCGTTGTCGTGATCTGGGCGGGGTGGTCCCGCGTCGGCTCTACCGCTGGGGAGCCGACGGCGAGCCTGCCAAAGCAAATCGAGCTTTCGCATCCGCAGCGCAACAACATCGCTACATCGTGTGATCGACGGGCGCGGGGCCGTCGCACACCGTTCACCGTTTCGCGCACCGCCGGAAAGGGCACCGGCGTTACGGTGGCAGGGTGAGCGACTTCAAGATCAGCGCGCCGGACGACGCGGTCCGATCGATCCCGCGACCGCTTCGGGTCGGTGCCGCGGCGAGCTGGCGGATCCTGGTGATCCTCGGCGCCCTCTACGTGCTCGGTCAGGTGCTCACGCAGCTCTACGTCGTGGTGATCCCGGTGGCCATCGCGCTGCTGCTGTCCGCGCTGCTGGCGCCCGCGGTGGACCTGCTCACCAGGGTCCGGGTGCCGCGCTCGCTGTCGACGGGCGTGGTGCTGGTCGGCGGGCTGGGCATCGTCGGCGGGGTCCTCACGCTGGTGATCAACGCGTTCATCGCGGGCTTCCCGCAGTTGCAGCAGCAGGTCATCGCCAGCCTCAACGGCATCCGCGACTGGCTGGCCACCGGGCCGCTGCACCTGCGCGACGACCAGATCGCCGACTACATCGACCAGGCCGAGCGCTGGTTGCAGGAGAACCAGGCGGCGCTGACCCAGGGCGTCACCAGCGGGGTGCTGACCACCGCAGGCACCTTCGGCAACTTCCTGACCGGGCTGCTGCTCGCGCTGTTCACGCTGATCTTCTTCCTCTACGACGGCCGCCGGGTGTGGCTGTTCGTGATCCGGATCGTGCCTTCGGGCTCGCGGCAGCAGATCGACCGCGCCGGGATCCGCGGCTTCACCTCGCTGGTCGGCTACGTGCGGGCGACCGCGCTGGTCGCCGTCGCCGACGCGGTGGGCATCTGGATCGGGCTGGTCGCGGTCGGTGTTCCGCTGGCCGTTCCGCTGTCGGCGCTGGTGTTCCTCGGTGGTTTCGTGCCGATCGTCGGTGCGGTCGCCTCGGGCGCGGTCGCGGTGCTCGTCGCGCTGGTGACCAACGGCTGGGTCGCGGCGCTGATCGTGCTCGGCGTCGTGCTGGCGGTGCAGCAGATCGAGGGCAACCTGCTGCAACCGCTGCTGCTCGGCCGCGCGGTGCAGCTGCACGCGCTCGCGGTCGTGCTGGCGATCAGCGTCGGCGTCGTGGTCGCAGGCATCGTCGGCGCGCTGCTGGCGGTGCCGCTGGTCGCGGTGCTGAACTCGGCGATCCGGTCGCTCAACGCCGACAACGGCAACGCGGAGAACGGCAACGCAGCGGAGCCCGAGCCGCTGCCACCGGAGCCGGAGCCCGAACCGGAAGAAGCTTCCTAGGCCATCGTCACCGCGTTGCGGCCGGACGCCTTCGCCGCGAGCAGCGCCGCGTCGGCGGCGACCAGCAGGTCGCCGAGGTCGTAGCCGAACCGCGCGGTGGTCGCGACGCCGATGCTGACGGTCAGGTCGTTGACCTCGCGGTAGCTGCCCCGGAGGTCCCTGGCGGGCACCGACAGCGACGAGGTCGAGGTGCGGATGCGGTTCGCGACCGTGCACGCGATCTCGGAGTTCGCGCCAGGAAGCAGCACCACGAACTCCTCCCCGCCGAACCTGCCGACGACGTCCTCCCGGCGGACGCTGCTGCGCAGCATCAGCGCGACCGCGGCGAGCACCGCGTCACCGGCGATGTGCCCGATCTCGTCGTTGACCCGCTTGAAGTGGTCCAGGTCGAGCAGCAGGACCGCCGTCGGGTGCGACCGGCCGCGGGCGCGGGTGAGCTCCAGCCGCGAGAGCCGCTCCCAGTGCGCGGCGTTGGCCAGGCCGGTCTTGCCGTCCCGCTCCGCCGAACGCCGCCACTGCGGGAGCTGGCTGGACATGTCCAGCAGCGCCAGCGACGGACCGACCAGCAGGGCGCTGGCCGGTTCCGCGACCAGCGCGACGGCCAGCAGCCCGCCGAGGCTCGCCGCGACGACGCCGAGCAGCACGTCGATCGGTTCGCCCAGCACCTCCTCCCGCGTCGCGCCGGGATTGCGCAACCGCAGCCCGATCGCGACGACCAGCGCGCGCACCACCAGCAGGACCGCGCCGCCGAGGACGAAGTGCACCGGTGACCAGACCGGCACGGCCCAACCGGTGACGCACCGGGCGGCGAAGACCGCCAGGGTGGTCGCCGCGGTCGTGAACAGCCAGCGGTGCAGTTCCGGCCGGACGTCGAGCGCCCCGTGCAGCGCCGGGCCGAGCAGCAGCAGCACCAGCATGTTCGGGGGCAGCGTCAGCACGCCGGCCGCGAGGTAGGTGATGTGGATCGTCCAGGGGTTGCGCCGCACCTGGCGATGGATGGTGATCGACACCGAGCTGCCGACGATCACGGTGCCCGCGGTGATCGCGAGCATCATGAACATGACGAGGTCGCGCGGGTTCGGCGGGCGCGAGGTGACGACGATCGGGACGACGAGCGCCAGTGCGAGCGCCTGGACGGCCAGCACGTAGATCAGCGCCGGCGGCCGGAGCTTCCACAGCAGCCAAGCCCCCATGCGGCCCTCTCACCTCCCCACGGGAGCTTGGCACAGCACCCGACCGGGTAGAAGGGCACGAATCCCCGCCATTCGGGTTGAGCCTGACGGTGATCACAAACACGCAGAGTGCCCATTCCGGCGGTCTCGGCGCGAACTCGACGTGAGGCAGGATGTCGGGTTGGGAAGGAGCCGACAAGTGGCCGCAGCACGCACGACCTCATCGAAGCAGGGCCGCGTCACCGACGGGCGCTCGCCGATCTGGCGCGCGCACAACGCGTTCCGCGTGGTGACGCTGCTCTACGCGGGCAGCTGGTTCGTGGCGCAGTACCAGACCTACGTCCAGCCGGAGCTGGCCGCCGCGATCTTCGCCGTCATGGTCGTCTGGACGGTCTACACGATCTGGCGCTACCGGCTGCGTTCCGGCAGGACCAACCGGCTGGTGCTGATCGACCAGCTGCTCGTCACGGCGCTGGTGCTGCTGTGCGACCCCGTCCACACCGACCAGCAGATGGCCGACGGCCTGCCATCGGTGGTGAGCCTCTGGCACAGCTCGTCGGTCACCTGCGCGGCGGCGCAGTGGGGCATGATCGGCGGCGGCATCTCCGGGGTCACCGCCGCGCTGCTGAACTTCCTGGTCCGCTGGACGCCTTCCTACGGCTGGTTCGCCGACGCCAGCATGGCGATGGACACGTTGCTGCTGGTCGGCACCGGGCTGCTGCTCGGCCTGGCCTCCGACACCGCGCGCCGGTCGACCGAGCGGCTCGCCCGCGCACTGCGCGCCGAGGCGGCGACCGCGGAGCGCGAGCGGCTGGCCCGTTCGATCCACGACAGCGTGCTGCAGGTGCTCGCCCGCGTCCGCAGGCGCGGTCAGGAGCTCGGCGGGGAGGCCGCGGAGCTGGCGAAGCTGGCCGGGGAGCAGGAGATCAAGCTGCGCTCCCTGGTGTCGATGGCCCCGCCGGAGCCCAACGCGGACGGCGAGACCGACCTGGCCGCCCGGCTGCACGTGCTGCGCACCCCGACGACCCAGGTGTCGGTCCCGGCGACCCCGGTGCTGCTGCCGGAACAGGTCAGCTCGGACCTGGAGGCCGTGGTGCGGGAGGCGCTGGCGAACGTGGAGCGGCACGCCGGTCCGGACGCCAAGGCGTGGGTGTTGCTGGAGGACCTGCCGGACGAGATCGTGCTCAGCATCCGCGACGACGGTCCCGGGATCCCCGAGGGCCGGCTCGACGAGGCCGCCGCGGAGGGCCGGATGGGTGTCGCCCAGTCGATCCAGGGACGCATCTCCACCCTCGGTGGCAGCATCACGCTCGACACCGCGCCCGGTGAGGGCACCGAATGGGAGGTACGGGTTCCTCGCGGCGACGGCGCGGGCCCTGCCAAGCGCCGCGAAGGAGGACAACGATGACCGAACCGCACATCTCCGTGATGGTGGTCGACGATCACCCGATGTGGCGGGACGGAGTGGCCAGGGATCTGCAGGAGCGCGGTTTCGAAGTGCGCGCGACCAGCGGGGACGCGGTATCCGCGCTGCGGATCGCCCGCACCGTCAAGCCCGACGTGGTGCTCATGGACCTCAACCTCGGCGACACCTCGGGGGTCGAGGCGTCCCGGCAGATCACCCAGGAGGTCCCCGGGACGCGGGTGCTGGTGCTGTCGGCCAGCGGTGAGCACAGCGACGTCCTGGAAGCGGTCAAGGCGGGTGCCTCGGGCTACCTGGTCAAGTCGGCGTCGGCGGACGAGCTGGTCGACGCGGTGGAGCGGACCGCGGCCGGGGACGCGGTGTTCACCGCGGGGCTGGCCGGGCTGGTGCTGGGCGAGTACCGGCGGATGGCGGTCACCCCCGACTCCGGGACGAAGGCCCCGCAGCTCACCGACCGCGAGACCGAGGTGCTGCGGCTGGTCGCCAAGGGGCTGACCGCGCGGCAGATCGCGAACAAGCTGGTGATCTCGCACCGGACCGTGGAGAACCACGTGCAGTCGACGCTGCGCAAGCTCCAGCTGCACAACCGGGTCGAGCTGGCCCGCTACGCCATCGAGCACGGCCTGGACCAGGACGGCGAACCCCAGGAGTGAGCCCGGCCGGATTCCGATCGCCCTGGCGGAATCCGGCCGTTCGGCTCAGGCCAGCGCGGCGCGGGCGGCCTCCCTGGCGGCGGCGGGATCGGCCGTGGCCAGCGCGGCTTCGGCGGCGCGCCGGAAGGCGTCGATCGGGTGCGCGGCCAGCGCCGCGCCGACGGCGGGCACCGCCGCCGGGACCATCGACAGGCTCGTCACCCCGAGCCCGGCCAGCACGCCGCCCAGCGCCGGGTCGGCGGCGGCTTCGCCGCAGACGCCGACCGGCTTGCCCAGCTCCGCGCCCGCCCGGCCGACCTGCGCGATCAGCCGCAGCAGCGCGGGCTGCCACGGGTCGTTGAGCGTCGCGAGCGCTCCGGCCATCCGGTCGGCGGCGAAGACGTACTGCGCCAGGTCGTTGGTGCCGATGCTGACGAAGTCCACGGCGTCGAGGACCTCCCTGGCGCTCAGCGCCGCGGCCGGGACCTCGATCATCACCCCGGCCCGGCGCAGCCCGGCGGCGCGGACCCGCTCGGCGAACCACGCGGCCTCGGCCGCGGTGGCGACCATCGGCGCCATCACCGAGACCTCGGCGCCGGAGTCGGCCTCGGCACCGGCGATCGCTTCCAGCTGCCGGTCCAGCACCTCCGGGCGGTCGAAGGCGACCCGCACACCGCGCACGCCCAGCGCCGGGTTCGGTTCCACGCCCATGTCCAGGAACGACAGCGGTTTGTCCGCGCCCGCGTCGAGCGTTCGCACGACCACCGGGCGCCCGGCGAACGGCCGCAGCACGTCGGCGTAGGCCGCGCGCTGGGTCGGCACGTCCGGCTCGTCGTCGGCGGCGAGGTAGCTGAACTCGGTCCGGAACAGGCCGACTCCCTGCGCGCCCGCGTCGACGGCGGTCTGCGCGTCGGCCGGTGACCCGACGTTGGCCACGACCTTGACCTCGTGCCCGTCGGCGGTCGCACCGACGCCGTTCCAGTCCGCCCGCACGCCGCGCTCGGCGGCCACGGCGGGCACCGGCTCGTCGCGGAGGTCGACCTCGCCGAGGTCGCCGTCGACGATCGCGCCCGCGAAGGTCTCGCCGGCGAGAAGTCCGCGCACCGCGACCACCGCGGGGATGCCCAGCGCGCGGGCGAGGATCGCGGTGTGGCTGGTCGGGCCGCCTTCCTCGGTGGCCAGCGCCAGCACCAGGTCCGGATCCAGGTCGGCGGTGTCGGCGGGGGCGAGGTCGCGGGCGACGAGCACGCTGGGCTCGGTCAGCTCGGGCACGCCGGGCGGGGTGCTGCCGAGCAGTTCGGCGATCAGCCGGTCGCGGACGTCCTGGACGTCGCGGGCGCGCTCGGCCATGTAGCCGCCCGCCGAGCGCAGCGCGTCGGCGAAGCCGTTGGCGGCCTCGTGCACGGCACGGGTGGCGGGAAGCGAGCGGCCGGTGACGAGCTGTTCGGCCTGGCTGATCAGGGCCGGGTCCATCGCCATCGCGGCGGTGGTCTCCAGGATCGCCTTGGCGTCCCCGCCGACCCGCGCCGCGCGCTGGAACAGCCGGTCCGCGACGGCGTCGGCGGCGGGGCGGATGCGGGCCGCCTCCGCGGTGGGGTCCGCGGGCGCTGGGCCCGGGGCGGGCTCGGGCAGGGGCTCGCTGACCCGTGCGACCGGTCCGGAGGCGCGGCCGGAGCTGACTCCGACACCACTCAAACGAGACATGGTCTAGACCATACCCTTCTGGCACTCCACCTTGGGACGATCGTAGGCACGCGTCAGCCTTTCGGCCTGCGAACGTCATGCACTGTGAGCGACGTATACGACATCAGTGGTTCTTACGTCACCCGGTCAGCCGAAGGCATCCATTACCGATGAGTAATGCATGAGTAGGCGTACGGATCCCGCGGGCCACCCGGAAGAAGCAATCTGTGTGCATGACACAGCACAGCACAGCAACAGCCGCAATCGCCGAAATCTCCCCCGATTTCGTCCGCGAGGGGTTCGAGCGGATCACCGCTCTGCTCGTCGCGGCGAGCGGTTCGGGGGCCGACGCCGAGCGCGAACGACCAGGTCCGATACCGAGCGGGGGCATAGTTCCCCCGTCGAGAAGTGAGGTGCCGCAGATGTCCGTGCCCATTCCTGGAGAACCGGTCGACACCAGCTTCGCCGACCCCGACCGGATCCCGGCCGCCGCGGCTGGGGACGGCGCCCCGGAACCCCGGAGCGCCACCGACGACCCGTTCACCGAAGCCGAGGACGAGCACCAGCGGACGCGCCGGTTCTCGGTTTCGCTGGCCGACTGGATGTCCCCGGTGCCGATGTCGCTCTGCTGATCCACCAGAACTGGGGAAGCATTCGCTGAACACCGCGCTGGGGGACCACAGTGGATGATCGGGCCGCGTTGGGGGACGTGCCGGAAGATCGTCCACACCAATCTCGGTGGCGTTCAACACGCCACCCGTTCGAGGGTAATTTACGACAACCCTGCATCTTTTCGGCCCCGTTGAGCGTCAGACTTTGTTGGTTGATGCTCGTCGGTATCGCGCCACTGACGATCTCAACCAACCGGAGGTCGGCCGCAACGCCCCCCGTGCGGCCGGCCTCCGGGCACAGCTCAGGACCGGGCAGCGCCCGCGTCCGCGACAGCCTCCAGAACCTGGTCGACCGAGGGGTTGACCGCCGACCAGGAACCGATCACCACCGTCGGCACCGTTTCGTTGCCGTCCGCGATCGAGCGGACCACGGCCGCCGCCTCCGGGTCCTGCCAGATGTCGATCTCGCGGTATTCCAGGCCCTCGCGGTCCAGCCCGGCCCGCAGCAGCGAGCAGAACGGGCAGCCCGGACGGCTGTAGACGATCACTTCCTGCGACGACACCGCACTCTCCCTCTGCCGGTTCCGATCCGTCCGGTGCCAACCCCGCGGGCGGCACGGGTATTCCGTTACGGTGGCGTGAACACCGTCAACGTCACAAACGCCACTAACCGGGCGGGCGTCGGACACGGACACTGTTGGAGCGGTACATGACCGAGGTCACTCGGCGTGAACGGATGCGGGCGGCGACCGAGCAGGAGATCCGCCACCACGCGCGCGCCCTGCTGGTCGGCCGGGGCCGCGACGCGGTGACGCTGCGCGCCATCGCGCGGGAGCTCGGCATCACCGCACCCGCGCTGTACCGCTACTACAGCTCGCGCGAGGACCTGCTGCGCAGCCTCTGCGACGACATCTGCACCGAACTCGCCGAGCAGCTCGCCGGCGAGCTCGAATCCGCTTCGGACGGCCTCCGCGAGCGGGTTTTCGCCGTGTGCCGCGCCTTCCGCCGCTGGGCGCTGGCGCACCCGCAGGAGTTCACGCTCGTCTTCGCCTCCCCGCCCGCCGAAACCGACCGCGCGGCCGGGCAGGACCAGTTCGCCCGGGTCTTCGCCGCGCTCGTCGGACCGCTGATGGCCGAGCGCGCCTCCGGAGAACGTCCCGGCGCAGCACCGGAAATCGAGGGCCTCGACCTGGTCCGCGAGCAGGAGGCGCTCGCCGGGGCGTTGTCCGAGTCGGGCATCGACGTGCCCGACGACGTGCTGCGACCGGAACCGGTGTACGAGCTGCTGCGCTGGTGGGCCCGGTTCTACGGGCACGTGGCGCTGGAGGTCTTCGGGCGGTTCCCGTTCGACATCGCCCACGCCGAGCAGCTCTTCGAATCGATGCTCGCCGAACTCGCGCGGGAAAGCGGGCTCTGACCCGGCGACTCCCTGCCGCCGAACGTCACCGGCGCGGCGATGGTGCACCGCCGCGCCGGGAGAGGCCCCGCTCAGCCACCGGTGAGGTCGTGCTCCCGCTGGTCCCGCTGGCGACGGGCTTCCGCCCCGGTGGCGATCGGGGCGGTGAGCCACTGGTCCGGAATCCCGAAGGACTCCACCAGGTCCACCGCGAGCGGCCGGAGCTGACCGCACAACGCGTTGACCGCTTCGGTGATCGTCTTCGCCCGGCGCGAGTTCAGCCGCTCGTGCTCCAGGAACCAGGCCCGGTCCTCCTCCACTGTGGACAGCACGTGGAGGTCGCACACCCGGTCCAGCACCGCGGCGGTCCGCGGGTCGCCGCAGCGCTCGATCCCGGCGACGAACGCCTCCAGCACCACCCGGTCGACGTGCACGCGCGCCGCGCGCAGCACGTGGTCCTGCGCGTTGTTGAAGACCTCGAACGGATCGGCGTCGCGGCCGGTGGCGCGGCGCAGGCGGCGCGCGAGCCCGTCGAGCACGTGCTTCTCCCGGTCCTCGAACAGCTCCAGCTGCCAGCCCCGGTCGAAGATCTCGTTCTCGTCGTCCCGCTTCGGCGCGGCGTCGATCAGCCGCTGCACCAGCGAACGCGCGGCCGTGCGCTCGATCACCGCACCGACGAACTGGTCGGCGACGAACCGCGCCATGCCGATCGTGCCGAGGTCGTCGAACTGGTCCTTGTAGTTGGTCAGCAGTCCTTTCGCGACCAGTTGCAGCAGGACCGTGTTGTCGCCCTCGAACGTCGTGAACACGTCGGTGTCGGCCTTGAGCTGCGGGAGCTGGTTCTCGGTCAGGTAACCCGCGCCGCCGCAGGCCTCGCGGCAGGTCTGGATGGTGCGGGTGGCGTGCCAGGTGGTGACCGCCTTCAGCCCGGCCGCGCGCGACTCCAGCTCGCGCTGCGCGCGCTCGTCCCCGGAGTTCTGCATGTCGTGCAAAGTGGACACGAGTTCTTCCTGCGCGAAGTGCAGGGCGAACGACTTCGCCAGCAGCGGCAGCAGTTTCCGCTGGTGCGCCAGGTAGTCGAGGACGACGGTCTCCTCGCCGGTGCCGGGTCGCTCGAACTGGCGGCGGGCGTCGCCGTAGCGCAGCGCGATCCGCAGCGCGAGCTTCGCGGCGCTGCCCGCGGTCCCGGCGACCGAGATCCGGCCGCGGATCAGGGTGCCGAGCATGGTGAAGAACCGCTTGCCCTCGCTGTCGACCGGGCTGCGGTACGCGCCACCGGGCTCGACGTCGCCGTACCTGTTGAGCAGCGCCTCCCGCGGCACCCGCACCCGGTCGAAGGTCAGCCTGCCGTTGTCCACCCCGTTGAGCCCGGCCTTGCGACCGCAGTCCTCGATGCGCACGCCCGGCACCGGCCGTCCGGCGTCGTCGCGGATCGGCACCATCAGCGCGTGCACGCCACGGCCTTCACCGCCGGTGATCAGCTGCGCGAACACCACCGCCATCCGCCCGTCGCGAGCGGCGTTGCCGATGTACTCCTTGCGCGCGGCCTCGTGCGGGGTGTGCACGACGAACTCGTCGGTGTCCGGGTCGTAGGTCGCGGTGGTGCGCAGCCGCTGGACGTCGGAGCCGTGCCCGGTCTCGGTCATCGCGAAGCAGCCGGGCAGCTCCAGGTTCATGATCTTCGCGAGGTAGCGGTCGTGATGCCGGTCGGTGCCCAGCGCGACGACCGCACCGCCGAACAGTCCCCACTGCACGCCAGCCTTGACCATCAGCGACAGGTTCCCGGGCAGCATCTCCAGCGACACCACGGATCCGCCGATGTCGCCCTGCCCGCCGTGCGAGAGCGGGAAGCCGAGGCCCGTGATCCCGCTGCCGACCAGCTGGTGCAGCTGGTCGAGGGTGCGGGCGCGGTGGGCCTCGGTGTCGAGCTCGTCGCCGGGGGACAGATCGGCCTCGGCGAGGGAGCCGCGCACCTGGTCCCGCACGTGCGCCCAGCGGCCGTCGAGCAGCGAAGCGAGTTCGGAGCGGTCGAAGTCGGCCGGGGTCTTCGGGGTGTCCATCAGGCCTCCAAACGTGGGAGTCGGCACCGCCGATCGTAGTTACCCGCCGGTAACTTCGCCACGTGCGGGATCCCCGGGTGGCTTCCGCCTCGGAAGCCACCCGGGTCGGTCACCTAGCCGACGACGTTGACCAGGCGGCCCGGGACCACGATGACCTTGCGCGGCTCCCGGCCGTCCAGGGCCGCGACCACCTTCTCGTCGGCCAGCGCCGCCGCCTTCACCTCGTCCTGACCGGCCGAGGCCGCGACCACGATCCGGGAGCGGACCTTGCCGTTGAACTGGATCGGGTACTCGACGGTGTCCTCGACCAGGTACTCGTCGTCGGCCACCGGGAACGGGCCGTGCGCCAGGCTCGCGTCGTGGCCCAGCCGCGACCACAGCTCCTCCGCCAGGTGCGGGGCCAGCGGCGCCACCATCATCACCAGCGGCTCGACGACCGAGCGCGGCGTTCCCGGAGCACCCGAGTACACCTTGGTGACCTGGTTGTTCAGCTCGATCAGCTTCGCCACCGCGGTGTTGAACCGCAGCTCGGCGTAGTCCTCGCGGACCCCGGCGACGGTCTTGTGCAGCGCGCGCAGCATCTCGACGTCCGGCTCCTCGTCGGTGACCCGCGGCTCGCCGGTGTTCTCGTCGACGACGTTGCGCCACAGCCGCTGGAGGAACCGGTGCGAGCCCACGACGTCCTTGGTCGCCCACGGCCGCGAAGCGTCCAGCGGACCCATCGCCATCTCGTAGAGCCGCAGCGTGTCCGCGCCGTAGGCGTCGGCCATCTCGTCCGGGGCGACGGAGTTCTTCAGGCTCTTGCCCATCTTCCCGTACTCGCGGCGGACTTCCTTGCCCTGGTGGAAATAGCGGACACCGCTCTCTGTGTCCTTCTCGACAACCTCTTCCGCCGGGACGTAGACGCCGCGCTCGTCGGTGTAGGCGTAGGCCTGGATGTAGCCCTGGTTGTACAGCCGCCGGTACGGCTCCTCCGAGGACAGGAAGCCCAGGTCGTAGAGCACCTTGTGCCAGAAGCGCGAGTACAGCAGGTGCAGCACGCCGTGCTCGACGCCGCCGATGTAGAGGTCCAGGCCGCCCGGGTCGTCCGGCCCGTGCAGCTCCGGCCGCTTGCCCATCCAGTAGCGCTCGTTGTCCGGGTCGACGAACGCCTGGTCGTTGTCCGGGTCGATGTAGCGCAGCTGGTACCAGCAGGAACCGGCCCACTGCGGCATCACGTTGGTGTCGCGCTCGTAGTGCTTGAGCCCGTCGCCCAGGTCCAGCTCCACGTTGGCCCACTCGGTGGCCTTGGCCAGCGGCGGCTCCGGCCTGCTGTCGGCGTCCTCCGGGTCGAAGGTGCGCGGCGAGTAGTCGGCGACCTCGGGCAGGACCACCGGCAGCTGGTCCTCCGGCAGGCCCAGCGGGGTGCCGTCGGAGTCGTAGACCACCGGGAACGGCTCGCCCCAGTAGCGCTGCCGGGCGAACAGCCAGTCGCGCAGCTTGTACTGGACGGTGCCGGTGCCGTGCTTGTGCGACTCCAGCCAGGCGATGACCGCCTTCTTCGCCTCGGCCAGGTGCAGGCCGTTGAGGTCCAGCCCGACGTCGGGGTTGGCGGAGTTGATCCGCGGCCCCTCGCCGGTGAACGCGCCGTCCTCGAAGTCCGCAGGCGGCTGCACGGTGCGCACCACAGGCAGGCCGAAGACGTGCGCGAAGTCCCAGTCGCGCTGGTCCTCACCGGGGACCGCCATGATCGCGCCGGTGCCGTAGCCCATCAGCACGTAGTCGGCGACGAACACCGGGACCTGCTCGCCGTTGGCCGGGTTGGTCGCCCAGGCACCGGTGAAGACGCCGGTCTTCTCCTTGTTCTCCTGGCGGTCCAGGTCGGACTTCGTCGACGCCTTGCGCCGGTACTGCGCGATCGCCTCGGCCGGGGTCGCCGCACCACCGGTCCAGCGGACGTCGACGTCCTGCGGCCACTGCGCCGCGGTCAGCTCGTCGACCAGCGGGTGCTCGGGCGCCAGCACCAGGTAGGTCACGCCGAACAGGGTGTCCGGGCGGGTGGTGAAGACCTCGATGCTGCCCGCGGACCCGTCCAGCGGGAACACCACGTTCGCGCCCTGCGAGCGGCCGATCCAGTTCCGCTGCATCGTCTTGATCTTGTCCGGCCAGTCCAGCCGGTCCAGGTCGTCGACCAGCCGGTCGGCGTAGGCGGTGATCCGCATCATCCACTGCTTGAGGTTGCGGCGGAACACCGGGAAGTTCCCGCGCTCGGTCAGCCCGTCGGCGGTGACCTCCTCGTTGGCGACCACGGTGCCCAGGCCGGGGGCCCAGTTCACCGGCGCCTCCGACAGGTAGACCAGCCGGTACGAGTCGATGATCCGGCGCTGCTCCTGGCGGGACAGCTCCGCCCACGGGCGGCCGTCCGGCGTCGCCCGCCGCCCGGACTCGAACTGCGCCTCCAGCTCGCTGATCGGGCGCGCCCGGTCGGCCTCGGTGTCGTACCAGGAGTGGAAGATCTGCAGGAAGATCCACTGCGTCCAGCGGTAGTACGGGATGTCGGTGGTGGCGATCCGGCGGCGCTCGTCGTGCCCCAGCCCCAGCCTGCGGATCTGCGCCAGGTAGCGCTCGATGTTCTGCTCGGTGGTGACGCGCGGGTGGGTGCCGGTCTGCACCGCGTACTGCTCGGCGGGCAGGCCGAAGGAGTCGAAGCCCATCGTGTGCAGCACGTTGACGCCCAGCATGCGGTGGTAGCGCGCGAAAACGTCGGTGCCGATGAAGCCCAGCGGGTGGCCGACGTGCAGGCCCGAACCGGACGGGTACGGGAACATGTCCTGCACGAACAGCTTGTCCGCGGGCACGTCGCCCTTGAGCGAGCCGGCCGGGTTGGGCGCGTGGAAGGTGCCGAGCTCCTCCCAGCGCCGCTGCCAGCGCTGTTCGATCTCGGCCGCGATCTCCGCGGTGTAGCGGTACCGCGGGACCTCTTCGGTGTTCGTCGAGCCCTCTGCCTGGCCACTCATCGTCTGCGTACCTTTCCTGCCTTCTCGCCCGAGCCCTCTTAGTGTGCCGTTCCCGGAAAATGGAAAACCCCCCAGCCCTGGTGGGCATGAGGGGTCACCGCGTCGAAGCGTCTCACCGGACGTTCAACGCGGTCTCGCAAGGAGTCGAGAAGCGCTCACGAGTCCAATGTAACAGAGATCACTTCAGCGCCGGGATCACTTCAGGGCGAGGGCGATGACCTGCGTGGTCTGCTCCGGCGAGAAGTTGTCGTCGCTGACCAGGACCAGCGTCCGGGCACCGTCGACCTGCGGTCCCCAGGTCATGCCCTCGACGTTGTCGACCGTGCTCAGCCCGAACTCGGACAGGTCGGCCAGCAGCGTCTTGCGCACCGGCCGGACCTGCTCCTGCGCCAGCGACTCGACGTCCTGGACGTCGGTGGCGCCGCGCAGGTCGACCTCGTAGATCCGGACCGAGTTGCCGACACCGGTGACGAACGACCGCTCCATCACCAGGTAGCGCAGCGGGTCCTGGCCGTCGGCCAGGATCGCCGTGACGCCGTTGTTGGAGAACCCGCCGGTCGGCGAGGGCGCGAACACCTCGTCCAGCGGGTAGGCAACCTGCCGGACGACCTCGCCGGACCGGTTCTGCAAGGTGATCCGGCTCAGCGCGCCGTGCTCGGTGGTCGGCGACTCGCCGTCCTCGATCAGCGGCCCCTCCATCGCGCCGACCACCAGCCCGCCGCCTGCGGCGAAGGTCAGCCCCTCCAGGACCTCGTTCTGCTTCGGCCCGGTCTCCGGCCGCATCGCGAGGTTCGGCGCGAGCGGCAGCTCACCGGCGAAGGAGCCGTCCTGGTGCGCGGCCCGGATCGACGGGTCGATCAGCTGCGCGGCGCGCTCGCCCTCGCTGCTCCACCACAGGTTCCCGTTCCACTGGTCCCAGCGGACGTCCTCGGGGTCGACGGTTCCCTTCGGGTAGGGCGTGCCGTCCGGCCGCAGCAGCGTGCGGACCTCGGTCAGCCGCACCGGGCCGAGGCCGTCGGCGGAGAGCGGGACGTCCGCGGTGTAGGCGCGAGCGGGCTGGCGGTCCGAGCGGTCGTCGCTGATCAGCGCGTACCGGCCGGTGCGGGGGTCGAAGTCGATCCCGGAAAGCCCGCCGACGGTCGTGCCCTCGTAGTCCATGGCGTGCGGGAGGGTCGTCTCGCCCAGCAGCCGCACGCGGTCCTCGGCGTGCGCGGGCGCCGCGGCCGACATCGCCAGGGCGACCGCGAACAGCCCGGTCACCGCGTGTTTGATCCTCATGAGCCACAGCACACCCGACGAGGGTGTCCAGCAGGTATCGACCAGGTGGAGCCTTACCCTGTTCTGGTGACGCTTGCTGTTCAGGTGATCCTCTGCGCGGTGCTGGTGCTCGTCGGCGCGGCACTGCTGTTCGTCGGCTGGCGCGGCATGCGCGGCCAGCTGTCCCGGAACCGCTACGTGGGCGCGCGCACCCCCGCGACCCTGCGCAGCGAGGAAGCCTTCGAACTCGCCAACCGCGCCGCGGCACCGGCCTACCTGGCCGCCGGAGCGGTCGGCGTCCTCGCAGGCGCCTCGATCCCGGTGCTGGCCACCACGTTCAGCCTGGTGCTGGTCGGGGTGATCGGCGTGGTCGGCGTCTTCGCGCTCCAGGCCGCGGGCGGGCTGATCGGCCACCGCGCCGCCGAGGCGATGCCCGAGCCCGCTCCCGCCGCGGGATGCGGCGGCTGCGCCGGGGGCTGCTGCTCGGCCCTCCAGAAGGGCTAGTTCAGCTTCACGTCTCCGGGGTGCGTGGCCAGGAACGCCAGCGGCGGCCCCTGCCTGCGCAGCACCCGGCCCCACAGCTCCGGCTGCGGAGCGGAGATCACGTCGTCCGGGAGCGCGGGCACGACCAGCCAGTCGCCGCGCTCGATCTCCCCGGCGAGCTGACCGGAGTCCCAGCCCGCGTAGCCGGCGAAGAACCGCAGGCCGCGGGCGCGCGGGACGAGTTCGGCGGGATCGCCGTCGAGGTCCACGAGCCCGATCGGGCCGCGGACGCCGATCATGCCCTCGACCGAGCCGACGTCCACGCCCGCGCGCAGCGCGGCGAGGCAGATCGCGGTGCGCTGCTCGACCGGGCCGCCGACGAACAGCGACTGCGGTTCGGTGGCGTGCTGGCCCCAGCGGGGCAGGACGTCGTCGACCGCCACCTCGCTCGGCCGGTTCAGCACGACGCCGAGGGTGCCCTCCGGCCGGTGGTGGATGATGTAGACCACCGTGCGGCGGAAGTTCTGGTCGAGCAGTTGTGGGGCAGCGACCAGCAACGTCCCCGGTTCAACGTCCGCGTCCGATCCCACATTCGCATGATCTCAGAAGCGCGGTGCCCGTGGAGCGCGGCCGGGCGCAACGGTTCGAAAAGCGAACAGATTTCCGCGATTCAGCGCTCAACATTGAGCAGCACAACTGAGTCGCATCGCTCAATATTATTAGTAGACTGCTGGCCAGCGGGAACGCGTCAGGACCCGGTTTCGATGCCCTGCTCCCGCGCCCACCGCAGCAACTCCGCGACGGCATCGTCCCGGTCCATGGGACCGCGGTCCAGCCGCACCTCCTTCAGGTGCTTCCACGCCTTGCCGACCACCGGACCGGGCGCCACGCCGAGCAGCTCCATGATCTCGTTGCCGTCGAGGTCGGGCCGGACCCTGGCCAGGTCCTCCTCGGCCGCGATCCGCGCGATCCGCGCTTCCAGGTCGTCGTAGGCGCGCTGCAACGCCGACGCCTTGCGGCGGTTGCGGGTCGTGCAGTCGGCGCGGACGAGCTTGTGCAGCCGGGGCAGCAGGTGCCCGGCGTCGTTGACGTAGCGCCGGACCGCGGAATCGGTCCACTGCCCCTCGCCGTAGCCGTGGAACCGCAGGTGCAGGTAGACCAGCCCGGAGACGTCGTTGACGAGCTCCTTGGAGTAGCGCAGCGCGCGCATCCGCTTGCGGGTCATCTTCGCCCCGACCACCTCGTGGTGGTGGAAGCTGACCCCGCCGCCGGGCTCGAACCGGCGGGTCGCGGGCTTGCCGATGTCGTGCAGCAGCGCCGCCAGCCGCAGGACCAGGTCCGGCTCGCCGTCCGGGTCGTCGGCGCGCTCCAGGTCGATCGCCTGGTCCAGCACGACCAGCGAGTGCCGGTAGACGTCCTTGTGCTGGTGGTGCTCGTCGATCTCCAGCTTCATCGCGGGCAGCTCCGGCAGCACGTGGTCGGCCAGCCCGCTGTCGACCAGCAGCTCGATGCCCCGCCGCGGGAACTCGCCGCAGACCAGCTTGGACAGCTCGACCTGCACCCGCTCCGGCGTGATCCGGTTGATCTCGGCGGCCATCTCGGTCATCGCCTCGACCACCCGCGGCGCCGGGGTGAACCCGAGCTGGGCGACGAACCGCGCCGCCCGCAGCATCCGCAGCGGGTCGTCGGCGAAGGACTCCTGCGGCGTCGCCGGGGTGTCCAGCCGCCGGTCCACCAGGTCGGCCATGCCGCCGTGCAGGTCGACGAAGGACTTCCGCGGCAGCTCGATGGCCATCGCGTTGACCGTGAAGTCCCGGCGCAGCAGGTCGCCCTCGATGGTCTCGCCGAAGGCGACCTCGGGGTTGCGGGTGACCCGGTCGTAGGTGTCGGCCCGGAACGTGGTGATCTCCACCGTCGTGCCGTGCCGGTACGCGCCGAGCGTGCCGAACTGGATGCCGGTGTCCCACACCGTCTCCGCCCAGCCGTCCAGCAGCCGCCGGACCTGCTCGGGGCGGGCCTCGGTGGTGAAGTCCAGATCGGTGCCCAACCGCCCGAGCAGCGCGTCGCGCACGCTGCCGCCGACCAGGAACAGCCGGTGTCCCGCGGCGGCGAACCGCTCCGCCAGCTCCTCCGCCACGGGTGCGACCCGCACCAGCTCGACGACCGCGTTGCGCTGCGCGTCGCGCTCCCGGGTCAGGTGGTCGGCCGATGTGGCTGGATCGTGGTGCGAGGTGGACACAGCTGTCCAGGGTATCTACTGCTCAGCGCGGCGAGCCCCGGTGCCCGCCGGAGATCCGCACGGGGTCGGGTGACAGGCCGCGCGCCGCACGCGGTGCACCGCCGGGCCGCACGGTGTCCGCACTACCATCGGCGGCATGCCCCCGTCGCCCGGCCGCTCCGGCGGTACCCAGCCGGGGCGTCGGAACCGGCGCCGGCGCCGGCGGCTGCGGACGGTCGACGAGACTTCGGCCGGTGGGCTGGTGGTCGACGGCGGCCAGGAGCTCGCTGCCATCATCGGGAGGCTCGATCGCAAGGGGCGGCTGCTGTGGTCGCTGCCGAAGGGCCACATCGAGGTGGGCGAGAGTCCGGAGCAGACCGCGGTGCGCGAGGTCGCCGAGGAGACTGGGATAACCGGCCGCGTGGTTGCTCCGATCGGCATGATCGACTACTGGTTCGTCGCGGGCAATCGACGCGTGCACAAGACCGTGCACCACTTCCTCATGGAAGCGGTGGGCGGTGAGCTTTCCGACGAGGACGTGGAGGTCACCGAGGTGGCGTGGGTGCCGCTTGGTGAACTGGACGGGGTGCTGGCCTACGCCGACGAACGGCGGCTGGTGCGACGGGCGCTGACCCTGCTGGACGGCGCGACCGACATCGCGGCCGGGGACCTGGCGCCCCGGCCGGTGCGTGGCAGTGGGACGGAGCCGGCGTGAGGTTTCTGCTAGCCGCCGTGGTCGCGGTGCTGATGCTGGGCGCGATCGCGCTGCCGCCTGCGGCGAGCGCGCAGCCCGCCGCCCAGCAGACGCTGCTCGAAGTGAGCAAGATCACACCAGCTGTGGTCGAGGGCGGAGCGCCCGGTGAGGTCACGGTCACCGGGACGCTGACCAACACCGGCGACCGCCGGATCGACGACGTCGAGGCGCGGATCCAGCGCGGCAACCCGGTGTCCACCGAGTCCGCCGCCCAGCAGGCGATCCGCGAGACCCCCTCGACCGTCACCGACCCGAACTTCACCCCGATCATCGACAGCCTCGCGCCCGGCCAGCGGCTGCCGTTCGAGCTGCGGGTGCCGTTCAACGGGCCGAACTCGCTGCAGATCAGCTCGCCGGGGGTCTACCCGCTGCTGGTCAACATCAACGGCAAGCCGGGGTCCGGCGGACGCGCCCGGATCGCCGAGGAGCACTTCCTGCTCCCGGTGCTGGCCACCCCGGGCGCCGCACCGGTCCGCCCGCCCAAGCCGACGCCGTCGACCCTGGTCATCCCGGTCGTCGACTACCCGCGGATGACCCGCGGCGGCGGCCCGGGCAGCCGCCCGGTGCTGATCGACGACCTGCTCTCGGCATCGCTCGCGCCCGGCGGGCGGCTCTACGAACTGGTGCAGGCGGTCGAGGACGGCGCCGGTCCCGGATCACCGCTCGGCAGCGCGCTGTGCTTCGCCGTCGACCCCGACCTGCTGGCCACGGTCGAGGCGATGCAGGGCGGCTACGACGTGCAGCAGCCCAACGGCGGCGCCGTGGAGGGCATCGGTTCCGGCGCGGCGCGGCTGTGGCTGGGCAAGCTGAGGTCCGCGGTCTCGGGCCGCTGCGTCATCCCGCTGCCCTACAGCGACGCCGACGTGGTGGCGCTGGGGCGGGCCGGGCTGCCGGACCTGATCAAGGGTTCGCTGGAGGGAAGCTCGCTGCTGATCGCGGACCTGCTCGGCGTCGAACCGCGCAAGGACGTGCTCTGGCCGATCGAGGGCGCGCTCGACCAGCCCGCCGCCGGTCAGCTCGCCGGGACCGGGATCACCACCACCCTGCTCCGCCCGGAGGCGCTGGGCGGCCCCGCGCCCGCGAAGGTGCGCGGCAGCAACCTGACCGCGCTCACCGTCGACCCGCTGGCCGCGTCCGCGCTGGACCCGCTGCGCGACACCCCGCGCGAGACGACCGAGATGTCGCCGCCGGTCGGCGGCTCGGCGAGGACGCAGGACGCGCTGGGCGCGCTCGCGTTCCGCGCGAGCAACGCGCCTGCCGGGCACTCGGTGATCACCCCGCCGCGGCGGTGGAACGTCCGCGGCGACGACGTCCGCGGCCTGCTGAGCGGTATGCAGCAGCTGACCGCGGCCGGGTTCCTCCAGCCGACAGCGCTGTCCGAGGCCGGCGGGGCCGCCCTGCCCGAGGCCGACCTCAGCTATCCGGTCGAGTCGGCCGCGCGGGAGATCCCGCGCCGGGTGCTCGACGAGCTCGCGCGGGAGAACTTCAAGGTCGGCGACCTGTTCCTGTCGTCGGACGTGGAGCGCTCGGTCAACATCGCGCCCGCCGAGGTCACCAACCCGCTGCGCGACGCGCTGCTGCGCGGGGCCTCCAGCGCCTGGCGGGGAAACCCCGAAGCGGCCCGGTTCTGGGTCGGCAACGGTGCCCGCACGCTGTCCGGCCAGCTGTCGAGGGTCCGGCTGGAGGAGGGCAACACCAAGATCGCGCTGTCGGAGGCCCAGGCGCACATCCCGCTCACCGTCAGCAACGAACTGCCGATCCAGGTGAGCATCGCGTTCCGCATCCCGCACACCCCCGGCATCATCACCCGCGACCTGGGCGTGCTGCGGATCCCGGCGCAGGGGCGCCGCACCTTCTACGTGCCGACCGAGGTGCAGCGCTCGGGCACGTTCAGCGTCGACGTCCACGTCACCACGCCGGCGGGCACCGAACTCGGGCCGCCGCAGCGGATGCGGTTCGACGCGGGGACCTACGGGCCGGTGACGATGGTGATCACGATCGTCGCCGCGGCGCTGCTGATCGTGCTGTCCTCGCTGCGGATCCTGCGCAGGCTGCGCAACCGGATCCGCCGCAACCGCGCCGCCGCGCAGCCCCCGGCCATCGAGTCGGAGGCCACTCCGCTCACCACCACCGACAGCGACCGAGGTTCGAGCTGACATCCTGTTCGGGTTAGGCGCCCCTCGGGCCGCGCGACGCGGTGCCCGGTGAGTGAAGGACTGAGCTGGTGAACCGAGACCGGGGACACCCCGCACGCCGGGTGCACCCATCCGAGCACCCGACCAGGCCGATCCAGCGCAGGCCGGCCCCGCCGCAGGCCGAGCGCGGCTGGCACGCCGCGCCGACCCAGCCGATCCCGGCGGTGGTGCCCGAGCCGGGCATGGACCAGGCCGCCGAGCAGGCGGCGGAGCAGACGCAGGTGATCCGCCCGGTCTCGCCGGGCCGCAAGTCCTCGCTGCTGCGCTCCAGCGGTTCGATGGCGATCGCCACCCTGATCAGCCGGATCACCGGCTTCCTGTGGAAGCTGATGCTGGGCTGGACGATCGGCGTCGGCGTGGTCAACAGCTCGTTCACCGTCGCCAACAACCTGCCGAACAGCATCTTCGAGTTCCTCATCGGCGGCGTGCTGACCAGCGTGATCGTTCCGGTGCTGGTGCGGGCGGGCAAGTCCGACGCCGACGGCGGCGAGGCGTACGTGCAGCGGCTGCTCAGCATCTCGGTGGTGGTGCTGGGGATCGGCACCGTGCTGTCGGTGATCGGGGCGTCCTGGCTGGTCGCGCTCTACGCCTCCGGCGAGGACAAGGGCAACCCCGAGCTGGCCACCGCCTTCGCCTACTTCCTGCTGCCGCAGATCTTCTTCTACGGGATCAGCGCGCTGATCAGCGCGATCCTGCAGTCCAAGGAGATCTTCAGCCCGCCGGCGTGGGCGCCGGTGGTCAACAACCTGGTCGTCATCGCGACCATCGCGGTCCTGTGGCTGCAGCCGGGCGAGCTGGTGATCGACCCGGCGCGGTGGCCCGCGTCGCAGACGATGCTGCTGGGCATCGGCGTGACGCTCGGCGTGGTGGCGCAGGCGCTGATCCAGATCCCGGCGCTGCGCCGGACCGGCATCCGGTTCCGCTGGCGCTGGGGCTGGGACCGGCGGCTGACCGAGTTCGGCGGCCTGGCGCTGTGGATGATCGCCTACGTCGGCATCAGCCAGCTCGGCCTGATGGCGATGAGCAAGGCGGGCACCAGCTCCGGCACCTGGGCGATGTACAACACCGTCTGGATGCTGCTCCAGCTGCCCTACGGCGTGATCGGCTTCTCGGTGATGACCGCGATCCTGCCGCGGATGAGCTCGGCGGCGGCCGACGGCGACCACCAGCGCGTCATCGACGACCTCTCGCTGGGCAACCGGCTGTCCACCGTCACGCTGCTGCCGATCAGCGCGGTGATGTGCGCGCTGGGCACGCCGATGGTGCTTGCGCTGCTCGGTTTCGGGGAGAGCGCGGGCGACGTCGACGAAATCGGCCTGGGGCTGGCGCTTTCGGCTTTCGGCGTCCTGCCGTACGCGATCACGATGATGCAGATGCGCGTGTTCTACGCGATGAAGGACGCGCGCACGCCCACGCTGATCATGGTGATCATGACGGCGTTCAAGATCCCGCTGTCGCTGTGGTCGACATCGCTGGAGACGCCGGTGCAGGTGCTCGCCGCGCTGACGATCATCAACTCGGCCAGCTTCGTGGTCGGCTGGCTGGTCGGCGAGGTCTGGCTGCGGCACCGGATCGGACCGCTGGGCAGCAGGCGTTTCCTCGTCACACTCGGCAAAACCCTGGTCGCCTCGGTCGTCGGCGGTGCGCTGGGCTGGCTCGCCGCGGTCGGCATCGACGCGATCGTGCCCGGCCCGGCCGGGCCCGGGACCGGCTGGCTCCAGTCCGTCCTCGGCAGCGTGATCGCGCTCGCGGCGATCTTCGGGCTGATGTGGGTGCTGCGGGTGGCCGAACTCCAGCCCGCGATCGGGCGGCTTACCGGTTTGCTGCGTCGTCGATAGGTTCCGCGTCACGTACCCTCGAACGGGAAGTCTCCTTTCGTGGGGGAGGGGGTGTCAGGTGCCCCCGGCTGGACCGGAAGGAGCGGGAGAGGGAAGGTGACCAGCAAACCGACCGAGCAGGTGGCGCCGGAACGCGAGGACATCGCCGGGAGCGAGGGCAAGGAACAGGGCCTCACTCCCGGTTCCGTGTTGGACCATGGGCGTTACCGGCTGCTGGCGCAGGTCGGCACAGATCCCCGCTGCGACGCGCAGCTGTGGCGCGCGAAGGACGGGGTGCTCGGCCGCGACGTCGCGCTGACGATCCTCGTCGGCGACCGCTCCGACTCGGAGGCCTCCGGCAACGCGCGCCGCACCCTGGAACGCGCGATGCACGCCAGCACCTTCAACCACGTCGGCGTCGCGCGGGTGCTCGACGTCGTCACGCAGTCGCCCGGTGATCCGCAGGGCGTGCTCGGCGTGGTGATCGCCGAGTGGACCCACGGCACCGACCTGCTCGACCTGATCGCCGAGGGCCCGCTGCCGCCCGGCACCGCGGCCCGCCTGCTCCAGCCGCTGGCCGCGGCCGTCGAGGCGGCGCACCACGCCGGCCTGGTGCTCGGCGCCGACCACCCGCAGCGCATCCGGGTCACCCCGGACGGCGAGATCCGGATGGCCTTCCCCGGTCCGCTGGCCAAGGCGACCTCCAGCGAGGACGTCCGCGGGCTCGGCGCGGCGCTGTACCTGCTGCTGACCGGCAGGTGGGCGCTTCCGGACGGACCGGAGGGCGTGCCGACGGCACCGACCGGCCCGGACGGCACGATCGTCTCCCCGCGCACGCTGCGGCCGACCGTCCCGCTGGAGCTGTCCACCGTCGCGGTCCGCGCGCTCGGCAGCCCGGACTCGACCGGCACCACCGGCGGTGTCCGCACCGGCGCCGCGGTGCTGCGCGTCCTGGAGCAGCACGCGACCTTCGAGTCCGCCGCCGCGGCCGACCAGGCGGCCACCGCGACCAAGGGCGAGAACGAGGTCTGGCGCACCGAGGACCCCAAGCCCGACCAGGCCAAGCGCAAGAAGCTGATGATCAGCGTCGGGGTGCTCGCGTTCGCGACCCTGCTGGTCGTCGGCTGGCTGGCCACCGGGCTGATCGGGATGTTCACCCAGAACGAGCGCGACACCGGCAACAGCCAGGTCGTCACCGACCCGAACAGCGACCAGGCCGGGCAGCCCGGCCAGCCGCCCGCGGAGCCGACGCCGATCGGGATCACCGGCGGTTCCTCCTACAACACCAACGGGGAAGCCGACGCGCCGAACCGGGTCAAGAACCTCTACGACGGGGACCCGGCGACCGACTGGCGGACCTTCGACTACTTCCAGCAGCTCGGGCCGGGCGGCATCAGCAACGGCACCGGCGCGGTGCTCGACCTGGAACGCCCCGCCACGCTGCGCGAGATCGTGATCAACTCGCAGAGCGCGGGGGCGCACGTCGAGATCCGCACCGTCGAGGGCGCGCCGAGTGCCACCGGCGGTCAGCTGATCGGATCGGCCGATCTGCGGGCGGGCGACACCCCGATCGAGATCCGGATGTCCGGTCAGACCAAGCAGATCCTGGTCATCCTGACCAAGCTCAACGGCAACGGCGGGAAGTTCGGCGCGCAGATCAACGAGGTCACCGTTACCGGCTGATATCAGTCTGCACGCGGGCGGCGGTGCACCGCTGCGTGGTCAGTAGAGTGCTCTACCGTGTCTGTCCCCGTCAGAACGGACGCCGACCTCATCGCGGCGCACACCAACGGAGATCCGCACGCGTTCTCCGAACTCTTCCGCCGGCATCGCGACCGGCTGTGGGCGGTGGCGCTGCGCACGATGCGCGACCACGAGGAAGCGGCGGATGCGCTGCAGGACGCGATGATCTCGGCTTTCCGAAACGCCTCGTCATTCCGTGCCGAATCGCAGGTCACCACGTGGTTGCACCGCATCGTGGTGAACGCCTGCCTGGACCGCATCCGGCGCCGCCAGGCCAGGCCGACGGTCCCGCTGCCCGACACCGGACCCGCCGAACCCGCGGTGCCCCGCGACGCCATGGCCGAGCAGGACACCCGGATGGCGGTGCAGGACGCGCTCGCCGAATTACCCGAGGACCAGCGGGCTGCGATCGTGCTGGTCGACGTCGAGGGCTACTCGGTCGCGGAGACCTCGACGATGCTCGGAGTCGCGGAGGGCACGGTGAAGAGCCGCTGCGCACGCGGGCGAACCAAACTGGCGAAACTTCTGGGACACCTGCGGAACCCAAGTGCAGATGCGAACGTCCCAGATGACGCCAAGGCCATGCGTCGACGGGAGGGACGATGAGTGGCGAAGAACGGCGCTCGGGGGCGCCGCAGGGCCCACCGTGGTCCCTGGATCTCCTGGCTGATTTCCACGCCGGAGTGCTCGACCAGGAGACCTCGGACCGGGTGCGGGTCCAGATCCAGGAGGACCCGGAGGCCAGGGAGGTCCTGGCCGCGCTGGACGCCACCACGTCCGACCTCTCCGACCTGCCGCCGCTGACGATCCCCGACGACGTGTCGGCGCAGATCGACGCGGCGCTGGCGGCGGAGGTCAAGGCGTGGTCGGCGGAGACCGCCGAGCCGCAGGCCCAGGTCGTGGACTTCGCCGCGGCCAAGCAGCGCAGGCGGCGCCGGTTCACGCTGGGCGCGGGGGTCCTGGCAGCAGCCGCCGCGGTCGCCGGGATCGTGGTGTTCTCCAGCGGCCTGGTCGGGCCGGGCGACACCAACTCGGCGCAGCCGCCTGCGGGCACTCCCAGCGGACCTCCGCCGCTGGCCTTCCAGGGCGAGGTCCGGCTGGAGGGGCAGGAGTTCTCCGAGGCGCTGGACAAGCCGCAGTACATCTCGTCGCTGGCCGACCCGAAGCAGCTCGTCGGCTGCCTCCAGGCCAACGGCGTGCGCAGCGGGAACCCGATGGGGGCGCGGGAGGTCACGCTCGACGGCAAACCGGGCCAGCTGCTGATCCTGCAAGGCGGCGGGATCGGCCGGTTCCGGCTCTTAACGGTCGGCCCCGACTGCGGCCCGGGCAACCCGGCCGTCATGTCGGACACCACCATCGGCGGTTGACCGGCAGCACTGCGCGGGCCCGGGGTGCTCCCCGGGCCCGTTTCGCTGTTCCTGACGGGCTGTCACCGGTCGGCTACCCGGCCCAACACGCGTGGTGAGTTCAACTACAGGCCCCAACTGGCCCAAAAGTGCGGGAACAGAGCCGCCTAGGATCGCGTTCACCCAGATAAGTTCGCGCAGAACGAGGCGCGGCGGGAGACGCGATACGGAAGGGGCACGGTGACTGACGACGTCCGCAATGTGATCATCGTGGGCTCCGGCCCGGCCGGTTACACCGCTGCGGTGTACGCCGCTCGAGCGGAGCTCGAACCACTGGTCTTCGAGGGCAGCCAGTTCGGCGGCGCGCTCATGACCACTACCGACGTGGAGAACTACCCCGGGTTCCGCGAAGGGATCATGGGGCCGGATCTGATGGAGCAGATGCGGTCGCAGGCCGAGCGCTTCGGGGCCGAGTTGCGCGCCGAGGACGTCGAGTCGCTCGAACTGGCGGGCGAGGTCAAGACCGTCGTCGCCAACGGCGTCACCTACCGGGCCAAGGCGATCATCCTGGCCATGGGGGCCGCTGCCCGCTACACCGGAGTCCCCGGCGAGGAGGAGCTGCTGGGTCACGGCGTGTCGGCCTGCGCGACCTGCGACGGGTTCTTCTTCCGCGACCACGACATCGCCGTGGTCGGTGGCGGGGACTCGGCGATGGAGGAGGCGACCTTCCTGACCCGCTTCGCCCGCTCGGTGACGATCGTGCACCGCCGCGAGGAGTTCCGCGCGTCCAAGATCATGCTGGAGCGCGCGCGGGCCAACGAGAAGATCAAGTGGATCACCAACGCCAAGGTCACCGAGGTCGAGGGCGAGGGCAAGGTGTCCGGCGTCAAGCTGGCCGACACCGTGACCGGCGAGGCGTCGGAGCTGCCGGTGACCGGCCTGTTCCTGGCGATCGGCCACGACCCGCGCAGCCAGCTCGTGCGCGGTCAGGTCGACGTCGACGACGAGGGTTACGTGCAGGTGCAGGCACCGACCACGCACACCCGGCTGCCGGGTGTGTTCGCCGCGGGCGACCTGGTCGACAAGACCTACCGCCAGGCCGTGACCGCGGCGGGCTCGGGCTGCGCGGCGGCCATCGACGCCGAGCGGTGGCTGGCCGAGCAGGAGGCCGCGCCGACCGCGGAGATGGCCTCCGAGTTCGTCGGCGGCGGCTACGCCGCCCAGGTCACCACCCTCTGAACAACCGCAAACCCCCCACCGAAACAAGGGAGCAGAACATGGCCGGCAACACCGTGACCGTCGACACCGACACCTTCAAGTCCGAGGTCCTCGACAGCGACAAGCCCGTCCTCGTCGACTTCTGGGCGACGTGGTGCGGACCGTGCAAGATGGTCGCGCCGGTGCTGGAGGAGATCGCCGGAGAGCACGGCGACAAGCTCAAGATCGCCAAGCTCGACATCGACAAGAACCCCCAGCTGCAGCGCGACTACCAGGTGATGTCGGTCCCGACCCTGCTGGTGTTCTCCAACGGCGAGCCGGTCAAGCAGATCGTCGGCGCCAAGCCGAAGGCCGCGCTGCTGTCCGACCTGGCGGACTTCATCTGATCCAGCTGTGAGGTCGGACGCGATCCGACGCAACCGACTAACGCGGTCCTGCCGTCCATCCGATATGGGTGGAGTGGCAGGACCGCGTTTTCGCGCACTGCGCGCGATCAGGTGCGCACCCGCAGGTCCCGCGCTTCCCCGCAGTCGTCGATGGGCCGCAGCGCCGCTGCGCGACGGGCAAGGCACAATGAGCCAGTGGCTCCGGGGCACATCCGGGTCACACCACAGAAGGACACCGGGGGACTAGGACCATCCTTCGCGTCGGTCCCGCACCGACGCCTGAATCGAGCGAGGAGTGCATGCAGCTGCTCCACCGCGGTGACGTCGGTCCGGCCGTTGCCGAGATCAAGAACACTCTTGCTGCGCTGGGTCTGCTCCCGGCCCCGAACGGGCGCCCCGGCCCCGCCACTTTCGACGCAGCGGTGGAACACGCGGTCCGGGTCTTCCAGCAACAGCGAGGTCTCATCACCGACGGCGTGGTGGGCCCGGCCACCTACCGCGCGCTGACCGACGCCCGCTGGCGGCTCGGCGACCGCTCGCTGGCCTTCCTGGTCTCCAAGCCGGTCAGCGGCGACGACGTCTTCGCCCTCCAGGAGCGCCTGCTCGAACTCGGTTACGACGCGGGCCGCCCGGACGGCATCTTCGGCCACGAGACCGAGCAGGCCCTGCGCAGCTTCCAGCGCGACTACGGCCTCAACTCGGACGGCATCTGCGGCCCGGCCACCCTGCGCGCGCTCAAGCAGCTCGCGCCGAAGGTCCGCGGCGGGCGCCCGGTGTTCCTGCGGGAGCAGGAGAAGGTGCGCCGCTCCGGTCCCCGCCTGCGCGGCAAGCGGATCGTGATCGACCCCGGGCACGGCGGCGCCGACCGCGGCGTCTGCGTCGGCGGGGTCTCCGAGGCCGACCTGGTGTGGGACCTGGCCCGCAGGCTGGAGGGCCGGATGGTCGCCACCGGCATGGAGGCGCTGATCTCGCGCGGCCCGAACGCCTGCCCGCCGGACGCGGAGCGGGCGCGGTTCGCCAACGAGGCGGGCGCGGACATGTTCCTGTCCCTGCACACCGACGGCAACGCGTCGCCGCTCGCGCAGGGCGTCGCGAGCTTCCACTTCGGCACCGGCAACGGCACCACCTCGACCGTCGGCGAGGCCCTGGCCGGCTTCCTCCAGCGCGAGATCGTCGCGCGTACCGGCATGCGCGACTGCCGCACGCACCCCAAGACCTGGGAGGTGCTGCGGCTGACCCGGATGCCCGCGGTGCGGATCGAGATCGGCTACCTGACCAACGCCGACGACCGCAACCGCCTGCTCGACCCGCGGTTCCGCGACATCATCGCCGAGGGCCTGCTGGTGGCGGTCAAGCGCCTGTACCTGCTGGGCAAGGACGACCAGCCCACGGGCACCTTCACCTTCGACGACCTGCTGCGCCACGAGCTGGCCCGCGCGGAAGGCGCCTGAGCCCGCTCTCAGCGTGCGACCGGCCCTGGTCACACCCGAACCGAGGCGAGCGTCCTTCGGATCCTGTCCGGCCTTCTGAGCCGTTGTTTCACGTGAAACCGGTCAGCGCCCGAAGGCGCCGCCGAGCGCGGGCTCGGCGGTCTTGACGGTGACGCTGCCGAGCAGGCGTTCCAGCGCCGCCTCGACGTCTTCCTTCCAGGAGATGGCGGTCCGCAGTTCGAGCCGCATCCGGGGCCACTTCGGGTGCGCCCGGACCGTCTTGAAGCCGACCCGCTGGAGGAACCCGGCCGGGATCACGCACCCCTGCGCCGTCTCCTGGAGGTCGGCGAACGCCTCGACCGCCTTCACCCCGCGCTTGGTCAGGTCCTTGGCGACGTTCTGCACCAGCACCCGGCCCAGGCCGCCCTGCTCGAACTCTGGCGAGATCCGCAGCGCGGTCAGCAGCACCGCGTCCGCGCTGACCGGGGCGGTCGGGAAGGAGGCCGCTCGCGGCACCGCGGCGGGCGGGGCGTACATCGCGTATCCGGCGGGAACGTTGTCGACGTAGATGATGCGTCCGCAGGAGCCCCATTCCAGCAGCACGCTGGACACCCAGGCTTCCTTTTCCAGATCGGTCTCGCCGAACTCCTCGGCCTGCTCCCGGACGTGCGGCGCCAGTTCCCAGTACACGCACCGGCGGCACCTCTGGGGCAGGTGGTCGAGGTTGTCCAGCGTGACGCCGACTACACGTCGCGACACCTGACCTCCTGGCACCCGCAAGGACCCGCGCTGCAGCTCGCGGGACGGGGTCAGGATATGCCGCAAGCACCGGCATCGGAAGGTACGCGGGTCCCGGCACCGAGTCCCGATGGGGTGAGATGGATTACCGCCGGACCGGTTTCTGCGAGGCGCCCGTTACACGACGACACTGTTACCGCGATAACACGGTTAGAATCGCGCGATCGTCCGCCAGCAGGAGACGATCACCACAGCGCACGACGAAACCGGAGCGCGGAATGCCAGATCAAGGAAGCCAGCCGACCGACCGCACCCTCGACAAGCAGGGAGCGGCACGCAACCTCGATGCGCACCTGGACCGCTACGCCCAGCGCACCGCAGGTATGACGGCCTCCGAGATCCGAGCTCTGTTCGCCGTGGCCAGCCGCCCCGAGGTGGTCTCGCTGGCAGGCGGCATGCCCAACCTCGCCGCGCTCCCGCTCGACTCGATCGCCGGCGAGGTCGCCCGCCTGATCTCCGCGGACGGCCAGGCCGCGCTGCAGTACGGCTCCGCGCACGGCGTGCCGGAACTGCGCGAGCAGATCTGCGAGATCATGGCGCTGGAGGGCATCTCCGCCCACCCCGACGACGTGATGGTGACCGTCGGCTCCCAGATGGCGCTCGACATGGTCACCCGCATCTTCTGCGACCCGGGCGACGTGGTCCTCGCCGAGGGCCCGTCCTACGTCGGCGCGCTCGGCTCGTTCACCGCCTACCAGGCCGACGTCGTGCACGTCGCGATGGACGACGACGGCCTCCAGCCGGAGGCGCTGCGCCAGGCGATCCGGGACGTGACCGCCAAGGGCAAGCGCATCAAGTTCCTCTACACGATCCCGAACTTCCACAACCCGGGCGGTGTCACGCTCGCCGTGCAGCGGCGGGCGGAGGTCCTGGAGATCTGCCGCAACCACGGCATCCTGGTGCTGGAGGACAACCCGTACGGCCTGCTCGGCTTCGACGGCCAGACCTACCCGGCGCTGCGCAGCCTCGACCCGGACAACGTGGTCTACCTCGGCTCGTTCTCCAAGACCTTCGCGTCCGGCCTGCGGGTCGGCTGGGTGCTGGCGCCGCACGCGGTGCGGGAGAAGCTGGTCCTGGCCGCCGAGTCGGCCACGCTGTGCCCGCCCACACTGAACCAGATGATCGTGTCCCGCTACCTCAGCTCGCACGACTGGCAGGGCCAGATCAAGGTCTTCCAGGAGCAGTACCGGGAGCGCCGGGACGCGATGCTCGGCGCGCTCGAACAGCACATGCCCGCGGGCTGCTCGTGGACCCGGCCGGACGGCGGGTTCTACGTGTGGCTCACCGCCCCGGAGGGCGTGGACACCAAGGCGATGCTCCCGCGCGCGGTGACCCAGCGGGTCGCCTACGCGTCGGGCACCGGCTTCTACGCCGACCAGCTCGGCAGCCGGCAGATGCGCCTGTCGTTCTGCTACCCGACACCGGAACGCATCCGGGAGGGCGTGCGGCGGCTGGCCAACACGCTGACCGACGAGATGGAGCTGGTGCGCACCTTCGGGTCGGTTCCCCAGCGAGCGGTGCCGGGCCCGCAGGCTCCGTCGCCGGACACCGCGTAATCTGTTCCGCACCAACGATTTCCAGCCGTTCGGTCCACTGTGCAGTGGTGTTCGCGCCACGTGCACAGTGGACCTGTCAGTTTCAGGGGTGTTCGAAGAGTGTCCGATCGCTGGGTCGCCGTGCTGGCCGGAGGGCTGTCGCACGAGCGTGAGGTTTCGCTGCGGTCCGGCCGCCGCCTGTCCGCGGCGCTGCGCTCCGTCGGCGTCACCGTCGCGGAGTGGGATGCCGACTCCCGCCTGCTGTCCCGGATCTCGCAGGAGCGGCCGGACGCGGTCGTCGTCGCGCTGCACGGTGGCGAGGGGGAGAACGGGGCGGTCCAGTCGGTGCTGGACATGTTCGGCATCCCGTACGTCGGCACCGACCCCCGCGCCTGCCGACGCGCGTGGGACAAGCCGACCGCGAAAGCGGAGCTGGCCCGGGCCGGGCTCGCCACGCCGGACTGGGTCGTGCTCCCGCACTCGACGTTCCGCGAGCTCGGCGCCCAGGCGGTGCTCGACGCACTTGTCGCGAAGCTCGGCCTGCCGCTGATGCTCAAGCCCGACCAGGGCGGCTCGGCGCTCGGCGCGCACGTCGTGCGCGACGCCGCCGATCTGCCCTCCGCGATGGTGGGCGCGCTGTCCTACGGCGACACCGTTCTGGTCGAGCAGTTCATCGAGGGGACCGAGGTCGCCATCGGCGTCCTCGACGGACCGGACGGACCGACGGCGCTGCCCGCCGTCCAGATCGAGGCGGCCAACGGCGTCTACGACTACACCGCCCGTTACACGGCCGGCCTCACCACTTACCGCGCTCCCGCGGAGCTCCCGGAGGAGACCGCGGCGGCGGCCGGGGAACTCGCGGTCGCCGCGCACCGGCTGCTCGGCCTGCGCGACGTGTCCCGGACCGACGCGATCATCGACCGCGACGGCACGGTCCACTTCCTCGAAGTGAACGTCTCGCCCGGGCTGACCGAGACCTCGCTGCTGCCGATGGCGATCGAGGCCGCCGACCGGTCTCTGGGAGAGGTCTTCGCGACGCTCGTGGAACGAGCGATCTCCCGGGGCTGATGTTTCACGTGAAACAGGGCCCGCCGATCCGGCGGGCCCTGTTTGCGTTCCAGCCCTCTGAAGCGCCAGATTTGTCCAGTTCTATTGATCGTCACCGTGACGAAAGACCCCAGGGTTATTGATCACGGGATTCGCGGCCCTTTTCGTTCAAGATCAACTCGCCGAGCCGCTCCAGGTCGTCGACCGAGCCGAACTCGATCACGATCCGGCCCTTCCGGCGTCCCAGCTCGACCTTCACCTTGGTGTCCAGCCGATCCGACATCCGCTCCGCCAGTCCCTGGAGGCCGGGGGCCTGGAGCTGCTTGCGCGCTGTCTGCTTCGGCTTCGCCGGCGCCTCGCTCTTCTTCAGCGTCACGGCTTCCTCGGTGGCTCGCACCGACAGCCCCTCCGCGACGATCCGCGAAGCCAGCTCCTCCTGACCGTTCGGCTCTTCCAGGCTCAGGAGCGCGCGAGCATGACCGGCCGAGAGCACACCCGCAGCGACGCGCCGCTGCACCGGCATCGGCAGGCGCAGCAGGCGGATCGTGTTCGTGATGACCGGTCGGCTGCGTCCGATGCGGTCGGCCAGCTCGTCGTGCGTCACGTCGAACTCGTCCAGCAGCTGCTGGTACGCCGCCGCTTCCTCCAGCGGGTTCAGCTGCACCCGGTGGATGTTCTCCAGCAGCGCGTCCCGCAGCAGCGCGTCGTCCTGCGTCTGCCGGACGATCGCCGGAATGACCTCCAGGCCCGCTCGCTGCGCCGCGCGCCACCGGCGCTCGCCCATGATGAGCTCGAACTGGTCGGCCCCGACCTCGCGGATGACGATCGGCTGCATCAGGCCGAACTCGCGGATCGAGTGCTCCAGCTCGCTCAGCGCCTCCTCGTCGAAGACCTGCCGCGGCTGCTTCGGGTTCGGCGTGATCGCCGAGATGTCGACCTCGCGGTAGACGGCCCCGGCCACCTCTCCGCTGGTTTCACGTGAAACCTCGGGCTCCGCGGAAGCGGTAGCCGGAGTGGAGGCGGGGGAGGGCGGGGTCCCGAATCCGGCCCCGCGGACGGCAACCCCGTTCGGCCCGCCTTCGGCGGGCGGGCCGCTCGGGATCAACGCGGCGAGGCCACGGCCGAGGCCGCCTTTTCGCTCGGTCATGCTGTCTTCCTCTCGGCACCACGTTCGGCGATCTCCCGCGCCGCGTCGAGATAGCTCATGGAGCCGCGCGAACCCGGGTCGTAGGTGAGGACGGTCTGACCGAAGCCGGGCGCCTCGGAGATCTTGACGCTCCGGGGGATCACCGTTCGCAGGGTCAGGTCGCCGAAGTGGCCGCGGACCTCGCTGGTGACCTGGTCGGCCAGCTTGGTCCGGCCGTCGTACATCGTCAGCAGGATCGTGGACACCCACAGCGCGGGATTGAGGTGCGACTGGACGAGCTCGATGTTGCGCAGCAGCTGCCCCAGCCCCTCCAGCGCGTAGTACTCGCACTGGATCGGGATCAGCACCTCGTGCGCGGCCACGAGCGCGTTCACCGTGAGCAGGCCGAGCGACGGAGGGCAGTCGATGAAGACGTAGTCCGGCGCGAGCTGCTCCAGCGCCTCGGAGTTGAGCGCCTCCTTGAGCCGGCTCTCCCGGGCGACCATCGTGACCAACTCGATCTCGGAGCCGGCCAGGTCGATCGTCGCCGGGACGCAGTGCAGGTTCTTCGACTGCGTGCTCTGCGCGGCGGCGTCGGCGATGCTGATCTCGCCGAGCAGGACCTCGTACACCGACGGCACGCCCGACCGGTGATCGACGCCCAGCGCCGTGCTCGCGTTGCCCTGCGGGTCGAGATCGATGACGAGCACGTTGAGACCCTGCAACGCCAGACCGGCGGCCAGGTTCACCGTGCTCGTCGTCTTCCCGACGCCGCCCTTCTGGTTCGCCACCGTGAGGATGCGCCGGCGGTCGGGACGGGGGAGCTGCATGGTCTCCGGGTGCAGCACCCGGGTCGCCCGCTCCGCCTCCTCCATGATCGGAGTCCAGCCGATGTCCTTCGAACCGAACTCGCTCATCGACTGCTCGTCTCCACCCGCTCCCGCAGCGGGGAAGCGCATACCGCCCACGGCGCGTCCCCTTGTTTCACGTGAAACACGACCCGCTCCGTTCGACTCCGGATTCACCGTCAACGATCCTTCCTCGTCCGACGCCCGCCGTCACGACGCCGACCGGACGTAGTTCGGGGCGATCCCGCTCCGGGGTGGGACCGGGCAGCCCGCTCGACCACTACGACGGTCGTCGGCACTTCGAGCACTCCGTCACCGCAAGACACAACTTCTGCACGGCCGCCACCGGCCGCCTGGATCGCCGCCGCGTCCCGTTCGAGCTCCTCCGCCGCGGTGGAGCCCTTCAGGGCCAGCAGCTTGCCGTCCGGGCGCAGCAGCGGAAGGCACCACTTCGCCAGCCGTGCCATCGGTGCGACCGCGCGGGCGGTCACGACGTCCTGACCGCTCAGTCGTTCCCGCACCGGGCCCTCCTCGGCACGTCCGCGCACCACCTCGATGTCGAGGCCGATCTCCGTGCTGACTTCCTGCAACCACGCCACCCGCCGAGCCATCGGCTCCAGCAGGGTCAGTTCAAGGTCCGGGCGAGCGATCGCGATCGGAATGCCCGGCAATCCCGCCCCAGAGCCTACGTCCACCACCCGGCAGTTCGGTGGTAGCAACTCCGCGAGTACCGCAGAGTTCAGCAGATGTCTTTCCCAGATCCGGTCCACTTCACGCGGACCGATCAGCCCGCGCTGGACACCGTGTTCCCGGAGCATCTCGGCGAACCGTTCAGCCGCTGCCAACCGGTCGCCGAACACGGTCCGCGCGACGTCCGGAGTCCGACCCGGTTCACCTTCTGCTGCCGTCACAGTCTTCCATCCCGATGTCGATGTTTCACGTGAAACGGCCCGTGGATTCGAGCCGTCCTGACTAAGCCTGCCGGATCGACTTCGAGGACCCGACACCAACCCATTGGTGTTGTTTCACGTGAAACACGAAGGCGCCCCCGCGGTCCGCAGACCACGGGGGCGCCCCGGTGACGAGCTGTCAGCTCTTGAAGACGACGACCTTCCGGTTCGGCTCCTCGCCCTCGCTCTCGCTGTGGACACCGTCCACGGCGGCCACCGCGTCGTGGATGATCTTCCGCTCGAACGGGGTCATCGGACGCAGCCGGGTTTCCTTGCCGGACTCCAGCACGCTCTCCGCCGTGGTCCGGCCGAGCGTGGTCAGCTCCTCGCGGCGGTCCGCGCGCCAGCCGGCGATGTCGAGCATGAGCCGGCTGCGGACGCCGGTCTCCTGCTGCACCGCGAGACGGGTCAGCTCCTGCAGCGCTTCGAGCACCTGGCCGCGGGCGCCGACGAGCTTCTCCAGATCGTCACCGCCGTCGATGCTCACCACCGCGCGGCCGGCTTCGACGTCGAGGTCGATGTCGCCGTCGTAGTCGAGCAGATCCAGCAGCCGCTCCAGGTAGTCGCCCGCGACGTCGCCCTCCTGCACCAGCAGCGCCTCGGTGTTGCTGGGGGACGACTCGGACGATGTCGCCTCGGCCTGGCTCGGCTCCTGCACAGTCTCAGACACTGGGTGTCTCCTCTCCAGGGGTACGCGACCGCCTCACCGGGACTCGCCCGGCTTGTCGGTGTCGCGGGAACGGTCTTCGATCACCCCGGGGATCTCACCGGGTTCGTCTTGGGCGGCCTCGCTCGACGGCTTCGCCGGAGCGGCCGGGGTCTCCGCGCTCACCACGGTCGAGTCGACGACGGTGGCGGTGCCGGCCTTCTCGGCCTCCTCGCGGTCGATCCGGCGGTAGACCACGCGCTGCTGCGCCAGCGTCCAGAAGTTGTTGGCCAGCCAGTAGATCAGGATCGCCAGCGGCAGGAACGGGCCACCGATGATCGCGAACATCGGGAACAGCCACAGCGTCATCCGGTTCATGACCGCCGTCTGCGGGTTCTGCGCGACGTCCGCGGTCTGCCGCTGCACGCCGTGGCGCGCGGTGAAGTGGGTGGCGATCGCGGCGGCGATCATCAGCGGCACGCCGACGATCAGCATCGAGGTGCGGTCGGTCTGGAACTGCGCCAGCACCTCCGGCGCCTGGCTGATGGTGTTCGACAGCTTCGCGCCGAACAGGTCGGCGGCCACGAACGAGGAGACGTCCTCGGCGTTGAACACGAAGTTCGACGCCGCCCCGGGGTGGAACCCGTTCAGCACGTGGAAGAGACCGATGAACACCGGGATCTGCACCAGCATCGGCAGGCAGCCGCTGATCGGGTTGAACCCGTGCTCGGCCTGGAGCTTCTGCATCTCCTGCGCCATCTTCTGGCGGTCGTCGCCGTACTTCTCCTGCAGCGCCTTGATGTGCGGAGCGAACTCCTGCATCTTCTTCATCGAGCGAACCTGGTGCACGAACGGCTTGAACAGCAGCGCGCGGAGCGTGAACACCAGGAAGACCACCGACAGCGCCCACGCGATGCCGCTCGCCGGATCCAGCACGAAGCCGAACACCTTGTGCCAGAACCAGAGGATGGCCGACACCGGGTAGTAGATGAAATCGAGCACTGAGCTACTCCTCGGCAGGGGACTGGGTCGCGCGTCGGGGCGGTACCGGGTCGAGTCCGCCCGGGTGCCACGGCCCGCACCGCAGCAGCCGCCGAACGGTGAGCCAGCCACCGCGAACGGCACCGTGCACGGTCAGCGCCTCGACCGCGTACGCGCTGCAGCTCGGGTAGAAGCGGCAGGTCGGCGGCAGCAGGGGAGAGATGACCTTGCGGTAGACGTGCACCGGAACCAGCAGCACCCAGGCGAGCGGGCTCGCCCGCCGAGCGCGCGGCTCGCCGTCCTGCACGTCTGACGTCCGGGCGTTCGCCGGAGTCGCGGGGTCGTCTGCTGCCATCAGGTGGAACTCGTCGAAGGGCGTGGGGCCTCGGGTACGAGCACACGGAGCTTGCGCAACGCCGCGTCCAGATCCGAACCGAGGTCACGGCTCGGGGCGTCGGCCGCCGGAGGTAACGCGCGTACCACCACCAGTGTGCCAGCGGGCAACAGCGCGAGGCGGTCGCGCATGAGATGGCGGAGCCGACGGCTCACCCGGTGGCGGACGACGGCGGTCCCCACCGCCTTGCTGACGACAAAACCCACCCGGGGCGACTCGCTCGGTTCCCGGGTGGGTGCCGTGTCCACGTCGGCTTCCGGGGACGTCCGCTCGCGGTCCGATCGCGCTGCTGAAGGCCGCGGGACCGCGCCCAGCTGGGCACGCGTCGCCGCGTCCGGTTGCAGCAGGTGGACCACCAGGCGGGAACGCCCGGCTCGGCGACCGCGACGGACCACCAGGCGGAACTCCTGGTTCCTGGTCAGTCGGGCAGCCGCAGGAAGCACAGGTCGGCTGTCAGGCGGTCAGGCTGGCGCGACCCCTGCGGCGGCGCGCGGCCACGATGGCCCGGCCCGCCCGGGTGCGCATGCGCAGCCGGAAACCGTGCTTCCTGGCACGGCGGCGGTTGTTCGGCTGGAAGGTGCGCTTGCCCTTGCTCACGGTCGGATCTCCCGGTTACTACAGGCACAATGGCCACGCTGGCCATGCGGGTCTGGTCAGGTGTCCCGTTTTCTCAAGCCGCAGCCGCTGAAACCGACACCGAGCGGTGTGCGTGGCACCTGATTCGTCAGGGCAGCGACGTGCCCGCTCGTGAAGCGGGGGACTGTACGAGGGTACGCAGTGCCCCCGGGCGAGTCGAACCCGGGGTCGGCCTCCAGCTTCCCACACCGGCGATCACGCCTGTGCGCCGTGGGGCGCTTGTGACCGCGAGCGCCCCTTGTTAGCGTGCGCATCTGCGAATCGGCCCGACGAGGTGGGAGTCCTCGGGCCGCCCGGGAGTGCGTGGCCCGGAGCGCAGCGCAAACCAGCGGTTGACCGGAGCTGCGGGGACCCACGGGGGATCTTCGAAGCATCCTGTCGTACCTTCGTACACAGTTGTGGACAACTCTGTGGACATCTGTCCCGACAGGTGCCCCCGGAGGTCCGACCCGCTCGTCGCAGCGCCCGCCGAACCACTCGCGGAACGTGGTCCGGCCTGGGGCAGCAGCGGTGCGGGTCGTGCGCAGGCGAGGGGAGGGGAGCACAGCGGTGTCCGACCAGGCGGATCTCGGCCGGGTCTGGGAAGAGGTGGTGCAGGAGCTGTCCTCCGGCACCCTTTCGCCCCAGCAGCGCGCGTGGATGCGCGTGACGCGGCCGATCGGTCTGCTGGACGGGACCGCGCTGCTGGCCGCTCCCAGCGACTTCGCCAAGGAGGCCATCGAGCGCGCCCTGCGCGAACCGATCACCGACGCGCTCTCGCGCCGGCTCGGCCGGGACGTCTCGCTGGCCGTCAAGGTCGACACCGCCGTGCCCGCGCCGCCGCGCCCGGCGCCCGGCGACGCGTCGTGGCCGACCCGCGACTCGATCACCGGCACCGAACGCCCGCCCGGCTTCGGCGACTCCGGCGTGTCGACCTTCATCTCGCCGCAGGCCTACGGCCAGCAGCCGCGCCCGGAGAGCTTCAGCACGCCCGTCCCGTCGCCCGGTGGCGACGGCCACTACACGCCGGTTCCCGACTACTCGGTCCCGGACTACTCCGTCTCCGACTACCCGACGACCGAGTACCACGACTGGCCCACCGCGGCGGAGCTGACCGGTAGCCAGCCCGCGATCCCGGCGGAGCCGGACGCCGAGCCGACCGCGGAGGCCACCGAGGACGAGGTCGACGAGGAAGGCGAGGCGATCGACGCGGCCAACGAGATCTGGCCGACGTTCAGCCGGGGCCAGTCACCGGAGTCGCAGCAGGGCCAGCCGTTCACCGCGCCGAAGCACGCACCGCCGACCTCGCAGACCCGGCTGAACGCGAAGTACACCTTCGACACCTTCGTCATCGGCGCGTCGAACCGGTTCGCGCACGCCGCCGCGGTCGCGGCGGCCGAAGCGCCCGCCCGCGCCTACAACCCGCTGTTCATCTGGGGCGAGTCCGGTCTGGGCAAGACCCACCTGCTGCACGCGGTGGGCCACTACGCGCAGCGGCTGTTCCCCGGCATGCGGGTGCGGTACGTCTCCACCGAGGAGTTCACCAACGACTTCATCAACTCCCTGCGCGACGACCGCCAGGTGGCGTTCCAGCGCAGGTACCGCGATGTCGACGTGCTGCTGGTGGACGACATCCAGTTCCTGGAGGGCAAGGAAGGAACCCAGGAGGAGTTCTTCCACACCTTCAACACGCTGCACAACTCGAACAAGCAGATCGTCGTGTCCTCGGACCGCCCGCCCAAGGGGCTGCGGACGCTGGAGGACCGGCTGCGGACGCGGTTCGAGTGGGGTCTGATCACCGACATCCAGCCGCCCGAGCTGGAGACGCGGATCGCGATCCTGCGGAAGAAGGCGGCCCAGGACCGGATGAACGCGCCTGCCGACGTGCTGGAGTTCATCGCGGCGCGCATCGAGCGCAACATCCGCGAGCTGGAGGGCGCGCTGATCCGGGTCACGGCGTTCGCGTCGCTGAACCGGCAGCCGGTGAACGTCCAGCTCGCCGAGATCGTGCTCCGGGACCTGATCCCGGACTCGCAGACCCCGGAGATCACCGCGCCGACGATCATGGCGGTGACCGCGGAGTTCTTCAGCGTCACCATCGACGACCTGTGCGGCCCCGGCAAGACCAAGGCGCTCGCGCAGGCCCGGCAGATCGCGATGTACCTGTGCCGCGAGCTGACCGACTCGTCGCTGCCCAAGATCGGGCAGAGCTTCGGCGGGCGCGACCACACCACGGTCATGTACGCGGACAAGAAGATCCGCAAGGAGATGGCCGAGCGCAGGCGGGTCTACGACCAGGTGCAGGAGCTGACCTCCCGCATCAAGCAGCAGTCGCGTTCCGCCTGACGCGTCCCTTCCCCTCACGTCTCCCCGGTGGATGCTGTCCTGAGCCGGGGGCTTCACCTTCGCTGCGGGCGCGAGATCTTTCTGTTGCCCCACCCCGGTCCGAGCGGACACCTCCGCCAGAAAAGATCGACGCGGGCGCCCGAGGGTCGGAGGTGGGCCGCAGTGCCGGCCGCCGCACCGGCGATCTGAGCTCGAAGCGCCGTCCCGCACCGCGGTGATCGGGCTTCGCCCGTCCTCGGACCCCTCGCCGCAGGCGCGGAATCTTTCTGCTGACCCACCCTGACCTGGCCGACCCGGTCCAGCAGAAAACTTCCGCCGCGCCGGAACGCCCGCCGCACAGGGGCGAACTGCTACCCACTGTGCCTTGTCGATCTCTCTCCGTGCACATCGGGTCCTTCGGGCGCCCGGGACTTTTCTGGGGACAGGGGTGGGCTTCACCTCACCGCCGCGTCAGAAAAGTCCGCGCGGCCGGAGCTGTCCACAGGCAGTTCATCCCCAGCCCTGACCAGGTCGTCTTGCCGAGTTGCCCACAAGCTGTGCACAGGTAGCCCACAGGTATCCGGGAGTTGACCACAGGATTCCCACAGATCCGCTCACAGCACGATCGGCTGAGCTGCCGAAATCGGGCTGGGTTGGGTACAACTCGGCGCACAGCTGTGGATGGAGGTGTGGATAACTGTGGACAGCTGTGGATCATCTGCGGACGGGCCGAAGTTGTCCACCACCCAGATGAACCATCCACCGGTTACACACAGTGCTCATCCACAGCCCGACACGCGCGATGACCAGCGCAAACATGAGCTGTCCCCATTATCCACAGCCCCTATTACTACTGCGCTCTTTTCTTCTCTTGATTGAAAAAAGAGAAGAGAAGTAGGGGCGGTGGATAAGTGGACAACTCGCGGCGGCGGTCGCGGTGGGGCCGCCGGAGTGCCCGGACCCGGATGCGGCGATCAGCGCGAACGCTCTACGGTGGAACTCCCGCGGAGGCCGCCCACTCGTTCTCCGGGCTCGCGGCAGTCGTGCGGGATCGCTCGGCGCCTCGTCGGCGCACGAAGCTGTTCGACCTCCAACGAGCCCCGGCTCGACCGCAGTTCTCCGGCAGCCGAGCCACGGCTGGACCCGAAAGGACACCCATGAAGATCCGCGTGGAACGTGACGGTCTCGCCGACGCCGTCGCCTGGGTCGCGCGCAGCCTGCCGTCGCGGCCACCGGTTCCGGTGCTCGGCGGCGTCCTGCTCGATGCGAGCTCGGGCGAGGCGCTGACCATCTCGGGCTTCGACTACGAGGTCTCGGCGCAGGTGACGATCGAGGCGTCGATCGACTCCACCGGCAAGACGCTGGTCTCCGGCAGGCTGCTGGCCGACATCACCAAGGCGCTGCCGAACCGGCCGGTGGAGCTGACGGTCGACGGTTCCCGCGTGACGATCACCTGCGGCAGCTCGAAGTTCAGCCTCCCGACGATGCCGGTCGAGGACTACCCGGAACTGCCCGCGATGCCCGACCACGCCGGCTCGGTCCCGGGCGACCTGTTCAGCGAGGCGGTCTCCCAGGTCGCGGTCGCGGCGGGCAAGGACGACACGCTGCCGATGCTCACCGGCGTCCGGATGGAGATCAACGCCGACCGGCTGACCATGGTCGCCACCGACCGGTTCCGGCTGGCGATGCGGGAGTTCACCTGGGAGCCGGGCACTTCGTTCGAGGACACCGCGGTGCTGGTCCCGGCCAAGACGCTGTCCGACTCGGCCAAGACCCTCGGCAGCGGCGGGAACAAGGTGGAGATCTCGCTGGCCTCCGGGGACGGCCTGCTCGGCCTGTCCGGCAGCAGGCGCCGCAACACCACCCGGCTGCTCGACGCGGAGTTCCCGAAGTACCGCCAGCTGCTGCCGTCGGAGAGCGCGGTCACCGCGATCATCGACGTCGCCCCGCTGGCCGAGGCGATCAAGCGCGTCTCGCTGGTCGCCGAGCGCGGCACCCAGGTGCGGCTGGAGTTCTCGGACAACGGGCTGCGGCTGACCGCGGGCGGCGACGACGAGGGCAGCGCGGAGGAGGAGCTGCCGGTGGAGCTCGTCGGCGAACCGCTGACGATCGCGTTCAACCCGGCGTACCTGCTCGACGGCCTCGGAGCGCTGAAGTCCGACCGCGCGCAGATGCTGTTCACCACATCGAACCGACCGGCAGTCATCAAACCGGTCGGGGAAGATGGTGAAGTGGCAGAGGGTTACCTCTACCTGCTGATGCCGGTCCGGTTGCCGGGCTGAGCGTCGCCCAGATGACGAGCGGTGGCGCGTCTGGCCACAGCCTCGCGCCACCGACAGTGAAGTGAGGGAGTCGGGTTTGCAACTCGGACTAGTCGGCCTCGGCCGGATGGGTTTCAACATGCGCAAGCGGCTGCGCGCCGCCGGGCATGACGTCGTGGGCTACGACCGCGACCAGGAGGTCAGCGACGTCGCCTCGATCGCCGACCTGGTGCAGAAGCTGGCCGGACCGCGGATCGTGTGGATCATGGTGCCGCACGGTGACCCGACCCGGCAGACGGTGGAGGCGCTCGCCGAGCTGCTGTCCCCGGGCGACCTGGTGATCGAGGGCGGGAACTCGAAGTTCACCGACGACCAGGCCAACGCCGCGCTGCTGGCGGAGAAGGGCATCAAGTACGTCGACGTCGGCGTGTCCGGTGGCGTCTGGGGTGCCGAGAACGGGTACGGCCTGATGGCGGGCGGTGACGCCGAGGACATCGAGCGCGCGATGCCGGTCTTCGACGCGCTGCGGCCGGAGGGTCCGCGCGAGGAGGGCTTCGCGCACGCGGGGCCGGTCGGCGCGGGCCACTACGCGAAGATGGTGCACAACGGCATCGAGTACGGCCTGATGCAGGCCTACGCCGAGGGCTTCGAGCTGCTCGCCGCTTCCGACGTCGTGACCGACGTCCCGGCGACGATCAAGGCGTGGAGCCGCGGCACCGTCGTCCGCTCCTGGCTGCTGGACCTGCTGGTCCGCGCGCTGGACGAGGACCCGGAGCTGGAGCAGCTCAAGGGCTACGTCAGCGACTCCGGCGAGGGCCGGTGGACCGTCGAGGAGGCGATCAACAACGCGGTGCCCGCGCCGGTGATCACCGCGGCGCTGTTCGCGCGGTTCGCCTCGCGGCAGGACGACTCGCCTGCGATGAAGGCGGTCGCCGCGCTGCGCAACCAGTTCGGCGGGCACGCCGTCCAGAAGAGCTGAACCCGGCGCGGAGGTCCGGCAGGCCCAGCGACGTGCCCCGGACCGACTCGTCGACTTGTCGACATTCCGGTGTCGGGCGCTTGGTCCGCGGACCTGTGGACAAAGTTCCGGTGTCGGCCTTGCCGGCCCGCGCCCACGACTAGGTTGGACCGCCGTGTACGTCCGCCATCTGCAAGTGACCGACTTCCGCTCCTGGCCGCACGCGGACCTGAACTTGGAGCCCGGCCCGACGGTGCTCGTCGGCTCGAACGGGCAGGGCAAGACGAACCTGGTCGAGGCCCTCGGTTACGTCGCCACCCTCGGTTCGCACCGGGTGGCGACCGACGCGCCGCTCGTGCGCGACGGCGCGTCGCGCGCGGTCGTGCGCACCGCCGTGGTCAACCAGGGGCGTGAGCTGCTGGTCGAGCTGGAGATCACGCCGGGCAAGGCGAACCGGGCGCGGATCAACCGCGGCGCGGCGGGCAAGCCGCGCGACGTGCTCGGGATCCTGCGGACGGTGCTGTTCGCACCGGAGGACATGGCGATGGTCCGGGGCGATCCCGGGGAACGCCGCCGGTTCATGGACGATCTGCTGGTCGCGCGGGCTCCGCGGTTCGCGGGCGTGCGGTCCGACTACGAGCGGGTGCTGCGGCAGCGGAGCGCGCTGCTGAAGTCCGCGGGCGCGGCGCGGCGCGGGGGCGCCGGTGCGGACCTGTCCACGCTGGAGGTCTGGGACGGGCACCTGGCGCGTTACGGCGCGGAGCTGCTGGCCGGTCGGCTCGACCTGGTCGCGGCGATCGCACCCCATGTGACCAGCGCATACGCCAGCGTCGCCGCGACCGACGAGAGCACCGCGCCGTCCGGGCGGGTGGCCGACGTGCGCTACCGGAGCAGCCTCGGGGACGCGTTGCCGGAGGGGTACGGGGTGCCGCTGGGCAAGGAGGCCGACGCCGAGGTGCTGGAGTCGGCGCTGCTCGGCGAGCTGGAGCGGGTGCGCCCGCAGGAGCTGGAGCGGGGCGTGTCGCTGGTCGGACCGCACCGCGACGACCTGGAGCTGGTGCTCGGCGAGCTGCCCGCGAAGGGGTATGCCAGCCACGGTGAATCGTGGTCGTTCGCGCTGGCGTTGCGGCTGGCGTCGTACCACCTGCTGGCCGACGATGGCGCGGAACCGGTGTTGATCCTCGACGACGTCTTCGCCGAGCTCGACCGCCGCCGGAGGTCCCGGCTGGCCGAGCTCGTCGCGGGAGCCGAGCAGGTGATCGTCACCGCGGCCGTTGCCGAGGACGTCCCGGCGGAGCTCACCGGCGTCCGGTTCGACGTGCGCGAAGGTGAGGTGCGGCGTGCGGAGTGACGACGCCCAGGCCGGCGGTGAGAGTGCACGCGGAGTGACCCAGGACACTCCAGAAATCCCCACATCTGGGGATAACTCTGTGGATGGTGTGGATAACTCTGTGATCACGGTCGGTTCCGACGGCGCTTCGCTGCGCGGACCGGACCTCGCGCGGGCGGCGCTGCAGGCCGCGCGCGAGCAGTCCAGGACCAAGCGCGGCAAGGTCAAGCGCGGCCGTCCCGGTGCTGGTCAGCGACGTCGTCGCGGCTGGTCGGGGCCGGGTGCCGACGAGCGCGACCCGCAGCCGCTGGGGCGGCTGGCGTCCCGGATCGCGACCGAACGCGGATGGGTGGACCACCTTTCGGGTGGCCGGGTCTTCGGCGAGTGGGCCTCGCTGGTAGGAGGAGACGTCGCCGAACACACCAAACCGGTGGGGCTCAAGGACGGCGAGCTGACCGTGCAGGCCGAGTCCACCGCGTGGGCCACCCAGCTGCGGCTGCTCCAGCGCCAGATCATCAAGCGGATCGGCGACGTCGTCGGCAAGGACGTCGTGCGCCGCATCAAGGTCCAGGGCCCCGCCGCCCCGAGCTGGCGGCACGGCCCTCGCCACATCCCGGGCCGCGGCCCGCGCGACACCTACGGCTGAGGCGCGCGGAGCGGCGCGCAGAGGGTGCTCGCCGCTCTCCGATGGTGTCCTGATCCGATTTCTCCACTCTGTGAGCAAGTCAGAGGTGTCCTTGCCCCACTTCTGCGGAACGGGACCAGTAGAATCGGTTCGAGAGGTGCGGTCCGACCCGCGATCCGGTGGGGAGCACACGGGCCGCCGCCGAGGTACGGCCATCCGTGTGAAGCCGTCCCGCTGTGGTTCCGATGCCGTGTGCGGCGCGAGTGGGTCGTACCCACAGGACCACCCTGACAGGAAAAGCCGGCTCTAGGAGACACCGAGGCCCGTGGCATCGAAGAAGAACGACTACAGCGCTTCCTCCATCACCGTTCTTGAGGGCCTTGAGGCCGTCCGCAAGCGCCCCGGCATGTACATCGGTTCCACCGGTGAGCGCGGCCTGCACCACCTGGTGCAGGAGGTTGTGGACAACTCCGTCGACGAGGCCATGGCCGGCTACGCGACGAAGGTCGAGGTCACGCTGCTGGCCGACGGCGGCGTCCGCGTCGTCGACGACGGCCGCGGCATCCCGGTCGACATCCACCCGGTGGAGAAGAAGCCGACCCTGGAGGTCGTGCTGACCGTCCTGCACGCGGGCGGCAAGTTCGACGGGGACAGCTACGCGGTGTCCGGCGGCCTGCACGGCGTCGGCGTGTCCGTGGTCAACGCGCTCTCGACCGCCCTCGAAGCCGAGATCCACGTCAACGGCCACGTCTGGCGGCAGCGCTACGAGGACTCCAAGCCCGTCCACGAGCTGCAGAAGGGCGAGGCGACCAAGCGGACCGGCACCACCATCACCTTCTGGGCCGACCCGACGATCTTCGAGACCACCAGGTACAACGCCGAGACGATCTCCCGCCGCCTGCAGGAGATGGCGTTCCTGAACAAGGGTCTGACGATCGTCCTGCGCGACGAGCGGGCCAAGGAGGAGGACGAGGGCGGCGAGGACGCCAGCGGCACCGCCGCGCGCGCGACCGAGCGCACCTTCCACTACCCGGGTGGTCTGGAGGACTTCGTCCGGCACATCAACGCGACCAAGGAGCCCATCCACAAGAAGGTGGTCTCGTTCAGCGCGTCCGGCAAGGGCCACGAGCTGGAAGTCGCGATGCAGTGGAACTCCGGCTACAACCAGTCGGTCTACACCTTCGCCAACACCATCAACACGCACGAGGGCGGCACCCACGAGGAGGGCTTCCGGTCCGCGCTGACCCGCGTGGTCAACGCCTACGCCAAGGACAAGAAGCTGCTCAAGGACAAGGACGGCAGCCTCACCGGCGACGACGTCCGCGAGGGCCTGGCCGCGATCGTGTCGGTGAAGGTCGGCGAGCCGCAGTTCGAGGGCCAGACCAAGACCAAGCTGGGCAACACCGAGGTCAAGTCGTTCGTCCAGACCAACGCCTTCGAGTGGCTGACCGACTGGTTCGAGCGCAACCCGGCCGAGGCCAAGACCATCGTCAACAAGGCGGTGTCGTCGGCGCAGGCCCGGATGGCGGCGCGCAAGGCCAAGGAGCTGGTGCGCCGCAAGAGCGCGATGGACATCGGCGGCCTGCCCGGCAAGCTCAAGGACTGCCAGTCCAACAACCCCGGGGAGTGCGAGCTCTACATCGTCGAGGGCGACTCGGCGGGCGGCTCGGCCAAGGAGGGCCGGGAGTCGCAGTACCAGGCGATCCTCCCGCTGCGCGGCAAGATCATCAACGTCGAGAAGTCGCGGATCGACAAGGTCCTCAAGAACAACGAGGTCCAGGCGATCATCACCGCGCTGGGCACCGGCATCCACGACGAGTTCGACCTGTCGAAGCTGCGCTACCACAAGATCGTGCTGATGGCCGACGCCGACGTCGACGGCAAGCACATCCAGACGCTGCTGATGACGCTGCTGTTCCGGTTCATGCGGCCGCTGATCGAGAACGGCCACGTGTTCCTGGCCCGGCCGCCGCTCTACAAGATCAAGTGGCCGCGCTCGGAGCCGGAGTACGCCTACTCCGACAAGGAGAAGGAAGCGCTGCTCGAACAGGGCGCCGCCGCGGGCAAGAAGCTGCCGAAGGACGACGGCATCCAGCGCTACAAGGGTCTCGGCGAGATGAACGCCGACGAGCTGTGGGAGACCACCATGGACCCGGCGACCCGGCTGCTGATGCAGGTCACCCTGGACGACGCGGCCACGGCCGACGAGCTGTTCAGCGTGCTGATGGGCGAGGACGTGGAGTCCAGGCGCTCGTTCATCACCCGCAACGCCAAGGACGCCGGCCTGCTCGACGTCTGACCCGAGGGTCACCGGTGCCACTACCGAAAGGATCGATCGCGGTGGCAAGCCAAGAGCAGTGCCTGGTCTGCAACGCCGACCGGCACGGTCCGAGGGAACGTCTGCCCGCGCTGCGGTGGCTCCGGAACCCGCCCCGAACATTCGCCTGAAAGGACTCCCCACTCGTGACGGAAATCCTGCCGCCGGAACACGGTCGGATCGAACCGGTCGACATCCAGCAGGAGATGCAGAACTCCTACATCAACTACGCGATGAGCGTCATCGTCGCGCGCGCCCTCCCGGACGTCCGGGACGGTCTCAAGCCGGTGCACCGCCGCGTGCTGTACGCGATGTACGACTCCGGCTACCGCCCGGACCGCGGGTACGTGAAGTGCTCGCGCGTCGTCGGCGACGTGATGGGCAACTACCACCCGCACGGCGACTCCTCGATCTACGACACCCTGGTGCGGCTGGCCCAGCCCTGGTCGATGCGGCACCCGATGATCGACGGCCAGGGCAACTTCGGTTCGCCCGGCAACGACCCGGCTGCCGCCATGCGCTACACCGAGTCGCGGCTGGCCCCGTTGGCGATGCACATGCTCGCCGACATCGAGGAAGACACGGTCGACTTCACCGAGAACTACGACGGGCGCACCCAGGAACCCACGGTCCTGCCGTCGCGCATCCCGAACCTGCTGGTCAACGGCGGTGACGGGATCGCGGTCGGGATGGCGACCAAGATCCCGCCGCACAACCTGCGGGAGGTCGCCGAGGGCGTGGTCTGGGCGCTGGAGAACCCCGAGGCCGACGACGAGGCGCTGCTGGAAGCGCTGATCCAGCGGATCAAGGGCCCGGACTTCCCGACCCGCGGGCTGATCCTGGGCACCAACGCGATCGCCGACGCCTACCGCACCGGCCGCGGCTCGATCAAGATGCGCGCGGTGGTCGAGGTCGAGGAGGACTCCAAGGGCCGGACCTCGCTGGTCGTCACCGAGCTGCCGTACCAGGTCAACCCGGACAACCTGATCGAGAGCATCGCGACGATGCACCGGGAGGGCAAGCTCACCGGCATCTCCGACATCGCCGACGAGTCCAACAGCCGCCGGGGCATGCGGATCGTCATCAGCCTCAAGCGGGACGCGATCCCGAAGGTGGTGCTCAACAACCTCTACAAGCACACCCAGCTCCAGTACACCTTCGGCGTGAACATGCTGGCGCTGGTGGACGGCGTGCCGCGCACGCTGCGCCTGGACCAGGTGATCCGGCACTACGTCAAGCACCAGATCGAGGTCATCGTCCGGCGCACCCGGTTCCGGCTGCGCAAGGCCGAGGAGCGGGCCCACATCCTGCGCGGTCTGGTCAAGGCGCTGGACATGCTCGACGAGGTCATCGCGCTGATCCGGCGGTCGCCGACGGTCGACGACGCGCGCACCGGACTGATCGAGCTGCTCGACGTCGACGAGGTCCAGGCGAACGCGATCCTGGAGATGCAGCTGCGCAGGCTGGCCGCCCTGGAGCGGCAGAAGATCGTCGACCAGCTGGCCGAGATCGAGCGCGAGATCGAGGACCTCAAGGACATCCTCGCCAAGCCGGAGCGGCAGCGGCAGATCATCCGCGACGAGCTGATGGAGATCGTCGACAAGCACGGCGACGACCGCCGGACCAGGATCGTCCCCTTCGAGGGCGAGGTCTCCATGGAGGACCTCATCGCCGAGGAGGACGTGGTCGTCACCATCACCCGGACCGGCTATGCCAAGCGGACCCGGACCGACCTCTACCGGGCGCAGAAGCGCGGCGGCAAGGGCGTGCAGGGCGCGCAGCTCAAGCAGGACGACATCGTCTCGCACTTCTTCGTGTGCTCGACCCACGACTGGATCCTGTTCTTCACCAACAAGGGCCGGGTCTACCGCGCGAAGGCGTACGAGCTGCCGGAGGCCAACCGCACCGCGCGCGGCCAGCACGTGGCGAACCTGCTGGCGTTCCAGCCGGACGAGCACATCGCCCAGGTCATGCAGATCAAGGACTACACGGCGGCGCCGTACCTGGTCCTGGCCACCCGCAACGGCCTGGTCAAGAAGTCCCGGCTGACCGACTTCGACTCCAACCGATCGGGTGGTCTGATCGGGGTCAACCTGAAGGACGACGACGAGCTGGTCGGCGCGGTGCTCTGCTCCGCTGAGGACGACCTGCTGCTGGTCTCGGCCGAGGGGCAGTCGATCCGGTTCCACGCCACCGACGAGGCGCTGCGGCCGATGGGCCGGGCCACCTCGGGCGTGCTGGGCATGCGCTTCAACGACGGCGACGAGCTGCTCGCCATGGGTGTCGTCCGCCCGGACCGCTACGTGCTGGTCGCGACCGACGGCGGATATGCGAAGCGGACGCCGATCGACGACTATCCAGTGCAGGGTCGCGGCGGTAAGGGAGTGCTGACGATCCAGTACGACAGGAAGCGTGGCAGGCTGGTCGGTGCGCTCATCGTCGAAATCGACGACGAGCTCTACGCGATCACCTCCACCGGCGGGGTCATCCGGACCACCGCCAAGGAGGTGCGCAAGGCCGGCAGGCAGACGAAGGGGGTTCGTCTGATGAACCTCGGGGACGGGACCTCGGTCGTGGCTGTCGCACGGAACGCCGACGAGGCCGCCGACCCGGACGCCGCAGGGCCGGAACAGCAGAAGTAGCGGGGTGGGACACCAGCCCGCCACAGGCCACCGACGATCATCGAAGGATCGCTCGTGACACCTTCCGAGAAGCCCGAGAAGTCCGGCTCGCAGTCCCAGGACGCGAGCGGGACCTCGGTCATCACGCAGTCCGACAACGCCGAGGCGGTCGCTGCCGAGCAGCAGGGCGAGGCCGGGGCCGCGGAGGCGTCCACCAACGACAAGCCGGCGACCGACGGCGAGGGCCCCGCCCTCGACGGCACCGACGTGCCTCCGCCGTGGCAACGGGCGGCGGCGGGGTCGGCGGGGACGGACCAGCCGGAGCCGCCCGCGGCGGTCCCGGCGGCCGTGCCGGACGCGGCGCCGGACTCCGAGACCACCCAGACCATCCCGAAGCCGGTCCAGGAGCAGGAGACGGTCCGGACCCAGGTGCCGTCGTCGGGCGGGCGGACGTCCGTGCCGTTCGGCGCCGACGCGTCCCGGGGGTCCGGCGCCGCCACCGCGACCAGCGCCCGGCGGCCGAGCCGGGGCCCGCGGCGGGCGAGCCTCCAGGTCAAGCGGGTGGACCCGTGGTCGGTGCTCAAGCTCGCGCTCGTGCTGAGCGTGGCGCTGTTCTTCGTGTGGATGATCGCGGTCGCGGTGCTCTACGGGGTGCTCGACGGGATGGGCGTCTGGGCCCAGCTCAACGGCACCTTCACCGAGCTGACCCAGCCCGACGACGCGGCGGCCGAGCCGCTGATCAGCGCGGGCCGGGTGTTCGGGGTCGCCTCGATCATCGGGGCGATCAACATCGTCCTGATCACGGCGCTGGCGACGGTGGCCGCGTTCATCTACAACGTGGCCGCCGACTTCGCGGGCGGCATCGAGGTGACGTTGTCCGAGCGGGAGTGAGGCCGTGACGTGGCGGTTTCCAGCGGGGAACCGCCACACCCACCCCCCGTTTCGGACCGCTCCGAACGTCCTGTAATGTTTGGAGCGCACCAGGGGCCTATAGCTCAGGCGGTTAGAGCGCTTCGCTGATAACGAAGAGGTCGAAGGTTCAAGTCCTTCTAGGCCCACTATCCCGTGTCGAGTACCTGATCTGAACGCCACGGGGCGAACGCCGTGCTAGGAGGCGACTGAAGTGAAGAAGCTGCTCGCACTCGCCGTTGTTGCTGGTGCCGTTCTGTTCGTCGTCCGCCGCAACCGTGCGGCCAAGGCCGAGGCGGACCTCTGGCGCGAGGCGACCGCGGAAGCCTGAGCCGTTTCCGAGCCGCTGACTCCGCCCTCGCCGTGAAGCATCGCAAGGGCGGAGTTCATGCCGTTCTGGGGGAGCTCACCGGATCTGGGGTAGTTGACCAGATCCGATCCGCCCGGAGGGCGGAGGCCCTTCGGGCCGCTTGACGCCCCATCGGGGGCGTCAAGGGGGACGTAGCTCAATTGGCAGAGCACCGCCTTTGCAAGGCGGGGGTTAGGGGTTCGATTCCCCTCGTCTCCACCAGTAGTTCCTTCGCTCGTCGAGCGATTTCCTTTTGTCAGTTCAGCGCAATTCGGATGGTCACGCGGCGCGGCTGAAGCGCGAGCGCACGCTCGCGTAGGTGATCCCGTTCCGGTCCAGGACTTCGGACGCGGCGGTGGCGCGTTGCAGGATCGCGAGCAGGAAGTGCTCGTCGCCGATCGCCCGGTTGCCCAGGTCGAGCGCCTCCCGGAGCGAGCCTTCGAGGATCTTCTTGGCCTCGGTGCCGAAGGGGATGTGCCTGCGCAGGCCGAACCGGCTCCGCCTGCGCCTGCCCGCGGCGAGCGCGCCGGGGCCGTGGGTGTCCTCGACGCTGTGCACCACGCTGTCCACGTCGATGCCCAGGTCGCGGAGCGCGGACGCGTCCGCGTCGGTGAGGCCGCCTCGGCGGCGGGCTTCCGCGTGCGCGGTGGTGATGTCGTCGCGGGTGACGCCGTGCTCGGCGAGCATCCGGCCGGCCCCGGTCGGGTTGCCCAGCACCGCCAGCAGCAGGTGTTCGGAGGTGATCTCGGGGGCCCGCTGCTGCTGGGCCTCCCGGACGGCGCCGGTCACCGCCTGCTTGGCGGCGCTGGTGAACCGTTCGAACATCGTCAGACCCTCCCGTGCTTCTTGTGCACCGCCTGCCTGGACACCCCGAGTTCGGTGGCGATGTCCTGCCACGACCAGCCCTGGTTCCGCGCGTTGCGGACCTGGACCGCTTCGAGCTGTTCGAGCAGCTTCCGCAGGGCGGCCACGGCTTTGAGCCCGCTGCGCGGGTCGCGGCCACCTGCTGCGGAGGCGAGTTCGGTCGCTTCGGTCATGGCGTCAACATAGGTTGACATCACCGCGGTTGTCAACCACAGTTGACGACAAGGGGCAAGAGAAGAGCGGTGGCGCGCATCGCGCCACCGCTCCCCGCGAACTTTCAGCGCTGGTGTTCGGGGTCCAGCGCGCTGTGCCGACCGTCACCCTGCGAGGGGACGCTCGACCGAGGGGTTTCGCGCGGCGGCTGGTCGTCGGCCTCGGCGACCGGCAACTCCTCCGGCCGACGCGACAGCGCGACCCCGGCCGCGGCGATCCCCGCCAGCACCAGCAGCACCCACGGCCACCGGCGGCGCCGCTTCGGCTCCGGGGCGATCCTCGCCGCGAGTTCGCGGCGGGCCGTCTCGGCGTTCTTCGCCAGCTGCTTGCGGGCCTTGCGGCTGCGCTTGCGCAGCTCCTTGCGCGACATCCCGGTGGTCCTGCGCGCGATGCGTTCCTGAAGCTCGTCCGGGTCGATCCCGCGGTTGGTCAGCTCGTGCTCGGCGAGGGCAGCGGCCTGCCGCGACATCTCCATCCCCGCACGGCCCGCGCGACACGCGCCGAGGCGGGCGGACCGCAGGCCCGTCCCGACGGCCCTGCCCACGCTCTCACCGGCTCGGGTCATGGCCTTGACTTCGTCCATCGTGCGCCTCCTGTGCAGTCTTCCCGCAGCGGGTCACCGGTTGGAACCCCAGGTGACCCGCCCGCGGGGCCTGGTTCGACGGCCGGCGTCCAGGCCGCCTCCGGCCGGGGCGGCGGAGCCCGCCTGGCGCTGACGATCGGCCCCATACTGCACCCAGACACCACGTTCCCGCTCTTCGATGGCAGGATGGTCGGGTGGCTGAAGACAACGGATCGCTCGTTGGGACGACGTTGACCGCGACCCTGCACACGACGCTGGGCGACATCAAGGTCAACCTGTTCCCGAACAAGGCGCCCAAGACCGTCTCGAACTTCGTCGGTCTTGCCGAAGGAACCAAGGACTACAGCGAGCCGAACGCCAAGGGAGAGCGTTCCGGGCCGTTCTACGACGGGGTCATCTTCCACCGGGTCATCGAGGGATTCATGATCCAGACCGGTGACCCGACCGGAACCGGCCGCGGCGGCCCCGGTTACAAGTTCGACGACGAGTTCCACCCCGAGCTGCAGTTCGACCGGCCGTACCTGCTGGCCATGGCGAACGCGGGCCCCGGCACCAACGGCTCGCAGTTCTTCATCACCGTCGGCGCGACCAGCTGGCTGAACTTCAAGCACACCATCTTCGGCGAGGTCGCCGACCAGGACTCGCGGGACGTCGTGGACCGGATCGCGACGACCGCGACCGGTCCGGCCGACCGGCCGGTCAACGACATCGTGATCGAGAAGGTCAACGTGGAGCGCGGCGAGGGCTGACGTGACGGTTCCGCCCGGGCAGTCGACCGGATCGGACGGGGCACCGGCGCAACTGCCCGCGTGCGTGCGCCACCCCGACCGGCCGACCGGGCTGCGCTGCACCAGGTGCGAGCGGCCCGCCTGCCCGGACTGCCTGCGCGAGGCGTCGGTCGGCTACCACTGCGTGGACTGCGTGGCCGAAGGCCGCCGCGGCACCCGGACGCCGGTGACGATCGCCGGTGCGCGGCTGGCCAGCAAGCCGGTCGTGGTGCCGGTGCTGATCGCGGTGAACGTGCTGGTCTACCTGTGGACCGCCGTCCAGGCGGGCAGCGGGATGACCAACTACGACGCGCCGGTCTTCCACTCCGCCTCGCTGCTGCCGATGATCGTCGCGACCGGGCAGTGGTGGCGGCTGGTCACCTCCGGTTTCCTGCACATCGGGCTGGCCCACCTGGCGATGAACATGATCGCGCTGTGGGTGATCGGCCGGGATCTCGAACTCGTGCTGGGCCGGTTCCGGTTCGCCGCGGTGTACCTGCTCTCCCTGCTCGGCGGCAGCACTGCCGTGTTCGTGTTCGGCGAGCTGGCCGCCCCGGTGGCTGGTGCGTCCGGCGCGGTCTACGGGCTGATGGGCGGGATCGCGGTTGCCGCGCTGCGGCTGAAGGTCAGCCTGCGGCCGGTGCTGATCGTGATCGGGCTGAACGTGGCGCTGAGCCTGGCGATCCCGCAGCTGTCACTGCTGGGGCACCTCGGCGGGCTGATCGTCGGTGCGGCCGCGACCGCCGCGCTGGTCTACGCGCCGCAGCAGCGGCGGATGCTCGTGCAGGCCGGGGCGCTCGCGGCGCTGCTGGTGGTGCTGCTCGCGCTGCTCGTCACCCGGGACCTCTCATTGGGGAACGTGATCTGCTTCGGGTCCGGTGGGCCCGGCACGCAGTGCGGGATCCTCTAGCCGGACGCTCTGGTCAGGGCCGGAGCTCGTCGAGGGTCCGGGCGACCTGGTCCGGGTCTTCGCCCAGGTCCAGCTTGGTGAGCACGATCAGCTCGTCGTCGGCGGTGTCGAGTTCGAGCACCTCGACCGTGCGGCCGAGCCGCTTGCTGCGGTCGAGCCGGACGGTCAGGCCGGACCACGGCCAGGTCCGCCGACCGCGCAACCCCCGAACGGTGACGCCCTGCTGGTCCGCGCTCAGCCGCGGACGGGCCAGCGTGCCGAACCCGCTCACCACGACCAGCACCAGCAGCACCGCCGTGACGAAGACGCGGTCGGTCGCGCTATCGGCCAGCACCCACCAGACCGCAGCCCCGGCTGCCAGCACCCAACCCGTGCTGACCAGGCCGATCGGTGTGGACCACTGGTGCGAGACCTTCGACTGCACCGGTACCTCCTCCGCTGGTGTTCCACGTGAAACCGCGTGCCGTTGTCCACACTGTTGATGGCGAGCCGAGTTATCCACAGGAGTTATCCCCAGTGGGGATGACTTACACACGTGTTGTTCGGTTACCGAACGCTTTCGTACCGGTGAACAGAGCGAGGCCCGAAGGTGTCTTCCCTCCGGGCCTCGCTCACGTGCTGTTCTCGCATCAGCGCCAGCGCATGGTCATCAGCAGCCCGACGATCATGAACGCGAATCCGACCGCGAAGTTCCAGGCGCCCAGATCGGCCATGAAGGGGATCGACTCGCCCGCCAGGTAGTTGACCACCAGCCACAGCAGGCCGATGACCATCATGCCCAGCATGACAACGACGTAGATCGGGTGCGACGGTCCGACCGCCTTCGCCTTCACCGGCGTCCGGCGGTCAGCCACCGGGGTGGCGGAGTCCTTCTTGCGGACCTTCGACTTCGGCATGGTGTCCTCGCCAGGAGAGGCAGCGCAGCGTCGGCTGCGTGCTCGGGCGGCAGCCGCACCGCTGACTCCGGACCACCGCAATTCCAGCCCGCGGTCGTTTCCGGCCGCAGTGACTTCCAGCCTCAGGGTTTCTGACCTCAGGGGTTGTCGGCCTGCGGCGGAACCGGACGCGGTACGGCTCGTTTTCCACCCAACACGTTAACGCAATCACGTAGCCGATCGAACACCCCGTGCGCAGGTGAGGCGGTCGGCCCAGAGCAGGAGGGGACACCGTGGCGTCCACCGGTGAAGTCGTGGCTCCACCCCCGGACCGCCGCCCGCAGCGGCTGCGCGGAGTCGTCCGCGCGGTCGGCGAGCTGCTGATCACGGTCGGGCTGGTCCTCCTGCTCTTCGTCTTCTACGAGGTCTACGTCACCGACTGGACGACCGCGCGCAAGCAGGAGGACGCGAGCCGCCGGCTCGACGAGCAGTGGCGGGCCGTCCCGGCTGCGGCCCCACCTGCGGTACCGGCCGAGGGCGACGGAATCGCCCGCCTCTACGTCCCGGCCTTCGGGCCGGACTACCGGTTCACCGTCCTGGAGGGAACCGACCAGGCCACGCTCGCCGCCGGCCCCGGCCACTACTCGGGCACTGCGCTGCCCGGCGAGCAGGGCAACTTCGCGGTCGCCGGGCACCGGATCGGCAAGGGCGCGCCGTTCAACGACCTCGACCGGCTCCGGTCCTGCGACGCGCTGATCGTCGAGACCGCGACCCACTGGTACGTCTACCGCGTGCTGCCGCACGCCGACGAGGTCGCCGGGTGGAACCCGTCGGACCCGAGATGCCGCGGCGTGGCGCCGATCGGTCCGCCCTACGACCAGGCCGTGGGGACGCGGATCGTGCGGCCCGAGCAGGGCGAGGTGATCTTCCCGGTCCCCGGGATGCCCGCCGGAACCCTGCCGCGCGAGCAGCAGACCCGGTTGATCACGTTCACCACCTGCCACCCCGAGTTCTCCGCCGCGCAGCGGCTGATCGTGCACGGGGTGCTGGTCAAGCAGTACCCGAAGGACCCGACGCACCCCGAACTGCAACCGCCCGAGCGGGAGGAACGCTGATGTACGGCTGGATCTGGCGGCACCTGCCCGGGCCTGCCGCGGCCAAGCTGGCCCAGGCCGTCGTGCTGGTGGCCGCGGTGGTGGCGCTGCTGCTGTTCGTGATCTTCCCGTGGATCGAGCCGATGCTGCCGCTCAACGACGTCACGACCACCTGACACCGCCGATGCGGGACAGCTGACCTGCGGGCACGTACTCTGTCGGGGTGCGCGTACTCGTCGTCGACAATTACGACAGCTTCGTCTACAACCTCGTCCAGTACCTCGCCCAGCTCGGTGCGGACTGCGTCGTGCGCCGCAACGACGTGGTGACCGACGAGGACGTGGAGTGGTCCGACGGGGTGCTGCTCAGCCCGGGCCCGGGAACGCCGGACCGCGCCGGGCGGACGATGGAACTCGTCAAGCGCTGCGCCGCGGAGCGCAGGCCGGTCCTCGGGGTGTGCCTCGGGCACCAGGCGATCGGCGCGGCCTGGGGCGGTGTCGTGGAGCGGGCGCCCGAGCTGCTGCACGGCAAGGTCAGCGAGATCCGGCACGACGGCGCCGGCGTCTTCGCCGGGCTGCCGGAACCGTTCATCGCGACCCGCTACCACTCGCTGATCGTGCGGGCCGACACCATCCCGGACGACTTCGAGGTCACCGCCCGGACCGAGTCGGGCATCGTGATGGGGATGAGGCACCGCGAACTGCCCGTCGAGGGCGTGCAGTTCCACCCCGAGTCGGTGCTGACCGACGGCGGGCACCGGATGCTGGCGAACTGGATGGCCGGGGCCGGTCACCCCGCCCAGCCGCACGTGGTCGACGAACTGGAGCGCGGGATGCGCGCGGTCGCCGCGGCGGCTCGACGCTGACCGCTGCTCCGAACGAGTGATAAATCCCCGTCTTCCCGCGTGCTCCGGGGTCTCGTTGCGACGGTGCGATCAGGCGATCTTGACAACTGGGGAATCGCCTGTGCACCGAACGAGGAGGAAAGACGTGGGCAAGACACGACGCGTGGCGCTGGCGCTGGCGAGCGCGGGGGCGTTGACCCTGGGGGTGGCGGCGCCGGCGACCGCGGCCCCGGCCGAATGCACCTTCTACCCGATCTGCGTGTGGCCGGCTGCGGACTTCGGCGGCGAGCCGTACGAGTTCGATCTCCGGGACAACATCTGCTATGTCGCCGGGCCACCGAACAACCAGGGAGTCGTCTCCGCGCGGAACGAGGCGCCGTTCGCGGTGCAGTTCTGGTCGAATTACGACTGCACCGGTGAGACCGCCATCGTGGCCAACGGTGGTGAGACCGGCAACCTGGGGTTCGTCGCTTTCAGCAAGCGGCGCATCTGACCGCCACCGCAACGAGAACGGGGCATCCGCGATCGCGGATGCCCCGTTGTGGTCCTACGGGAAGCCCGGCGGGAAGAACCCGCCGTCGCCGTCGTCCGGTGGCGTGGTCGGTGACGACTCGTACTCGCCGACGTAGACCGTGACCGTGTCGCCCTTGCCGAGCTTCTGGCCGCCGTCCGGGGTGCTGCGGACGATCTTGCCGTCCATGTCCTTGTCGCTGGTAGGCTCCGACGTCTCGACCAGCTGACCGGTCCAGCCCATCGACTGCAACCGCTGCCTGGCCTCGCTCGCCGACAGCCCGGTCAGCGGCGGCATCGAGATCTGCTGGCCGTTGGAGACGTACAGGGTGATCTTCGTGCCCGGCTTGGCCTTGCTGTTGCCCGCCGGGGACTGGTCGACCACGGTTCCCGGCGTCTCGCTGGAGTCGCGGTCCGAGCGCTGCACGTCGAACCCGGCCTGGATCAGGATGCTGCGGGCCTGCTCGAAGGGGAGGTTGCGGACGTCGATGACCGCCCGCTCCTCGATCTTCTTGCCCACCACGACGTTGATCGTGGCGTTCTCGGCGACGCTGCCCCCCTGGTGGTCCCAGCTGAGGATCTTGCCGTCCTGGTCGGCGTCGTCGACCGGCTTCTCGGTGGTGGAGCCCAGCACCAGCTTCACCTTGGTCAGCTCGACGCCGGCCTGGCCCACGGTCAGCCCCTTCAGGTCGGGGACCTTGACCTGCGTCGGGCCGCTGCCGATGCACGCGGTGATCTGCTGCTCGCCCTTGACGATCGGGGTGCCCGCGGGCGGGTCCTGGGAGGTCACCGTGTCCACCTGCTCGGGCAGCGACGGGCAGGGCTGCTGGACCAGCTTCCAGTCCCGGCCGTACTGGTTGGTGACCTGCGCCTTGGTCATGCCCATCAGCTGCGGGGTCGGGACCCTCTCCTGCGCGGACGGACCGCTCAGCAGCGCGTTGGCCAGCCAGGCGACCAGCGCGAACACCGCCACGCACAGCACCGTGACCAGCGCGATCGTCAGGTTCTTGCGGCGCTTGCGCTCCTGGGCGACGTCGACCTCGTCGTCGGCGACCCGCTCCGCCGAGCGGTGCCTGCCGGGCGAGAGCACCTCGGTCGCCCCGGCCGGGGCGATCATCGAGGTCCGCTCCTCCTCGGACATGATCATCGGCGCCTTCGGGCGCTGCCCGGACAGCACGCGCACCAGGTCGGCACGCATCTCCGCGGCCGACTGGTACCGGTTGGCCGGGTTCTTGCTCAGCGCCTTGAGCACCACCGCGTCCAGCGAAGCCGGGACCTGCTGGTTGACGTCGGACGGCTTGCGCGGGTCCTCCCGCACGTGCTGGTAGGCCACCGCGACCGGCGAGTCCCCGGTGAACGGCGGCTCCCCGGTCAGCAGCTCGAACAGCACGCAGCCCGCCGCGTACACGTCGCTGCGCGCGTCAACCGATTCACCTCGCGCCTGTTCCGGCGAGAGGTACTGCGCGGTCCCTATCACCGCGGCGGTCTGGGTGACCGCGGCCTGGCCGTCGGTCAGCACCCGCGCGATGCCGAAGTCCATCACCTTCACCGCGCCGGAGCGGGTGATCATGATGTTGGCCGGTTTCACGTCCCGGTGGATGATGTGGTGCCGGTGGCTGAAGTCCAGCGCCGCCGACGCGTCGGCCATGACCTCCATCGCGCGGCGCGGCGGCAGCGGTCCCTCGGACTTGACGATGTCGCGCAGGGTCCGGCCGTCGACGTACTCCATCACGATGTACGGCAGCGGGCCGCTCTCGGAGTCGGTCTCGCCGGTGTCGTAGACCGCGACGATCGCCGGGTGGTTCAGCGCGGCGGCGTTCTGCGCCTCGCGGCGGAACCGCAGCTGGAACGTCGGATCCCGGGCCAGGTCGGCGCGCAGGACCTTGACCGCCACGTCCCGCCCCAGCCGGATGTCCCGGCCGCGGTGCACCTCCGACATACCGCCGTACCCGAGCGTGTCACCGATCTCGTAGCGGTTGGAGAGAAGTCGCGGTGAGCTCATCGATGCGTCGTCCCGATCCTTGTCAACGATCGTCCCATCATCATGCTGACCTGCACTGTCACGATGCCCCCCGCAGGACGTCGTGCGCGGTCCCCCCGACCTCGATGTCCGGGCGCGTGGCGGCACCGGCCGTCCCGCCCGCGAGATGTAGCGAAGTCTGGCCGAAACGGTCGGTGGAATCCAGGTCGGTGCCGGTCGCGACCGGTGCGACCTGGTCCGGCCGGGCCGGATCGTTATCGGCCGGTCCCTGGGAGTTCATCCTGGTGACCGCCACGGCCACCCCGATCACGACCACGGCCAGCACCACGATCACCGCGCCGATCACCCAGAACCAGATCCGGTTCGAGCGCGCCGGCTGCGGGGCCGGTGCCTGCGGCGGGATCACGCCCGGCGGGTAGGTGTTGGCCATCGGCGGCATCGCCTGCGGCACCGGGTGGGCCGGACCGGGCACGGCCACCTGCTGCCGCTGCGGTGGGATCGCCAGCGCGGCGGGTGTCGGTAACGGCATCCCGGCCCGGACGCTGGCCACCGCACCGGCGAACTCGCCGCCCGCCGCGTAGCGCCTGCGCGGGTCCTTGACCAGGGTCGCCTCGATCAGCGCCCGCACGGGCGGCGGCACGTCCGGCGGCAGCGGCGGCGCGACGTCGCGGATGTGCATCATCGCGACGGTCACCGCGTTGTCCGACAGGAACGGGCGGTGGCCCTTCAGGCACTCGTAGCCGACCACCGCCAGCGAGTACACGTCGCTGGCCGGGGTCGCCTCGCTGCCCAGCGCCTGTTCGGGCGCGATGTAGTGGGCGGTGCCCATCACCATCCCCGACCGGGTCACCGGTGCCGCGTCCGCCGCCTTGGCGATGCCGAAGTCGGTGAGCTTCACCTTGCCGTTCGGGGTGATCAGGATGTTGCCGGGCTTGACGTCGCGGTGCACCAGGCCCCGCTCGTGGGCGGCCTGCAGCGCGTTGCCCGCCTGCTCCAGCATGTCCAGCGTGTGGTCGGTGTTGATCCGGCCCTCGCGGGCCAGGATCGCGGCCAGCGGCTCGCCCTCGACGAGCTCCATCACCAGGTACGCGGTGTCCTCCGGGCCGTCCGGGATCGCAGCGGTCTCGCCGTAGTCGTGCACGGCGGCGATCCCGGGGTGGTTCAGCGACGCCGTCGTGCGGGCCTCGGTGCGGAAGCGGTGCAGGAACTCGGCGTTGCCGCAGAGCTCGGGCTTGAGCACCTTGATCGCGACGGTCCGGTCGAGCCGGACGTCAACGGCCTCCCACACCTCGCCCATGCCCCCGACGGCGATGCGCTTGCCCAGCCGGTACCGGTCGGCGAGCAACTGGCCGGTGGTCAGCACGGATCAGCCACCCCCCTGCAGACCGGCGCGGATGACCTCGCGGCCGATCGGCGCCGCGATGGAACCGCCGGTGGCCTCGGCGCCCTCGTCACCGCCGTTCTCCACGATCACCGCGACCGCGATCTGCGGGTTCTCGGCCGGGGCGTACGCCACGTACCAGCCGTGCGGCTTGTCCCCGACGTCGCCGTGCTGGGCGGTGCCGGTCTTGGACGCGATGTTGATCCCGGCGATCTTGCCGGAGCCCTTGGTGTTCTGCTCCGACTGGAGCATCATGCCGCGGATCGTGCGCGCGACCTCCGGCGAGACGGCCTGGTTGAGCTCCTCCGGCTGCATCTCGCTGATGGTCGACTTGTCCGGCGCCGTGGTCCGCTTGACCAGCTCCGGCTTCATCAGCTTGCCGTCGTTGGCCAGCGCCGCGACCATCATCGCGTTCTCCATCGGGGTCACCCGGACGTCGCGCTGGCCGATGCCGCTCTGGTACAGCGACGGGGCGTCGGCCATCGGGCCCATGTCCGACTTGGCGACCCGCATCGGCATGTTGATGTCGCTGCCGAAGCCGAACGCGGCGGCGGTCTCGCGCATCTTGTCCGCGCCCAGCTTGCCCGCGATCTCGGCGAACGCGGTGTTGCACGAGTGCGCAAGCGCCTTGGTCAGGGTGTTGCCCTTGCAGGTGCTGCCGCCGTAGTTCGGCAGCTGCGTGCTCGTCCCCGGCAGCGTGATCGACGGCGCGTCGGTGACCGTGCTGTTGGCGTTGTAGCCGTTCTGCAGCGCCGCCGCGGTGGTGATCAGCTTGAACGTCGAGCCGGGCGGGTAGATCTCCGAGACCGCGCGGTTGGTCATCGGGTTGCCCTCGGCGGCCGAGAACTCGTTCCAAGCGGCCTGCGCCTGCTCGTTGTCGTGGGTCGCCAGCTTGCCCGGGTCGTAGGACGGGGCGTTGGCCATCGCCAGGATCGCGCCCGTCTTCGGGTCCAGCGCGACCACCGAACCCTGGTAGCCCTTGCTGGTCAGCTCCTCGTAGGCGACCTTCTGCATGGCCGGGTCGATGGTCAGCTCGACGTCACCGCCGCGCGGCTGCCTGCCGGTGATCATGTCCGAGAGCCGGTCGAAGGCCAGGCTGTCGTCGGTGCCGTTGAGCACCGAGCCCTGGGCCCGCTCGACGCCGTTGGAGCCGTAGACGAACGAGTAGTACCCGGTGACCGGCGCGTACATCGGCCCGCTCGGGTAGGTCCGCAGGTACTTCAGGTTGTCCTGGGTCTCAACCGAGTTGGCGACCGACTCGCCGCCTGCGATGATCTGCCCGCGCTGGCGGGAGTACTCGTCGTAGATCGTCCGCGAGTTCAGCGGGTTGTCCCGGAGCTCGTCGGCCCGGATCACCTGGACGTAGGTCGCGTTGCCCATCAGCAACACGACCATCACCATCATGGCCAGCGCCACCCGGCGCAGCGGCTTGTTCATCGGGGACGCTCCACCAGTTCGGTATGTGCTTCGGCGATCGGAGCCTGCTTCGGCTTCGGCTTCGCCGGGGTCTGCGGGCGCCGGGCGGCGTCGGAGATCCTCAGCAGCAGAGCGATCAGGATGTAGTTCGCCAGCAGCGACGAGCCGCCGTAGGCCAGGAAGGGTGCGGTCAGACCCGTCATCGGGATCAGCCCGGTGCTGCCGCCGGCGACGACGAACAGCTGCATGCAGATCGCGAACGCGAGACCGCCGCCGAACAGCTTGCCGAAGGAGTCCCGCACCGCCAGCGCGCTGCGCAGGCCGCGCATCACCAGCAGCAGGTAGACCATCAGCAGCGCCATCAGGCCGACCAGGCCGAGTTCCTCACCGATCAGGGTCAGGATGAAGTCGCTCTCCCGGACCGGGGTCAGCTTCGGCTCGCCACCACCGAGACCGGCGCCCCCGATGCCGCCGCTGGCCATCCCGAACAGGGCGTTGCGCAGCTGGAAGCCGGGGTCGTAGTCGTCGCTGGGGATGGTCATCGGGTCCAGCCAGGTGTTGACCCGCTCCTGGACGTGGGTGAACAGGTTGAACGCGATGACCGCGCCGATCGCGAACATCGACAGGCCGATGCCCACCCACACCGCGCGCTCGGTGGAGATGTAGAGCATCACCAGCACCATGCCGAAGAACAGCAGCGAGGTGCCGAGGTCCTTCTCCAGCACCAGGACGCCGATCGACAGCAGCCAGGCGAAGATCACCGGCATCAGGTCCCTGGGCCGCGGCCAGTCCACGCCGAGGAAGCGCTTGCCCGCGGTGGTGAACAGCTCGCGCTTGGACACCAGGAACGACGCGAAGAAGATCATCAGCAGGATCTTCGCGAACTCGCCCGGCTGGATCTGGCCGAGCGGGCCCAGCCTGATCCACAGCTTCGCGCCGTTGGCCTCCGAGATGCTGCTGGGCAGCAGGCCGGGCAGCGCCAGCAGCGCCAGCCCCACGAAACCGCAGGTGAAGCTGTAGCGGGCCAGCGTGCGGTGGTCCTTGATCAGCGCCAGCACGACGATGAACAGGGCCACGCCCACGGTGGCGTAGGCGATCTGCTTGCCGGTGAACGGCGAACCGCTGACCTCGGCGAAGTCGATCCGGTGCAGGACCACCAGGCCGAGGCCGTTGATCAGCGACACCAGCGGCAGGATCAGCGGATCCGCGTACGGCGCCCACCGCCGGACCGCCACGTGCGCGGTGCCGAACAGCGCCAGGAACGCGGCACCGTAGTACAGCAGTTCCCGGCTGAGGGTCTGCTCCTGGCTGATCTGCACCAGCATGATCGCGATGGTCACGATCACGGCGGAGCAGATCAGCATGAACAGCTCGGTACCCCGTCTGGTGGCCGGCCGGGGGATCCGGTTGAGGCCGGTGAGACTGGGCTTTCCGGCTGCGGGGGCCGGCTGCGACATCAACTCACCGTCCGGCAGGTGACACCCGGTTTCTGCTCCTGCGTGTGCAACGGGGTGGCTTCCGGGTTGGGGATTTGTTCGGGCGGCGGGACCTGGCCCTGGGGCGGCGGGAGCTGCCCGGAAGGCTGGTTCGGGTCGGGGTTGGGCGGCGGCAGCTGCTGCTGGGGCGGCGGTGCGGGTTGCGGCTTCTCGCACTCCGGCAGGAGCGCGGTCATCCGCAGGTGCAGCATCGCCGCACGTGCCGCTTCCAGCCCGTCGACCTCGGTGATGCCGTTGCTGACGTCACCGCGCTGGGCGGGCTGCAGGTCGTGCAGCTTGATCGGATCGCAGGTAGGGGATGAGTCGGCAGGGCACGAGTCCTCGACCTGCCTGCTCAGCGGCATGCCGAGGATGCTGCCCTGCACCCCCTGGAAGATCACCACGTCGTCGGCGTGGTTGACCCCGATGTAGTACTGGTTGAGCATCCACCAGCGCCCGACCAGCGCTGCCCCCGCGAGCACGACCAGCACGCCGACGATCACCAGCACCGAACGCAGCCAGCGCCGGCGGCGCCGCGGTTCGGCAGGCGGGGACGTGGGTTCGTACCGCTGCGGCTGGGGCCGCGGCAGGGTTGCCGCCGACGCCCGAGCCGCCGAGGAATCCGGCTGCGGATGCTCATCGCCATTTCCCGCCGCGCCCCCGACGATCGGTGCGTTGTCGCCGAACTCGACGTCGACGACGTCCGCGATGATCACAGTGACGTTGTCCGGACCGCCGCCCTTGAGGGCGAGCTCGATCATCCGGTCCGCGCACTGCTGCGGGTCGGGTATGCGCAACGCCTCCGCGATGGTCTCCTCGCTGACCGGTCCGGTCAGGCCGTCCGAGCACAGGAGGTAGCGATCTCCCGCCCGGGCCTCCCGGACCGCCAGGCTCGGCTCCACCTCGTGACCGGTCAACGCCCGCAGCAGCAGCGAGCGCTGCGGGTGGTTGGCGGCCTCCTCCTCGGTGATCCGGCCTTCGTCGATCAGCGACTGCACGAAGGTGTCGTCGTGGGTTATCTGGGATAGCTCGCCGTCGCGCACCAGGTAGGCGCGGGAGTCGCCGATGTGGACCAGGCCCAGCTTGCTCCCCGCGAACAGCACCGCGGTGAGCGTCGTCCCCATCCCGTCCAGGTCGGGGTCGCTGGCCACGAGCTCGGAGATCGCACCGTTGCCGGACAGCACCGCGTCGCGGAGCTGTCCGAGCAGGTCGTCGCCGGGCTCGTCGTCGTCCAGCGGCGCGAGCGCCGCGATGACGACCTTGCTGGCCACCTCACCGGCGGCATGGCCTCCCATGCCGTCCGCGAGGGCGAGTAGTCGTGGGCCGGCGTAGACCGAGTCCTGGTTGTTGGAACGCACCAGGCCGCGGTCGCTGCGGGCAGCGTAGTGAAGGACGAGGGTCATGAGCGCAGCTCGATCACCGTCTTGCCGATTCTGATCGGAACGCCGAGCGGGACCTTGGTCGGCCCCGTGACCTTCGCCCGATCGAGGTATGTGCCGTTAGTGGAGCCTAGATCTTCCACGTACCAGTCGGTGCCGCGGAGCGACAATCTAGCGTGCCGGGTCGACGCGTAGTCGTCGTCCAACACCAACGTGGAGTCATCGGCCCGGCCGATCATGATCGGCCTGCCTTCGAGCGAGATCCGGGTACCCGCGAGAGCGCCGTGGGTCACCACCATCTGCCGGGGTGCCCTGCTCTTCCCGCGGGCCTGCTTGCCCGGAGCCTTGCTCCCACCCGGCATCGGTACGCGCATGCCGGACGCCGAGTGCAGATCGGAACGAACCACGCGAAGCGCGGCCAGCACGAACAACCAGAGCAGGGCGAGGAACCCTGCTCTGGTCAGCTGAATCACCAGCTCTGGCACTTGTTGTGAACGCTCCTACTCGTTGTCTTCGGGTGCGTGCACCCGGCGGTCGGCTCAGCCCTGGCTGCGGAAGACCAGGGAGGAGTGGCCGACCCGGATCACGTCGCCGTCGGCCAGCTGCCAAGTCTGCACCGGAGTGCCGTTGACCGTGGTGCCGTTGGTCGAACCGAGGTCGGCGAGCATCGCGCTCTGGCCGTCCCAGGTGATCTCGATGTGCTTGCGGGACACACCGGTGTCGGGGAGCCGGAACTGGCCCTCCTGACCGCGGCCGATCACGTTCGAGCCGTGCTGGAGCGTGTAGGAGCGGTTCGAGCCGTCGTCGAGCTGCAGCGTCGCGGTGAGCTGGCGCGGAGCGGCCTCGGGGTAGCCGCCGGGAGCGCTCGGCGGGTAGGCACCGCCGGGCTGCTGGTAGCCCTGCTCGGGGAAGCCGCCGGGCTGGCTCGGCGGGTAGGCGCCACCGGGCTGCGGCTGGCCGTAACCCTGGTCGTAGCCCGCGGGCTGCCCGTAGCCCTGGTCGTAACCGGGCTGCGGCTGGCCATAGCCCTGGTCGTAGCCGGCGGGCTGCCCGTAGCCCTGGTCATACCCGGCGGGCTGGCCGTAACCGGGCTGGGGCTGCCCGTAACCCTGGTCGTAGCCGCCCGGCTGGGGCTGGCCGTAGCCCTGGTCGTAACCCGGCTGCGGCTGCCCGTAACCCTGGTCGTAGCCAGGCTGCTGGCCGTAGCCCTGGTCGTATCCGGGCTGCTGCCCGTAGCCCTGGTCGTAACCGCCTGCGGGCTGCTGCTGGCCGTAACCGCCCTGGTCGTAACCGGGCTGCGGCTGGCCGTAGCCGTAGTTGGGGTCTTGCCCGTACTGGCCTTGGCCGTAGCCCTGGTCGTAGCCGTACTGCCCCGGCTGCTGGCCGTACGGATCTCCCTGGGGGTAGTGGCCTGGTGGCTGGCTCATGGGTCGGTCTCCTGCGGTACGAGGGGTTGCCGCCCGTCGGCTTACGTCGGGGTCGACGGACGATCTGATTCGAAACTGTCCCGTGTGCAGCGTTTCAGAGCGCTCCAGGGAGACTACGACGTCACCATATGTGTCCCACCCCTGCTCGGTGAGATGCTCCTGAACGCAGTCGGCGAGGAGGTCGGTGACCCGATCCTCATCACCGGCGAGCCGTTCGTGATCGGGGGCGCTCAGTTGCACTACGTAGTGATTGCAAGCAAGCAACCGCCCACCGGCGAGCTCGCGGATCTGCAGCTCGGCTTCCCGCTGCAGAGCCTGTGCGACCTCCTGGGGGACGACCTTCCCGCCGAAAACGCGCGCGAAGCCATTACCGACGATGCCTTCGAGCCGGCGCTCGAAGCGCTGCACGAGGCCCACGACAATCCCCTCCACGCGAACGACTCCACCGACCATCGTATCTGGGTCAACGGGCCGAGACACCGCCCAGTTCCCAACCGGCCCAACCCCCCCGGCTAAGCCCCTAGTCAGGCCGTGTTAGTCTTCAACGGCCAACAGCGCGGGGGACCGGAACCCAGCAGGTTCAACTGCAGGTTCCAGACCCCGGTGCGAGGGGCCGGAAGCGAGCAGGATAAGCTTCAGGCAAGCCACGGGCGAGTGGCGGAATGGCAGACGCGCACGGTTCAGGTCCGTGTGTCCGTAAGGACGTGAGGGTTCAACTCCCTCCTCGCCCACTCCGCGAAGCGGGGGCGTTCACCGAGAGGTGAGCGCCCCCGCTTCGTTTTGTCGGGGCGGGTGTCGTAGATCACCGGGGCGGCGCGGTATGTCCACGCGGTTCGGCCTGTGCTCCGGTGGCGTTGACCAGCGGCTGGGGCATGTGTGGGCAGTGCCACTGTCCTTCGATCCGAGCGGCGTCGGCGTGCTCGGCCTGCACTCCGAGCTGGGCTGCCTCCTCTGTGCCCAGGGGCGGAAGATGCGGCAGCACACGGTCCGATGTGGACAGACCATCCAGTCCTGCCGCCGATGTCAGCACGGTCACCGGTGTTCGGATCCGGAGGTTTTCGGCCGGCCATTGGGTGGTCCTCGCAGGGCCACCTTCCCCGTTGGCGGGTGACCACGGCGAGCTCAGACTTGAGGCATGGCCAACAAGGAACTGGGCGACTTCCTCCGCGCCCGCCGCGCCGGACTCACACCGGAGGAGATCGGGCTCCCGGTCGAGCTCGGTGCCGGTCGCCGGGTCGCCGGCCTGCGGCGCGGCGAGGTCGCCCGGTTGGCCGGGGTGAGCGCCGAGTACTACACCCGGCTTGAACAAGGCCGCGCCGGACAGCCCTCCGAGCAGGTGCTGCTCGCCCTGTCCGACGCCCTGCGGCTGGACGACGTCGAGCGACGGCACCTGTTCACCCTCGCCGGCACCGCGTCCGGGATGCGGGACCGCGGCGAGCACTCGGCGCGACTGCGGCCGGCGATGCGACAGGTGTTGGAGTCGATGGACTCGTGCCCTGCCTACGTCCGCGACGGCAACCTCGAGATCGTCGCCGGGAACGCGCTGTGGGCACTGCTGTTCCCCGATATCGCCGCACTGCCCCGCCGGGAACGCAACATGGTCCGCTGGACGCTGCTGGACCCCCGCGCGCGCCTGGTCTGGTGCGACTGGGAGCGCGTGGCCCGGGACTACGTCCACGTGCTGCGGCTGGCCGCCGCGGACCAGCCCCGCAACCAGCGCATCACCAACCTGATCGGCGAGCTGATGGTGCGGTCACCGGAGTTCCCGGCGTGGTGGTCCGAGCACCGCGTCCACGAACGCAGCGCCGGCAGGAAGCGGATCCACCACCACATCGTCGGTGACCTCGAGCTGCAATTCGAGATCTTCACCCCGGTCGCCGACCCGAGCCTGTCGATGCTGGTCTACGCCGCCCCGCCCGGCTCTCCCAGCGAGGAGCGCCTGCGGCTGCTCGCCAGCTGGGGAAGCGAGCCCACGGCCGCGGCACCCGGGGAGCGCTGACACCGACTCCTGACCGGCCCCAGCGGGCATCCGGCCACCCCCATCACCCAGACACGCGTGCGCCGCGCACGCGGAGTCGATATCGCCGTGCGCACACGCGCCCGGCGGCGCTCGATCACGGCTTGAGGGCCGTCACTGAAAGGAAATCCCTGATGAGCAAGACGTTCCTGGTCACCGGTGTCAGCACCGGGCTCGGACTGGCGATCGCCCGGCAGGCGCTGGCCGCCGGGCACCGGGTGGCCGGCACGGTGCGCACCGAACAGCACGCGGCCGCCTTCCAGTCCCTGGACGCCGAACGCGCCCGGGCCTTCATCCTCGACCTGGCCGACGAGGACCGGATCGAGCCGACCGTGCGCGCCGCCGAAGCCGCGTTCGGGCCGATCGAGGTGCTCGTGGCCAACGCCGGTTACGGCGTCGAGGGCACCTTCGAGGAGTCCCCGATGGCCGATCTGCGCCGCCAGTTCGAGGTCAACGTGTTCGGCACGGTGGCGACCATGAAGGCGGTGCTGCCCGGTATGCGCGAACGGCGGGGCGGTCACATCTTCGTGATCACCTCGATGGGCGGGATGACCACGTTCCCCGGCCTGTCGTTCTACGAGGGCAGCAAGCACGCGATGGAGGGCATCACCGAGGGACTCGCACAGGAGGTCGCGCAGTTCGGGGTGCGGGTGACCGCGGTGGCCCCCGGCGCGTTCGCGACCGACTGGGCGGGCCGGTCGCTGGCCCGCGTGCCACGCGGCATCCCCGACTACGACGAGCTGTTCGATCCGATCCGCGCCCGCCGCCAGGCCCTGGCCGGTCAGGGGATCGGCGATCCCGACCGCGCCGGGCAGGCCATCCTCACCGTGCTCGACGCCGACACGCCACCCGTGCACCTGCTGCTCGGCTCGGACGCCCTGCGCCTGGTCACGGCTGGACGTCAGCGTGTCCAGAACGACATCGACACCTGGAAGGACCTCAGTCTGTCCACTGATCGCTCCGATGGCGGAGTCACCGTCTCCTCCTGACACAGCGGTTGCCGTCGCTTCGTTTTGTCGGCGCGGTGTGAGGGTTCTTACTGATCGTCCCGCTCGTGCTGTTCTGTTCGAGGCCAACGGGATTCGGGCGTACCTTCTCCCTGCCGCGCCGCCGCGCGGGATCCGAGAGGGAGGACTGCCGAAGTGAGCGTCGAACGGGTCAGCCCGCCGCCGACGGCCGGGGAGCGCGAGATGTTGCGGTCGTACCTGGACTTCCACCGCGCGACGCTGGCCTTGAAGTGCGAGGGGCTGTCGGACGAGCAGTTGCGGCGGCGGTCGATGCCGCCCTCGGCGCTGTCGCTGCTCGGGCTGGTGCGGCACATGGCCGAGGTCGAGCGGACGTGGTTCCGGCGGACGATCAACGGTGAGGACATCCCGCTGGTGTGGTCGTCGGAGGGCGACTTCCAGGCGGCCTACGACGGCGGGTCGTCCACCCGGGCGGAGGCGTTCGGGGCATGGCAGGCCGAGGTCGAGCACTCGCGGCGGATCGAGCGGGCCGCGGAATCCCTCGACATCACCGCGTATCAGCCGAGGTGGGGGCACGACGTGTCGCTGCGGATGGTGATGCTGCACCTGATCCACGAGTACGCGCGGCACAACGGTCATGCCGACTTCCTGCGGGAGGGCATCGACGGAACCGTCGGCGCCTGAAGCAAAATCGCTGGACCCGGCCGGCGGGCAGCCGCTACCTTGCCCGCATGTCCAGCCCCGAGGCGTCAAGACCGCGGCCACCGCTCGTCCGGTGGCCGCGCATGTCCTCTCGCTGAAGGCCCCGCAGGGGCCGCGTTCCGCGACATCCCGGCACCGGACGGCACCGAACACATCCGGATTGGGCCGTACAACTGGGAGAAGTCGTGACGAACAACGATGGCTGGGATCTGATCGTGGTCGGCGCCGGGTCCGCCGGCGCCGTGCTGGCGGGCCGCTCCGCCGCGCGGGGGAAGAAGGTTCTGCTGCTGGAAGCGGGTCCGGACCACCGGTCCGCGCAGCTGCCGGAGATCTGGCGGTCGCCGAATCCGCTCCGGGCGCTCGGCGACCCGGCGGCCGGGGCGCACCTGTTGCAGCGCGGTCTGCTGGCCCGCCGCACGGAAGCGCAGGCCGCGCAACCGTATTTCCAGGGCCGAGGTGCGGGCGGTGGTTCGACCGTCAACGGCCAGATCGCGATCCGGCCGCCGGTCGAGGACTTCGACGACTGGGCCGCCGACGGGTGCGAGGGCTGGTCCGCCCGCGAAGTGCTGCCGTACTTCGTGAAGCTGGAGGACGACGCGGACTTCGGGGACGCGCCGTGGCACGGCCGCGGCGGGCCGATCCCGATCCACCGCACGCCGCGGGCGGATTGGGGCGCGGTGGACGCGGCGCTGCACGCCGCTGCCGTCGACGCCGGGTACGGATGGGCCGAGGACGTCAACGCGCCCGGGGCCCGCGGGGTTTCGCCGTACCCGATCAACTCGCGGAACGGGCGCCGGGTCTCGACCAACGACGGTTATCTGGAGCCCGCGCGGGACCTGCCGGGTCTCGCCGTCCGGGCCGGCGCGGTCGTCGACCGCGTTCTGCTGTCGGGACGGCGGGCCGTGGGCGTGCGCTTCCGCGCCGGGGGCCGGGTGGAGGAGGCGCACGCCGACCGGGTCGTGCTCAGCGCGGGCGCGGTGCATTCCCCCGCGATCCTGCAACGTTCCGGCTTCGGCCCGGCCGAACGGCTTCGCGCGCTCGGGATCGAGGTGCGCGAGGACCTGCCGGTCGGCCGGGGCCTCCAGGACCACCCGCTGAGCATCCTCGGCTTGCCGCTGGACGAGCGGTCGTCGGCCGGGCCCGACGACCGCTACACCAACGTCTGCGTCCGGTACACCAGCGACGGGCCGGACCCGGTGCCGCACGACCTGATGATGGTGGCGGCCAACCAGAACGTCCTCGCCCTCGCGACCGCCGACGTCGGGGCCGGTGCGGGCGCGCTCGTGGTCTGGCTGAACCAGGTGCGCTCGCGCGGCGAAGTGCTTCTGGCCACCGCCGATCCCGCGGCGCAGCCCCTGCTCGACCAGCGCATGCTCGCCGACCCGAGCGACCTGGCCCGGCTGCGCTCGGGCGTCCGGTCGCTGCTGGAGCTCGCGCGCGGCAGCCACCTGACGGCCATCACCGACGGCCGGTTCGACGAGGTGAACGCGCCGCTGCTGACCGTGGTCGACGACGACGCGGCGCTCGACGCCCACCTGCTGCGGACGGTGACCGACGGCCAGCACCTCACCAGCAGCTGCCGCATGGGGAACCCGGACGCCCCGTCCACAGTGGTCGACCCCGGCTGCCGCGTGCTCGGCACCGAGGGGCTGCACGTGGTCGACGCCTCGGTGTTCCCGTCGTGCCCGCGGGCCAACACCAACCTCGCGACCATCATGGCGGGCGAACTGGTGGCCGACCGGCTCGACTGATTTCCGGTGGACGAATCATGCCGCCCGGTGTGGTCTTGTGACAGACCAACCGGGCGGCTACATTTTGTTTCCGACGACGCATCGGCGGATTGTCCGAAGGCGTTACGGTGGTGGTCCGGGCACTTTTTCCTCTCTTTCTTTTCCTGGAACGTCCGGGACATTCATTGCTAGGGCCTTAAGGCCCGTTTCCGGGGCCGAAACCGGTCACCCGCAGTAGTTTCGGCCGATGTCCGAGAACTCCGGCAATGCGGCTTGTACCGGGCAGCGCACCGGCCTACGGTGGTATCGGCCGCCGAGAAAGCCTGGTGGCCGGTAGCTCTGATCGTGACGGAGCGCAACATGGGGTGAACGGATCATCCGCGGGTACTCGTGACCCGATGACCGCACGGGCTATTTCCGGAAATGCTCTTCTGGTGCGGAGAAGAATCATCGTCGCGGGTGCGTGCCGGCCGATGACGGCCGGAAATCCTGCCGCCCGGGTTCCGGTGAACCGCGGGCGGCACCGGATCAGCACAACCCGAAAGCGAGATCGGAAAATGCGTATCAAGGTGATCTTCGGCAAGAGCCGTTCGGGCAACGGCTGGGGCAATGGCTGGGGCAACGGCTGGGGCTGGGGTTGGGGCCACGGCTGGGGCTGGGGCTGGGGCAACGGCTGGGGCTGGGGCCACTGGGGCGGCTGGTGGGGCTGCTGAGTGACCTGCCCAGCTGAATCAGCGCAGCTGGTTGTTCCGGGTGTAGCTCCCGCTCCCGCAGCGGGAGCTACACCCGTGTCATCGGGGATGAGGTGAGCTCGTGCTGGGGGTCGCGAGGTGGCTGGTCCGCCCGCCGGAGGGCGACGCCGAAGGAATCGTGGAGGCGGCGCCCGCGAAGCGGGTGCGGGAGGTCTTCCGCCGGTTCTGGCCGGACGCGCGGCCGTTCTGGGGCTGGATGCTGCTGAGCCTGCTGCTGGTCCTGCTGGCGCCGCTGATGGACGCCGCGGGCATCTGGCTGTTCAAGGTCCTGATCGACGACGTGCTGTCACCGCGGAACTTCGCGCTCTTCCCGCTGGTCGCCGCCGCCTACGCGGTGGTGACGCTGGTCGGGGGCGCGATCGAGTTCGGCAGCCAGTACCTGACGGTGTGGATCGGGGAGAACTTCCTCAACCGGCTGCGCGTCCGCGTGTTCGCGCACCTGCACACGCTGTCGGTCGGCTTCTTCGACCGCCGCAGGCTCGGCGACACGCTGAGCAGGCTCACCGGTGACGTTGCCGCGATCGAGCAGCTGGTGCTGTCCGGGGTCGCGCAGACCTTCTCGTCGCTGGTCAAGATCGTGGTGTTCGCCGGGGTCATCTTCTACCTCGACTGGCGGCTCGCGCTGGTGGCGCTGATCGCGGTGCCGCTGTTCCTGTGGATCGCGAAGTTCTTCGCGGTGCGGATCAAGGTCGCGGCCCGCGAGGTGCGCGGGCGCACCGGGTCGATCAGCACCGTGGCCGAGGAGAGCCTGGGCAACGCACCGCTGATCCAGGCGTACGGGCGGGAGCACGCCGAGGTCGAGCGCTTCTCCCGGCAGAGCCGCGCCAGCGTCGGGGCCGAACTCGCCTCCGCCCGGATCGGTGCGCTGTTCTCGCCGATGGTCGACCTGGTCGAGGTGATCGGCGTGATGGCGATCCTGGGCGTGGGCATCTGGGAGCTGTCGGCCGACCGGATCAGCCTCGGCGGGCTGCTGGCGTTCCTGGTGTACCTGACCCAGCTCTACACCCCGGTCCGCGAGCTGGGGCAGCTGACCAACACGGTGTTCGAGGCGTCGGCCGGCGCCGAGCGCATCATCGACCTGCTCGACCAGAAGCCGCAGGTCAGCGCCCCGGCGAAGCCGGTCCCGCTCGGGCGGGCCCGCGGGCTGCTGCGGGTGGACGGGGTCAGCTTCCGCTACCCGGAGACCAGCGACGACGTGCTGACCGACGTCAGCTTCGACGCCGAGCCCGGCACCACGACCGCCGTGGTCGGCGCCAGCGGCGCGGGCAAGTCGACGCTGACCAAGCTGCTGCTGCGGTTCTACGACCCGACGCGCGGCCGGATCAGCCTGGACGGGCACGACCTGCGCGACCTCGACCCGGAGGAGCTGCGGGCCAACATCGCGATCGTGCTGCAGGAAACGCTGCTGCTGGACGGAACCATCGCGGACAACATCCGCGCCGGTCGCGCCGACGCCACCGACGTCGAGCTGGTCCGCGCGGCCGAGGCCGCCGACGCGCACGAGTTCATCCTGACCCTGCCCGACGGTTACGAGACGCGCGTCGGCCAGCGCGGCAGGCTGCTCTCCGGCGGCCAGCGGCAGCGGATCGCCATCGCCCGCGCGATGATCCGCGACGCCCCGGTGCTGCTGCTCGACGAGCCGACGACGAGCCTGGACGCCGAGTCCAGCAAGCGGATCCTGGCGCCGCTGCGGCGGCTGATGGCGGGCCGCACGACGATCGTCATCTCGCACAACCTGCTGACCGTCTCCGACGCCCACCACATCCTGTTCCTCGACCGGGGAGTGGTGACCGAGGCCGGGACGCACACCGAACTGCTCACCAACGGCAGCGGTTACGCCCACCTCTACCGCCTGCACCACCCGTCGCCGAACGGTTCTCCCAACGGCGTCGCGCCCGGGGGCTAGGACCCCAGCGGCAGCCGCTCCCGGATCGGAGCGGTGACGGACTCGCCGCGCCGCAGCGCCAGGAACCAGCGGCGGCCGTTGTCGAAGTAGCGCATCCCCTTGCGCACGGCGGGAACCTGCGTGACGCGGTGCAGCTGGTACTGCCACGGCGGCTGCGGCTCGTGCCGGGACGCCATCGAGTAGGAGAACGACAGCGCGTCCCGGTCGAGGTACTGGTCGGCCCGCTCGAACCACGCCATGCTGCTGCGCGCCGCCGCCTGGATCGGGCGCAGCGCGGCGCGGGCCCGCTGGTCGAAGTCGCGCAGCGCGACCTCCACGTTCCGGTTGTCGTAGAGGCTCTGAGCCAGGTTGATGGCGTCCAGCATCGCCAGCCGGGTGCCGGAGCCGATGGTGAAGTGCGTGGTGTGCGCGGCGTCGCCGATCAGCACGATGTTGTCGTGGATCCAGGACTCGTTGCGGACCTGGGTGAAGCGCAGCCATTGCGCGGGCCGCCCGCGGGACTGGCTGATCAGCCGGTGCCCCTCCAGCGGGCGCTCGAAGATCCGCTCCAGCAGCCGGATCCCCTCCTCGTGGTCGATGGAGTCCAGGCCGAGGTTGCGCCAGGTCTGCTCGGTGCACTCGACGATGCAGGTGCTGATCCCGGCGCTGGACGGGTAGGCGTGGAACCAGATCCAGCCCTGCGGGGTCTCCTCGAACGCGAAGGTGAAGCGGTCGAACACCTTGTCCGTGCCCAGCCAGATGTAGGGGTTGCTGCCGGTGTCGGTCCGGGTGCCGAAGACGTCCGCGCGGGACTGCCGGATCTTGCTGTTCACCCCGTCCGAACCCACGATCAGGTCGGCGTCGGGCAGCGCCGCCGGATCGGTGATCTCACGCTGGTACTCGATCTTGACGCCGAGGGTCTGCGCGCGGCGCGCGAGGACGTCCAGCATCGCGGCCCGGCCGAGGCTGTAGCCGTACCCGCCGAGGTAGGCCGAATCCGCGTCGTTGAGGCGGATCTCCTGCTCCTGCCACAGCGTGGACGCGGCGCGCAGCTGCTGGGCGCTCTCCCGGTCGTTGCGGTAGAGCACGTCCAGCAGGTCGTCCCAGTACACGACGCCCCAGCCGTAGGTGGCCCCGGGCGGGTCGCGCTCGATGATGCTGATCTCGTGGTCGGGATCGCGCAGCCGCACCGAGATCGCGAAGTACAGCCCGGCCGGACCGGCACCAACGCAGCAGATCTTCATTCCCGCAACCTCCCCCGGAAAACTGGCGGAGAGCCCCCTTCTCCGCCTCGCCCCATGCTGCACGCAGCGGGCACAGGTCGCAGCGTGCGGCCCTAGGGCTCCAGGTAGGCGACCAGGGCCGCGCTGTCGTCGGTGTCCAGGACGACGTCGAACTGCTTGGCGAGCACGCCGGGCACCTCGGACGCCGCGAGCCGCCGCTTGTCGACGGCGCCGTCCGGGCGGGTCGTGGTGAGCACCGTGCCGTCCAGGGTGTGCAGGAACCCGGGGCCGATGCGCATCGCGTGCAGGTCGCCGGAGAACGGCGACCGGGGGTGCGTGGCGATGTAGTGGTTCCCCACGCGGTGGTCGATGGTGTAGGCGGGGTTGGTGGTGAAGCGGTGCAGGACCATCCAGCGCTCGCCGGTCCAGCGCTGCACCTCCCACTCGCCGGTCCCGGAGACCTCGTGCAGCCGGTTGGTCCAGCCGCCCTCGGTGTCCTGCGCGCCGTCGGCGAACTCGATCGGCCCCAGCGGACCGCAGCCGAGCCCGACGTCGCAGATCCAGCGCGTTCCGGAGGCTTCCACCAGCAGCAGCGAGTGGGTGGCGGGGATCAGCCTGTCGGAGTCCATGACGACCCGGGACAGCAGCCCGGTGATGGTGTAGCCGAGCCGTTCCAGCACGGCCGCGAACAGGCCGACGTGCTCGTAGCAGTAGCCGCCGCGCGGCCGGCGCACCAGCTTGTCCTGGACGGATCCGAGGTCCAGGTCGACCGGGCGGCCGAACACGACCTCCAGGTTCTCGAAGGGGATCGCGGCGATGTGCGCCAGGTGCAGCGCGCGCAGCGTCTCGGCGGTGGGCGCGCGGTCGCCCCGGTACCCGATGCGGTCGAGGTAGGCGTCCAGGTCGAGGAGTTCGGAGTTCCAGCCGTAGCCGGGGCCCCGCCGCGGATGCGCGATCTCGATGCTCATCGTTGTCCTCCCGGGAGTTCTGCACCGTCGCCTAGCAGTTCGAGCGAACCGGAGGTCGCCGAAATTCCGGATCAGGCCGGATTTCCTGATCAGGCCGGATTTCCGAACCAACCGGGCACGTCCAGCCGGAAGACTTCGGGGGTGACCTTGCGGAGGTCGTCCTCCAGCGCGCGCAGGCGCTGCTCGCCGATCTCCTCCGCCCACCGCGCCCGCAGCGCGTCGAAGATCCGCGCCGAGCGCCGGAGGCAGTCGAGCCCGCGGTCGGTGAGCCGGACGACCTTGCGCCGCGCGTCGCGTGCGTCGGCGCCGCGCTCGACGTAGCCGAGCCGTTCGAGGGAGTCGACGGTCTTGGCGGCGGCCTGCTTCGAAATCCCAAGCGCACGGCCGAGTTCGGCCGCGGTGGTGCCGTCCGGCCCGATCGCCTGGAAGACGAAGCCGTGCGTGGGCCGGACGTCCGGGTGGCCCTGGCGGGCCAGTTCGGCGTGGAGTTCGTCCACGAGCGCCCGGAATCCGAGGAACAGGCGCATCGGCAGCTCGAACCCGGGAGCGTCAGCGGTTGACATTTTCGACAACCAGGTTAACCATCTCGACAACCATGTTGTCGATTTTAGGAGATCCGACCATGCCTGTCATCCGCGCCGCCGACAGCCGCCGTTCCGACACGCCGAACGGCGTGATGACCACGCTGGCCTCGCCGACCCAGGGCGGAACCGGACTCGCGCTCTGGCGCGTCGACCTCGAACCCGGCAAGGGCGGGCCGAGGCACGCCTTCGACGCCGAGCAGATCTGGACCGTCCTGTCGGGCACCGCCACCGTCGACCTCGACGGCGTCGAGCACGTCGTGACCTCCGGGGACACCGTGGTCCTGCCCGCGGGCGCGCCGCGCCGGATCACCGCCGGGCCGGACTCCGGGGTCGCGGCGATCGTCGCCGCGCCTGCCGGAACCCGCGTCTACAACCCGGAGGGCCGCACCGCCGACGAGGCGTGCGACCAGGCTCCGAAGGGCGCGCAGCTGCTGCTCCCGCCCTGGGTGGTCTGACCAAACGCGGAACCGGGCTTCACTCCTCCTGGTGATTGTGCTGGGCTATGTGCCGTCAGCACGAGGAGGTACGAGATGGCGGGAAACAGCCGGGATCCCGGTCGTTCGGTCACGGCACGGGCCCTGAGCGTGCTCACGGCCTTCGACATCGACCACACCCGGCTCAGCCTGACCGCCATCGCCCGCCGGGCCGGGATCCCGCTGGCCACCGCGCACCGGCTGGTCCGCGAGCTGGAGACCTGGGGCGCGCTGCACCGCGACGGCGACGGCCAGTACGCGGTCGGGCTGCGGCTGTGGGAGATCGGCCTGCTCGCGCCGGTGAACAGCACCCTGCGCCAGGTCGCGCTGCCGTTCATGCAGGAGCTCTGCGCGGCCACCCGGGACAACGTGCACCTGGCCGTGCGGGACGGGGTCGAGGCGGTCTACGTCGAGAAGCTGACCGCGCACAGCTCGGTGCCGATCATCTCCCGCAGCGGCGGACGACTGCCGCTGCACTCGACCAGCGTCGGCAAGGTGCTGCTGGCGCACGCGCCCGCCGCGCTGGTGCACGAGTACTGCGAGCGCGGCCTGAGCAGGCACACCCCGTACACGATCACCGAGCCCGGGCGGCTCGGCAAGGAGCTGCAGGGCGTGCGCCTGCGCGGTTTCGCCCAGGCGACCGAGGAGATGTCGCTCGGCAACTGCTCGGCGGCCGTCCCGGTGCGGGACGGCACCGGCGCGGTGGTCGCCGCGCTCGGCGTGGTCGCCCACAGCGCTCGGGCCGAGGTCCCCAAGCTGGTCAAACCGCTGATCCCGGCGGCGGAGGCGATCCGGCAGCGGCTGGGCGAGCAGCACCGGCAGATGCGGGACGTGCTGTCGAACTGAGGGCGGTCGGCGCGCTTCCCCGACCTGACTCACCTGATTGGAGGACCGCCGGGCTGAAGTCCGGTTGCCGTTCGTCGACCAGTCACCGACCACTGTCGGCCGCCGGTCGCACGGGCCCTGTCGGGTCATCTGAGAAAGGCGCCGAGCTGTTTAGGTTCAGGACTGCCCGCCACGCGAGTGGCCGCCGCAGCAGCTAGGGAGGCGGAAAGCCGTGACCGGAACGCCGGGACGTGCCGTGGTCGACAACGAGATCCGGGTCTGCTCGGCCCATGTGCGCTCGCCCCTGGACCTACCCTCCTCGATAGGGACCCTCGCCGAGCTCTCGGCGAGCGTCCTGGGCTGGACGGGCAGCGTGCTGCCGCCGCTGAAGCTGCTCGGCAGGCACGTCGTGCCGGTCGCCGACCTGGTGCCCGACGCGCACGCCGAGCGGCTGTGCCTGGGCAGCGAACCGGTGCTCGACCGCGCCGAGATCGCGACCTGGGTGTGGCCGGAGATGGACGGCAGGGTGCCGCCGCCTGCGGCGCGGGTCAGCGGCGTGCTCGCCCCGGCCCGGCACTGGCGCAGCGCGCTGACCGACGCGGTGCCGTTCGCCCGCTTCACCAACACCGCGATCGTCGTGCCGCGCAGCGTCACGCTCGCACCGGACTTCATGGAGACCTGCCTGATCCGGGCCCGCCAGTTCGGCGTCGGGGTGCTCAGCGCCGACGGCGAGACCGTGCAGGTCGAGCTCGCGGGCCGCTGCTTCGACGACGCCCCGCCGGTCGAGCACACGGCGGTTTCGCGCTGGATCAACGAGGTCGTCTACCAGCAGCTGCTGTCCCTCGACGTCCCGGCGCCCTCCCGCAGCTGAGCCGGACGAGCGCGGACGCGGCCCTTAGGGTTGGGGCATGCGAGTGGCGATTGCGGGCGGGCACGGGCAGATCGCGCGACTGCTGGGCAGGCGGCTGGCCAGGCGCGGGGACACCGCGCTGGGGCTGATCCGCAACCCCGACCACGCGGCTGATCTGCGCGTCGACGGGATCGAACCGGTGCTCGCCGACCTGGAGCACACCGACGCGGCGACCCTCGCGGACCGGATCGCGGGCTCCGACGCCGCGGTCTTCGCCGCCGGAGCCGGTCCGGGCAGGGGTGTCCCGCGCAAGGACACAGTGGACAGAGCGGCGTCCGGGCTGCTGGCCGACGCCTGCGAGCGTGCCGGGGTCCGGCGGATCATCCAGATCAGCGCGATGGGCACCGCGCGGCCGAACCCGGCGGACGTGGGCGAGGTCTTCGGCGCGTACCTCGACGCCAAGCGCGCCGCCGAGGCCGACCTGCGCGCCCGCGACCTGGACTGGACGATCCTGCGCCCGGGCCTGCTGACCGACGACGCGCCGACCGGCAGGGTCACGATCGCCGAGTCGGTGCCGCGCGCCGAAGTCACCCGCGCCGACGTCGCGGCCGTGCTGGTCGCGCTCCTCGACGCGCCCGGGGCGGCGCAGCACACGCTGGAGATGGTCAACGGCGACACCCCGATCGACGAAGCCGTCCGCAGCGCGCTGGCCTGATCCACGAGCCGAGGGCTCCTTGATCTTTGAAGCGGTGGCGGCGCTTCGGTCCCGCAGCGAGAAGGCAGGCGCGTGAGGTTCCGCCACCCCGACGGCTACTTCGCGTTCCGGCTCACCCCGAGCACCCGGTCCAGGTAGGGGTTGCCGAACACGCCCTCCGGGTCGACCTCGTCGCGGACCCGCAGGAAGTCGTCGAACCGCGGGTAGCGCTCCCGGAGGTCGGCCGCGGCGAGCCGGTGCATCTTGCCCCAGTGCGGGCGTCCGCCGACCGCTCCCACGATCGACTCGAACGTCTCGAAGTAGTGCCGGTACGGCATTCCCGCGAACTGGTGGATCGCGACGTAGGCGGACGGGCGCCGGTAGGCGGTCGACAACCAGATGTCGTCCGGCGCGGCCACGCGGACCTCGATCGGGAACATGACGGGATGTTCGAGCTTGCCGACCGTCGCGCGCAGCTCGCGGATCACGGCGCCGAGCTGGTCGAGCGGGACGGCGTACTCGGACTCGACGAACCGGACCTCGCGCCTGGTCACGAAAACGCGGTGCGAGCGGTCGCTGTAGGAGCGGGCCGAAAGCGCCGAGCCCGCGAGCCGGTTCAGCGGTCGCACCAGCGCGGGCAGGCCGCGGCCGAGCCGGCACAGCGCGCCGAAAACCCGGTTCTCCAACAGCTCGTACTCGACGAAGTGCCGCAGCGGGCTCAACGGCTGCCGCGGCGCTCCGTCCGGCAGCCGGTTGTTGCGCTTGACCAGCGTCTTGGTCCCGTGCGGGAACCAGTAGAACTCGAAGTGGTCGTTGCCCGCGGCCAGCTCGTCGAACCGCTCCAGGACGGCGTCCAGCGGTTCCGGGCGCTCGTCGGCGACGAGCCCGAAGGCGGGCACGCAGCGCAGGGTGACGGTGTGGATCACGCCCAGCGCGCCGAGGCCGACCCGCGCGGCGGCGAACAGCTCGGGGTTCTCGGTCGCCGAGCAGCGGCGCGGCGAACCGTCCGCCAGCAGCAGTTCCAGCGCCTCGACCTGGGTGGCCAGCCCGCCGAGGCCCGCGCCGGTGCCGTGGGTGCCGGTGGAGATCGCCCCGGCGAGGGTCTGGGCGTCGATGTCGCCGAGGTTGGCCATCGCGAGGCCGTGCTCGTCGAGCTCGCGGTTGAGCTGGTGCAGGGGGGTGCCCGCGCGGACGGTCACCAGGTCGCCCTCGGTGCGCGCGATCCCGGTCCACGCCGAGAGGTCCAGCGCGATCCCGTCGGCCGGGGGCGCGCCGATGCCGGTGAAGGAGTGCCCGGAGCCGAGCGGGCGCACCCGGTGTCCCGATCCGGCGGCGGTGCGGATCGCTTCGGCGGCGGCCTCGGCATCGCGCGGGGTCAGGGTCCTGGCGGGCGTCGCGGACTCGGTCCCGGCCCAGTTCCTCCAGCTGGTCATGACGGAAAGCCCCTTCCGGCTGACACACGGTGAGGGAGAAATTATGTGAATATGATTCACATAACAAGGGTTGTCGGCATAACGTGGGTCCGTGCTCAAGGCGCTCCCCGAGTCGCGGAGACTCGACACGGCCACCAGCGAGCTCGACCCCCCGTTCGCGGTGGCCGACCTCGAAGCTTTCCGGCGCAACGCCGCCGACCTGGCGCGGCGCGCCGCCGGACGGCCGGTCCGGGTCGTCACCAAGTCGGTCCGCTGCCGCGAACTGCTGCGCCGCGCCCTGGAAACCCCCGGCTTCGCCGGGCTCATGTGCTACAGCCTCGCCGAAGCGCTCTGGCTGCACGCCGAAGGGCTCGCCGACGACATCGTCGTCGCCTACCCGACCGCCGACCGCGGCGCGCTGCGCGCGCTGGCCGCCGACCCGGCCGCCGCCGCGGCCGTCACGATCATGGTCGACTCCGTCGAACACCTGGACCTCGTCGACTCCGCCGTCGGCCGGGACCACCCGGACATCCGGCTCTGCCTCGACGTCGACGCGTCCTGGCGTCCGCTGCCCGCGCTGCACGTCGGCACCCGCCGCTCGCCGGTGCACACCGCCGACGACGCCCGCAGGCTGGCCGGATCGCTGTTGCGCCGCAAGGGATTCCGGCTGGTCGGCCTGATGGCTTACGAAGGTCAGATCGCCGGGGTCGGGGACGCGCCGCCGGGCAGTCCGCTGCGCGGGCTGGGCGTGCGCTGGATGCAGCGGCGCTCCGCCGCCGAGCTCGCCGACCGGCGGGCGGACATCGTCGCGGCGGTGCGCGCCATGACCGAACTGGAGTTCGTCAACGGCGGCGGCACCGGCAGCATCGAGAGCACCGCGGCCGAACCCGCCGTCACCGAGGTCGCCGCCGGGTCCGGACTCGTCGGACCGGTCCTGTTCGACGGCTACCGCTCGTTCCGCCCCGATCCGGCGCTGCTGTTCGCGCTGCCGGTGGTGCACCGGCCAACCGAGCGGATCGCGACCCTGTTCGGCGGCGGCTACGTCGCGTCCGGTCCGGTCGGACCGGACCGCGCCCCCGCCCCGTACCTGCCCGCGGGGCTGAGGCTGACCGGGCTGGAAGGGGCAGGCGAGGTGCAGACCCCGGTGACCGGCACCGCCGCCCGCGCGCTGCGCCTGGGCGACCGGGTGTGGTTCCGGCACGCCAAGGCCGGTGAACTCGCCGAGCGGTTCAACGAGTACCACCTGGTGGCGGGCGACGCGGTGGCCGGATCGGTGCCGACCTATCGCGGCGAGGGCAGGTCCTTCGGCTGATCGTCGGGCAGGCGGTTGGCCAGGTAACCCCGGACCAGCTCGCGGGCCTCGGTGACCAGCGTCGGATCCCCTGCCGGATCGCGGCGGAAGGCCAGGTGCAGCACGGCGTCGGCGGCCTCCACCGCCACCGACAGCGGCAGCAGCAGGTCGGCGGGTTCGAGGCCGAACTCGTCGGCGATCAGCGAGGTCAGCTTCTCGGCGATCACCGTGTTGTTGTCCTTGCTCTCGTCGAGCAGGCGCAGGTCCACGACATCGCCGAAGTGCAGGCGGCTGAAGCCGGGGACCTCCCGGTGCATGGTCATGTAGACGTCGAAGACGGCGTCCACGGCGTCCCACCAGTGGGCCATCCCGGCCTTCTCGAAGCGGTCGGACACCGTCCGCACGAACCGCTCCAGGTTGCGCAGCGTCAGCTCCTGCACAACCGCCCGTTTGTCCGGGAAGAACTGGTAGAGCGAGCCGACCGCGACCCCCGCGCGCTCGGCGATCAGGGTCGTGGACAGCCCGTCGTAGCCCAGCTCGTCGATGAGCTGAGCACAGGCTTCGAGCATCTTCTCAACTCGCTGTGCGCTGCGTTGCTGGACCGGCTTGCGGCGCAGGGGCGCTACTTCGGTGGGCAAGGCGACTCCTTGATCATGTTCTCGACCATCTTGCCGACCACGACCGTGACTCTCTTTCAGGGGAGCCCTCCCTCGATTGCCGGGACACGGTCCCAGCGGCCGGGTGCGTCGAAACCACTCGATTCCGTTGGTCCGATTTTCCCGTTGCCGCTCCGTGCACGCGCTGCGGACATGCCGAAAGGTACATCAACCGGACGGGTGGTTTCGGCGTTCACAACTTGACCTCCTCCGACGCGTACGTTCCCCGGGACGTGGCAAGGGATACCGCCGCCCGGCGGACCCGGAGCACCGATGTGGCCGTATGCATTCCGTCACGTTGTCAATGCGAAGGGTCACTATCTAGCGTGGTTCGAATCTGTTCGATCCGCGACAGAAGGGTCAACGTGGGTAACTGTGGCGCCGCTTCTCGTCATTCCGGCACCCGTCGTGCTGTGCTCGTGCGGTGGGCACTCACCGGGAGGAGACCACCGGGCAGCGCGGTGAGCCTTCCGCAGGCCGCACCCGCGGTTCCCGCCCGGTGACCGCCGGACCGACGGCTCCCGCTCGCCGGGACGGACAAGGAGACCGATCGTTGGACGGTTGGCGTCGCCGGGACCTGTGGTCCCCGCTGGGGGTCGAGGAGGCCAACACCCTGCTCCGCGACGGCGGCTACGGACTGCGGGTCGAGGGCGCGCCGCACCGGCTGGTCGGCGCGGGCGCCGGGGCCGGGCTGCCGCTGGGCGGCGAGCCGACCTGGGCCGACCTGTACCGCGCGCTGGTGCGGCTGCGGCGCACCAGGCGCGAGCACGACCCGCTCTGGCTGCACCGGCTGACCCGGTTCCTGGCCGGGCCAGAGTCCGCGCCGGCCGGAACCGGCTGGGTGGCCCTGCCGCCGGACCGGGTGGAGCCGCTGACCGCCGACGAGTCGATCGACGCGCGGCACCGCCTGGGGCCGCTGATCGGGTCCGACGGTTCGGTGCTGTTCCCCGCGGAGCGGGGCGCCGACCGCCCGGACTCCGCCGTCGGTGACGGGCCCGCCGTGCGCGGCTCCGGCCCGGTCGTGGAGCTGCGCACCACCGACCGCGACGGCGCGAAGCGGCAGCTGGCCGGGTGGCAGCGGCTGGACTCGGCGGTCCGGTCCGACCCGGTGCTGCGGATGCACTGCGCGACGCTGCCGGCGTCGGCCGCGTTCGTCGACAACCGCAGCGGCACGGCCGTCCTGGGGTGCGAGGCCGAACCGCAGCCACCGCACCCGAAGCACCCCGGCGGCACCGTCGTCGCCACGCTCCCGGCGCTGCTGCGCGGCACCGGGGACGGCGGTCCGGCGCTGCTGCGGCAGGTGATCGAGAACCGGTTCGAGCGCCGGGAGGACGAGCTCCCGTACTTCCTCGACCACCTGGTCCGCCCGCTGCTGCGGGCGTTCCGGCTCGCCGTCGACACCCACCGGATCGGGCTGTTCGCCCTGGACGAGCGCGGTGTGGGCTTCGAGCTGTCACCGGAGTTGCAGGCCACCGGGCGGATCGTGGTGACCGACTTCGAGCGGGTGCTCGACCGGCCGTCGGCCGCCGACGTGCCGTCCGGGGCGGCGGCGCTGGTCGGCACGATCGACGCGCTCAGCGCCGGATTCGCCCGCATCCGCTTCGGTTCGGGCGCACGTTCCGAGAGCAGGGTGCGCGCGGCGGCGGACCGCGTCATCGCCGAGGAGCTGCGCTTCCTCAAGCCGCGCACCGCCGAACTGCTCTCGACCGACCCGGCGTTGCGGGAATTCGCCCACACCGTGGCGGAATCGCAGGACGACGTGCTCAAGGAGGTCCTGCACACCGTCCAGGAGCGGACCAGGCGCAGGCGGTGGGACCCCGGCCTGCCGCCCCCGACCGTGGTCATCGACCTCGACCTGTGCGGAATCGTCCCGCTGCAACGCACTTTCGACGCGGCCCGCGCGATCTCGGGCCCGCGGCCCGGTGCGCCGGAAGGCGTCCTCGAACTCGCCAGCCCGGGATCGCTGCCGCTGCTGCCCACCTACGCCGAATCCACCTGGCACAACTTCGTCGAGCTCAGCGGGCTCGGCGACAAGTACCCGGAGGTCGACTGGCGGCAGGTGCACTCGGACTTCTTCCGCGCCTTCGCCCGGCCCTGGGAGCGGTTGCGCACCGACACCGTCAACGCCGGGCTGGCCCGGTTCGTCTGGGACGTCCAGGACGCGGGCGGGCAGGTCGTGTTCTGCACCGGGCGGCGGGAGCGGGTCCGCCGGTACACCGAGGAGGTGCTGGCCGAGGCCGGTGTGCCGGACGCCGTCCTGCTGTGCATGCCGGACGAGCGGACCCGGCCGATCTCCGAGCTGAAGGTGGAGAAGCTCCGGGAACTCGGCGAACTCGACGTCGTCGCGGTCTTCGACGACATGCTGTGCAACCGGATCGCGCTGACCAAGGAGTTCCCCGGCGCGCTCGCGGTGGCGGTGGAGGTCCCCGGGCTGGCGACCGAGCGCAGGCCGGAGCAGCCGGTGCCCGACGACGCGCGGGTGATCGCCACCTTCGAGACCTCGCCGCGGCCGAGGAAGACCGGCTCGTCGCTGTCCAACACCCATTCCCTGGAGGAGATCCAGGTCGGCGCGATGCGCCGGAACCGGGTCGCCGACCGGTGGTCGGTGCAGCTCACCGAGGACGAGTCGCTCGCGGTGGTCGACTCGGTGCTCGCCGACGTCGACCGCTCGGCGGCGCGCACCGCGCAGAGCGCCCGCGCCAAGTTCGCGGTCGACGGCGGCGATCCGGAGCAGGTGATCCGGGCGCTGCACCACGTCTTCACCCGCAAGCAGTTCCTCAAGGGCGCGCGGTCGAACTACCGGTGGGACGACATGCGCCGGGACGCGGGACCGGCCGTCCGGCGCGGCGAACCGATCGAGACGGTGCTGCTCGGCTTCCCGGTCAAGCAGTGCCTCAACCGGCTCAAGGCGTTCGGCCCGCTGCCGGACCTTGCCGAGTTCGGCGGTCTGGCGCGGCTGCGGGAGTTGCAGCAGGCGGTGCGCGGCGTGCACCCGCCGGGGCTGCACTTCAACATCCTCACCGACGGCAGGCACTTCCGGCCCCGGCCCGCGGCGATCACCGACGCGTACAGCCGGAAGCTGCGGGAGTACGTCGACCTGGTCGGCATCGGCGACTGCACGACGGTGGAGGAGATCGACACCGTAGCGCGCGACCGGCTCGGGCCGGACGTGCCCGCCGAACGCGCGGTGCGGCTCGCCCGGTACCGGGCCGAGATCAACGACCTGCTGCGCGGTTTCGACATCACCTCTAACCCGCTGCGGACGCTGGAGTCGGTGCACTCCTATCTGTCCACTGTGGATGGACCGCTGGCCCCGGTGCTGCACCTGTTCCGGGAGATGCTGATGTCGGTGGTGTACTCGGTGCCGGTGCCGGTCCCCGCGGGCGTGGACCGGATGTCCTGGTCGGCGCTGGTCTACGCCGACGTCTACAACCTCACCGACCGCACCGCGGCGCCCGAGGTCCGGGACGCCAGGGCCGCGGTGCTGCGCCGGGCCTGGCACGCGGTGGTCCGCTACCTGGCGACGCTGCGGGTCGACGAGGAACTCGGCTACGAGGAGCTGTTCCCGGACCGCGTGCGGCTCACCGTCAGCGCGGCCAGGCCCGGTCGCTGCGGCTTCACCTACCTCGGCGGCTCGGGTCTGCTGCCGTGGCAGGGGACCGGGGTGGTCGACGGCCGGGGATACCTGGCGGTCGACTTCGCGGTCGCGATGCTGGACCGGGGTTTCGTGCCGGTCTACTCGCCGCTGGTCGGTCCCAGGCAGCCGTGGCTGATGGTGCCCGCCGAGCGGACCCGCCTGTCCGGCACCGGCATTCGCCTGGACCCCGACTTCGCCGCCCGGATCCGGTTGCGCCGCAAGTAGCAACCGCGCACCGCCGTGCGGCGCAACGGGTTCTGGTCGTGGAGATGTAAAGGCCCCGGTGTCAGCGTCCGGGGAAACGCCGGCACCGGGGCCTTCTCACACTCCGAGATCCGTGTCGGGGAGGACGGATACGGAGCAGCTTGGAAATCCGCGAGCCGGCGCCGGTCGGGGGAGGGGAGTGCTTCAGCGCCGGCCCGCGGATGTCTGCGATCCGCCTGGTCGGCGGATGTCCACTGTGGAGTTGGAGAGGTCGGGGTGGTGGCCGACGAGCACGTGCCGAGGTCGGGGGTTCACGACATGCGCTCGTCGGCCACCACAGCTTTACGGCACCGGCGCCGCCCGGCGCAGAGTGTGCGCGGGGCGCAGGTGCCGTGCGGGACGGGGTGCCAGGGCGCCCGTCACGAGGTGCTCGTACGCCGAACGCCACACCGAGCACGGTGCTTTCCGAGGGCGCCAGCGGGTCGAGCACTCGGGGCAGTTCCCCTTTTCGTCGGCGTCGTGAGCGGAGAGCAGCGTGCGCCACCCCTCGGTGAGCCGAGGCAGCTCGGAGCGCGCCACGGAGAGCAGGGACGGGGCGTCCGCGCGGTTCGCCAGCTCGGCAAGCACATCGAGCCGCTCCCACACCGCGTTGCGCAGCACCTGTCCCAGGATCTCGTCCACCGCAACCTCACCGTCACTTTCTCGCCTGGTCGGCGGCGCTGCGCAGGGCACGGCTCAACTCACCGACTCCGCTGGTCGAGAGCACTGCGGCAGCGCCAGGCGGTCCGACAAGAACCACCCTGTCCCGGTTTACCAGCACGTCGAGGTCCCGGTGGACGTTCGTCGCGTCCCGGCAGTGGACCCGCCACCACGGGCGGCGGTCGGCGTCGGGGGAGAACTCGGCCGCTTCGGCCGGGTTTCCCGTCTGCCTGTTGCTGTCCACTGTCGTCGGGGTTCCTCTCCGTGCTCGGTTGCCTACCCATGACTAGATTGGATCTAGTCGGGCCGTTTCGCCTAGCGGTAGGCGATGACCGGGCAGACGGCGACGACGAACGGTCGGCGGACTTCACCCCTGCCGATCACCTTTGCCGAACTGCACTTCACCGACTTGCGGGAGTGCCCTTACTCTGCGACCAACGCCCGTCAGAGCGTGAGGGGGTCCAAATGAACATCATCGGTTCGAGCGGCTCGCCCGTTACACCCGAGGTCTGGAACGACCGCGCCATGCGGGATGCTCTGGCCAACCGGAACATCAGCGAGGTCTACAAGCAGCTTCGCAGGCACGGTGTTTCGCAGCGCCAGATCGCGGCCTCCACCGGGCAGTCGCAGTCCGAGGTGTCCGAGATCCTCAAGGGTCGGCAGGTCATGGCCTATGACGTGCTGGCCCGCATCGCCGACGGGTTGGGAATACCGAGGGGGTACATGGGCCTCGCCTACGACGGGGCGACGCAGTTGAGGGTCGCGAATTCGACGAGCGACTCCCAGGCTGAGGAGGACGAGTCGGTGAAGCGTCGGAAGTTTCTGTCTCATGCCGCGGCCGTCACCATGGGTGCGGCCGTCTTCGGCGCCGAGGAGGCCAACTGGGTGCCCGCGAACGCCCAGACGCCGGCCCCGGCGCGCATCGGTATGACCGACGTGCAACAGATCCAGGCCGCGACGAAGGCGTTGCGGGACCTCGACTACCGCTACGGCGGTGGCACGTGCCGCGATGCGGTGGTCGCCCAGCTCTCCTGGGCGCAGCAGTTGCTGGAAGCGACCGCGACCGAGCAGGTGCGCAGGAAGCTGTTCGTGTCGCTGGCCGACATGCACAGCCTCGCCGGGTGGACCTCGTTCGACACCGGTCTGCTCGACCCGGCCCGCGGGCACTTCGGCAAGGCGCTGGAGTTCGCCAAGCAGGCCGAGGACGACAGCCTGGTGGCCAGCGTGCTCTACCGGATGGGCCGGGTGTACCTGCACTACGAGGAGCCGAACGAGGCGCTGAAGCTGTTCCAGCTGGGGCAGATCGCCGCCCAGGAATCGGGATCCGCGCTGACGGTCGCGGTGCTGTGCGCCAACGAGGCGTGGGCCTACGGCATGCTCAACAAACCGGACCAGGTGCAGAAGATGATCGGCCGGACCAAGGACGAGTTCGCCCGCGCCGACACCAACGAGGCTCCGGACTGGGTCCGGTTCTTCAACGAGAACGACCTGCACGGGATGATCGGCTCGGCGCACGACGCGCTGGCCGTGTTCGACGCGGACCGCTACGCCCCGATGGCGGTGGCCGAGACCATCAAGTGCAACGAGGCGTACGGCGCGGACATGCAGCGAACGCACGTGTTCGGGCTGAGCTTGCAGGCCACCAACCACATCCGGGCCGGTGACCTGCAGCAGGGCATCAAGGTGGGGCGGCACGCGCTGGCGATCGGCGAGAAGGTCAAGTCCGCCCGGGTCGCCGACCGGCTCCGCCCGTTGCAGCTGGAGGCGGGCAGGCACCGGATGAACTCCGACGCCCGCGATCTGGCCGAGGAGATCCGGCGGTTCCGCGAGGTGTGAGGCCGCTGCCTGCCGGGCGGCTGACCGCCGGCGGCGGCATCGGCATCCGCCGGTCGCCCGCCCAGGCAGGCAATTGGTTGGCAGACGATGAGTTCCCAGACACGACCCATGGAAGACGGCCGGTACACCAGGCCGAAGCTGGCGCTGGCGCTGGCGCGGATCTGCGCCGAGGTCGGGCTCGACCCGAGCGGCGCCCGGCTGATCCGGTTCGTCAACAACGGGGTCTTCCTGCTCCGCGAGCACCCGGTGATCGTGCGCATCGTGCTCGCACCTTCCTTCTCGTACCGGGCGGCCAACGTCGTGGAAGCGGCCCGGTTGCTGGCCGAGCACGGGGTTCCCGCGGTGCGGCTGCTGCCCGGGGTGTCGCAGCCGGTCAGCGTCGGCGGGCACCTGGCCACGCTGTGGCAGGCCGTGCCGGAGACCGGCACCGCCTCCGGCGCCGACCTGGGCGGGCTGCTCCGGCAGGTGCACTCGCTGCCGGTCCCGGCGACGCTGCCGGACTGGCGGCCGATGGACGACGTGCGGCGCAGGCTCTTCGACGCCGAGGAGCTCGACCCCGACGACCGCTACTTCCTGGAGCAGCGCTGCGACGACGTCGAGCGGCGGCTGGAGTCGCTGGACTTCCCGCTGCCCCGCGCGGTGATCCACGGTGACGCGCACCTGGGCAACCTGATCGCGACGTCCGAGGGAACGCTGCTGTGCGACCTGGACTCGCTGTGCGTCGGCCCGCCGGAGTGGGACCTGACGCCGATGGCGGTCGGCAGGCTGCGGATGGGGCATCCGCCGGAGCGCTACGAGGCGCTGGCCCGCAGCTACGGCTTCGACCTGCTGGCGTGGGAGGGCTTCCAGGTGCTGCGCGACCTGCGCGAGCTCAAGATCACCATCAGCGTGCTGCCGATCCTGCGCAGCAATCCCGCGATCCGCGGCGAGCTCCGGCGCCGGTTGCGGTCGATGCGCGCAGGTGACGTCACTGCGCAGTGGGCGCCCTACAACTAGCGGCGGACCCCGCATCACACTTTCGTACGTTCGAGGGAACTTGATCGACAGACCGCGATCATTTGGTGATTCTTGGTCACGGATTCACCCTTGTGCATGTAAACCATTCGTGGATATGTCGCGAGACGACCGGACGGGCAGTCGATGAGGATCGCGAAGATGAAGCGGGCGCTGCTGAACCCGGGCTGGCGGACGCGGCGGGCGCTGCGTTCGGCCGCCGTGCTGGACGAGGTGGTGGACTCGCAGGTCGGGATGGTGCCCGGGCTGCCGCCGGAGCTGCGGAAGCGCTCCGCGGACCACCTGGCGGAGCTGGTGCTGCTGGCCCAGTCCTACCGGCACTACGCGGCGGGCTGGATCGACCGCCGGGAGCTCGAACACCGCGCGTGCGCGGCATTGGACCGTATGGAGTCGCGCAGGGGGCCTCGGTTGGGGCAACTCACCGAGCGCGAATGACCGCTCGGCGAACTGCATATTATTCCGCGATGCGAAAAGATCCGGGCCGGTTCGGTCCGGAGTTCAGCTCGGCCGAACGTTAGCGATCTTGGTCGGCCAGCCGGGCGCGGGCGATGGCGACGTACTCCGGATCCCCCGTTTGCAGGCCGTGCAGACCGAGCATCACGCTCGACCGGAACGCGGTCAGCTCCGTGACGTGCTCGCGGAACCGCTCCGGCGGTCGCCCGCCCGCGTCGATGTAGTGCGCCAGCAGCCGGTCCAGGCCGGCCGCGCCGAAGGCCAGGCACGGCGCGGCGAAGTCGGCCGCGGGGTCGTCGATCGCGGTGTCGGTCCAGTCCAGCAGGCCGATCAGCGCACCGCCGCCGTCGACCAGGGTGTGCGCCGGGTGCAGGTCGCCGTGCACGAGCCGGGGCTCCGCGCTCCAGTGCCGTTCGTCGTCGATCCACGCCTGCCACCGGCGGACCTTCTCGTCCGGGACGCCGAGTTCGGTCCGCGCCTCGGCCAGTCCGCGCTCGGCCTCGGCCCGCTGCCAGCGGGGCCCGCGGACCGGCAGGCCGAGCGGTTCGAGCTCGGCGAGCGGGGTCCGGTGCAGCTCGGCGATCACCCCGGCCAGCGCGCGGAGGAAGTCGCCGGTCGGCTCGATCGGCGCCGGATCCCGCAGCACGACCGGGTCCTCGGCGGCCAGCGGTTCACCGGGGAGCCGCCGGTAGGCGATCAGCTCCGGGCTGCGGATCTCCCACTCCGGCAGCGCGACCGGCAGCCGTCTGCGCAGGAACTCCAGCAGCCGGGCCTCGACCGGGATCAGCTCGGCGACCTCGGGGCGGCGCGGCACCCGCAGCACCCAGCGGGTTCCGTCGTCGCCCACCGCGTGGACCACCCGGAAGTCCCAGCCCGTCTCGTCCACGTCCACCGGCCGCACCGCGAGGCCGTGCGCCTCGGCGAGTTTCCGCATGGCAGCCAGCGTATTCCGGGACGAAAGCGATTTTTCCGGCGAAGCCCGCGGGCCCTCCCGGTGGTTCGGGAGGACCCGCGGACGAGCTCACCTGCCGAGGCGCATCGCCAGGGTCGCGCCGAGGCCGACCAGGACCACGGCCCCGACGATCCACGGCCAGATCGGCATCCCGCCGGAACCGGCCTCGCCCGGCTGACCGGCCTGCTCGCCTTCGGCGGCGGGCGGCGGCGCCGGGGTTCCGTTGCCCGGCTTGGTCAGCGTGAAGGTGACCTTGCCCGGAACCGGGTGCCCGTCGGCGGACAGGATCCGGTAGCCGACGGTGTAGACGCCCGCGGGCCCGAGCTCCCGGACCGGCGCGGTGACCGAGGTGCCTTCGACCGACACCTTCCCGTCGGTCCAGTACGTCCCGTCCGGGCCGACGACGTTGACCGTGTTGTAGCCCTCGCCCGCGCGCACGGGCTGGTCGAAGGTCAGCCGCACCTGCTGCGGGCCGACCTCCAGCTGCGCGCCCTCGGCCGGGTCGCTGCCGACGAGCACGTTGTGCGCGAGCGCGGTCCCGGCCCCGCCGAGCAGGGCGGCCAGGGACAGCGCCGCGATCGCGATCAGCCGCTTCACGCCTGCTCCTTCCCGGACTTGCGGGCGCGGGCCAGCGCACCCGCGCTGACGCCCAGCGCGAGCGAGCCGACGCCCAGACCGGCTCCGCCGAGGTAGAGGGCGGTGTTGTCGGCACCGGCCGGGGCGGCCTGCTGCTCCGGCCGCTGCTGCTCGGGCTGGGCGCCGTGCTGGCCGTGGCCGCCCTCGGACTCCTCCACCAGGTCCAGCGTGGGCGCCGGGTGCTCCGGCTCCTCGCCGCCGGGCGGGGTCGGGGCGTCCCAGCGGACGACCTCGCCGTTGTCGTAGGTCTGCTCGGTGGGCAGCAGCAGCTGGTCGACGTCGGTCGGCAGGGTGCCCAGCGAGACCTCGAACTCGTCGAACTGGTCCGGCGCGATCCGGGTTCCGGGGTTCGCGGTCCAGGTCACGCTGGTCACCGCCTCGGTGACCTCCGCGCCGGCCACCTGGACCGGCTGCGGCAGGGCGACCTTCTCGACCTGCGAGGTCCAGCCGGGCATCGGGCGGGTGCGCACCGAGCTCAGCGGGTGCTCCGGCGGGAAGGTGACCTTGATCTTCACGGTGCCTGCGCCGTCGCGCTCGTTCGGGACGCGGAAGGCGACCTTGGCGTAGCCGCCCTTGGCGGCCTCGCCGTCGGGGTTGGCCGACACGTGCGCGGACGCGGTGCCCGCCGCGGCGAGCGCGGCGAACCCGGCGGCGGTCGCGACCGCCGCGGAACGGACAAAATGCCTGTTTGCGGACATGGCGGAAGAAACTCCTGGCGTTCGTGCTGGGGAAGATGACAGAACGACAACGATCGGGCGGTGGTCGCCGCCCGGATCAGCAGGAGTGGACCGGGGGTCCGCGAAGCGCGTTTATCCGCTGGTGGATCAGCTCCGCGAGGACGCGCACCGTGTCCGCCGGGACGCAGACCGCCACGAGCTCGGTCACGATCCGTAGCGGATCCGGCTTCCTCGGCAGCACCAGTCCGAGCGCGTTGGCGACTACGAAGAGTGCCTGTTCGGCGCGGGCCAGGGCCAAACCGGTGAACACGGCCGCGAGCACGTGTCCGGCGGTCATCGTCACCGGATCCAGTGACACGCCGGGCCCCGCGCCCCCGTCCTGGTGAGAGCCCGCAAGCTGGAGAAAAACGTGAAGTGCCAGCTGCCCAACGCCCAGAGCACCTACAATGCTGAGCGACCCTCGCCTGCGACCGGCGAGTGCCACACCGGCACCGGCCAGCAACGAGGTGATCACGAGGGTGGTGCCCGGGTCAGGCACGGACCCGCCGGCGGCCGCGTGCGCGGCTACTGAGAGTGACGCCGAGGTGATGGCCAAGCCCGTACCGCGGAGGACGCGCAGCGCACCCTTCGCCGGACTCGGACGGACCGTCACAGCGGTCAAGTCTAGGTGTCGGTTCGGCCACGCTGACCGCAGGTGAGCTTGCCTTGATACCCCGATTGGGTCACGGTCTATGGGTTGCCGACGGTCAGGATCGATCCTGTACGAGATGTGGGAGACGGGTGCGAGGTTCCTGGCCGTCGTGACTGACGACGGAGAGGAGGGGGCGTCGAGCTAGTCGGCGCCGAAACCTGTGTCGACCGAAACAGAAAAAGGAAGTGGCGGCTCGTCCCCGGGCCGCCATTCGACGGAAGTACCAGCCTTCATCGACCGGCCGCGCACCGACTGGGTGGTCTTCGGTGTCACGGCAGCGATCATGTTCGGCCTGGTCGCCTGGGGTGGCCTGGCGACCGACTCGCTGAGCAACAGCATGAGCACCGCGTTCACGTGGATGATGAACAACCTCGGCTGGGGTTTCGTGCTCGCCACGACCGGCTTCGTCGTGTTCGCGCTGTACCTGGCGTTCAGCCGGTACGGGCGCATCCCGCTGGGACAGGACGGGGAGAAGCCGGAGTTCAGGACCGTCTCCTGGATCGCGATGATGTTCTCTGCCGGTATGGGCATCGGTCTGATGTTCTACGGCGTTAGCGAACCTCTTTCGCATTTCGTCAAGCTGCCGGGCGCCGAGGAGGCCAAGCTCGCCGGCTGGACGCAGCAGGAGATGGACGACGCGCTGCAGACGGCGATGTCGACCTCGCTGTTCCACTGGACCCTGCACCCGTGGGCGATCTACGCGGTGGCGGGTCTGGCGATCGCCTACAGCAGCTTCCGCCGCGGTCGCAAGCAGCTGATCAGCGCGGTGTTCGTGCCGATGATCGGCAAGCGCAACGCCGAGGGCCCGATCGGCAGGCTGATCGACATCCTGGCGCTGTTCGCCACGCTGTTCGGCTCGGCCGCGTCGCTGGGCATCGGCACGCTCCAGATCAAGACCGGCATGCAGGCCGCGGGCTGGATCGGCGAGACCGGCACCAACATCCTGGTGGCCATCATCGCCGTGCTGACCGTGTGCTTCATCGCCTCGGCGGTCTCGGGCGTGGCCAAGGGCATCCAGTGGCTGTCCAACATCAACATGGTGCTCGCCGCCGCGCTGGCGGTCTTCGTGTTCGTGGTCGGCCCGACCGTGCTCATCCTGAACCTGCTGCCCACGACGCTGGGTGCCTACCTCAGCGACTTCGGCGCGATGGCCTCCCGCACGGGTGCCATCGGCGGTGACGCGATGACCACCTGGCTGTCCAGCTGGACGATCTTCTACTGGGCGTGGTGGATCTCCTGGACGCCGTTCGTGGGCATGTTCATCGCCCGGATCAGCCGGGGCCGCACGATCCGCCAGTTCATCGGCGGTGTGCTGCTGGTTCCCAGCGTGGTCAGCCTGGTGTGGTTCGCCATCTTCGGTGGCGCGGCCATCAACCTCCAGCGGGGCGGCGAGAACGTCTACGGCCAGGGCGAGGCCGAGGCCCAGACCTTCGACGTGCTGGCGCACCTGCCGCTGCCGCTGGTCACCTCGGTGCTGGTCATGATCCTGGTGGCGATCTTCTTCGTCTCCGGTGCCGACGCCGCCTCGGTGGTGATGGGCACGCTGTCGCAGCGCGGTTCGATCGAGCCGAGCAAGTGGGTCGTGATCTTCTGGGGTGCGGCCACCGGTGCCGTCGCGGCGATCATGCTGGTGATCGGCGGTGGCAAGGAGACAGCGCTCGAAGGCATCCAGAACCTGACCTTCATCGCGGCCCTGCCGTTCACGGTGGTCATGGTGCTGATGTGCGTCGCACTGCTGAAGGACCTGCGCAGCGACCACATCACCGTCCGCGGTGAGAAGGGCGTCGAGGTCCTGGAGCAGGCGGTCATCATCGGCAACGAGGAGCACGACGGCGACTTCCAGCTGGAGATCTCGCCCGCCGAGCCGAGCGACGACGACGCGGACTCCGACTCCGAGACCGCCAAGGCCAAGGCCGAGTAGGTCCGAGTGGAGTTCCTGGACTACGTCGCTTCCAGGTGGCAACAGCTGCTGGTGGACTCCTACCAGCACGCCAGCATGGTGGTGCAGTGCATCGTGCTGGCGACGATCGTCGGCGTCCTGGTCGGGGTTGCGGTCTACCGCAGCCCCGCCGGGGCGGCGATCGCCACCGCGCTGTCCAGCGCGATCCTCACGATTCCCTCGTTCGCCCTGTTCGGGCTGCTCATCCCGTTCATCGGGCTGGGCGTGGCGCCCTCGGTGGTGACGCTGGTGCTCTACGCGCTGCTGCCGATCGTGCGCAACACCATCGTCGGCCTGTCCACGGTCGACCAGCCGGTCCTGGACGCCGCGCGCGGGATCGGCATGAGCCGGTTCTCGGTGCTGACCAGGGTCGAGCTGCGGCTGGCCTGGCCGGCGATCCTGGCGGGCATGCGGGTCAGCGCCCAGATGCTGATGGGCATCGCGGCCATCGCCGCCTACGCCAAGGGCCCCGGCCTGGGCAACCTGATCTTCAGCGGGCTCGGCCAGCTCGGCGGCGCGAACGCGCTGAACATGGCACTGGCCGGAACGCTGGGCGTGATCGTCCTGGCCCTGCTGCTGGACGCGGTGTTCGTGCTGGTGGGGCGCCTGACGACTTCGAGAGGTATTCGTGGCTGAGAACAACATCGACCGGCCGGGGCACGGGGTGGAGATCCGGCTGGAGGAGGTCTCCAAGCGGTACTCCGGCCAGCGGCTGCCCGCCGTCGAGTCGGTCACCATGACCATCCCCGCCGGGGAGACCGTGGTGCTGGTCGGGCCGTCGGGCAGCGGCAAGACCACCACCATGCGGATGATCAACCGGCTGATCGAGCCGACCTCCGGCCGGATCACCATCGGCGGGCAGGACGTGCTCGGCCTGGATCCGGACAAGCTGCGCCGGGAGATCGGCTACTCGATCCAGCACGCGGGGCTGTTCCCGCACATGACCGTCGGCGAGAACGTCGGCATGGTCCCCAGCCTGGTCGGCTGGGACAAGTCGCGGATCGTCGAGCGGACCGAGGAGATGCTCGACCTGGTCGGGCTGGACCCCGCCGAGTTCCGCACCCGCTACCCGCGCCAGCTCTCCGGCGGGCAGCAGCAGCGCGTCGGCGTCGCCAGGGCGCTGGCCGCCAACCCGCCGGTGCTGCTGATGGACGAACCCTTCGGCGCGGTGGACCCGATCACCCGCGGTGTGCTGCAGGACGAACTGATGCGCCTGCAGGCAGACCTGGGCAAAACGATCGTGTTCGTCACGCACGACTTCGACGAGGCGGTCAAGCTGGGCGACCGCATCGCGGTGCTCGGCGAGCGCTCGAAGATCCTCCAGTACGACACGCCCGAGGCGATCCTGGCGAATCCGGCCGACGACACCGTCGCCGGTTTCGTCGGTGCCGGGGCCGCGCTCAAGCAGCTCACGCTGCGCCGGGTGCGCGAGATCGAGCTCGGCCAGGTGCCGACCGCGCGGGTCGACGAGGAGCCGTCGGCGCTGCGCGAACGCCTCGGCACCCGCCGGGGCGCGATCGGCCTGGTGCTCGACAAGCGCAAGCGCCCGCTGCGCTGGGCGACCGCGCGGGAGGCGGGCGCGGTCGCGTCGCTGGACCGCGCGGGCAGGCCGGTCGAGGACAGCGTCTCGCCCGCGTCGACGTTGCAGGACGCGCTGGAGGCGATCCTCACCGACGACGACGGCGTCGCGGTCGTGACCGGATCGCGCGGCGAGTACGTCGGCGTCGTGGACATCGACACCGTCATGAACACCATCAAGTCGCTGCGCGAGGAGTACGCCGACGACCAGGAATCCGGGTCATGAGCACCCGGTTCGCCGCCGACTCCGGGTCCAGGAAGGCCGAGCGGCTGCGGCTGGCGGTGCAGCCGGTCGTGGTCGTGCTGCTGGTCGCCGCGGTGCTGGGCTGGGCGTTCGGCCAGGACCTCAGCGAGGTCACCGCGCGCAGCATCAACGCCACCACCATCGTCAGCCTGACCTGGCAGCACTTCCTGCTCAGCCTCGCGGTCGCGGCGATCGTCGTGCTGGTCGCGGTGCCGCTGGGCGTGCTGCTGAGCCGCAGGTGGGCGCGGCGGATCGCGCCGCTGGTCATCGGCATCGCCAACGTCGGGCAGGCCGCGCCGTCGGTCGGTCTGCTGGTGCTGTTCTTCATCGTCACCGGCGGCACCGCCGGGTTCTGGATCGCGGTGCTGCCGATCGCGGTGTACGCGCTGCTGCCGGTGCTGCGCAACACCATGGTCGGGCTCCAGCAGGTCGACCCGGCGCTGGTCGACGCCGGCCGCGGCATCGGGATGTCGGCCACCAAGGTGCTGGTGCGCATCGAGCTCCCGCTGTCGGTGCCCTACATCCTGGCCGGGCTGCGCACCGCGCTGGTGCTGGCGGTCGGGACCGCGACGCTGGCGCTGTTCGTCGGCGCGGGCGGGCTCGGCGAGCTGATCGACACCGGCTACAAGCTGAACAACTGGACCGTCATGTGCGTCGGCTCGGTGCTGGCGATGGCGCTGGCCCTGCTGGTCGACTGGCTGGCCGCGCTGGCCGAGGAGTACCTGTCGCCGAGGGGGCTGCGATGAACCGCCGGACCGCGCTGAAGTTCGCCTCCGCGGCGCTGGCGGCGGGGGTCCTGGTGTCGGGCTGCGGGCTGAGCTCGGGCTCTTCGGTGCCGCTGCCGGTCGGGCCGGGCTCGATCCGGCCGGTCCCGGAGCTGGAGGGCGTGCGGCTCACGGTGGGGTCCAAGGACTTCACCGAGCAGCTGATCCTGAGCTACATGGCCCAGTTCGCGCTGGAGGCCGCCGGGGCGAACGTCCGCGACCTGAGCAACATCACCGGCTCGGCCAGCGCGCGCAACGCCCTGGCCAGCAAGCAGATCGACGTGCTGTGGGAGTACACCGGCTCGTCGTGGATCAGCTACAACGGCAACACCGAACCGATCCCGGACGCCCGCGAGGCTTACGAGGCGGTGCGGCAGCTGGACCTCCAGCGCAACGGGATCAACTGGACCGCCCCGGCGTTCAAGGTCGACAACACCTACGCCTTCGCGGTCAACCAGGACGCGGTGCGGCGGCTCGGCGTGACCAGGCTGTCGGACCTGCCGCGGGTCGTCGCCGAGCATCCCCAGGACGCGACGTTCTGCGTGGAGACCGAGTTCGCCAACCGCAACGACGGCTTCCCCGGTGTGCAGGAGACCTACGGCTTCAAGGCCGACGAGACCAAGGTCAACACGCTCGCGACCGGCACCATCTACCAGGCGGTGCTCAACGGGACCTGCACCTTCGGCGAGGTCTACGCGACCGACGGCCGGATCCAGGCGCTGAACCTGACCACGCTTGAGGACGACAAGCAGTTCTTCCCGCGCTACAACCTCGGGCTCACCGTCCGCGACGAGCTGTTGCAGCGGTATCCGCAGATCACCGCGGTGTTCGAGCCGGTGTCCGAGCGGTTGAGCAACGCCGAGCTGCTCAAGCTCAACGCCAAGGTCGACGTCGACGGCCGTGACCCGGCCGAGGTCGCGCGCGAGTGGATGGTCCAGCAGGGCTTCGTGACGATGCCCTGAACTCCGACGACCGCTGCGGGGAGCCCTCCGGCGAGGGCTCCCCGACCGGTCAGCGCAGCCGTTCGGCGACCTGCTGCGCCACCGGCACCAGCCGGGCGCGCAGCGCCTCGTCGTCGAAGAGCTGGGAATCCTCCGTCGCGGCAAGCGAAACCACGTACCGGCCGACGTGGAACATGATGCTGTGCTCCTTGGCGAACGCCGGTGAGAGGTAGGCGCGGCCGTCGCCGATCGACGCGTCCAGCGGGGTCGCCGGGCCGAAGGTCGTGGAGATCTCCGAGTTCGGGTCGGCGTAGAACTCGACCTGCTCGGCGGCCTTCCCGGCGTCCGGGAAGGTGCGCAGGGTGACGTCGATGCTCCCGGTCCGCGCGGAGATGTCGTCGCGCGGGGCGACGCTGCCCTGGTGGCAGGTGCTTTCGGCGTAGACGATGCGCTCGTTGTCGCCGCGCTTGAAGACCTCGACCGGCGACGAGCTCCACGTGCGGTCGACGACGCCGGAGTGCTGCAGGTGGAACACCTCGTCGATGTCACCGGGCTCGATCGCCGCGCACGGGTCCGGCACCTCGCCGAACGGTGCCGGGTACTTCCCGGCGCTGGCGCCGGCGTAGGCGCTGTCCCACTTCGCGATCATCTCCGACAGCGCCTGCTTGGCCACGTCGACCGCCTTGGCGTGCGGCGTGCCGGTCGGGCTGACGATCGAGAACTCGACCACCGAGGTCCTGTCGGTCAGGTAGCCGTACGCGCCTTCCGGGGTGCCGGGGTTCTCCTCGTCGAGCAGGATCTCCCACTTGCCCTCGGTGGTCGAGGTGCTGCCGTGCTCCCGCGCGATCCGCAGGTCGGACTCCATGCTGCCGGGATCGCTGATCGGCGCGGCGTCGACGCTGAAGGAGACCTGCGCGTCCTGCTCGAACAGCACCGAGCAGCCGCTGAGACCGGTCAGCAGCCCGCCGGGCTGCTGGGCCACCGGCTGGGGCGCGGGGTGGTCCGGGTCGGGCAGCCGCTCGGTGATCGTCTCCTCCGGGGACAGCTGCCAGCCCTGGGACTTCAGCAGGTCGACCGGGACGATCGAGCAGACGTTGGGGGCCCGCGTGCCGCCGTAGACGGGCACCGGGCCGGAGCCGGGCGAGATCGGCAGCGAGGTCAGCGGCTGCGGCTCGGCGGCGGAGGGTTCGCGCCCGCCGGGCGCCTGGACGAGCACGACCGCCGAGACCACGACGAGGGCGAGGACCAGCACGCCGGCCACGCACAGGGTGACGATCAGCCCGGTCCGCGACTTCTTCGGGGGTGGCATCGGCGGACCGGGCGGTGCGAAGCCGGGGTGCGGGGGCCGCGGCGGGTACGGGGGTTGCTGCTGGTACGGGTTGGTCATGCCCTCATCCGGAGTTCGAACCTGCGTCAAACACCGGGAGCTTATGCGCCGGGGCGGCGGCGCGGACCCGTTTCGGGAGGGTTGAGCTGCGGACCGGGTGCGGCCACCCGGTCCGATCGCTCAGCGCAGGTTGTTCTCCATGAGTTCGACGTACTTCGCCATCTGGTGGTCGCGAATTCCGTCGGTGGCGGGCGCGAACATGTCGCTGGTCAGCCCCTTGGCCTTGTCGGTGATGCTGCCGAGCAGGCTGGTCTTCTCCCGCAGGTTCCCCTTCGCGTCGAAGTAGCGGAGGGTCTTCACGTGGTGGTAGAGCGGTTCCGGCGGAACCTGCGGCACGATGTCGTTGTTGTTGACGAACCGGAACGTGCGCGACTCCAGGACCTCGTCGTAGGCGTTGGCCAGGAACCGGTCGCAGGTGCGCGGCTGCCCGAAGGTGTACACGCCGTCGGCCGTCAGCCGCGGGTCCTCGAAGTGCAGCCGCGCGGCGGCCAGCATCGCCAGCGCCCCGCCGAGGCTGTGGCCGGTGATCCACAGCGTCTGCCCGTTGTCGCGGAACTCGGCGATCGCGTCCTTGATCTCGGGGAACACCGAGTCGAGGGCCTGGTGGAAGCCCAGGTGCACGAATCCCTTGGCGCCGGGCCCCGGCGCGGCGGGACCGTTGACGTCGGTGAGCCAGTCCTGGATCTTCTTCGGCTCGGTGCCCCGGAACGCCAGGATGATCATGCGGTCGCTGCCCGCGACGAAGCCCTGGGTGTCGTCGATCGGCAGCATCTGGTGGCTGCTGAAGAAGTACCGGAACCGCTCGAAACCCCATTTCCGGGTTTCGCTCTGCATTTCCTCCTCGGTGCTGTAGGTCAGGTCCGCGGCACGCGCCATCCAATAGGCGTGCAGCGCGCTGTACCCGGTGGTTTCGTGGTCGAGATCGGCAATGGTCATGGCCGCGCCTTTCCGTGTTCGTCGTCGGCGCAGCGAAGTTAGCCCCGGGAGAATCCGCCGAAGCGGATCGGAAGGCGGCGCGGCGGCTGAATCGCCTGATCGATCGTCAGCCGGTCAGACCCCGAGCCTGCGCATCAGCTGGACCTCCAGCCGCCGGAGCTCGCCGTCGACGGCGCGGTGCGCCGCGCGGCGCCGCTGCGTCGGCATCCGCTCGGCCGCGCGCACCGCGCTGGCCAGCTGCGACAGCCTGCCGTCGGTCTCCTCGGCGTACTGGTCGGCGGCGAAGACCTCCTGCTCGCTGCGGCCCACGGTCTGCGCGCGCATCTCCTGCAGCGCGTCGCGGTCGGCCGCGATCCGGGCGTGCAGCGCGGCACCCCGGCCGGTGAAGCGGCCGAGGTCGGCGACCTCGACGCCGAGGCGGCGGGCGCGCATCCGGTCGTAGGAGGAGCGGGCGGAGGCCACCGCGCGGAGCAGGTACGGCATGGCGACCGGCCCGATGACCTTGAGCACGCCGATGACCCGCCTGGCGTTGCCGGGGGTGATCCGCCCGAGCTCGCCCCTGCGTTCGGCCCTGCGGGCCTTCCGGTTCGCCTTCTTCTCCGCTCGGCTCGCCGCGTGCGTGCAGGACTTCGGAGACTTCTTCGCGGACCGGGTCATCGGCGGCCGTCCCTCCTCCGGCGGGGTACTGGGGGCGAGCGGCCGGTGCCGCTCACAGCACAGACACTAAGTCCGGTGCGCCCTCGGCACGACAGCAACGCGCCGGGCCCGGCGACACGGTGCGTGACCGGCGATGATCACCGGTGTCACCGGGGTGATGGGCGCGGGTGTCGGGGCCACGGCATACGCTCTCACCGTGGAAGAGAAGGTGCTGCTCGACGCGAGCGTGGTGACGCGCTGTCGTCGGCGTGTGCACCTCGAATCCGATCGCACGATGCGCGACGTCCCCAAGGCTCCGCCGGATCCGGGCATCGAGCAGCGCATCAGCGACGCCGCCGACCACCGCCGGTTCGTCGCCGACCGGCTGGGCAGGCTGCTGGGCGGCGCCTGGACGCAGATCCCCACCGACCTCGACCGCGCGCGGCGCGAGGAGCTGACGCTGGCGGCGATGCGCGCGGGCGTGCGCTACGTCTCGGCCGCGCAGCTGCCCGCCGATCCGGCAGGCGGGCGGCGCGGTTCGGTGGACCTGCTGGTCCGCGGGCAGGACGGGTACGTCCCGGTGCTGGTGGTGCGGCACAAGATCACCGACCCCGGCTTCGGCGCGCGGATCTCCCCGCTGAGCAGCCCCGACCCGGCCGCGGCCCGCACCGACGACCGGCTCAAGGTCCGCTCCCACTCGCGGGACCAGCTCCGGCTCGCGCACGCGCTCCGGCTGCTGCGGTCGACCGGCCTCGGGTCGGCGGGCTCGCTCGGCGGCGTGATCGGCGTGGACGCCGAGTTCGTCCTCTGGCACGACCTCGCGACGCCGAACTGGCCGGGTGGCCGGACCGCGCTCTCCGAGTACGACGCGCGGTTCGCCGACCGGCTCGCCGTCGCCACGGCTGCCGCGACCGGTGCGGACGCGCTGGCCGAGCCGTCGCGGATCACCGAGTGCAAGGGCTGCCCGTGGTGGCCGACCTGCGAGCGGCAGCTGCGCGAGAACCGCGACGTCAGCCTGGTCGTGCGGGGCGAGGACGCGGTCAGCCTCCGGAGGATCGGTGTGTCCACTGTGGATGACCTGGCCCGGATGTCGCCGCGGGAAGCGGAGGAGCTGCCGCTGACCGTCACCCGGGTCAACGACGTGGTGCTGCTGGCCAGGGCCTGGCTGCGCGAGCTGCCGCTGGTGCGCCGGGTGCGCGAGCTGAGCGTGCCCAGGGCCGACGTCGAGGTCGACGTGGACATGGAGAGCTACGCCGACTCCGGCGCCTACATGTGGGGCTGCCTGCTCTCCGGTGCCGACGTGGGGCACGAGCCGGGCTACCGCGCCTTCGTGACCTGGGACCCGCTGCCCTCCGACGACGAGGCGCGGTCCTTCGCGGAGTTCTGGTCGTGGTTCACCTCGGTCCGCCGCGCCGCCGCCGAGCGGGGGCTGACCTTCCGCGCCTACTGCTACAACGAGCTCGCGGAGAACCGCTGGATGCTCGCCTCGGCCGAGCGCTTCGCGGGCAAACCCGGCGTGCCCGCGGTCGCCGAGGTCCGCGCGTTCATCAACTCCGGGGAGTGGGTCGACCTGTTCGCCTCGGTGCGCGACCAGTTCCTGTGCCCCAACGGCAAGGGCCTGAAGGTGATCGCCCCGTGCGCGGGCTTCGCCTGGCGCGACGCGGAGGCCAGCGGCGAGAACTCGATGCGCTGGTACCGCGACGCGGTCGGCCTGGACGGCGACCCGCCGGTGCCGTCCCAGCGCGACCGGATCCTGACCTACAACGAGGACGACGTGCGGGCGACCTGGACCATCCGGCGGTGGATGACTTCTCCCGCCGCTCTGGACGTGCCCTTCGCCGAGGATCTCTGAGGCCGAAGGGGCTTTGCCGCTTCGGGTTCTGTTGGGTGCGGGCGGGTGCGTTGACCCGTGCGCCTTCCGGACGGCTGGACCGGCCCGGAAGGCGCACCGGCGTCAGCGCCCCTGTTCCTCGTAAGCGTCCGGCTGCCGTTCCGTGCCGAACGGGTCGCGGAGGTTGTCCCAGAAGTCGCGCGGGCGCCGGACGTGGTGGTCGCGGTCCGGGTCGGCGTCCTTCTTCGGCTCCTGGACCAGGTCGTCGGTGCTGGTCCGGTCGGTGACCTCGTCGGGCTGGTCCTCGTGCCGGAACTCGTCCGGGTCGAACTTCTCGTCGGTGACGATCTTCGGTCGCTGCGGCCGGACCTCGTTGAGGTTCTTGCCGGTGCTCAGCACCGTCACCCGGTACAGCGCCTCGCCGACGCGGCCTGCCGCCTCCTGGGCGTCCTCGACGAGCTGGTCGCCGATCTTGACCATGTTCTCCACGGCCTCGCCCTTCGAGGCGCCGCCCATGGTCAGGTTCGTCACCCCGATCCCGCCCGAGGTCAGCGCCGAACCCACCGCCGACCAGGCCGCGACCGACGCCAGCGCGCCGCTCGCCACCGGCACCGCCACCAGCGCCGCGCCGGTGGCGACCACCGAGCCCAGCACCGTCAGCGCCACCTTCTTCTGGAGCTCCTCGGCCTCCTCGAACTGGGCGTAGGTGCCGTTGACCGCCTTGAGGACGTCCTTGCGGAACGCCTTCAGCGCGCGCTCGTAGTGCGCGACCGCCCGGTACATCGCGGCGATGCGGTCCTGGCACGCGCCGATCGCGAGTTCCAGGTCGATCAGGTGCTTCTTGAAGTTGCCCGCCGCGTCGCCCTCCCACTCCTGGAGGTCGACGTCGAGCTTGCGGAGGTTCTCCTGCGCGGAGGTGTCCAGCTCGACCTGCTTCTGCTCCAGGCTCGCCTGGCTGAGCCCGGTGCCCGACCGCACCGATCCCAGCGGGGCCCGGCCGAGGGTTTCGAGCAGCCTGCGGGTCGGCTCCAGGTCGCCGGACAGGAACTCGGTGCTGAACAGCTCGTGCAGCCGCTTGTCGATCCGGTGCCACTCGTTCATCGCCGAGTCCGGGATGTTGTCGAACAAGCCCGTCACCGGGTGGCCGGGGCGGGGCTGCTCCCGGCCGGGGCCCGGGGGCTGGAGACCCACGCCGGGCACGGGCGCGAGGTGCCGGATGCCGTCCTCGGCCCAGACCGTGCGGATGGCCTCCTCGTGCTTTTCCATCTGCCGCGCCCAGGCGGCCTGGTCCGTCGCGCTCATCCCGGCATCCCCTCCGCACCCGACTGGTCGTCCTGGTCGTACCGGTCGGCGATCTCGACCAGCGCCTGCTGCGAGAGCCTGATGTTCTCGGTGTTGTCGGCGAGCACCCGCAGCACGTAGTGGTGGGTGTCGTCCCAGAAACCCGTGATGCCGTTGAACAGCGACCCCTGGCCCCGGAACGCGTCGGTGAAGTTGCCCGCTTCCTGGAGGACGCGCTGGGCCGCCTCCAGGTCCTCGATCAGGTTGCCGAGGTAGGTCTTCGCGCCCTTCCTCAGCTGGTCGGTGTCCGTGGCGAAGCCGCCGTCACCCATCGGTCAGTCCTTTCCCTGAGCGCTCCGCCGCCGACCGGGGCGGCAGAGCTTGCATGAGCAAGGACGTCCGCCGCCCGCCCGCGGTTCCGGACTGGCCGCGTTTCGTTTACCGCGGCGCCATCCGCAGGGCACCGTCCATCCGGATGACCTCGCCGTTGAGGTAGTCGTGCTCGACGATGTCGATCGCGAGCTGGGCGAAGTCCTCCGGCGCCCCCAGCCGCTTCGGGAACGGCACGCTCTCGGCCAGCCCGGCGCGGAACTCGTCGCTGACGGTGGCCAGCATCGGGGTGTCGATGATGCCCGGCGCGATGGTCATGACCCGGATGCCCGAGGACGCCAGGTCGCGCGCGGCGGGCAGGGTCAGGCTGGCCACGCCGCCCTTGGACGCCGCGTAGGCGGCCTGCCCGATCTGGCCGTCGAACGCCGCGACCGACGCGGTGTTGACCACCACGCCGCGCTGGCCGTGCTCGTCGGCCTCGGTCCGGCCGATCGCCTCCGCGGCCAGCCGCAGCACGTTGAAGGTGCCGATCAGGTTGATCTCGACGACCTTGCGGAACAGGTCGAAGTCGTGCGGCCCCTTGCGGCCGACGACCCGCGCCGACGGGCCGATCCCGGCGCAGTTGACCACGATCCGCAGCGGCACCCCGGCGCCCGCGGCCTGGTCGACGGCGGTCTGCACCTGGTCGGCGTCGGTGACGTCGGCACCGACGTAGTTCACCCCGTCGACGACCGGTGCGTTGGTGATCACCTGCGGCAGATCCACCGCGAACACCCGCGCGCCCTTGGACGCCAGCGCTCTGGCCGTGGCAGCGCCCAGTCCGGAGGCTCCGCCGGTGACGATGGCCGCGGTTTCGGTGATCAGCATCAAGGTCTCCTCGCGTTCGCTGCGATCCGCCGGTCGCACTCTAACCAGACGGGGGCCTGGGACCGCACCGTTGGCGAGGAAGCGACGGCGTCAGCGGTCGCGGTCGGCGAGCACCAGCAGCGCCATCAGCGGCAGCGCCGCCAGCAGCGCGAGGCCGATGAACAGCGCCGCGAACCCGAGGAGTTCCATGCCTGCCAGGGTGATCGGGGCAGGGCCCTCCGCGCGTCGGCCGCTGGTGGGGTTCCGCCGTCCGTCCGAGGGATGACTTCGGGTGACGCGACGTGGCGGGGCTCCGGGGTTGCTCGGGGTTTCGGTTTTTGTGGGTGGTTCTGGGGCGCTCGCCGCTTCCAGCCCTGTCCGAAGCGCGTGGGAGCTAGTGCCGGAGCGGTGGGCAGAGCGAGTCGATCTCGTCCATCTCGTCGGCGGTGGGGCGCCAGGTTCCGGCGGAGGCGTTCGCCTGCACCTGCTCCGGGGTGGTCGCGCCGGTGATCACCGAGCCGACCACCTCCTGCGCCGTCAGCCAGCCGACCGCGACCGCGGTCATCGGCACTCCGCGCTGCTCGGCGAAGGCGCGCAGGCGCTCGATCCGCTCCCACGGCGCGTCCGCGAGCACCTGGCCGCGGCCTGCCAGCCTGCTGCCCTCCGGCGGTTCCTGCTCCTGCCGGTACTTGCCGGTGAGCAGCCCGTTGGCCAGCGGGAAGTACGGGATCACGCCCACCCCGAACTTCCGGCAGGACGGGATCACCTCCCGCTCGGCCTCCCGCGCCAGCAGCGAGTAGTGGTTCTGCGCCGAGACCGGGGTGGCCAGCCCGCCCGAGGTCGCCGTCCAGGCCGCGTCGGCGATCTGCCAGCCCGCGAGGTTGCAGTGCCCGACGTAGCGGATCTTGCCCTCGCGGACCAGGTCGTCGAGCACCGACAGGGTCTCGTCCAGCGGCGTCACCGGGTCCGGCCGGTGCAGCTGGTACAGGTCGATCCAGTCGGTGCCCAGCCGCCGCAGGGACGCCTCCACAGCTCGGCGCACGTAGCTGCGGGAACCGCGGGCCGCGTAGTCGGGGCCGTTGTAGCCCTGCATGTCCATGCCGAACTTGGTCGCGATGATCACGCTGTCCCGGCGCCCGGACAGCGCCTGGCCGAGCAGTTCCTCGCTGCGCCCGCGCGGGGAGCCGTACACGTCGGCCACGTCGAAGAAGGTGATGCCGCAGTCGAGCGCGGTGTCGACCACCGCCCGGACCCCCGACAGCGACTCCGTCGCCGTTCCCGGCCTGCCCAGGTTGTTGCACCCGAGCCCGACCGCGCTGACCAACAGACCGGATTCGCCCAGACGTCGCTGTTCCACGGGGCGTGAGCCTAAACGGCAGGACACCGTTACGGCACAAGCGACATACGTGCGGTGAACACTTGCCCAAGTCGGTTCCGCTTTCGCGTGAGTGTGCCACGATTCCTGTGGGACGAGGCTCCAACCTGGGATTTTCGGGAAGCCTGGGATTTTTCGGGAAGGTGGTGGGCCGTGTTCGCCCGTCGGATCGTCGTGGTGGGAACCGGGTACGTCGGCCTGACCACGGGTGCCTGCCTGGCTTCGCTGGGGCACCGCGTGGTGTGCAGCGACGTGGACGCCGCCAAGGTCGAGCAGCTCACCCGCGGCGAGGTGCGGATCCTGGAACCCGGGCTGGCCGAGCTGGTGCAGGAGGGCATCGCGGCCGGTCGGCTGGAGTTCGTGGTCGGCTCGGCCGGCGCGGTCGACGAGGCCGAGGTCGTGTTCCTGTGCGTGCCGACGCCGATGGGCTCCGGCGGCGCGGCGGACCTGGCGGCCGTGGAGTCGGTGACCCGCGAGGTGCGGGAGCGGCTGCCGCACGGGTGCGTGCTGGTCACCAAGTCGACGGTCCCGGTCGGGACGTCGGCCCGGGTCGCCGAGCTGGTGGGCCGCCCGGACGTGCCGGTGGTGAGCAACCCGGAGTTCCTGCGCGAGGGCTCGGCGGTGCACGACTTCCTCAACCCCGACCGCATCGTCGTCGGCTCCGACAGCCAGGACGCTGCGGAGCGGGTCGCCGCGCTGTACGCGCGCCTGGGCGCGCCGACGGTGCTGACCGACGCGGCGAGCGCGGAGATGGTCAAGTACGCGGCGAACTGCTTCCTGGCGACCAAGCTCTCCTACGTCAACGCGATCGCCGAGCTGTGCGAGCGGCTGGGCGCCAACATCTCCGACGTCACCGAGGGCATGGGCTACGACCGGCGGATCGGGCAGTCCTTCCTGCAGCCGGGCCCTGGCTGGGGCGGTTCGTGCCTGCCGAAGGACACCGCCGCGCTGATGCAGGTCGCCGAGGCGGCCGACTTCGACTTCGGGCTGCTGCGCGCGACGATCGACTCCAACGCGCGGCAGCGGGAGCAGATGGTGGCCAAGGTCGCCGACGCCTGCGGCGTGGGCGTCGAGTCGTCGCTGCGCGGCGTGCGGCTCGGGCTGCTGGGGCTGACGTTCAAGGCGGGCACCGACGACCTCCGGGACTCCCCGGCGATGGCGGTCGCCCGGCTGCTGGCCGCCGAGGGCGCCGAGCTGGTCGCCTACGACCCGGGCCTGCGCGGTGACGAACCGGAGCCGACCGAGATCATGACGCTGGTCGACGACCCGTACCTGGCGGCCAAGGGCTCGGCCGGGCTGGTGCTGCTGACCGAGTGGCAGGAGTTCCGGGCGCTGGACTGGTCGCGGCTGGCCGGGCTGCTGGAGGGCCCGGTCGTGATCGACACCCGCAACCACCTCGACCCCGACGTCCTGCGCCGCGCCGGGTTGTCCTGGCGCGGCGTCGGCCGCAGACCGGTCGGGGTCTAGAGCTGCTCGATCGACTCCCGCTGGGAGTCGGTCAGCCGGAGACCGGCCGCGGCCACGTTCTCCTCCAGGTGACCGAGCGACGCGGTCCCCGGGATCGGCAGCACGACCGGCGACCGGGCGAGCAGCCAGGCGAGCAGGACCTGCTGGACGGTCGCGCCGAGGTCGGCGGCGGCGGTCGCGAGCCGCGACGCCGAGTCGGGTGCGACCGGGCGCCACGGCAGGAACGCGATACCGGCGGCCTCGCACGCCTCCAGGACCGGCTCGTGCTCGCGGTCCAGCAGGTTGTAGCGGTTCTGCACGCTCGCGATCTCGGCGGTCCGCCGGGCTTCGGCCAGTTCGGCGGCTGAGACCTCGGACAGCCCGATGTGGCCGATCTTGCCCTCCTGCTGGAGCTCGCGGAGCGCGCCGACCTGCTCGGCGATCGGAACCTCCGGGTCGAGCCGGTGCAGCTGGAGCAGGCCGATGCGCTCGATCCGGAGCCGGCGCAGACCCGCGTCCACCTGGCGGCGCAGGCTCTCGGGTTTCGCGTCGTAGGCGTAGCCGTCCGGCTCGGACCTGACGATGCCGACCTTGGTGGCGATCAGCAGGTCCTCCGGGTACGGGTGCAGGGCCTCGGCGAGCAGTTCCTCGTTCGCGCCCCACCCGTACATGTGGGCGGTGTCGATCAGCGTGACGCCGAGTTCCACCGCCCGCCGGGCCACCGCGACGGCGCGCTCCCGGTCGGGGGCGGGCGCGGCGGGCAGGCGCATGGCGCCGAAGCCGAGGCGGCGCACCGGGAACTCGCCGCCGATGGTGAAGGTGTCGGCCGCGTTGTCGGCGCCCGTAGTGCTGGAAGTCATCGCTCTCCTCGTTGGTCGGCCCGACGATAGCCCGGGGAACCCGCCCGAGCGGGTGGTTCGGCCGGGCTGGCAGGTGAGTGGGACGGCGCGGGGGCTTGCGTTCTCCGACGCTGGTCGCATGGACATCAGCGGGGAAGCACTGGACCGGCTGGCGCGCGAGGGTGACCCGGCGGCCGACCGGCTGATCGCGGACCTGGCCAGGTCCGGGCAGCTCGGCGAGGTCAACCGGCTCCTGCGGGAGTGGCAGCCGTCCGACCGCGAGGCGCCGGAGCAGCGGTCTTCGGGCCGCGGGGTGCCGGGCTGGCAGCCGCCGGCCCGCGGGGCGCGGGCGCGGCGGTCTTCGGATGGGGAGATGCCGGAGTGGCAGCCGTCCGATGGCGGGGTGCGGGAGCGACGGCGGCCGGACGGTGAGGTGCCGGGGTGGCGCCTGCGGGCTCGCGGGGTGCGTGAGCGGTGGTCTTCGGGCTGGGAGGCGCCGGAGTGGCAGCAGTCGCCGGCCCGTGGGGTGCGTGAGCGGTCTTCGGACGGGGACGTGCCGAACCAGCAGCCGCCCGACGGGGAGGTGCCGGAGCGACGGCCGCCCGACCGCGAGGTGCGGGAGTGGCAGTCGCCGGACGCGGACGTGCCGAACCAGCAGCCGCCCGACGCGGACGTGCCGGACTGGCAGCCGCCCGACAGCGACGTATGGGAGCGGCAGTCGTCGAACGGGAACGCGCCGGACCAGCCGCCGAACGGCGAGGTGCCGGATAGAGAGCCACCCGCCCCGGGACTCCCGCCGGACCTGCCCGCGAACCTCCGCGAGTTCGTCCGGACCGCCTGCCGCACGCCGGAGTGGGCCGATCGGGAGCGGCTGGCGCGGGTCCGCGAGTTCTTCGCCGACGACGGCATCCACGTGGGCACCGTGCTCGCGCTCGGTTCGATGGCCACGGCCTACGCCGTTCCGCTGGGCGCGAAGGTGATGGGCGTGGCCCACCGCCTCCGCTACCCCGAGCGCCGCACCGCCGCCTCCGCCCAGCTCGCGTTCGACCTGATGCGGCCCGAACCCTTCGCACCCGGTAGCCGGTTCGCAGTCGGCGCGGTCAAGGTCCGGCTCATCCACGCCGCCGTCCGCCACCACCTGCGCGCCACCGGCAACTGGGACGAGATCCGGCACGGCGCCCCGGCCTCGCAGGAGCAGCTGCTGATCTCGTGGATGGCGATGTCGGTGCAGGTCCTGGACTTCCTGGACCGGCTGCGGATCCGGGTCACCGCGCAGGAGGCGCAGGACTACCTGCACATCTGGCGGGTGGCGGGCGCGTTCCTCGGCATCGGCGAGGAAGCGATGCCGCGGACCGTCGGGGAGGCCCGGCAGCTGTTCGCCACCGCGCTGGCCCGCAGCGCCGGACCCTCGCCGGAGGGCGTCGAGCTCACCCGGCACCTGCTCGACCTCCATGCGGGCGCACTGCCCGGCCGGGCCTTCCACGGCGTCGTGCCCGCGCTGCTGCGCCGCATGGTCGGCAAGGAGGTCGCCGACTGGCTCGCGGTCCCGAGGTCACCGCTGTGGCAGGGCGCGCTGCGCTGCTACGCCGGACTGGTCGGCGCCGTGCGCAGGATCGAGGACCGCCCGCTGGGCCGGGGCCTCAACAACCGCCTCGCCCGGCTCCGCCGCGCGCTGGAGCTGCGCATCCTCACCAGGGGTCGCGGCGTTCCGCTGGAGCTGCCGCCCGAGCTCACCGGTTACGTCGCCGTGCCGAGGCCGCGCGCCGGGCACTCGCCGGAGGGCGTGCCGATCCTGGCGGTGGACGTGCAGGGTATCGCTCGAAGGGGTGAAGGAACCTACAGTGGCTGAGTGTTCACGACCCGCCCGGAACTCGCCGGTACGCACGGAATGGTCGCCTCCACGCACTGGCTCGCGTCCGCTGCGGGAATGGCCGTCCTGGAAGCCGACGGCAACGCCTTCGACGCCGCCGTCGCGACCGGATTCGTCCTCCAGGTGGTCGAACCGCACCTGAACGGACCCGGCGGCGAGGTGCCCGCGCTGTTCACCACCGCCACCGATCCCCGTCCCCGCGCGCTCTGCGGCCAGGGCCCGGCGCCGGCGGGCGCGACGATCCGGCACTACCGCGACGAGCTCGGGCTCGACCTGGTCCCCGGCACCGGCCTGCTCGCCACCACCGTCCCGGGCGCCTGGGACGGCTGGCTGACGCTGCTGCGCGACCACGGCACGAAGTCGCTGCGCGAGGTCCTGTCCTACGCGATCGGCTACGCCCGCAACGGGTTCCCGATCGTCGAGCGGATCAGCAGCACCATCGACCTGGTCCGCGAGATGTTCGTCGAGCACTGGCCGACCTCGGCCGCCCGGTGGCTCGACGGCGGCGCGGCCCCGGCACCGGGCAGCGTGCTGCGCAACCCGGTGCTGGCCGACACCTGGGAACGGCTGCTCGCCGAGGCCGAGGCGGTGACCGGCCGGGAGGCGCAGATCGACGCCGCGCGCCGCGCCTGGTCGCAGGGCTTCGTCGCCGAGGCCATCGACAAGTTCGTCCGCACCCCCTGCCGCGACAACTCCGGCCGCGACCACTCGGGCGTGCTGACCGGCCAGGACATCGCCGACTTCCAGGCCACCTACGAGGAGCCGCTGACCGTCGACCTGCCCGGCGGCTGGACGCTGGCCAAGTTCGGCATCTGGTCCCAGGGCCCGGCCCTGGCCCAGCAGCTGCGCCTGCTCGAAGGCGCCGACCTCGGCTTCACCGGCGGCATCGCCGACGCCGCCACGGTGCACCTGGCGACCGAGGCTGCCAAGCTCGCCTTCGCCGACCGCGAGGCGTTCTACGGCGACTCCGCCGATCCCGGCGTCCTCGCCGACCTGGTCTCCCGCGACTACGCCGCCGCGCGGCGCCAGTTGCTGGGCGACCGCGCCTCACTGGAGCTGCGCCCCGGCTCGCCGGGCGGGCGCAGCCCGCGGCTGCCCGCGCACATCGCGCTGGCGCGCGGCGCGGGTGGTCCGAAGGACCCCAGCGGGGTCGGGCTCGGCGAGCCGACGGTGTCGCCGACCGGCGAGAGCCGGGGCGACACAGTGCACGTGGACGTGGTGGACCGGTGGGGGAACCTGGTGTCGGCGACGCCGTCCGGCGGCTGGCTCCAGTCCTCGCCGACGATCCCGGAGCTCGGGTTCTGCCTGGGCAGCCGGGCGCAGATGTTCTGGCTCGACGAGGGCCTGCCGAACTCGCTGGCCCCGGGCAGGCGGCCCCGGATCACGCTGAGCCCGTCGCTGGCGCTGCGCGGCGGCGACCCGGTGCTGGCCTTCGGCACGCCGGGCGGCGACCAGCAGGACCAGTGGCAGCTGTGCTTCTGGCTCGCCCACGTCCACGGCGGGCTGAACCTCCAGCAGGCGATCGACGCGCCCGCCTGGCACAGCGGCGCGTTCCCCGGGTCCTTCTACCCGCGCACCTGGGAGCCGGGCAGGCTCGTGGTCGAGTCCCGGCTGGGGGAGGACCGCATCGCCGAGCTCCGCCGCCGCGGCCACGACGTGCTCGACGCGGGTCCGTGGGCGCTCGGCCGCCTGTCGGCGGTCGCCCGCGACCCGGAGACCGGCCTGCTGCGCGCCGCCGCCAACGCCCGCGGCGCGCAGGGCTACGCCGCCGGCCGCTGATCACTTCGGGTCATTGCGTATCGGGCGTTCCTCCCTGTTAGGAGTAAATTCAGGGCCAGGGATCTGAGAGCCCCGACACAGACCGTGATAACGGCTGCGTGCGCCGCATCGCATTCCTGGCGACACTGAGTACCTGCCTTCGTCCAGGGGAGGTGGACATGGTTGACGCGGGTGTTCACACGGACCGGGATCTGATCGGTGAGCTGGGACTCTCCTTGCGCGACTACGCCATCTACACGCTCGACCCGGCCGGTGTGGTCACCAGCTGGAACGCCGGCGCGGAGGAGATCCTCGGCGCACCCGCGGCGGACGTGATCGGCGGTCTCGCCGACGTCTACACCGCCGAGCAGGTGGAGGCGGGCCACGCGCAGTGGATCCTCGACCGGGCCAGGGAGCAGGGCACCCACATCGACGAGGGCTGGCGGGTCCGCCGGGACGGGAACCGGTTCTGGGCGCACGTGGTGACCACCGCGCTGTGGTCGTCGACCGGCGAGCTGCGCGGCTACGCGAAGGTCATGCGGGACGACACCGAGATGCACAGCCGCCTGGAGTCCTCCCGCCAGCTGTTCCGCGACCTCTACGGCCTGACCCCGGTCGCGATCTGCCTGTTCGACCGGTTCGGCTACGTGCTGGACTGCAACGACGCGATGTGCGAGCTGCTCGGCCACTCGGCGGCGGACATGCGGGGCAGGCACATCACCACGATGATCTGCGCGGACGATCCCGGGTTCGAGATGCTGGCCGAGGCGTTCCGCAGCGGGAACCCGCCGGACGAGCCCAAGGTGCAGGAATGGTCGCTGACCCGCGCGGACGGGCGGCGGGTGTACTGCGAGGTGCACATCGCCAGCTCGGAGCAGCCGAACGGCGAACCGTTCTGGCTCGCGGTCTACGAGGACGTCACCCACCGGCACCAGGAGGCCGAGGCCCTGCGCTACTGGGCCCGGCACGACGAGCTGACCGGGCTGTGGAACCGCGCGGCCGTTCCGGAGCTGCTCGCCGACGCCCACCCCGAGCGGGCGGCAGTGCTGTACTGCGACATCCGCAACTTCAACCGGATCAACGAGTCGCTGGGTTACGCCGCCGGGGACGACGTGCTGATCGCGATGGCGCGCAGGCTGGAGGCGAACCTGCCGGAGGGCTGGTCGGTGGCCCGCGCGGCGGCCGACGAGTTCGCGGTCATCTGCCCGGACGTCGACGCCGCCGGCGGGCTTCCGGCGGTGGCGACCACGGTGTCCGGGCTGATGCGGGCGACGCTGCCGGTGCGCGGCCAGGTGGTGCAGGTCGCCGCGCTGATCGGGGTGGCGGTGGCGGGCGACTCCGGCGGGCGGGGCGAGGACCTGCTGCGGGTCGCGTCGGCGTCGGCGCTGAAGGCCAAGAAGTACGGGCACACCAGCATCGCGGTGGCCGGGCCGACGCTGATCGGTTCGCTCGACGGCCAGCTGCGGATGGAGACCGAGCTGCGCCGGGCGCTCGACGAGGACCGGCTGGTGCTGCACTACCAGCCCTCGGTGTCGGCCGACGGCACGATCGTGTCCGCCGAGGCGCTGGTGCGCTGGCCGCACCCGGAGCGCGGGCTGCTCACGCCGGTCGACTTCCTGCCGATCGCCGCGCAGAGCGGGATGCTGGCCGACCTCGACGCGTGGGCGCTGCGCACCGCGCTGCGCGAGGCGGCGAGCTGGCCGACGCCGCCGACCGGGCAGCCGGTGTCGGTGTCGGTGAACCTGGCGGAGCTGATGCCCGGGTTCACGGTCTTCACCGACCTGATCGAGCGCGCGGTCGCCGACAGCGGCATCGACTGGAACCGGATCGTGCTGGAGCTGGTCGAGACCGCGATCGTCGACCTGCCGTCCCGGATGCGCGCCGCCATGAGCGCGCTGCGCGACCGGGGTGTGCGGTTCGCGGTGGACGACTTCGGCACCGGCTACTCGTCGCTGACCAGGATCAGGCAGTTCCCGGCGCAGATCATCAAGATCGACCGCACGTTCATCGACGAGATCGCGGGCAGCACCTACGACTACGTGCTGGTCCGCACCGTGACCGAGCTGGCGAGGGCGCTGGGCTGCTCCACCGTCGCCGAAGGCGTGGAGACGGTGGAGCAGTTCGACGTCCTGCGGTCGATCCCGGTCGACGCCTACCAGGGCTGGCTGTTCTCCCGGGCCGTGCCCGGCGGGGAACTCGCCGAGCTGATCAGGAGCGGGCCCCTGAAAACGTTCAAATGAGCGGCAAACCTTTAATTGAACGGGACGGTGGCCGACTTGGCGGCGCTCAAGCCGCCAGAGCCCGCCCGAGCAGCAGCATCCGCAGGGTCCGCGCGGTGGCGGCGGCGATCAGCTCGGGCGCCCGGCTGATCGCGTCGGCGAGGTCGACGGGACCGGTCAGGATCCCGGCGATGGCGTCGATGCCGGTGTCGTAGCTGGTGTCGGCCCCGGCGCCGATCGTGCCCGCGATCGCGACCACCGGCTTGCCGTGCCGCTTGGCCAGCCGCGCGACCTCGGCCGGGATCTTGCCGAGCGCGGTGGACGCGTCGATCGCGCCCTCGCCGGTGATCACCAGGTCCGCCGCCGCGAGCCTGCGCTCCACGTCGGCGGCGTCGAGCAGCACGTCGAACCGCGACCGCAGCGACGCGCCGAGCACCCCGGCCAGTCCCGCGCCGAGCCCGCCGGAGGCGCCGCTGCCGGGCAGCCGCCCGAACCGGGTTCCGCTGTGCCTGCGCAGGACGTCGCCCCAGACCCGCATCGCCGCGGACAGCTCCTCGACCTGCTCGGCGGTCGCGCCCTTCTGCGGCCCGAAGACCCGCGCGACGCTGTCCAGGAGGTTCCGCGGGTTGGTCGCGAGGACCAGGTCGACGCCGCGGATCCGGGCGTCCAGGTCCCGGGTGTCGATCCGGCGGGTGCGGGACAGCGCGGCGCCGCCCTCGGGCAGCTCGTCGCCGGACGCGTCGAGCACCCGCGCGCCCAGCGCCCGCAGCGCCCCGGCCCCGCCGTCGCAGATCCCGGAGTCGCCGCAGCCGATGATGATCTTCTCCGCGCCGGCGTCCAGCGCGGCGGCCACCAGCTCGCCGACGCCCCGGCTGGTCGTGCGGCCGGGGTCGCGCCGGTCGGCCGGGACCAGCGAGAGCCCCGCCGCCGCGGCCAGCTCCACGAACGCCGTGCGCGGTCCGAGCAGCGCGAAGTGGGACCGCACCGGGTCGCCGACCGGCCCGGTCACCTCCACCGGCACCAGCTCGCCGCCGGTGCTGCGGGCGAGCTGCCGGGCCGACCCCTCGCCGCCGTCGATCAGCGGGGCGGTGTCGATCAGCGCGCCGGGCACGACGCGGCGGATGCCGGTGCCGATGGCTTCGGCGACCGCTTCGGCGTCGAGGCACTCCTTGAAACCCGTCGGGGCGACGGCGAAGCGCAGCATGATCAAGTTCCTCCTACTTCAGCGGCAGGCCGAGGACCGGCCAGACCTGGGTGGCGAACAGCAGCACCAGGCCGACGAGCGCCGGACCGAGTGCGGCGGACAGCGTCAGCAGGTCGCGCGGGGTGTAGTGGGCGGAGAACAGCGCGACCGGTTTGGCCGAGGACGGCAGGGTGTGGCAGAACCCGGCCGCGGCGGTGGAGGCGAAGGCCAGCGCGACCGGGTTCATCCCCACCGCCGCGGCGGCCGGGATCACCAGCGGGATCAGCACCGACGAACGAGCCGAGCGCGACTGCACCAGCAGGTGCGCCAGCGCGCTGGCCACGACCACCGACACCAGCAGCGCGGGCCCGCTGCTCCCGTGCAGCACCGCCGCGGCCATCGCGTCGGCGACGCCCGACGAGGTCAGCGCCAGCCCGAGCGCGGTGGTCGCGGCCATGAACAGCAGCATCGACCAGGGGATCTCGGCGACGGCCGTGCCCAGCTTGACCGCGCCGACCTTAGGCGAGGTGACCAGCAGGGCGCCGCCGAGCGCGATCAGCGCGGGCGGCAGCCCGTGCAGCTGCTCGGTGCTCCACAGGACCACGACCGCGAGCAGCAGCGCGGCGGCGCGGATCTCGGTGCGGCGGATGTGCTTCGGGATTCCCATTGCGCGGCGGAGTTCTGCCGCGTCGACGGTCAGCCGCGCCCGCCGGTCCGCGCGCCCGGTGAACAGCAGCAGGACCAGCTCGGCCGCCAGGTGGCTGCTCGCGATCGCCAGCGGCGCACCCCACAGCAGCCACTGCGCGAACCCGATGCCCTCGCCGGTGGTTTCGGCGAGCAGCTGGCTCGTGATCAGGTGGGCGCCGGCGCCGACGAGAGTGGCGACCGCCGACAGCAGCACAACGGTCGGGAACAGCAGCGCGAGCGCGTGCACCAGCCGCCTGCGGTCGGCGAACGCGTCCGCGAGCACGGTGAACACCGGCAGCACGAGCGCGGCCCGGCCGCTGGTGCTCGGCACCAGCAGCGCGGTCAGCAGCAGCCCGGCGGTGACCAGGTGCACCAGGCCGCGGGCGGTCCGGGCGCGACCGATCAGCGCGACCGCGGCCCGCGCCGTGAGGCCGGTGCGGCTGACGCCGGAGGCGAGCACGAACGCGGCCACCAGCAGCCAGATCTGCTCGCCGCCGAGGGTGGCGAACAGGTCGTCCGCGTCGAGGGCGCCGAACAGGACCAGCGCGGTCGCGGCGACCAGCGCGATGTGGGTGTCGTCGAAGCGGTTGCTGACCCAGCCGACCACGGCCGCGGCGAACACCACGACGACCGCGGTCTCGCGCAGCCCGCCCGGCGGCGGGCCCATCAGCAGCGCGGCCCCGCCGAGCAGACCGAGTGCGGCGAGCGTGATCCCCAGCGCCCAGCCGCGCTCACCGCGCTCGACGCCGACGGCCCGCTGCGGGCGCAGCGGCGTCGCGTACTCGGTTCGGACCGGCATGGGACCAACGATGTGTCCCAGGGCTGAGGTGTTCGTGAATCTTCGGTGAGGGCGCGTTCATGAACTGATCACCTGGGACAACTTGTACACAGCCTGTGGATAACTCTGTGCACAACTCGCGACCTGGGGAAATCACAGTTCATCTGCAGGTTGTGCACAGCTGTGGAGCGAGTTGTCCACAGCTGTGCACAACTTCGGCTCAGCGGCGCAGGCTGACGAGCACCAGCCCGGCGCCGATCAGCGCCATCCCCAGCCAGCCCGCGAACCCGAGCCGCTCACCGACCACGAGCAGGCTCAGCAGCGCGGCCACGACCGGTTCGAGCAGGCTCAGCGTCGTGGCCGCCCGGACCGGTGTGTGCCGCAGCCCGGAGCCGAACAGGACGTAGGCCAGGCCCATCGGAACCACCGCCAGGTACAGCGTGACGACCACGCCGGTCGGGGTGCTCAGCAGCGGGCCGCCGGTCCACGCCAGGACCGGGAGCAGCGCCAGGGCGGCCACGCCGAACAGCGCGCCCATCACGGCCCGGGAACCGTGGCCGCGCCGCAGGATCCGAGCCGCCACCCAGGAGTACGCGGCGTACGAGAGGCCGGCCAGCAACCCGAGCAGGATCCCGGGGAACGAACCCTCCACCCGCTCGCCGTCGGCGCAGAGCAGCCCGCCGCCGACGATCGTGACGGCCGCGGCCGAAGCCCACCGCCCGTCGAGCCGGACCCCGTCGGCGACCCGCTCGATCAGCGCGGCGAAAACGGGTGCGGACCCGAGCGTGACGACGGTGCCGACGGCAACGCCGGCCCAGGCCATCGCGGTGTAGAAGGCGAGCGGGTAGACGGCGATCGACAGCGCGCCGAGCAGCAGCAGACCGGGCCGCGCCGAGCGGAGCACGCCGAGCGCGGAGCGCCCGGCGAGCAGCGCCAGCAGCAGCCCGCCGATCCCCATGGTCGCCGCGCCGATGGACAGCGGGCTCGCACCGGGAGGCGCGAAGGTCGCCGCGGTCCCGGTGGTGCCCCACAGCGCGGCGGCGACCAGGACGGGCAGGGGCCCGGAGGTGAAGGTGTGGACAGGTGAAGCGATGACGTCGTCGGACACGTGAACTCTTCCGTTCGCCGGAGCAGGGACTGCCGCGAACGGGCGCGTGCTGAAGTGCGAGGCCGCCGAGCGACCTGCCGAAGGGACCTACCCGCGCCCGTCAGGCAGCGGGCGGCGGAGTGACGCGACGCCAGTAGGAGTTCACGGCTTCACCATAACGGGGGAGGCCGCCGTCGCCCGGCGGGGGCGGGCGGGGTGTCGTTGGGCGGCGGGGTCGCCGGCGGTTCGGGCGGCGGAGTGGGCGGCCGAGCGGGCGGCGGAGTGGCCTGGTGGCGGGGCAGAAGCTCGGCTCCCAGGTGTCGAGGCCGAACGGTGACGGCTGGTCGGTGGTGCGGGGCTCGTGGTCGGCGGTGCGGGGCTCGTGCCGAACCGATGCCGGGACGGAACGCCCCTGCCGCCGCGTGCCCGACGGCGGCCGAAAGCGCCGACGCCGCCCCCTCGCGCTCGCCGCTGCGCCCCCGACGACCCCGCCGCTGCGCCGCCCCGCCCTGCGCCGACCCAGCTCCCCGCCCCCCCGCCGCTCAAACGCCGAGCCGGTACCCCATGCCCCGAACGGTCTGAATCCGCTCGGCCCCGATCTTCCGCCGCAGCGCGCGCACGTAAACGTCCACGACGTTCGACCCGGGATCGAAGTCGTACCCCCAGACGTGGGAGAGGATCTGCTCCCGCGACAGCACCTGACCCGAGTGCCGCAGGAACAGCTCCAGCATCGAGAACTCCCGTGCCGTGAGGTCCACCGTCGCCTGCGGCACCTGCGCGCGCCGCGTCCGCAGGTCGAGCGACAGGTCCCCGTCGCGCAGCACCGTGACCTCCGGCGTGCGGTCCGCGGGCCGCAGCCGCAGCCGGACCCGGGCGAGCAGCTCCTCGAACCGGAACGGCTTGGTCATGTAGTCGTCCGCGCCGCCTTCGAGACCGGCGACCGTGTCGTGCACCGAGTCCCGGGCCGTCAGGATGATCACCGGGACCGTGCGGTGCTGGGCCCGCGCCGCGCGCAGCACCGAGAACCCGTCGCGGCCCGGCAGTCCCAGGTCGAGCACCACGAGGTCGAAGTCGCCCGTGATCAGGTAGTCCAGGGCCGCTTCGCCGTCGCCGACGACGGTGGTGCTGAACCCGTTGGCGCGCAGGCCCTTCTCGATGAAGGCCGCGATCCGGGATTCGTCCTCGGCGATCAGGATCTTGCTCATGGGTGCTGCTCCTCAACGGTCTCGGTGACGGGCAGTTCCAACTCGAAGGTCGCGCCGCGGCCCGGCTCGGAGCGCACCAGCACCCGGCCGTGGTGCGCGTCGGCGATGGCCTTGACGATCGCCAGCCCCAGGCCCGCGCCGCCGCGCCCGGGACCGCTGCCGTGCGCGAACCGCTCGAAGATCTGCTCGACCTCCGCCGGGTCGACCCCCGGCCCGCGGTCGGCGACCCACAGCCGCACGTGCTCGCGGTCCAGCCGCGAACCGATCCGGATCTCCGACCCCGGCTCGGTGTGCTGCACCGCGTTCTGCGCGAGCTGCACCATCGCCTGGGTCACCCGCTGCTCGTCGAGCGGCACCTCGCCCTCGCCGATGCCGTCCAGCAGCCACCTGCGGTCCGCGATCGAGCGGACCTTGGCCTCGATGTCGCTGGTCAGCTCCGCCAGCGACACCGGGGCCCGGGAGACGAAGTCCGGCCGCTCGGACTTGGCCAGGATCAGCAGGTCCTCCACGATCCGGGTCATCCGGTCCAGCTCGTCGGTGCACAGCCGGACCACCTCCTCCCGTTCGGCCGGGTCGTCGCCGAGCAGTTCGAGGTTTCCGCGCACGATCGTGATCGGCGTCCGCAGCTCGTGGCTCGCGTCGTCGACGAACTGCCGCTGGGTGCGGAAGGCGTCCTCCAGCCGGTCGAGCATCGCGTTGAACTGATCGGCCAGCGCCGCGATGTCGTCGCGGCCCTCGACCGGGATGCGGCGGGTCAGGTCGTGCTCGCTGATCTCGGCCGCGGCCTGCCGGACGGTGCGCACCGGCGCGAGGATCTGGGCCGCCACCACCCACGACGCGATCGCCGCGAACAGCACGCCCAACGCGCTGACCAGCAGCAGCATCCGCACGGTCTGGTCGGCGTCGGCGGTGGCCTCCGCCGGGTAGTGCTCGGTGACGAACCAGCCGTCGATGCCGTCGTTGACCGCGCGCACCTTGACCCAGCGCATCTCGCCCGCTGCCGTCTGGACCGTGCCGAAGTGCTCCGGCGAGTCGACGATCTGCGCGAGCAGCACCGGATCCGCGGCCAGCGCCTTGAACCGGTCCGGCGCCTGCGTCACTGGCTCCAGCCCGGCCGGGGTGCGCCACACGCCCACCAGCGCCTCGGCCGCGTCCGGGTACTGGGTCTCCAGGTAGGAGCGGAACAGCGTGCGCGGATCGGTCAGCAGCTGCCGGGTGACCGGATGCCGCCCGGTCTCGGCGAACGCGGTGAACTCCCGCGCCTCCTGCTCCATCGCGGCGGTGACCTGGTTGCGGACGTCGTTGTGCAGGAACTGCCGCACCAGCAGCACCACGGCCAGCAGCACCACCACCAGCACGAGCAGCATCCAGCCCATGATCTGCGCGCGAGCCGGGATCCGGGTGCCCTGCCTGCGCACCGTGCCCTGCCTTTGAACCGGCTCAGTCATCGAGGTCGTCTTCGTCGTCGTCATCGTCCGGCTTCGGCGGCGGGAGCTGGGCGGGCGGGTGCTCGGGGGGCGGCGGCGCGGGCGCGACCGTCGGGTCCGGGCCCGGTGAGCTGCCTATCTCCACCCGCGCGGGCACGTCCGGCGTCCGCGGGCCGTCGGTGACGGCGAAGCTGACCAGAACGGCCGCGATCGGCAGCGCGAGCGCCGCGATCAGCAGGACCGTGCGGGGAACCGACCTCATGCCCACCACTGTTACCTCCCGACCGGGCGAACTCCGATGAAGGCGGGATGAGAGCTTTTTCATGAAGGCCGTTCCCGGCCGGTCCGATCCGGGACCGCGCGCCGATCGCGACGCGCTAGCCTGCCAGCAGAATTCACGCGGGCGAGGGACGAGATGGACGACAACACCGACCGGCGGCTCATCGACTGGACCGGGGAACGCTGCGTTCCGTGGGCCGACGACGTCCAGGTGATCTACGAGCACTACCACCGCTACGCGCTCGCGGCCCGGTTCGTGCGGGGCAAGCGGGTGCTCGACCTCGCGTGCGGCGAGGGCTACGGCGCCGCGCTGCTGGCGGCCGCGGGCGCCGAGGTCGTCGGTGTCGACATCGACGAGGCCACCGTCGAGCACGCCAACCGGACCTACGGTGGCCGCGACGTCACCTTCCGCGCCGGATCGATCACGGATCCCGAGCTGCTGGCCGACGAGAAGCCCTTCGACGTGGTCGTCTGCTTCGAGGCCATCGAGCACGTCGCCGAGCACGACGCCGTGCTGGCCCTGGTCCGCGCCCGCATGGTGCGCGGCGGGCTGCTGCTGGTCAGCACCCCGGACACGGCCGTCTACCAGCACGAGCACGGCAACGACAACCCGTTCCACGTCAAGGAGCTCACCGCGGGCGAGTTCGAGTCCCTGCTGGAGGGCGCCTTCCGGCACGTCGCGATGCTCCGGCAGAACGTGGCGGTCGGCTCGGTGCTGTCGGCGGCCGACCCCGGCGACCCGGACGCGGCGATCGAGGGCGTCCGGTTGCAGACGCTGCGCAGGCAGGGGCCGGGCTGGACGGTCGAGCAGGGCCTGCCGCACACCTACCTCGTCGGCTTCGCCTCGGACAAGCCGCTTCCCAAGCTGCCCGCCGCCGCGGTGCTGCTCGACGCCGACCTCACGCTCGCGCGCGGCGCCGGTGACGCGGTCGTCGAGCAGCGCGACTCGGCGGTCGCCGACGTCGCCAAGCTCAACGAGCTCTACCAGCGCAGCCGCGCCGAAGCCGAGGAGCTGAAGGCGGCCATCGCACGCCTGGAGTCGCTGCGGCAGGCCGAGGAGCAGCGCGCCGAGACCGCGGAGCGGGAACGCGCGGCGGCCGATGCCGAGCTGGCGGAGGCCGGGCGGAGCGCGGAGCGGGACGCGGCGCGGATCGAGTGGTTGCGGGGCAGCGTCGCGCACCTGGAGGGGCGGGCCGCGGACGCCGAGCAGCGCTCGGCGGAGCTGAGCGCGGAGAACGCCGAGCTGGCGGCGCAGAACTCCGCGCTGGTGCAGCGCGCGGTGTCGAAGTACCGGCAGGTCGTGGAGCGGGTGGCACCGCGCGGCACCGCGCGCCGGGACGTCTACGAGATCGCGCTGGGCCGCAAGCCCGGCGTGCGGACCGAGGTCGAGGCGGTGGAGACCGGTCCGCTGCCGGTTCCGCACAGCGACCGGCCGGTGGTCAGCGTGATCGTGCCGGTGCACGGGAAGTGGCCCTACACCCGGCAGTGCCTGCGGTTCCTGGGCGGGCACCTGGTGTCGGTGCCGTTCGAGGTGATCGTGGTCGACGACGCCTCCCCGGACGACAGCGCCGAGAAGCTCGCCGCCTGCGAGGGAGTGCGGCTGGTCCGCGCCGAGCGCAACCTCGGCTTCATCGGCGCCTGCAACCTCGGCGCCGAGCACGCCCGCGGCGAGCACCTGTTCTTCCTGAACAACGACGCCGAGGTCACCGAGTCCTGGCTGGACGTCCTGATGGAGACCATGACCTCCGACGAGCGGATCGGCCTGGTCGGCGCGAAGCTCGTCTACCCGGACGGCAGGCTCCAGGAGTGCGGCGGCATCGTCTGGTCCGACGGCAACGGCTGGAACTACGGCCGCGGCGGCGACCCGAACGGCGCGGAGTTCGGCAACGTTCGCGACGTCGACTACTGCTCCGGCGCGGCGATCCTGGTGCGCGCCGAGGTGTTCCGCCAGGTCGGCGGCTTCGACACCCGGTTCGCCCCGGCCTACTACGAGGACACCGACCTCGCGTTCGCGGTCCGGGCGGCCGGTTACCGGACCGTCGTGCAGCCCAAGGCCGTGGTCGTGCACCACGAGGGCGTGTCCAACGGCACGGACCTCAACAGCGGCGTGAAGCGCCACCAGGAGCTAAACCGCGAGGCGTTCGTCGAGAAGTGGGCGGACACGCTGGCCGCCGAGCACCTGCCGGAAGCCTCGCCGCGCAACCTGTGGCTGGCGCGCCAGCGCGGCAGCGCGGGTCACCGCGGCCCGATCGTGCTGGTCAAGGACCACCAGGTCCCGCGCCCGGACTTCGACTCCGGCTCGGTGCGGATCCGCCGCATCCTCCGGCAGCTGGTGGAGCTGGGCTGCCGGGTGGTGTTCTTCCCCGGCAACCACGCCCGGCTGGAGCCCTACACCACCGACCTCCAGCAGCTCGGCGTCACCGTGCTGCCCGCGCCGGAGCTCCAGCAGGCGTTCCTGGCCGAGGCCGGGTCGGAGATCTCGCTCGCGCTGCTGTCCCGCCCGCAGGTCGCGTGGAGCCTGCTGGAGGAGCTGCGCACCTGCGCGCCGCAGGCGGTCGTCGCTTACGACACGGTTGACGTGCACTTCCTGCGGCTGGAGCGGCAGGCTGCGCTCGCCGAGGCAGAAGGCGACACCGCGGGGGCGGAAGCGCTGCGCCGCAAGGCGTTCGCGTCGCGGCAGATGGAGCTGGGCCTGACCCGCAGCTGCGACGTCACGTTCGTCGTGTCGGAGGCCGAACAGCGGCTGCTGGCCGAGCTGGTGCCGGAGGCCGACGTGCGGGTGCTGTCGAACGTGCACGAGGTCGACCGGCGCCCGGCGCGGCCGGAAGGGCGGCGCGACGTGCTGTTCGTCGGCAGCTTCGACCACCCGCCGAACGGCGACGCGGCACGCTGGGCGGCCGAGGAGATCATGCCGCTGGTGCGGGAGAAGTGCCCGGACGCGGTGCTGCACGTCGTCGGCAGCAACCCCACCGAGGACGTGCTTTCGCTTGCGGGCAAGGGCGTCGAGGTGCACGGCTGGGTCGCCGACCTGGCGCCGATGTACCAGCGCAGCCGCGTGACGCTGGCTCCGCTGCGGTTCGGCGCCGGCGTCAAGGGCAAGGTCGGCGAGAGCCTGGGCAGCGGCGTTCCCGTCGTGGGGACCTCGGTCGCGACCGAGGGCATGCACCTGGCCGACGACCGGGACGTCCTGGTCGCCGACGACGCCCGCGGCCTCGCCGACGCCGTGGTCCGGCTGCTCACCGACGACCAGACCTGGCGGCGGCTGTCGGACGCGGGCAAGGCCGCGGTCGACGCCCAGTTCGGCCCCGCGGTCTCCCTCGCCGCGCTGCGCGCGCTGCTCGCCGCCACCGCCTGACCGAAGCAGAACGGGCGGGATGCTTCGCCGCATCCCGCCCGTTCTTCGCGTCAGAGAGCCTGTTTTTGATCTTCGAAGCGGCGTCAGCCGCTTGGCCCACGCACGCAACCGGCACCGCCGCGGGTTCTCAGGCGTTCGCTGGCGAGGACAGCTTTTTCCGTCGTATTGGCATACGTCGGAAAAAGTTACCGCAGCCAGCGGGCGCCTGAGGTTCCGCTGCTCGCACCGCTACGCAAGACGAGTTCAAAGACAAGTTCTGAGGTTCCGCTACCTGCACCGCTGAGCAAGACGAGATCAAAGACAGGTACTCAGATCACTTCCGCACGGTCGGCGGGCTCTGCTGCAACTGCTGGTCGAGCGTGGACTTGAACAGCTCGCGGGCGGCGGGCTTGTCGTTCCCCGCGCTGACGTCGACGATCACGACCCAGTTGTGCACCACGTAGGCGGTCCGGAAGGTGCCGCCGGTGTTGACCACGTCCACACCCTGGAAGGACAGGTCGTCCACACTGGACAGACCTTGCTGCGCGCCCAGGTACTTCTCGACCACGCCGGAGGCGCTGTTCTGGTCGGGCATCCGCAGCGCCAGCAGCGTCGTCTTCGGCGTGGTGCCCTCGGCGCTGCCGGTGAACCAGCCGTCCACGAAGCCGTTCTGCAGCGCGAAGTCGCGCACCGCCTGCGGCTGGAGCAGGCCGCTCTTGCCGCCGCCGAGCGAGGCCGGGTCCAGCGGGCCGTTCCACGGGTTCGGCGCGCCGGGCAGGGCGACCAGCACCTCCTGCGAGCTCGCCGGGGGCGCCTTCGCCGCGGGCGGTTCCGGCAGGGAGCTGGTGGGCGGGGTCTGCGGCTGCGCCGTCGGCGGGTTCTGCGGGGACGGCTGCTCCCCGCCCTGGGACGTGAAGTAGAAGACGCCCGCGACGATCACGCCGACCAGCAGCACCGCGCCGATCGACACGCCGGCGATCATCTTGCCCTTGCCGGACTTGCCCGCGCTGTCGAAGACCTCCGGGCCCTGCCGCATCCAGCTGGTGTCGCCGTGCTCGGTGGCGGGCACGTCACCGTCGCCCCACGGCGTGCTCGGCGGCTCCGGGTTGTTCCAGCCCTGCTGCTGCGGCCACTGGGCCTGCTGCTGTTGCTGACCGGGCCAGGGCTGCTGCGGCGGCGTCTGGTTGAGGTTGACGACCTGGGTGCTCTCGTTGTCGCTCTGCTGCGCGGGCTGCTGCTGCAACAGCGGGTTCTGCACGACCTGCGTCGCGTCGTTCGACCCGGGCTGCTGCGGTTGCTGCTGCGCGGCGGTGCCCCAGTTGAACGCGGGCGGGAACGGGCTGCCCTGCTGCTGCGGAGCTTCCTGCTGGGGGAACCCGCCGGAGTCCTGCGCGGGGAACCCGCCGGACGAGGGGCCCGACTCCTGCTGCTGCGGGAATCCGCCCGAGGGCGGCCCCGTCTCGGGCTGCTGCGCGGGGAATCCGCCGGAGGACGGTCCGGACTCGGGCTGCTGCGCGGGGAACCCGCCGGACGACGGTCCGGACTCGGCCTCCGCCTTGGCCCGACCGAGCGCGGCGTCCCGGCGGTTGCGGTACTCCTCGGCGGAGATGCGTCCTGCCGCGAGTTCGGCGTCGAGATGTTGCAGCTCGTCTTGCCAGGTCACCGATGCGCCCTTTCCGGATTGGCGACCGCACCCCAAATGGCGATCGACCGCCATTTTGCACCCAGGCCCCGCGGCCGGGTGCACCGGCCGGATAACGATCCGGCAGGTGGAACGCCCTGCGGCCGGTGACCGGTGCTCCGGACGGATGGCCGGGCTCGGGGACAGGGGTGAACTGCCTCCATAGATCGTCCGGGGCGGGCTACGCTACGCAGCGTTCCAGGGATGGCGGGGGAAGTTCGCGTGATGGGGTGATCTGGGTGGGTGAGGCGCGAGTCGTCCACGCCCGCCCGGAGCTGTTCGCCCCGCCCAACCACGGCTTCGCCTGGCTGCGCATGATCGGTGCGCTGGTGGTCATCTACGGCCACAGCTCACCGCTGGTCGGTACCGGCGAGCTGTTCCCGCCGGAGTGGCCGATCCAGCCCGACGAGGGCGTGCTCATGGGCTTCTTCGCCCTGAGCGGCTTCCAGATCACCGAGAGCTGGATCCGCGACCCGCACCCGGCGAGGTTCGCGGCCAAGCGGGTCCTGCGGCTGTGGCCGCCGATGCTCACGGTGTCGCTGGGGATGGCGCTGATCATCGGGCCGATGGTGACCAAGCTCCCGGTCGGCGAGTACTTCGGTGCGAACGGCACCTGGGGGTACGTCGTCAACAACGCGGGCCTGCTGACCCTCAAGCACGAGCTGCCGGGGGTGTTCCTGGACAACCCGTGGCCGGACGCGGTCAACGGCTCGCTGTGGACGCTGCCGATGGAGCTGCTGGCCTACGGCGGGCTGTACGTCCTGCTGCTGCTCGGCGCGGGCCGGGACCGGTTCCGCTGGCTGGCGGTGGTCGCGCTGGTGCTGCTGATCGCCTGGGACCGGCACCTGGAGAACCTGCCCGGCGCGGAGTCGGCGGGTTCGCTGCTGAGCGTGCCGATCGAGTCGCTGGTGGCGTTCCTGGTCGCGTTCGCGGCGGGCGTGGTGCTCAACCTGTACCGGATCCCGCTGTCGCCGACCGCGGCGATCGCCGGGCTGGCGGTCCTGGCGCTGATGCCGAACAACCAGGTCGGCTCGTTCTGGATGTGCTTCGCGGTCAGCTACGCGGTGATCGTCACCGGTCATTTCTGGCCGTCCCGCCTGGAGGTCCCGGGGGTCTGGGTCAACGGCAGCTACGGCGTGTACGTCTGGGGCTTCCCGATCCAGCAGCTGCTCGCGATGGCGGGGATCGCGAACCAGTACCTGATGCTGCTGTGCGCGGCACCGCTGGCGTACGTGATGGGAACGCTGTCCTGGCGCTACGTCGAGGAACCGACCATGCGCCTGCGGCACTACATCACCCCGCCGGAGCGCAAGCCTGCCAAGTCCCGGGAGGAACCCGAGGCGGACGCGGACGGTGGCGATCCCGGCGATCTTGCTGACCTCGACGGCCCCGCTGACCCCGGCGATCTCGGCGATCTCGGCGAGGAGCCCGAGCCGACCCGGCGGGCCGCCGTCCCGTCGCCGCCGCGCGGTCCGCGCCCCGCGGCTCCGCCGCTGGACCGGGTTTCGGCGCTGGATCCGGCGTCCCGCCGCTCGGCCCAGCGCGATCCCGCCGATGCCGCGCTGGACTCGGCTCCGCCGGACCCGGCGTCCCGCCGTCCGGCCGCGCCGGACCCGCTGGATGCACCGACTCGCCGGCCCGCCGCGATGGACCCGTCTCCGGTCGACCCGCCGACCCGCCGTCCGTCGGCGTCAGGCCCGGCCGCGCTGGACTCGGCGTCCCGTCGCCCGGCCGCGCCGGACCCGTCTCCGCTGGACCCGGATTCCCGTCGCTCGGCCGCGCTGGATCCGGCCGCGCTGGACCCGGCCTTGCTGGACTCTGCGTCCCGCCGCCCGGTCGCGCCGGACCCAGCTCCGCTGGACCCGCCGACCCGCCGAGCCGCCGCGATGGACCCGGCTTCGCCACCGGACTCTGGCCGCTCCGCCGTGCCGGACCCGGCTCCGGTCGATCCGCCGACCCGCCACCCGGCCGCGCTGGACTCGGTGTCCCGTCGCCCGGCCGCACCCGACCCGGCCGCGCCGGACTCTGCGTCCCGTCGCCCGGCCGCACCCGACCCGGCTCCGCTCGACCCGGCGTCCCGCCGCTCCGCCGCACCCGACCCGGCTCCG
>NZ_BAAAUX010000044.1:0-23350 GCF_039534165.1 Saccharopolyspora taberi | reverse complement strand
CGCTCGCGCAGCGGGCGGGCGGTGCGGGCGGCGACCGCGGAGGGGCACGGGATCCACCTGCCCGCGACGCTGGCCGCCGCGGCGGTGCACCAGCGGGCGCGCGGGCGCAGCGGTCCGGGACTGGTGCTGCGCAAGCACGATCTGCGGCACGCGGTCCGGGAGGGCCGTGAGGGGAACCTGGTGCTGTTCGTGGTCGACGCGTCCGGCTCGATGGCGGCGCGCGAGCGGATGTCGGCGGTCAGCGGCGCGGTGCTGTCGTTGCTGCGGGACGCCTACCAGCGCCGGGACAAGGTCGGCGTGATCACCTTCCGCGGTGACTCGGCCGAGGTCGCGCTCCCACCGACGTCCTCTGTGGACGCTGCGGCGACCCGGATGCGGCGGCTGCGGACCGGTGGCCGCACGCCGCTGGCGGACGGATTGCTCAAGGCGCGCAAGGTGATCACCACGGAACGCACCCGCGACGCCCGTCGCCGCCCGCTGCTGGTGCTGCTCACCGACGGCCGGGCCACCGTCCCGCTGAAGTCCGATGTGGATGGACGCGCCCGGCGCGCGGTCGACGACGCGCTGCGCGCGGCCGGGCTGATCGCCGCCGAAGGCGTGGCGTCGGTGGTGGTCGACTGCGAGAGCGGGCACGTCCGGCTCGGCCTGGCCGGACGGCTCGGGGTGGCCCTCCAGGCACCGAGCCTTCGGCTGGAGGAGCTGTCGGCGGACAACGTCGCGGGTGTGGTGCGCGCAATCCGAGGTGACCGTTCGACGGCCGCTTGATTTCGTTTTGGTTACGAGATCTCCGATGGCGGGGACAGCGGCTGCCGACCGGTTGGTACGGTGATCCCGTCCACCTGACCCCCAGGGGTGGACCCGCAAAGTGCCCTCGCGCTCCCGACGACCCCCAGGTCGGTTGAGTGCGAGGGCCTTTTTAATGCTTGCTGTGAGCGGGTCGTTTCGCGTGAGTGGTCCGGTGGCGGAACCTCAGGCGCCCTCTCGCTGCGGGACCGAAGCGGTCCTGCCGCTTCGGAGTCCCTTAGGGTCGGGGCATGCCTCAGGGACAGCCTTCGACAGTGCCGGCCGACGGACTGACCACCCGGCAGCGACGGAACCGGCCGCTGCTCGTGGTGCACACCGGTGAGATGAAGGGCAAGTCGACCGCGGCGTTCGGGATGGCGCTGCGCGGCTGGAACCAGGGCTGGTCGATCGGGGTCTTCCAGTTCGTCAAGTCCGCGAAGTGGCGGGTCGGCGAGGAGACCGCGTTCCGCGCGCTCGGCGACCTGCACGAGCAGACCGGCCAGGGCGGCCCCGTCGAGTGGCACAAGATGGGCGAGGGCTGGTCGTGGGCCCGCAAGCAGGGCACCGAGGAGGACCACGCCGCCGCCGCGCTGGAGGGCTGGCGGGAGATCGCGCGCCGGATCTCCGAGCAGCGGCACGGGCTCTACGTGCTCGACGAGTTCACCTACCCGATGCACTGGGGCTGGGTCGACGTGGACGAGGTCGTGGCCGCGCTGCGCGACCGCCCCGGGCACCAGCACGTCGTGATCACCGGCCGGTACGCGCCGCAGGCGCTGATCGACGCCGCCGACCTGGTCATGGAGACCACCAAGGTCAAGCACCCGATGGACGCCGGGCAGAAGGGCCAGAAGGGCATCGAGTGGTGACGCCGGCGCCGAGGCTGGTCGTCGCAGCCCCCGGGTCGGGGCACGGCAAGACCACGGTCGCGACCGGGCTGCTGGCCGCGCTGCGCCGCCGGTCCGCGCGGGTGGCGCCGTTCAAGGTCGGTCCCGACTACATCGACCCCGGATACCACCGGGTGGCCGCCGGCCGCCCGGCGCGCAACCTCGACCCGGTTCTGGTGGGGGAGCAGCGGATCCTGCCGCTGTTCCACCACGGCAGCGCGGACGCGGACCTGTCCGTGGTCGAAGGCGTGATGGGCCTGTTCGACGGCCGCATCGGCACCGGTGCCGACGGTCCGGCGTTCGGGTCCACCGCGCACGTCGCCGGGCTGCTGGACGCGCCCGTGGTGCTCGTGGTCGACGCCAGGGGGCAGAGCCAGAGCCTGGCCGCGCTGCTGCACGGTTTCCGGAGCTTCCAGCCGGGCGTCCGGATCGGTGGTGTGATCCTCAACCGGGTCGGCTCCGCCCGGCACGAGGAAGTCCTCCGCGAAGCCGCCGACGCGGCCGGGCTCGCGGTGCTCGGCGCGCTGCCGCGCACGGACGGCCTGGAGGTCCCATCGCGCCACCTCGGGCTCGTCACCGCCGCCGAGCACGGCCCGCAGGCGAGCCGCGCGGTGTCGGCGATGGCCGAGGCGGTGGAGCGGTCGGTGGACCTGGATTCGGTTGTGGCGCTTGCGAAATCCGCGCCGCCGCTGGACGGCGACCGGTGGGATCCGGGCGCCGAGGTCGAACGCGGGCCGGGCCGGCCGGTGGTCGCGGTGGCCGGTGGCGCCGCCTTCACCTTCGGCTACGCCGAGCACGTGGAGCTGCTGGAGGCGGCCGGTGCGGAGGTCGCGGTGCTCGACCCGCTGCGGGACGAGCTGCTGCCGGAACGCACCGCCGGACTCGTGCTGCCGGGCGGTTTCCCCGAGCAGCACGCGGCGGAGCTGTCGGCGAACTCCTTGCTGCGCAAGGAAATCGCGGCTTTCGCCGAGTCCGGGGCGCCGGTGCACGCGGAGTGCGGCGGGCTGCTGTACCTGGCGGAGTCGCTCGACGAGCACCCGATGTGCGGGGTGCTCGGCGCGCGCGCCGAGATGTCGCCGAGGCTCACGCTCGGCTACCGGGACGCGGTCGCCGCGGCCGATTCCCCTTCGTTCGCCGAGGGAAACCGGGTCAGCGGGCACGAATTCCACCGCACCGTCCTGGATCCGGGCAGCGGTGCCCGCCCGGCGTGGCGGTGGCGGGCGGGCGGCGTCGTGGCCGAGGGCTTCGTCCAGGGCGGGGTGCACGCGTCCTACTTGCACACCCACCCCGCCGGGCAACCGGAAGCAATTAGCCGGTTCGTGGAAGCGTTGCGCCACCGGAACGGAGCAGCAGGTCACGGCACGTGATCGCGGTGGCGCTGGAGGTGACCACCTCGATCACGCGACCGGGATCAACCGGTACGGTCAAGGTCCGCGAGGGCGGCTCCACACCCGCTGCGCCGAACATCGGTTGGCACGTCTTGCGATTGGTTGGACATGATTCCTGAAACACACCCGGGTCGGGTCTCGTTCGTCGGTGCCGGACCCGGTGCGGCCGACCTGATCACCGTGCGCGGCGCGCGCCGGATCGCCGAGGCCGACATCGTGGTGTGGACCGCGAGCCTGGTCGCGCCGGAGTGCGTCCAGGAGCACGCGCGCCAGGACGCCGAGCTCGTCGACTCCTCGCGGCTGACCCACGAGGAAGCCGTGGAGATCTACCGCCGCGCCGAGCGCGACCGGCTCCGCGTCGCGCGGGTGCACGCGGGCGACCCGGCGCTGTGGGGCGCGGTGCAGGAGCAGTACGACGCCTGCACGCGGATGGAGCTGGAGGTCGAGATCGTGCCCGGGGTGGGCACCTTCAGCGCCGCTGCCGCCGCGGCCGGGCGCGAGCTGACCGTTCCCGAGGTCGCGCAGTCGGTGGTGCTGACCCGGCTGGAGGGCGGGCAGCCGCCGATGCCCGAGCGCGAGCGGGTGCGCGAGTTCGCCCGGCACGGCACCACGATGGCGGTGCTGCTCTCGGCGGCGCGGGCCGGTCAGCTGGCCGACGAGCTGCGCGCGGGCGGCTACACCGACGACGTCCCGGTGCTGATCGCGCACAAGGTGAGCTGGCCGGACGAGCTGCTGGTGCGCACGACGATCGGTGAGCTGGCGCAGGCGGTCAAGCAGCACCGGCTGTGGCGCAACGCGCTGTTCATCGTCGGCCGGGCGTTGCAGGAGACCACCCGGCGCGGGCGCAACTACCCGGCCGGCCACTTCCACGCCTACCGCCGCCCGGAGGTCGTCCGCCGGTCGGCCAAGGACGGAGCGAAGCCGGACCAGCCCGGATCGGACGTCGCGTGGTGGGCGGTCCGCAGCTGGCAGGAGACCGCCCGCGGTGGGCGGGCCAAGCCCGCGCCCGCCCCGCAGCCCGGCGCCGAACAGCCGGACCTGTTCGTCGACGCCGAGGAGATCGCCGTTCCGGCGCAGCAGACCGAAGAGGTCGCACCGCCGCCGAACACCACCGAGGCACCGCAGCAGGCCCCGGTGCCGCAGGCAGCTCCGCGGCAGGCAGCGGAGGCCCCGGCGCAGCAGGCCGAGCAGGCCCCGGCGCAGCAGCCCGCTCCGCACCAGGCCGAGCAGGCCCCGGCGCAGCAGCCCGCTCCGCAGCAGGCCGAGCAGGCCCCGGCGCAGCAGGCAGAGGAGCCCGCGCCGAAGCCCCGCAGGGCGGCCACTTCCGCGGCCCGCCGCACCGGAACCGAGCAGGCCACCGCCAAGGCGCCGGTCAAGTCGCGGGCCAAGGCCAAGACGACGAAGTCCACCACTGCCAAGACCACGCAGGCCAAGCGCAAGACCGCGTCCGACAAGAAGAGCACCTCGTAACTGCGGGAAGCGCCGCGCGGTGCGACTCTCGTCGGCATGGACCGAGACGAACTGCGCGCCTGGGTGGCCGCCTACGAGCGCGCCTGGCGCACTCCGGGAACCGACGTCCTCGCGGAGATCTTCACCGAGGACGCGGTCTACCGGCAGTCGCCCTACTGGGAGCAGGTGACCGGACTTCCCGAGATCGCGCGCATGTGGGAGGAACAGCGCGAAGGCGCCGACGAGATCTTCCGGATGAGCAGCGAGATCGTGGCCGTCGACGGCGATGTCGGGGTCGTGCGGGTGGAGGTCGGCTACGGCGAGCCGGTGGACCAGGAGTACCGCGACCTGTGGATCGTGCGGCTCGCGCCGGACGGGCGGTGCGGCTGGTTCGAGGAATGGCCGTTCTGGCCGGAGAAGTCGTACCGGCCGGATTGAGGCGGCACGTCTCATCCGCCCGCGGCGCCCGTGATGGACTTGTGCCCGCAGGACGACGAGCGAGGCGAGGTGGGTGACGTGTCAGTCACGGTGATCGGGATCGACGGCGGGCCGCTGCCGGAGGGCAGCGCCGAAGCGCTCGCCTCGGCCAGACTCGTCGTCGGCGCGCGGCGGCACCTGGACGCGCACGCCCCCGAACACGCCCGCAGGCTGGAGCTGGGCCCGTTCCAGCCCGCGCTCAACGCGCTCGCGGCGCTCAGCGGCGACGAGCACGCGGTCGTCTTCGCCTCGGGCGACCCGGGGTTCTTCGGCGTCGTCCGCACGCTGCGCGAGCACGGCGTGCGCTGCGGGGTGCTGCCCGGTGCTTCCAGCGTGCAGCAGCTGATGGCGCGCGCCGGGCGGTCGTGGGACGACGTCGCGGTGATCTCGCCGCAGGGCGGTGACATCGGCGCCGCGCTCAACGTGTGCCGCGCGCGTCCCGCCGTCGTGGTGCTCAGCGCGCGCGGTGCGGGGCCCGCGCAGCTCGGGTCCGGGCTGGAGGGCTGGCGGCGGACGCTGATCGTCGGCGAGGACCTCGGCGGCCCGAACGAAGCGGTCACCACGGTCGACCCGGCCGAGGCCGCGCGCCGGACCTGGCGGGAGCCGAACGTGGTGCTCTGCCTGGCCGAGCCGGACGCGGTGCCGCGGCGCAGCTGGTTCGCCGGCGGCGAGCCGCTGCCGCCGGAGTCCGGGTGGGCGCTGCACGAGGACGAGTTCTCGCACCGGGACGGGATGCTGACCTCGTCGGAGGTCCGCGCGGTGGCGCTGGCCAAGCTCGCGCCCCGGCCGGGGACGCTGGTGTGGGACGTGGGCGCCGGGTCCGGTTCGGTCGCCGTGGAGTGCGCCCGGCTGGGCGCGGCGAGCATCGCGGTGGAGTCCGACGAGGCGCAGGTCGTGCGGTTGATCACCAACGCCGCCGGGCACGGGGTGGACGTCCGGGTCGCCGAGGGCGCCGCGCCGCAGGCGCTGCGGGAGCTGCCCCGGCCGGACTCGATCTTCGTCGGAGGCGGCGGAGCCGACGTCGTCACCGCCTGCGCGCACGCCGGGGCGACTCGGGTCGTCGTGGCGCTCGCGGCGCTGGACCGCGTCGGCACGACGCGGGACGCGTTGCGCAACGCCGGGTACGAGGTGTCCGGCGTGCAGCTGTCGGCGAGCAGGCTGGTGGAGCTGGAGGACGGCGCCGCGAGCCTGAAGCCCACCGACCCGGTCGTGCTGATCTCGGGTCACCGCAAGGGAGAACACGAATGATCGGTCTGTTCGCGCTCACCCCGGCCGCCAGGCGGGCGGCCGCGGAGCTCGCCGCGCGGCTGGGGCCGGACGCGGTCCTGGCCGACGGGCCGCTCGGCCCGGTGGTGCGCCGGATGTGGCCACAGCTGGACGCGGCGGTGTTCTTCCTGGCCGCGGGCGAGGCGGTGCGGGTGATCGCGCCGCTGCTGCGCGACCGGCAGACCGACCCGGGCGTGGTGTGCGTCGACGAGCAGCTGCGGTTCGCGATCGCGCTGGACGGCGGGCACGACGCCGGGGCCAACGCGCTGGCCGAGCAGGTGGCCGACGTGCTCGGCTGCACCCCGGTCGTCACGACGGTCCCCGGCGGCGGCAGCAGCTCGCCGTGGGACGAGGTCGTCGACCTGCTCGACGCCACTGTGGACGGTGACATCGCGGCGTGCGGCGCGGCGGTCCTCGACGGCGAGCGGGTGCTGGTGGTGAACCCGCACGGATTCCCGTTGCCCGCGCTGCCGGACAACGTCGGCACCGATGTTGACCGGCCACTGTGGACGGTGGTGGTCGACGACCGGCTGCCCGGCGAGGAGGACTCGGAGCGCACCGTCCGGCTGGTCCCGCGCACCCTGGTCGTCGGTGTCGGCTCGCGGCGCGGTGTCGCCCGCAGCGAGGTGACCGAGCTGGTCGCGCGGCTGGCCCGCGACCACGACCTGGACCTGCGCGCGGTGCGCGCGTTCGCGACCGTGGACGACAAGGCCGACGAGCACGGGGTCGTCGAAGCGGTGCAGGACCTCGGGTTCTGGCACGCCGCCGAAGCCGGGGACGAGCTGCCGCTGCTGCGCTACCCGGCGGCGGAGCTGGCGGGGGTGGAGGTGCCGAACCCGAGCGACGCGGTGGCGGCGCACACCGGGACGCCGAGCGTGGCCGAGGCCGCCGCGTTGCGCGCGGCGGGCGAACTCGGGCCCGCGGAACTGGTCGTCGGCAAGATCACCGGGGAGAACGTGGTGGTGGCCGCGGCCCGCACCCGGCCCCGGGGCAGGCTCGCGGCGATCACCCTGGGCCCGGCCCCGGACCTGCGCACCCCGCGCGCCGAGGCGGAACTCCGCCGGGCCGCGGTCGTGGTCGACCCGGACCACCGGATCGACGAGGTCCGCCACCTCCTCCGCCCGGGCACGGACGTCCGGCCGGGAACCCCGGAGGACGCGGTGTCCCTGGCCCTGAAAGGCAACGCGGTCGCCCTGCTGGGCGAACTCACCACCGCCGCCGACCTGGACCTGATCCAGGTCCCCGGCATTTCCGGCTGAATGGTGGCGGCGCGGGCGCCTGAGGTTCCGCCGCCCGCGCCGCCGAGCAGAACGAACCTCACGCGGGCAGATGAACCTTGCGGTGCATGCGCTCGCCTATGTCGTGTGCGGCCGTATCAAGCAGCTTGTGGGCCAGCTCGAACAGCGCCCTGGCCACCGCGATCTCGTCCCCGATCTGCGGGACGTCCGGGTCGTCCGGGTGGCGGCGGGCGGTGCCGTGCCCGTGCAGCGCCTGGCCGTCGCCGGTGGTCATCCCGACGTCGCAGGTCGTCTTCGCGCCGGCCTCGACCACCTGCAGGTTCAAGTTGATCGTCCGAGTCTCGTTCATGGTCGCCTCCTCGGTCCGCGCGCATGACCAGCATGCGCTGGTCAGCGGCCCAGCGAAAGGGCTGCTGGGACCAGGATGGGCGTGCTCGCGGCGGTCGGCGATGCCGATCACAGAACGGTCGCGGTCGATTGACCCGGGTCGCCGGGCAGGTCAGGATACGACGGCCTGCGGCGGAGGAACCCGGTGCGAATCCGGGACGGTCCCGCCACTGTGACCGGGGAGCGGTCCCGAAGTGCACCGCCACGGCCCGCGAGGGCTGGAAGGCTCGGGAGACCCGCCGTGATCCGGGAGTCAGGAGACTCGTCGCCGGCCCCGCGCCGCGCCCGCGGCGCGCGGTAGGAGCCCCAGGGCGGAGAACCCAGGAGATCCATGCCTGCGAACGATCGCGCACGGGAAACCGATCAGGTGCGGGAAACCCCGCACGCAGCTGAAACCGATCATGGGCCGGGGACCGGTCACGGAGCGGGAGCCCCGCATCCAGCCGAAACCGATCATGGACCGGATGCCGGTCACGGGCCTGGAACCGGTCACAGGCCGAAAACCGATCGCGCACCGGAAACCCCGCACCCAGCCGAAACCGATCACGGACCGGAAAACGATCACGCACCAAATCCCCGCCACGCGTGGGGAACTGTCGAACGCCGGAAGGCGGCGTGGGTGCTGGCGGGGGTCGGCGCGCTGCACCTGATCGGCTGGAGCGCCTACCTGCTCCACCAGGAGGCGTTCACCGCCGCTGGCGGGCTGGCCGCCGCCGGGACCACCGCCTACCTGCTCGGCCTGCGGCACGGCTTCGACGCCGACCACGTCGCGGTGATCGACGACGCGACCCGGCTGCTCATGCAGCGCGGCAGGCGGCCGGTGTCGACCGGCATGTGGTTCGCGCTCGGGCACGCCAGCGTGGTGATGTTCCTGGCGTTCGCGGTGGCGTTCGTCGCCGGACCGGCCGCGCAGTCGTGGGCTGAGCAGGCCGGGCTGCAGACCTCGCTCGTCGTCGACGTGGTGGTCGTGCTCGTGCTCGGCGCCCTCGCCGTGCTGAACGCGCTGGTCCTGCGCGACGCCGTGCGGCTGCTTCGGCGGGCCCGCGGCGGCGGGGTCGGCGAGGAGGAGATCGAGCTGGTGCTGGGGCGGCGCGGGTTGATGGCCCGGCTGCTGCGAGGCCGGATGCGGGCGCTGGTCGGCCGGTCGTGGCACCTGTTCGTCATCGGACTGCTGTTCGGGCTCGGCATGCAGACCGCGACCGAGATCACGGTGCTGGCGATGGTCGCGCCGAACCAGCAGCTGTCCGCGGTCGCGGTGCTGAGCCTGCCGCTGCTGTTCGCCGCCGGGATGTGCACAGTGGACAGCGTGGACGGGATGCTGATGTCCCGCGCCTACACCTGGTCGCTGGCCCGGCCGCTGCGCAGGCTGTCGGTCAACGTGACCACCACGGCGCTGACCGTGGTGCTCGCGGCCGTGGTCGCGCTGGTGGTGCTGGCCGGGTTGCTCGACGAGCTCGGGGTGTCGCCGCTGGGCCCGGTGGCGGCGCTGGGCGACCACTTCGAACTGCTCGGCTATCTGACGCTGGCCGCGTTCATGGCAGTATGGGGCGGCGCCGCGCTCTGGTGGCGGTTGCGCCCGCCTGACCAGCGCTGATCAGGCCAGCGGGCCACAACGTGGTGGCCCGCTCCCACTCTCTGGGTCCGGCCCTGCCGGGCGAAGCACAACACGGATTGCGGACATGACTGAGAACCACTACTTCGCAGGACTCGACCTCGCCGGGAAGCGGGTGGTCGTGGTCGGTGCAGGCACCGTCGCGCAGCGGCGGGTTCCCCGCCTGATCAAGGCGGGTGCGCGGGTCGAGGTCATCGCACCGGAGGCGACCCCGGCGGTGGAGGCCATGGCCGACGCGGGGGAGCTGACCTGGCACCGGCGCGCCTACGCCGACGGCGACCTCGACGGCGCGTGGTACGTGGTGGCCTGCGCGACCGGCAACGAGGTCAACGCCGAGGTCGCGGCCGAGGCCGAGCGCCGCCGGGTGTTCTGCGTCCGCGCCGACATCGCTTCGCTCGGCACGGCGGTCACGCCGGCCGTCGCCGAGCACGGCGGGCTGCTGCTCGGCGTGCTCGCCGGCGGCGACCACCGCCGCTCGGCAGCGGTGCGCGACGCGCTCGTCGAGGCGCTGCGCACCGGCGCGGTCGACGAGCGGGTGGAGCGGCCCGCGCCCGGGGTGGCGCTGGTCGGCGGCGGACCGCGCGACCCGGACCTGATCACCGTCCGCGGTCGCCAGCTGCTGGCCAGGGCGGACGTGGTGATCACCGACCGGCTGGCCCCGCGCGAGCTGCTGGAGGAGCTGGGCCCGCACGTGGAGGTCGTGGACGCCTCGAAGATCCCCTACGGCCGGGCGGCCAACCAGGACGTCATCAACTCGCTGCTGATCGAGCACGCGAAGGCGGGCAAGTTCGTGGTGCGGCTCAAGGGCGGCGACCCGTACGTGTTCGGGCGCGGTTACGAGGAACTGCTCGCGTGCGTGGAGGCCGGGGTCGCGGTGACCACCGTCCCGGGCATCACGAGCGCCTTCGCCGCCCCGGCGGCCGGGGACGTGCCGGTGACCCACCGCGGGGTGGCGCACGAGGTGGTCGTCGTGTCCGGGCACGTCGGCCCGCACGACGAGCAGTCGCTGGTCGACTGGCCTGCGCTGGCGCGGCTGCGCGGCACGCTGGTGCTGATGATGGCGGTCAAGCGGATCGGTGAGTTCGCCGAGGTGCTCATCGAGCACGGGCGCGACCCGAAGTCGCCGGTCGCGGTGGTGCAGGAGGGCACCACGCACGGGCAGCGCACGCTGCGCAGCACGCTCGACGCCGTCGCGGCAGCGGTGCGGGACGAGGACGTGAGCCCGCCCGCGGTGATCGTCATCGGCCCGGTCGCCGACCTCGCCCCGGAACCGAGGCGCTGACCAGCGCTTGACTTCCCGCGTGCCCCGGCGAAACTGAAGCAGTGGTCAAGACACTGCACCCGCAGAGCTACGACGACGTCTACTACGTCGGGGACTACTTCCGCCAGGGCAACGCGGTCGTCATGGACCTGACCGCCCTGTCCAACGCCGAGGCGGTGCAGCTCGTCGACTTCGCGGCCGGCCTGGTCGTGGCGAAGAACGGCGACCTGGACCGCATCGCGCCGAAAGTCTTCCTGCTGCGCCCCGCCGGCGTTTTGCATTAGGGGTTGTTTTGCTCTTTGAAGCGGCGCAGCCGGTTGGCCCACCTACGCCGCTCGCACCGCCACCCGCGCCGCTGAGCAAGGTGAGTCTGTGGACCAATCCTCTCACCGGTCCTCCAGATCCCCCTCGGTCTCCAGGTAGACCTCCTGCAACGCCTGAAGCGTCTCCGGGTTCGGCTCCGCCCACATCTTCCGGTTCGCGGCCTCCAGCAGCCGCTCGGTGATGCCGTGCAGCGCCCACGGGTTGGACTCGTCGAGGAACTTCCGGTTCTCCTCGTCCAGCACGTAGGTCTCGGCGAGCTTCTCGTACATCCAGTCGCCGACCACGCCCGTCGTCGCGTCGTAGCCGAACAGGTAGTCCACGGTCGCCGCCAGCTCGAAGGCGCCCTTGTACCCGTGCCGCCGCATCGCCGACAGCCAGCGCGGGTTGACCACGCGGGCGCGGAACACCCGGGAGGTCTCCTCGGTCAGCGACCGGGTGCGGATCGAGTCCGGCCGGGTGCTGTCGCCGATGTAGGCCGCCGGGGCCCTGCCGGTCAGCGCCCGGACCGTGGCGATCATGCCGCCGTGGTACTGGAAGTAGTCGTCGGAGTCGGCGATGTCGTGCTCGCGGGTGTCGGTGTTCTTGGCCGCCACCGAGATCCGCTTGTACGCGGTCTCCATGTCCCCGCGCGCCGGGGCACCGTCGAGGTCGCGGCCGTAGGCGAAGCCGCCCCACACCGCGTAGACCTCGGCCAGGTCGCGGTCGTCGCGCCAGTTGCGGCTGTCGATCAGCGGCAGCAGCCCGGCACCGTAGGCGCCCGGCTTCGAGCCGAAGATCCGCATGGTGGCGCGGCGCCGGTCGCCGTGCGAAGCGGTGTCGGCCCGGACGTGGGCGCGGACGAAGTTCTGCTCGTCCGGCTCGTCGAGCTCGGCCACCAGCCGCACCGCGTCGTCGAGCAGCGCGACCACGTGCGGGAAGGCGTCCCGGAAGAACCCGCTGATGCGGACCGTGACGTCGATGCGCGGCCTGCCCAGCTCGTCGAGCGGGATCACCTCCAGGCCGTTGACCCGCCGCGACGCCTCGTCCCAGGTCGGCCGCACGCCCAGCAGCGCCAGCACCTCGGCGATGTCGTCACCCGAGGTCCGCATGGCGCTGGTGCCCCACACCGACAGCCCGACCGAGCGCGGCCAGTCGCCGGTGTCGGCGCGGTAGCGCTCCAGCAGCGAATCGGCGATCGCGTGCCCGGTCTCCCAGGCCAGCCTGCTGGGCACCGCCTTCGGGTCGACCGAGTAGAAGTTGCGGCCGGTCGGCAGCACGTTGATCAGGCCGCGCAGCGGCGAACCGCTCGGCCCCGCCGGGACGTAACCGCCTTCGAGCGCGCGCAGCGTCGCCGTCATCTCGTCGGTCGTCGCCTCCAGCCTCGGCACGACCTCCGCCGCCGCGAACTCCAGCACGCGCACCACCGCGCCCTCGGAGCTGCCCAGCACCTCGGCGCACACGTCGGCCGCTGCCGCGGCCTCCCAGTCGCGCGCCTCCATGCCCTCGACCAGCGCCTGCGCGCGGGTCTCGACCTCGTCGACCCGGCCGCGCTCCGCGCTGCCGTCCTCGGCGAGCCCGAGCGCTTCGCGCAGACCGGGCAGCGCCGCGCTCCGCCCGCCCCACATCTGCCGCGCCCGCAGCATCGCCAGGACCAGGTTGACCCGGGCTTCGCCCGAAGGCGCCTCGCCCAGCACGTGCAGGCCGTCGCGGATCTGGGCGTCCTTGACCTCGCACAGCCAGCCGTCGACGTGCAGCAGCATGTCGTCGAACTCGGCGTCGTGCGGCCGTTCGTCCAGCCCGAGGTCGTGGTCGAGCTTGGCGGCCTGCATCAGCGTCCAGATCTGGCTGCGGATCGCGGGCAGCTTGGCCGGGTCCATCGCGGAGATGTTGGCGTGCTCGTCGAGCAGCTGCTCCAGCCGCGCGATGTCGCCGTAGCTCTCGGCCCGCGCCATCGGCGGCACCAGGTGGTCGACCAGGGTGGCGTGCACCCGCCGCTTGGCCTGGGTGCCCTCGCCGGGGTCGTTGACCAGGAACGGGTAGATCAGCGGGAGGTCGCCGAGCGCGGCGTCCGGGGAGCAGGACGCCGACAGGCCCGCGGTCTTGCCGGGCAGCCACTCCAGGTTGCCGTGCTTGCCCAGGTGGACCATGGCGTGCGCGCCGAACTCGTCGATCAGCCAGCGGTAGGCGGCCAGGTAGTGGTGGCTCGGCGGCAGGTCCGGGTCGTGGTAGATCGCGATCGGGTTCTCGCCGAAGCCGCGCGGCGGCTGCACCATGATCGCGATGTTGCCCGCGCGCAGGGCGGCCAGCACGATCTCGCCGTCGGGGTCCTGCGACCGGTCGACGAACAGCTCGCCCGGCGGCGGGCCCCAGTGCTGCTCGATCTCGGCGCGCAGGTCCGCGGGCAGCTGCCGGTACCACTCGGTGTAGCGCCTGGCCGGGATGCGGACGGGGTTCCCGGAGATCTGCTCCTCGCTGAGCCAGTCCGGGTCCTGGCCGCCCGCCGCGATCAGCGCGTGGATCAGCGCGTCGCCGTCCTGCGCGGCCACGCCGGGCAGCTCGTCCTCGGCGCCGACGTCGTAGCCGCGCTCCCGCAGCTCGCGCAGCAGGCGCACCGCGCTGGCCGGGGTGTCCAGGCCGACGGCGTTGCCGATCCGGGAGTGCTTGGTCGGGTACGCCGAGAGCATCAGCGCGATCCGCTTGTCCGCCGCCGGGACGTGCCGCAGCCGCGCGTGGTTGACCGCGATCCCGGCGACCCGCGCCGCCCGCTCGGGGTCGGCGACGTAGACCGGCAGGCCCTCGGCGTCGTTCTCCTTGAACGAGAACGGAACCGTGATCAGCCTGCCGTCGAACTCCGGCACCGCGACCTGGGTGGCCATGTCCAGCGGGGACAGGCCCTCGTCGTTGTCCTCCCACGCCTCGCGGGAGCTGGTCAGGCAGAGTCCTTGCAGGATCGGGATGTCCAGCTCGGCGAGCGCGCCGACGTCCCAGGCCTCGTCGTCGCCGCCCGCCTGCGCGGTCGCGGGCTTGGTGCCGCCCGCGGCGAGCACGGTGACGACCAGCGCGTCCGCGCGGCGCAGCTGCTCCAGCAGCTCCGGCTCGGGCGTGCGCAGGGAGGCGCAGAAGATCGGCAGCGCCTGGCCCCCGGCGTTCTCGATCGCCTCGCACAGCGCGTGCGCGAACGCGGTGTTGCCCGCCATGTGGTGCGCCCGGTAGTAGAGCACCGCGACCGTCGGGCCCTCGGCGGCCTGCGGCGTCCGGTCCAGCAGGCCCCAGGTGGGGGTCTCGATCGGCGGGGCGAAGCCGTGGCCGGTGAGCAGGATCGTGTCCGAGAGGAACTTGTGCAGTTCGGCGAGGTTGTCCGGGCCGCCCTGGGCGAGGTAGGCGTGCGCCTCGGCGCAGACACCGCCGGGCACCGTCGAGCACTCCATCAGCTCCGCGTCGGGCGCCTGCTCACCGCCGAGGACCACGACCGGGCGCGGACCGGCCAGCAGCGCGTCCAGGCCCTCCTCCCAGGCCCGGCGACCGCCGAGCAGCCGGACGACCACGAGGTCGGTGCCCTCCAGCAGCGGCGGCAGGTCGTCCACGCCGAGGCGGGCGGGGTTGCCGAGCCGGTAGCCCGCGCCGCTGGCCCGCGCGCTGAGCAGATCGGTGTCCGAAGTGGACAGGAGCAGGATCATGCGACTCGCTCCGTTCGGGACGTGCGGGTACGCGGCATGACGGCACCTTCCTCGGGGTCCTCGCCCCGGGTCTCGGGTTGCGGCGACCGGAGTCTCCTGGCTCCCGGATCAACGCTCGCTCCGTCTTCCCGCCCGGCTGGGCAGTGACCTGGGTGGAGTCCGCTCCCCGGTGACAGTGGCGGGACCGCGCCGGACTCGCACCGGCTTCCTCCGCTGTCGCCGCGTTCAACGCTGTGACCACTCTCCGCAACGGGACGATCTTCCGTCAAGTTCGCGGGCGCATGACGCACGTCGCAGCGGCTTGGTTTGCGTCCGCAACAATCCCGGGCCGTAGTATCTGCCGGGTGTCCAGAACCGAACGCGACGCCTGCCCCGGTGCCCTGCGGGTGCACGCCGCCGCCGACGGCGGCCTGGCCCGCGTCCGGGTGCCGGGCGGTGCGCTGACCCCGGAGCAGTTCCGCGCGCTGGGATCGGCCGCCGCGGAGCTAGCGGACGGCACGCTCGAACTGACTTCACGGGCGAACTTCCAGGTCAGGGGCCTGGCGGCGGGTGCGGAACACGAGCTGGCCGAGCGGCTGTCGCAAGCCGGCCTGCTGCCTTCGGTGACCCACGAACGGGTCCGCAACATCATCGCCTCGCCGTACGGGAACGGGCTGCTGGACGCCCGCGCGGTGGCGGGCGAGATCGACCGGATCCTGTGCGCGACACCCCGGCTGGCCGAGCTGTCCGGGCGGTTCCTGTTCGCCGTCGACGACGGCAGCGCCGACGTCATCGCGCTGCGCCCGGACGTCGGGTTGTTCGCGCTGGAGCCGGACGTCGTCGCGCTGGTGCTGGCCGGGCGCGACTCCTGTGCGCGATCGACGCCGGACGCGGCGGCCGGGCTGGCGATCGCGGCGGCGGAGGCGTTCCTCGACCTGCGCGCGGGCCAGGAGTGGCGGATGTCCGAGCTCGCCGACGCCGGCCGGGTCGCCGCCCGGCTCGGGCCGACCGGCGAACCGGTCGAGGTGCCCGCGACACCGCCCGCCACGCACGCGCAGGTCGGCGCGGTCTTCGAGCGCGACGGCCGGGTCACCGCGGCGGTCGGCGCCCCGCTGGGGCGGTTGTCGCGGCGGCAGGTGGATATCATCACCGCCGCGTCCGAGGCCGCCGGTGGCCTCCGCCCGACCCCGTGGCGGACCCTGGTGCTGCCGGGTCTGCCGGTGGCCGCCGCCGCCCGATGGCTGTCCGAGCTGGACGCGAACGGCCTGGTCGTGGACCCGTCCGCAGCCGCGGCGGGGGTGACCGCCTGCACCGGCAGGCCCGGCTGCGCCAAGGCGCTGGCCGACGTCCGCGCCGACGCGCGGCGCGTCCCGGCCGGGGACCTGCCGGTGCACTGGTCGGGCTGCGCGCGCCGGTGCGGCAGGCCGCAGGGCCGGGTCGTGGAGGTGCTGGCCACCGAGGCCGGCTACGAGGTCGACGGCGAGTTCCGCACGTCCGACGAGGTACCCGCCGCGCTGGGCGCGGCACGGAGGAAACGGTGAACGAGAGCAAGGACGGTCGACCCGTCGGGTCCGGCGGGGAAGGTCGATCTGTTGAATCCGGCGGGGACGTTCGGCCCGTCGGGTCCGGCGAGGACGCTCGGCCCGTCGGGTCCGGCAAGGACGGGCGACCCGTCGAACCCGGCGGGGAAGGTCGACCCGTCGAATCCGGCAAGGACGGGCGACCCGTTGAACCCGGCGAGCACGGTCGAACCGCCGGGTCCAGCGCGGTGCCCGACTACATCCGGGAAGGGGCGGAGATCTACCGCCGCTCCTTCGCGACCATCCGCGCCGAGGCGGACCTGAGCGGGCTGCCGCCGGAGGTCGCCGGGGTCGCGGTGCGGATGATCCACGCCTGCGGGATGGTCGATCTCGTCGACGACCTGGCCTACTCCGAACGCGCGGTGCTCGACGCCCGGGCCGCGCTGCGCGCGGGCGCGCCGGTGTTCTGCGACGCGGCGATGGTGGCCGCCGGGGTCACCCGCCGCAGGCTGCCCGCCGACAACGACGTGATCTGCACGCTCGCCGAGCCGCGGGTCCCGGAGCTGGCCCGGGAGCTGGGCACCACCCGCAGCGCGGCGGCGCTGGAGCTGTGGCGGGACCGGCTGGCCGGTTCGGTGGTGGCGATCGGCAACGCGCCGACCGCGCTGTTCCGGCTGCTGGAGATGATCGAGGAGGGCGCCGGGCGGCCGGCCGCGGTGCTGGGCCTGCCGGTCGGGTTCGTCGGCGCGGTCGAGTCGAAGGAGGCACTGGCCACCCACCCGAGCGGGCTGGAGCACCTGGTGGTGCACGGCCGCCGGGGCGGCAGCGCCATGGCGGTGGCCGCCATCAACGCGATCGCGAGCGAGGAAGAGTGAGCACGGGAACCCTGTACGGGGTCGGGCTGGGGCCCGGCGATCCGGAGCTGGTGACGGTCAAGGCGGCCCGGCTGATCGAGCGGGCCGAGGTGGTCGCCTACCACAGCGCCCGGCACGGCCGCAGCGTCGCGCGGTCGATCGCCGAGCCGTACCTGCGGCCGGAGCAGATCGAGGAGGCGCTGGTCTACCCGGTCACCACGGAGGGCACCGATCACCCGGGCGGCTACCAGGGCGCGATCGACGAGTTCTACGCCGAGGCCGCCGAGCGGCTGGCCGCGCACCTGGACGCCGGGCGCGATGTCGTCGTCCTCGCCGCGGGCGACCCGCTGTTCTACGGCTCCTACATGCACATGCACAAGCGGCTGTCCGGCCGGTACCCCGCAGAGGTCGTGCCGGGCGTGACCTCGATCAGCGGCGCCTCGGCCGCGCTGGGCAGGCCGCTGGCCGAGCGCGACGAGGTGTTCACGGTGCTGCCCGGCACGCTGGAACCCTCGGACCTGGCCGAACGCCTGTCCGGAACCGACGCGGCGGCGGTGATGAAGCTGGGGCGCACCTTCGACGGGGTGCGGGAGGCGTTCGAGAAGGCGGGACGGCTCGACGAGGCGTGGTACGTGGAGCGGGCGAGCACCGGGCGGCAGCGCTGCGCGCCGCTGGCCGAGGTCGACCCGGACTCGGTGCCCTACTTCTCGCTCGCGCTGCTGCCGAGCCCGGTCAACGCCGACGCTCCGGTCCCGGACGTCCCGCGGCGGGAGCCGGGGCGGGGCGAGGTCGTCGTGGTCGGGCTGGGTCCGGCGGGCCGGGAGTGGACCACGCCGGAGGTGCAGGCCGCCCTCGCCGAGGCCGACGAGCTCGTCGGGTACACGACCTACCTGGCGCGCGTCCCGGACAACCCGCGCCAGCGCAAGCACGCCTCGGACAACCGGGTCGAGGCCGAGCGCGCCGAGTTCGCGCTGGAGCTGGCGCGGCGCGGGTCGAAGGTCGCGGTGGTCTCCTCCGGCGATCCCGGGGTGTTCGCGATGGCCAGCGCGGTGCTGGAGGTCGCGGCCGAGGCCGGGGACGTGCCGGTGCGGGTGCTGCCCGGTCTCACCGCCGCGCAGGCGGTGGCCAGCCGGGTCGGCGCGCCGCTGGGGCACGACTTCTGCGTGCTGTCGCTGTCGGACCGGCTAAAGCCGTGGGACGTGATCGAGAGCAGGCTGCGCGCGGCGGCGCGGGCCGACCTGGTCATGGCGATCTACAACCCGGCCTCGCGCAGCCGGACCTGGCAGGTCGCGGCGGCGCGGGACGCGGTGCTGGAGCACCGCTCGCCGGACACGCCGGTGGTCATCGGCCGCGACGTGGGCGGGCCGGAGGAGAGCGTCCGGGTGGTCCGGCTGGCCGACCTCGATCCGTCCGATGTGGACATGCGATGCCTGCTGCTGATCGGGTCGTCGACGACGCGGATCGCCGGTGGCGCGGTGTTCACGCCGCGGCGCTACCCGGCGTGATCGCCTTGGTGCAGCACGGAATCCAGCCACTCGGCAGCCGCTCCGGCGGAGTCGGCCGACGGCGCGGCCGGTTGCGGCGGTCGCTGCACCACGACCACGGGGACGCCGAGTTCGCGGGCGGCGGTGAGCTTCGCGGCGGTCATCGCGCCGCCGCTGTTCTTGGTCACCAGCACGTCGATCCGGTGCTCCCGCAGCAGCGCGCGCTCATCGTCCACTGTGAACGGTCCGCGGGCGAGGACCGTCGTCGTCCGCGCGGGCAGTGGCGGTTCCGGCGGGTCGACGGCGCGCACCAGGAACCACAGGTCCAGCGCGGCGAAGTGCGCCAGCCCCTGGCGTCCGGTGGTCAGGAAGATCCGCTCGCCGAGACCGGGCAGCAGCTCCGCTGCCTCGGACAGCGAGCCGACCGGCCGCCAGTCGTCGCCGGGGCCGGGTTCCCAGGCCGGACGGCGCAGCACCAGCGCGGGAACGCCGGTGCGTTCCGCGGCGGTCACGGCGTTGCCGGTGATGTTGCGGGCGAAGGGGTGGGTCGCGTCGACGACGGCGTCGATCCGCTCCCGGCGCAGCCATTCGGCCAGCCCGTCGGCACCGCCGAAGCCGCCGACGCGGACCTCGCCGGCGGGCAGCAGCGGGTCGCGGACCCGGCCGGCCAGCGACGAGGTCACGCGCAGCCCGGGGCGGTCGGCGAGCAGCTGGGCGAGCTCGCGCGCCTCGCCGGTCCCGCCGAGCACGAGCACCCGTTTCATGTGGTCTCCCGCATGGGGAGCAGTGTATGAGCGAGCTCCGGTACGGCTGGACCACCGGCGCGTGCGCGACGGCCTCGGCCCGCGCCGCCTACATCGCGCTGCTGACCGGGGAGTTCCCCGACCCGGTCGAGATCGTCCTGCCGAAGGGGCACCGGCCGGCGTTCGCGCTCGCCCGCGAGCGCCTGGGCGAGGGCTTCGCCACCGCCGGTGTGGTCAAGGACGCCGGTGACGATCCGGACGTGACGCACGGGGCGCTGGTGTCGGTGACGGTCCGCCCGGCGCAGTCCGGGGAGGGCGTGGTCTTCCGGGCGGGGCCGGGGGTCGGCACGATCACCAAGCCCGGTCTGCCGCTGCCGGTGGGGGAACCTGCGATCAACCCGGTTCCGCGCAAGCTGATCAGCGACGCCATCGCCGAGGTCGCCGCCGGGCACGGCGGTGCGGGGGACGTCGTGGTGGAGGTGTCGGTCGAAGACGGCGAGGAACTGGCCCGGCACACCTGGAACCCGCGCCTGGGAATCCTCGGTGGACTGTCCATTTTGGGCACTACCGGGGTGGTGGTGCCGTACTCCTGCTCGGCGTGGATCGACAGCATCCGGCGCGGCGTCGACGTCGCCCGTGCGGCGGGCCTGACCCACGTCGCGGGCTGCACGGGCAGCACGTCGGAACGGGTGGTCACCGAGCTGCACGGGCTGGACGAGCAGGCGCTGCTGGACATGGGCGACTTCGCCGGGGCGGTGCTGAAGTACCTGCGCCGCCACCCGGTCCCGAGGCTGACGATCGCGGGCGGCATCGGGAAGATCTCCAAGCTCGCCAACGGCCACCTGGACCTGCACTCGAAGCGCTCGCAGGTGGATTTCGGCGTGCTGGCGGGGATCGTGGCCGATGCCGGGGGAGCCGCGGAACTGGTCGCGGCGGTGCGGGAGGCCAACACCGCGCTGGAGGCGCTCCAGCGCTGCCAGGCGGCGGACCTCCCGCTCGGCGACCTGATCGCGGCGCAGGCGCGGGAGGTCTGCCGCGAGACCCTGCGCGAAGCGCCGGTCGAGGTGGACGTCGTAGTGATCGACCGCGCCGGGACGATCGTCGGCCGGGCTCAGCACGGGTTTTGAAGCGGCGTAGCCGCTTGGCCCACCCTCGCAACCGCCACCGCTACCCGCACCGCCAGGCAAACCCTCTGCACTACTTGATCAATCCCGGCACCGGCCGGCCGAGTACAGGTGGCTGTCCGGGAACTCCGACGCGGTCAGCACCTTGCCGACGACCACGACCGCCGTCCGCACGATCCCGGCCGCGCGGACCTTCCCCGCGATGTCGGCCAGGGTGCCGCGCAGCACGACCTCGTCCTCGCGGCTGGCGGCGGCGACGACCGCGACCGGGCAGTCCGCGCCGTAGTTCGGCACCAGCTCGTCGACCAGTTCCTCGATGCGGTTGACCGCCAGGTGCAGCACCATCGTCGCGCCGCTGGCGCCCAGCGTGGCCAGGTCCTCGCCCTCCGGCATCGGGGTCGCCCGCGCCGACGTGCGGGTCAGCACCACGGTCTGCCCGACGCCGGGAACTGTGAACTCGCGCTTGAGCGAGGCAGCCGCCGCCGCGAACGCCGGAACGCCCGGCACCACGTCGTAGGGGACACCCTCGGCGTCGAGGCGGCGCATCTGCTCGGCGACCGCGCTGAACACCGACGGGTCGCCGGAGTGCAGGCGGGCCACGTCGAGACCGGCGTCGTGCGCGGCCAGCATCTCGGTGAGGATCTCGTCCAGCGTCAGCTTCGCGGTGTCGACCAGCTTCGCGCCCGGCGGGCAGTGCTCCAGCAGCTCGGCAGGCACCAGGCTCCCCGCGTACAGGCACACCGGCGACGAGGCGATGACCTCCCGGCCCCGAACCGTGATCAGGTCCGCGGCTCCCGGTCCGGCTCCGACGAAACGCACCGTCATCGCTTGGTCACCGCCCACTGCGTCACCCGCATCGCGGGCCGCCACCCGGTGAAACCGCCGACCGGCGAGGCGTGTTCGACCCCGATCCGCGTCAGCTCGCCGCCCGACCTGCCGTACCAGCCGGCCACCAGCACCTCCGACTCCATCGTGACCGCGTTGACCACCAGCCGTCCGCCCGGCCGCAACGCGTCCCAGCACGTGTCCACCACACCCGGTGCGGTCACCCCGCCACCGACGAAGATCGCGTCGGGCTGCTCCAGCCCCTCCAGCGCTCGCGGTGCGGCTCCGGTGACCACCTGGATCCCGGGAACGCCGAGCGCCGTCGCGTTCGCCGCGATGTTGGCCGCCCGGTCCTCGCGGTGCTCGATCGCGATCGCCCGGCAGGACGGATCGCTGCGCATCCACTCGATCGCGATGCTACCGGCCCCCGCACCCACGTCCCACAACAGCCGACCCGGGGTCGGCGCCAGCCGGGACAGGGTGACCGCCCGAACGTCGCGCTTGGTGAGCTGGCCGTCGTGCCGGAACGCCTCGTCGGGCAGGCCCGGGGTCCGGGGCAGGTGCGGCGCGTCCGGGTCGGCCCGGCAGTCCACCGCGATCACGTTGAGCGCGTCGGTGACCGGGCGGTCCCAGTCGGCGGCGCGCGCGTCGATCCGCCGCTCGTCGCCGCCGAGGCCGGAGAGCACGGTCATCGCGCTGGAGCCGTAGCCGCGGGCCGCGAGCAGCGCGGCGACCGCGGCCGGGGTGCTGCCGTCGGCGCTGAGCACGAGCACCCGGGCGCCCGGCTGGACCGCCGGGTGCAGCAGCTCGACCGGCCTGCCGACCAGGCTCACCACGGCGGTGTCCTGCACCGGCCAGCCCATCCGCGCGCACGCCAGCGACAGCGACGACGGGTGCGCGAGGACGCGGACCCGCTGCGCGCCGAGCAGCTTCACCAGGGTCGCGCCGATGCCGTAGAACATCGGATCACCGCTGGCCAGCACGCAGATCGAGCGCCCGGAGTGCTCGGCGATCAGACCGGGCAGCGCGGGCAGCAGCGGCGACGGCCACGGCACCCGGCGACCCGCGGGCTCCGGTACCAGGTCGAGCTGCCGGGCGCTGCCGAGCAGCACGTCGGCGGCGGAGACGATCTCGCGGGCGTGGGCGGGCAGACCGGCCCAGCCGTCCGCGCCGATGCCCACCACGTCGACGACGTCAGGATCAACACTCACGCCGTCCACCTCATCACGGCCGCCTCAGACGTTGCCGAGCACCTTGGTCACCGAGATCTCGATCACGACGCGGCGCGGGTTCGGACGCGGCGGCTTGTAGCGCTCGGTGTAGCGCTGCTCGGCGTCGGCGACCGCCTCCGGCTCGGAGCGCACCACGGCCCGGCCCTCCAGCGTCGACCAGCGGCGGCCGTCCACCTGGCAGACCGCGACCCGGGCGCCGTCCGGCCCGGCGGCCCGGACCTGCCGGGCCTTGTGCGAGGCGCCGGAGGTGATGACCCGCGCGGTGCCGGTCCCGGCGTCGAGCGTCACGCCGACCGGGACCACGTGCGGGGTGCCGTCGGGCCGGATCGTCGTCAGCGTGCACAGGTGCCTTTCCTGCCAGAAGGCCAGGAAATCCGCGCTGACATCGTCCAAAGAGGACACTGGACACCTCCGCGATCGAAGCTGGGCCGCTGTCCTGCGGGGATTCCCGCCGCAGGACAGCGCTTGCCGGGACCGGAACATACCTCCGCTCTGGGCGGGCCCCGCACCGGTGCTCGGCCTGTGGGTTGGTGCTTGGCCCGCTGAGCGGCGTTCAGTCTGTGGGTCGGTGCTTAGCTCGCCGACCGGCGTTCAGTCTGTGGGTCGGTTCGTAACCCGCTGACCGGCGCTCAGCCTGTGGGTCGGTGCTTAGCCCGTCGAGCGGTGTTCAGTCTGCGGGCCGGTGCTTAGCTCGCCGACCGGTGCTCAGTCTGTGGGTCGGTTCGTAACCCGCCGACCGGCGCAGCCCGCGTAGCCGCTCAGACCGCCGACCGCAGACCGCCGCGCCCGCTCAACAGCCCGCCGACCGCCGCGAGCGCTCCGCGCCCGCTCAGCCGGCGGACCGCCGCGGGCGCCGAGGGCGCC
>NZ_BAAAUX010000043.1:0-54384 GCF_039534165.1 Saccharopolyspora taberi | reverse complement strand
CGATCCTCGTCGGCCCTGGCGGGCCGACGCCACCTGCCCGGCACCGGCGAGCCGACGGTGACCACATGGTTGCGATCCTCGTCGGCCCTGGCGGGCCGACGCCACTTCCGGACGTCGCGTCGGTGCGCCGCGGTTCAAGAAGTTGCGATCCTCGTCGGCCCTGGCGGGCCGACGCCACCGGACCGGTGCGGCCACACCCACAGCGGCCCTGCGTGTTGCGATCCTCGTCGGCCCTGGCGGGCCGACGCCACCCTGCCCGAACAGGGGTGATGGGTTGCCGTCCACCACAGCGTTATCCGACTGTGCACAACACACCCGGGAAACGCTTCGGAAGCCCTCGGCGTGTCGGCAAACGCTTACCATTCCGAACCCAGACACAACAACCCCACCCAACACGATCTTGGTTCACCTGCTCGCCATGGCGGCAGTTCTGCACAGTAGAGATCCACGGCGGCCCGAAGATGCCGTCACAGCTGCCGCGCAAACCGCAGCAGCCGGGACGCCAGGGCTGGCGCCCGGCACGTCACGCCAGCGAATGCGCACGCTCGACCACCAGCACCCCACCCGAAAACCGCTGGCCAAACCCGGCCCCACTCTTGGGCGCTCCTGCCAAGGGCACGATAAGTTGAGACACCGATTCGACTGTGGCCATGCCAGAAACGCCGCTGTCCGCACGACGATCCATCCGGGTAATCCGTCACGTCTACCTCGACACCGAGCCAACCCCGTAGGTCTGTTTCAGCACCAACCGCCCACCATCTGGCGTTGCCCCTGCTTTTCGCGCCCTGCTGGGGGCGCATAGCGCCTGGTCGGGACGCCGGGGGTTGATCTCGTTCAAGATCAACCCCCACCAGCGGGTGGGGCGCACGATTCACACATAGCCAGTTCTCCCTGTTTTCAATGGCTTCCGGGTCGGCTTGCGAGTCGGTTCCCGTGTGACCGGCGATCCGCCGAAGGCGAAGAACGCCAGTGCGGGGGCGATCGTGATGGCTGCGCTGACTGCGGCTGTGGTGGCCGGGCCGGCGAGGGTGAGACCGACGGTGGCTGCGGCGGTGACCAGCGCGGCGATGGCGCCGTACGCGGCGACGGTGAGGCGGATCAGGCGTAGCCGTTCTGCTTCCGGCCGCCGGGTACGGCTCAGCAGCCAGGCCAGGGAGGGCAGCAGCAGGACGGCATGCATGGTGACGGCATGGGCAGGGCGCAGGAAGCCCGCCGACTGGTAGGCGTCGGCCGCACGGCCCGCGCTCTCCAGCGTCAGTCCGTAGGCGATCATCACCGCTCCGGCCGCCATGGACAGGGTGAGCGCCACCAGTCCGGCGCGAAGCGCGAGCCGCATGCTGGGGGCGGTTGCCGGGTTGGGGCGCAGTGCGGCGATGGTGAGTGCGATGACGACCGCGATGAGGACGACGCCGCCGAACGCGAGGGCGCGGGTGACTGCGGTGTCGAAGGTGGTCTCGGTGTTGAAGTGCGCGGGAACACCGCGCCATGCCTGAAGGGTTATCAGGCTCGTCTCCAGCAGGGCCGCCGAGGTGAACGCGCCCAGCAGGAGAGCGCGGGTGCGCGCGGCGGGCGGGAGGAGACTGCAGATCCAGGTGACGGTGAGCACGCTGACCCCGAAGGACAGCCCGAACGTGATCGGTTTTCGCCAGGAGACCGGGCCGTCCCACGGACCGCCGACAAGCAGGAGGACCACGGTGTGGAAGGCGGCGGACGCGAGCAGCAGGAAGCTCGCACCGACGGCGAGCCGGTGGGCCGGCGAGGTGGTGGTCACGCGTTCACCTCGGACGCGGTCGGCCGTGGGCGGGCCAGTGCGACCGCGGCCCACACCAGCCATGCGGTGCCACCGAAGCGGACGACAGGCAGCAGGTAGCTGAACCCGAAGACCAGCAGCAAGAGGGTGGCGGCCAGCCCGGCAGCGGCGATGACCAGCCCGGTCGCGGCACATGCCCGCGGCAGCAGTCCGCTCTCGCGGGCTGCCAGGCAGGTGCCCGCCGCCAGGAGGGCGAAGGACACGGCGTACCCGAGACCACCGGCGAGGAAGGACAGGTCTGCCAGGGCGCGGGCCAGGGCCGCGGGGGACTCCTCCGGAAGCCGGCCGAGGGTCCAGCTGAGCGCGGCGCTGGCGGTCAGCGCGCCGCTGGCCAGCAGTCCGCCTGCGAGGGCTGTCGCCGCGGCGGCAGACCCGTCCGCGGGCTTCCCGCGCCGCACCAGCCCGGTCAGGGTGGTGGTGACGGGTACCAGGAGCACGGCGGCTACGACCAGCAGGAAAGCCCCCAAGTTGATCTCCGTGCCGTGGTGGCGCACGTAGTTCAGCAGGATGTCCTGGCCGGGTGTGCCGGGCTGCGGGGTGGCGCGGTTGGCCACGACGTAGGCAGCGGTGAGCACGGTGTAGGAAAGCGAAGCGGCGAGCAGCGCGACGGCGCCGCGCGGGCGCCGGAGGGAGTCCGCGCGGGACTCGGGTGCCGACGTGGGCATGACATCTCCTGGAACGTTGGCGAACGGCTTGGCGTGGAGCCCGATGGAGTCCGGGCGTGGAACGCGGAGCAATGATCGATCGGCCAGGGCCGCCCGCGCGTCGTCGCCAGCGCTGATTCGCGCGTACGCAGGACTGCGTACGGCGCCGCACTTCGTGATCGCCGCCGGGGCGTTGGTGGTGGGAACCGTCAACGCCTGTGGGCGCTCTGGTAACCCGGCGGCCGCATCCGCTGGAACCTGCCCACCGGACACTCCACGCGCTGACCACCATCCGGCAGATGGGTCCATCCGCGCGGCGGCGGGCCGCCAAGCGGCAGCTCGTCCGCACGGCCGTTCAGATGATCTCGCCGAATATCGGTGGATCGCCGATCGGGTTCTGGCAGCATGCGGGACGCCTGCGAGGGCAATTTCGACAATCTGGGGGAATTGATGTCAAGGATCTTGACCGCCCTGCTTGGGGCGGTGGCCGTCAGCGCGCTCTTCGTCGTTCCGGGTTCCGCCGCAGCGGAACCGGTGGCATCGCGGGAAGCGGCGCCCGCGCCCTGCGGGCCGGGCTCCGGCGCGTTCTGCTTCTTCTCCGAAGCGAACTTCACCGGGGCGGCCTTCTCCGTGGGGGACGCGGAGTCGGGCGTCTGCTACGGGATGCCCGAGAACGTCATGAGGTCCGCCCGTTCCATGCAGAACTACGCACCGCTGGAAGAGGGATACTTCTTCGCCGGAGCCGGATGCACGGGCGAGTCGGTGATCGCGGCCAGGGGCGGGGAATCCCGCGATTTCGGCTTCTACGCGGTCAGTTACCTCTCGGCGTGCGTTTCGTGCGCTGCTGAAGATCCGCGGAGCCGCTAACTTCCCGGAACTCCGGGAAGAACGGGCAGCTCCTCCTCCTGGGGCTGGGGCGTCGGTTGTCCAGGGGTGGGAGCGATCGTTCCCGGAACGCTCGGCGAAGGGATCGGCGGCCCGGTCGGCGGCAGCGGTGTTTCGAGCGGCGGTGGCGTGCTGGACGGCGGAGGAACGACCTCCGGCGGACCAGGCGCCACCGGTCGTTCCTCCGCAGGCCGAACCGGGAACGGCGATGCGAGGTACGCGCCCAGCACGCCGCCCGCTCCGGCGATCACCAGACCAATCACCACGAACGCGGAGCGGGCACCCCATCGCCGGTTTGCTTTTTCCCGCTTATCCATGGCGCCACCGTTTCGCCTCGGAACACGACCGCCCGGGAGAATATCCGCCCCGGGATAAAATCGGCGTCGTGCGGCGGATCCGGCATTTACCCGGCGAACTCGGTCAGTTCGCGGTTGAAGCGCGTGGGCTCGTCCCAGAAGGGGGCGTGACCGGCGGTCGGGTAGACCGTGAGCGTCGCGTTCGGATTGAGGCCGAGCACGCGCTCGGCCATGGCGGGGCGGACGATTCCGTCCTTTGACCCGTAAGTGAGCCACAGCCGGCTCGGCGCGGCGAAAGCTTCGTCGATGCCGTCGTTGGTGACCTGGCCGTAGCCGTTGAGCAGCGCCGTGGGCGGCATGGCGTTGAAGGCCAGGGCCTGGAGGTGGTCCGAGTCGTCCAGCGGGGTCGGGAAGGTCAGGGCGAGCGTTTCCCGGATTCCCCTGATGCGTTCGGCGACGTCGGGCGAGGTGACCTTGGGACCGAGCTCGATCGCCTCGGGCTGGAGCAGCTCCGGCGACATCCTGGTGACGGCTCCGGTGAGGGCAACGCCTCGGAGGCGGTCCGGGCCTTGGTGCTTGAGGTAGTGGCCGATCGCGAAGCCGCCGAAGGACCAGCCGACCGCGGTGGGGCGGCGGAGTTCCGCGGCGTCGATGACCGCCTGGATGTCGGCCGCCCACCGGGCGCCGTCGGTGTAGGCGTCCGGTGCGTCCGGGCGGGACGAGGCGCCGTGCCCGCGCAGGTCGAAGGTGACGATCCGGAACCGGTCCGCCAGCGCGTCCACCTGCCGCTGCCAGGACAGCCTGCTCTGGCCGAGGCCGTGCACGAACAGGATTTCCGGCGCGGCCGGGTCGCCGTGGGTCGTCGCCGCGAGGGCGAGGCCGTCCGGAGTGGGCACGGTCAGCGTGGTCATGAGTTCTCCTCCGCGAATCAGGTTCGCGGCTACGCTAAAAGCTGACGTTGACGTCAGGGGCAAAGAACTGAGACCGCCGTCACCGACGCAAGGAGCGCTCGTGCGCATCGGGGAACTCGCCGCGGCCACCGGGGTCAGCGTGCGCGCGCTGCGCTACTACGAGGAGCAGAACCTGCTCACCTCGTGCCGCAGCCGCAGCGGCCAGCGGCACTACCCCGACAGCGCCGCCGACCGCGTCCGGCTCATCCAGGAGCTCTACGCCGCCGGAATACCGAGCAGGAAGATCGCCGAGTTGTTGCCATGCATCGAAACCGGCGAGATCACCCCGGCGCTGCTGGACCGCCTCACCGCCGAGCGCGACCGCATCGACGGCCGGATCCACGAGCTGATCGCCACCCGCGACCGGCTCGACGCGGCCATCGACGCCGCCGCGAACGCCATGCGGCAGGGCGTGCCGTGTCCGCGCCCGAAGGCTTAGCCGATCACCACCCTCGGCTCGACCGGCGACAGCAACCCGCGCGCCCTGATCAGCTCGGCCAGCGCCTCGGCGTCGACGATCCCGGCCGGGGTCCGCACCCGCGCGCCCGGGAACGCGCGCTGCGCGGCGAACGTGGTGATCGCCAGCGTGTAGGTCGCCCGCGGGTCCACCGGCTCGCCGTTTTCCAGTCGCAGCTCGGAAATCCGGGCCCCGGCCGGCGCCGCGGGCGTGTAGCGGAACCGGAATCCGGACGGCCGGGCCTGATCGCCGCCCTCGGACCGCTCGATGCCCGCCGCCAGCTCCGCCCCGGTGACCTCGATGACCGAAACCTGGTTGCCGAACGGCAGGACCGAGTAGGCGTCGCGCAGGGTCACGTCCGGACCGGGGATGTCCGCCCGCGCTCCGCCGAGGTTCATCCAGCCCAAATCGGAGCGCCCCCATGCGCGGAAGGCGTCCGCGGCGAGGTAGCGGGTGTTCTCGCGGTCCAGATGCGCGGTGGTGGTGCCGAGGTGTTCGCCCAGCCTGCGCTCCAGGTCCGCGGCGTAGAAGTCCTCGAACTGCTTGAGCTCCGGATCAGGCGCGATCCGTTCGTCCACGTCGAGCACTTCGGTGCCGAGCCGGACCTCGTCGCCGTCGACCGAGATGTCGAGCCGCAGCACGGTGCCCATGTTCCCCTCGGGCGCGAGCAGGAGCCGCCCGTCCTCCCGCACGGTGATCTCCGAGGGCGTGTCGTAGTCGTCCTCCTCGCGCAGCGCCGCGGAGATCTCGGGGACGTTGTCCAGCAACCGCTGGTTGGCTTCCCGGCTGATCTGGGTGACGGCGATGATGACGTCCACGTCCTGCTCCCGCAGCCGCCGCACGGCTTCCTGCGCCGCGGGAACCGGATCGACATCGGTCAGCGTCCCGGCGGTGACCGTGTTGGCCATGTCCCCGGTCAGTCCTAGGTAGCCGATCCTGACCTGGCCGAGGTGCTGGACGCGGGTCTGCGCGTGGGGCAGGAAGGGCCTGCCCGCGTTGTCGACGATGTTGCTCGACACCCACGGGAAGTCCGCCGCGGCGACCAGGTCCCTGGTGTTTTCGGCGCCGAAGTCGAAGTCGTGCTGGCCGAAGCCAGCCAGCCGCACGTCCATCCGGTTGAACGCCTCCACCATCGGGAATCCGCGGTAGATGCCGCCGAACAGGGTCCCGCCCGCGAGGTCGCCGCCGAAGACCGCGGCGGAGTGCGGGTGTTCGGCCCGCTGCCGGTCGAGGACGGTCCGGACCCGCGCCACACCGCCGCGCCACCCGTCGTCCTGCAGCACCGGGGCCACGTCGTGGGCGTCCTGGAAGTACAGCAGCGACGCCGTCCGCGGCGGCGCGTCCACGGGCGCGGGCAGGGTCAGCAGCACGCCCAGCAGGGCCATCAGCTTCATGGCCCGTTCCTAGCCGGACCCGTTGACACGCGGGCGAAATCGAGCCGAACTTCAGCGATCCCGCAGGCGTTCGAACAGCCTGCGCGCCAGCGGGTGCTTCTTCGGCTTCTTCTTGGCCAGCTCGCGCAGCCACTCGTGCCAGCCCGCCGCGCCGTCGGCGTCGACCGCCCGCAGCAACCTGCTGACGTTGCGGTACTCGACCTGGCCGTGGCCGCCTGCCCACTCCTCCAGGGCCTTGTCGAACTCCGAGCGCATCGTCTGCGACACGTCGTCGGACCAGCCGGTGAGGAAGGCCAGCGCCACCGCCGCGTCCCGGCGTTCGGCGGACGGGTCGTCGGTCCAGACCGCCTTCAGCTCCCGCACCAGGACCTGTTGCAGCACCTCGCCGCCCTTGACGACGGCGGCGACCGCCTTCGCCGTGCCCGCGTCCAGCAGCGCCGCCGCGATGCCCGGCCCGCGGGCCGCCAGAACCGGTTTGGACACGTCCTTGAGCTCGGGTGGCGACTCGGATTCCTTGCCGCGCTGGAGAGAGGTCAGCCAGCGCCGCAGCGTTCCGTCCTCCTTCCACAGCGCCAGCAGGGATTCCGCCCGGATGTGCTCGACCAGCAGCCGCAGCAGATCCAGGTACCGCGCCGACACCTGGGCCTTGCCCAGGACGGATAACGCCTTCTGCGCCAGGGTTTCCGAGACGGTGGCGGTCGGCATCCCGGAGAAGATCCGCAGCATCTCGTCCAACGTGGGGCCGGTGTGGGCGAACAGCGCGTCCCACACCGCGTCGCCGACGCCGGGCCGGTCCGGTTCGCCCAGCGGGACGAGCATCGCCTCGATCGCGTCCTCGCGGCTCCTGCCGCCGTGCTCGACCGCCGCCCCCGCCACCGCGGCGTCGAACCGCGCGAACGGATCGCTGATCGACGAGACGAACAGCGGCCACCAGTGCTCCCGGATCGCGGCCTCGTTCTCGCTCCGCGACGCCAGTCGCTCCCGGAGCAGCCCGATCAGCGGCGGCGCGCAGGACCAGCGCCCGGGGTCGACCGCGCCCGGGTTGTCCGCCCACCAGGCCGCGAATCCGGCGGCGGCCTCGGAGAACCGGGCGGGCCGGGGCTCCAGGCCGTGCCGGGCGGCCAGCCGCAGCAGCGCGTCCAGCCGCTCCGGATCCGCGCCTGCTGCCGCCGCCTCGACCAGGTCGGTGGCCTTCTCCCGCTCCTCCGGCGTCCAGGGCCGCTCCGGCAGCGGGTCGCGTTCGACCGCGACCCCGCGCGCGATCTCGTCCACTTCCGCCCACAGCAGCGCGTAGCGCACCCGGCCCGCCAGCTCGTGGTGTCCATCGTGGACAGTGATGGCGAGCTTGCGCAGCACCGCGACGTCCGGACCCGCCTGCACCACGGCCCTGGCCACCCGCTCCACGGTGTCGGCCGAGGTAGACGACGGCGCGTCGGCCAGCCAGTCGGTGAGCTCCTCGGCGTGCGAGTCGACCGGCTCGCCGAACACCAGCGCGCCCGCCACGATCCGGTCGGCCGCCCGCGCCCGGTCGCTGCCCCGGTCCCGCGCGAACCGGTGGGCCAGCTCGACCGCGTCCACCACGTCGTAGGGGTCGGCCCGCAGGAAGCGCGGCACCCAGTGCACCGCCGACTCGGTCGGTTCCACCGCCGACCAGCTGCCGGTGACGAGGTTGAACACCGCGAAGTCGTCACCCCGACCGGCCTCGGCGAACCGGTCGGCCCAGTCCGGGTGCAGGGCGAGCACCTGGTGGTCGCTGTGCTGCGGATCGGTCGCGTAGACGCGGAAACCGATGCGCAGCGCCCGTTCCTGCGGCATCAGCAGGGTCGCCACCGCGATCCAGCGCACCACCTCGCCGGGATCCGGACCGACGAACACCACGCGCCTGCCGCCCCGGTCGTGCACCCGGTCCAGCGCGGAGAGCAGAGCCGTCAACCGCTGCTCGGCGTCCGGCAGCCCGAGCACCCACTCCCGCAGCAGGTCCACCGCCCACGGCCCGGGTTCGGGTTCGGCGGGCACCTGCTCGCACTCGCCCTCCGGCGGCTCGTCCGACCACCACGGCGCGTCCCACAGCTGCGCGGGGCGGATCGGCCCGTACCGCTGCGGATCGATGGTCGCGACCGCGTGCGTGAAGCGGCTGCCCTCCCACTCGCCGGAGGCCACGTGCACACCGCGGGCGGTGACGTAGACGCCGTCGACCGCGTGGGCCAGCGACGGCGGCCGGTCGGCGGGGTTGGCGTCCCACTGCCAGCCGACCGGGGCCTCGTACACCGCGGCGCGTTCGACCAGGGCGCGCATCTCGCCGGTCGCTCCGGCCGACGAGGCTCGCAGCTCGGCGCCTTCCCGGTCACCCGGTCCGCGGTCGGTGTAGCACAGCGACTCGAACCCACGCCCGCTCATCACCGCTCCGTTCGATCGTCGCCAGGGCCCGACCTTGATCAGAGACCATAGCGCCGATGCTCGGCGGGGCGGAACGCCGTCACCCGTGCGCCGGAGCCGGACAGCGCGACGCGCCGGGACGAGTGGAATCCCGGCGCGTCGCAGTGGTGCCCGGAGCACCTGCCCCGGCCTGTCCGAGACCGGGGGACGCAACTCAACGAAGAGCAGGCACGGCGTCGAGGTACGTCCGGCGTTCCGGCACCACGCCCTGCGCGAAGTTCTGCTCGACCTCCGCGATCTCGGCGTCGTTCGGGTTGGGGTTCTTGCAGCTGGTTCCGGCGCTGGCACCGGACATCAGCTCCTCGCAGATCCCGGTGCGGCGGTCGGGCAGACCGAGGATGTGGCCCAGCTCGTGGGCGGCGATGCGCAGCGTGTCGTGGCCTTCGTCGACCGCCTGCCGACCCATCCAGACGGTGCCGCGGCCCAGCCCGTCGACCTGCGCCCGCGGCCAGCCGTCGTCGGCCAGCACGGTCAGGTCGGCAGGACCGCCGTTGGCGGGCTGGAACTGGACGTTCTTGACGCGCTGGTTCCAGACCTCGGCGCCCTGGTTCACCACGTCGACGAACTCCTGGGCACCGCTGGCGTCGTAGGTCACGACCTCCGCGGCCTGCGGCGCGGCACCCGCCTGCAGCGGGAGGCCGAGCAGCACGGCGAAGGCCATGAGGGCGCCGAGAACGGCACGGATCATTCGGGGCGGGGTCATCTGTCCTCCTCGCGAAAGGCCGGAGTATCGGCAGCCCAGAACCTAGGTCCGCGTCCGGCCGGAAATCAGGAAATGGCGAACTTGTGCCAGCCGGGGCCGCGAAATCGGTGGTACTAATGGGAATTCGGCCGCGAGCTGAACCGTCCGAGCCGGACCGGTTGCCGTTCGTGGTTGGATTAACTGGGAAAACGTCCGTTATTCGAACTGGGGAGATGGCCGTGGTCGTGGACTCCTTGGAACAGGTCTGGCGCGCCTGGGCGGAACTGGGCGCGAGCCTGGACGACGAGGGCTGGAACACCCCGACGCGACTGGACGGGTGGACGGTCAAGGACGTCTACGCGCACTACGGCCCGGCCCTGACCGGTGGCCTCGCCGCCGTCGAAGGCCCCGACGTGGACAAGCCGCTGACGCACTCCACGGCGGCGGAGCTGCTCAGGGAGTTCCAGCGGCCCGGCGGCGTCGCGCACACCCTGGCCGACACCATCCGCGACACGGCGGTGGAGCAGTCCCGGGCGCAGTCCGCCGACGACGTCCTCCGGCCGTTCACCGAGACCGCCCCGCTGCTGGTCGCGGCGATCCGGGAGAACTCGCTCGACCGCCGGATCGACTACCTGGGCGCGGCGGTGCTGACCGCGCACGAGGGGCTGCGCATCGCGCTGATGGAGGGGGTCGTGCACTACCTCGACATCGCCGACGCGCTCGGCCTGCCGGCGCCCGGACCGGTGGGTGGCGAGCCGCTCACCGAGACCGTGCACCTGCTCGCCGACCTCGCCGATCCGGTCGGGTTCGTCGAGGCCGCCAGCGGGCGCGGGACCGCGCAGGTGCTGCCGGTGCTGCGCTGACCAGCGGTGTGACGGAAGGTGGCAACGCGAGTAGCATCGTCGGTATGAAGGTCAGTGTGAGCTTGACCGACGAGGACGTCACCTTCGTCGACGAGTACGCCCAGCAGGTCGGCGCGCCCTCGCGCTCGGCGGTGATCCACCAGGCCATCAACCTCCTGCGCACTGCCGAGCTCGAGGACGCCTACGCCAGCGCGTGGGAGGAGTGGGACGACAGCGCCGACGCACGCCTCTGGGAAACCGCCGCGGCCGACGGCATCGCCGATGCGCCGCGGTGACGTCTACTGGGTCGACTTCGAGCCCATCCGCGGATCGGAGGCGAACAAGACCCGCCCCGCGGTCGTGGTGAGCAACGACGCCGCGAACCGCAGCGCGGAGCGGACCCGGCGGGGCGTGATCACGGTCGTTCCGCTGACCTCGAACACCAGCCGCGTGCTGCCGTTCCAGGTGCTGCTGCCCGCCGCCGAGTGCGGCCTGGCCAGCGACTCGAAGGCCCAGGCCGAGCAGGTGCGCGCGGTCGCCTTCCACCGCTTCGGCGAGCGGATCACCAGGCTCCCGCAGGGCGCGGTGGAGAAGCTGGACAATGCCCTGCGCCTGCACCTCGGGCTCTGAAGACGCGGTCGCACTCGCCGTACGTGGGTGGTCGCTTGGCGGAACCTCAGGCGCCCGCTGGCTCCGGAATCTTTTTCCGACGTATGTCCAATACGACGGAAAAAGCTGTCCTCGCCAGCGAACACCTGAGAACCCGCGGGTGGTCGCCTTGCTCAGGTGGGCTAAGCGGCTGGCGCCGCTTGAGGACGATGGCTGGGTTGCAGAGAGCCCAGGTCAGCCCAGGGCCGGCAGGCCGATGGCGGCGTCGACGGCGATGGCCACGAACAGCAGCGCCAGGTACGAGTTCGACAGGTGGAACAGCTTCATCGGGTTGTAGGCCCGGCCCTGCCGGATCGAGTTGTGCAGCCGCTGCGCCACGATCAGGAACGCGCCGCCCGCCAGCACCGCGAAGGCGACGTAGACCCAGCTCGTCGCGGGCACCAGCAGCAGCGTGCAGGCCACCGTCGCCCAGCTGTAGACCAGGATCCGGGCCGAGACCTGGCGCGGGGTGGCCACCACCGGCAGCATCGGCACCCCGGCCCGGGCGTAGTCGTCGCGGTACTTCATCGCCAGCGACCAGAAGTGCGGCGGCGTCCACAGGAACACCACGCCGAACATCACCAGCGCCGGCCACTCCACCCTGCCCGTGACCGCCGACCAGCCGATGACCACCGGCATGCACCCGGCCGCGCCGCCCCACACGATGTTCTGCGAGGTCCGGCGCTTGAGCACCATGGTGTAGACGAGGACGTAGAACAGGATCGCGGCCAGCGACAGCAGCGCCGACAGCAGGTTCGCGCCCAGCGCGAGCACCGCGAACGACACCACGCCGAGCACGATGCCGAAGACCAGCGCGTGCGCGCGGGGAACCTCGTAGCTGACCAGCGGGCGCTTCTTGGTCCGGTCCATCACCGCGTCGATGTCGGAGTCGACCACGCAGTTGAGCGCGTTCGCGCTGCCCGCCGACATCGCGCCGCCGACCAGCGTGACCAGCACCAGCCACGGCGACGGGATCCCGCGCTGGGCCAGGAACATCGCGGGCACCGTGGTGACCAGCAGCAGCTCGATCACGCGCGGCTTGGTCAGCGCCAGGTAGGCCGCCAGAACCCCGCGGCGGCGGGGCGTGGGTGCGGGGGCCGCGCCGTCGGCGGCTTCGGGAACAGCGGTCATGACTGCGCCGATCCGGTCCCTTCCGCCACCGGCGTCTCGCCAGGCAGCGCCTTGCCGTCGAGCCGCAGCCGCTGCCACAGCGTCACCTTGCGCTCGGCGAAGAACGCTCCGAACGGGATCGTTCCGGCCAGCAGCACCAGGATCATGCGCCCCAGCGGGGCCTTGAGCTGAACCGTCGCCACCAGTGCGATGAACAGGTACACGATGTAGAGGTAGCCGTGCCCGATGCCGATGGTGGTGGTCCAGGTGTCGCCGAACTGCTGCACGGCCGAGCCCTCCGGCCAGGCGTACTTCAGCACCATCGTCAGGCACAGAGCGATCAGCAGCACCGCGGTCACGTAAGCCATGATCCGGTAGAAGGTCAGAACACCAGGCTTCACCACAGATCCCTCAATTCCGCCTCGTGCCTACATACCGGTATCACCAGACCGTACGCCACGGGCGGTGACCGCTCCGCGCAGACCTCGTGCGGAGTGGCGCCGCCCACCTTGCGGCGGATCAGCGCAGCCGGTACGCCTTCGCGACCAGTTCGAAGGAGCGCAGCTTGGCGGCGCGGTCGTAGACGTTGGCGGTGAGCATCAGCTCGTCGGCGCCGGTGCGCTCGCGCAGCTCGTCGAGCTCGGCCCGGACCGTCTCCGGCGAGCCGTACACGGCATCGGCCAGCCAGTTGTCGACGAAGCCGCGCTCCAGCTCGCTGTACTCGTAGGCGGCGGCCTCGGCCGGGCTGGGCAGCCTGCCGGGGTTGCCGCGGCGAAGCCGCAGCATGCTCAGCGCGATCGGCCGCGCCAGGTGCAGCGCCTCCTCGTCGGTGTCGGCGGCGATGGTCTGCACGCCGATCAGCGCGTACGGCTCGTCCAGCACCGTCGAGGGCTGGAACGACTGCCGGTAGAGGTCCAGCGCGGGCAGCGTGTTCTGCGCGCTGAAGTGGTGGGCGAAGGCGAACGGCAGGCCGAGCGCGCCCGCGACCTGGGCGCTGAAGCCGCTGGAACCGAGCAGCCAGATCGGCGGGGTGTCGCCGTGCGGCACCGAGTGCACGTCGGCGTAGGGGTGGTCGATCGGGAACTCGCCGCCGAGGAACGAGATCAGCTCGCCGAGCTGCTGCGGGAAGTCGTCGGCGCTGAGCGGTCCGGTGGTGCGCCGCAGCGCGCGGGCGGTCGCCTGGTCGGTGCCCGGGGCGCGGCCGATGCCGAGGTCGATCCGGCCCGGGTGCAGCGCCTGGAGGGTGCCGAACTGCTCGGCGACGACCAGCGGCGCGTGGTTGGGCAGCATGACCCCGCCCGAGCCGAGCCGCAGCGTGCTGGTGGCCGCGGCGAGGTGGGCGATCACGACGGCGGGGGCGGAACTGGCGATACCGGGCATGCCGTGGTGCTCGGCGACCCAGAACCGGTGGAAGCCCCACTGCTCGGTGGAGCGCGCCAGCTCAGTGGTCGTCTCCAGCGCGTCCGACGGCGTGATCTCGGCCCCCACCGGGGCGAGGTCGAGCACCGAGAGCGGCACCGGCGAGTCGCCCTTGGCGGCTCCGCGGATCGGGTCGGGGTTTTCGGCTGCAGCGTCCATCGGCCGGTGCAACCGCGATCAGCCGCGATGTGTTCCCGCTTTGCCCTGTCACTCCCGCCACGCCGTCACTTCCGCCATGCCGGGGTCAGCTGCCGGTCAGCGCGACCTCGCGCACCGCGGCGCCGCGGGCGGCGAGCACGGAGTCGCGGATCTCGCCCGCGCGGACGGCACCGTTGGACAGCAGCGACGACGAGATCCCGTGCGTGTGCTCGGTGCCGCCCTGGAGGTAGACGCCGCCGGGGAAGTCGGCGCGCAGCCGGTAGTCCCGCTCGACCTGGGGCCTGCCCTGCTCGTCGCGGGCGCAGCGGCGGCCGAGGTCGCCGAGCAGCGCCAGCGGATCCCGCGGCCGGCAGCCGGTCGCGTAGACCAGCACGTCGGACTCCAGCACCGTCCGCTCCCCCGTCGGCAGGAACTCCACGGTGACCGCCACGCCGTCCGGCCCGGTGCGGGTGTCGACCACCCGCGAGGCGTTGAACATCCGCAGCCGCTGCTCGCCGCGCACCTTCTCCTGGTAGGCGCGGGAGTACAGCTCCTCGATGAGATCGAGGTCGACCACCGAGTAGTTGGTGTTGCGGTGGTAGTCCAGCAGCGTCCGCTTGAACTGCTCCGGCGAGGCGTAGAAGTCCTCGACCGCCTGCGGGTCGAAGATCCGGTTGGCGAACGGGCTGTCGTCGGCGGGGCTGTAGCCGTAGCGGCTGAACACCGAGCAGACCTCGGCGTTCGGGAAGCTGCGGTGCAGGTACTCGGTCGCCTCCGCCGCGCTCTGCCCGGCGCCGACGACGGTGAACCGCCGGGACGTCCGCGGGTCGAGCTCGCCGACCCGGTGCATCAGGTCGAGGTTGTGCCACACCCGGTCGCCGAGTTCGGCACCCGCCGGAACGCTGGCCTCCAGGCCGACCGCGACCACGACGTTGCGCGTGCGCCAGGCCGAACCGCCCGCGGTGACGGTGAACAGCCCGTCGGCGTCGAGCCCGACGCCGGTGACCTCCGTGCCGTACCGGACCACCGGGTCCATCCGGGCCGCCGCCCACTCCAGGTAGTCGTGGTACTCGACGCGGGTCGGGAACATCGTCTTGTGGTTGATGAAGTCGACCAGCCTGCCCCTGGCGTGCAGGTACGACAGGAACGAGAAGTCGCTGGCCGGGTTCCGCTGCGTGACGAGGTCCTTGAGGAACGACACCTGCATCGTGGTGCCCTCGATCAGCATCCCGCGGTGCCAGCCGAACCCGGGCTGGCGGTCCAGGAACAGCGCGTCCAGCCGGTCCGCCCCCGCCGCGCGGTTGTGCTCGTCGATGGCGATGGCCAGGGCCAGGTTGGACGGGCCGAAGCCGATCCCGATCACGTCGTGCACGGGGCCCTGCTGGTCTAGTGGCGCAGACACGGTTGTCCCTTCGGGTTTTCCTCGCGGGCTAAGGCATTCCGGGCAGCTGGGGTCTTCCGGGTCCGGGGTCCTCCAGCGACGACGAGTGCGGAGCCCGCCCTTCAGTCGCGGTCGTGGTTGTGCTTGTCGTGGTAGTCGGGCTCGGCCATGCCGTGCTTCCAGTAGCCGACGGCCAGCACCGAGGCCGCGTCGAGCCTGCGCTCGTCGCGCAGGTGCCGCCGGATCCCGCGCACCATCGACGACTCGCCCGCCACCCAGGCCGACGCGCCGCTGGGCACGTCGACGGCGCGGACCGCGTCGGCGAGCAGCGTCGAGCTCCCGGCAGGCACGCCGTCCCGGTGCAGCCAGGTCAGCCGCAGGTCCGGCGGGCAGACCAGGTGCTGCTGCTCGGCGGCGTCGGCGACCTCGACGAACACCTGGCCGCGGGCGGTCACCGGCAGCTGCTCGACGATCGCCGCGATGGCGGGCAACGCCGTCTCGTCCCCGACGAGCAGGTACCAGTCGGACTCGCGGCAGGTCCTGCCGCCAGGCCCCATCACGCCGAGCAGGTCGCCGGGCCGGGCGTCGCGCGCCCAGCTGGAGGCGACGCCGTGGTCGCCGTGCAGGACGAAGTCGATGTCGAGCTCGCCGCGCTCCTCGTCGTAGCGGCGCACGCTGTAGGTGCGCATCGTCGGGCGTTCGTGCGGTTCCGGCCAGCGGTAGCGGCCGGTGGCCGGGTCGAGCACCGGCAGGACCGGACGCGACTGCTCGGGCCGGGGGACGAAGACCTTGATGTTCGGCCCGGTGTGCTGGTCGCGGAAGCCGGCGAGCTCCTCGCCGCCCACGGTGATCCGCCGCATGGACGGGCTCAGCTCCGCCGTGCGCAGCACCTCCAGCGTGCGCGCGGGTGGACGGGTCCGGTTCGCTGCGCTCATCCCGCGTTCCCTCCCTGATCCATTGACTAAGGCTAGCCTAACCATAGATGCAATCGGCAGTCCGGCGCGGCGTGGCCTACTTCACCGCTGACGCCGCCGGTCGCGCGGATTCCTTGACGCGCAAGGCAAGGATCACTCCGGCCAGCGCGAAACCCGCGGACAGCAACATGCCCAGGTGGTAGGTGGCGGGTTCGGTCGGCGCGCCCTGGGTTGCCAGCACCGCCGCCGTGACGGCCACGCCCAGCGCCGAACCGATCTGGCGCTGCACGTTGAACAACGTGGAAGCCGAACCGGTGTCCGCCGACCCGATCGTCGTGAAGGCGACGACCTGCAGCTCCGCCGAGGCCGCCCCGACGAACAGCCCGGACGCGAACTGCACGACGGCGGCGAACCACGGCCCCTGGACCAGGTTCATCAACGCGAAGGACGCGGCGGCACCGAGCATCGCGACCGCGATCAGCCGCCGCGGCCCGAATCTCCGGTGCGCCCACGGAACCAGCTGCGAGGCGACCATCAGCCCGACCGCCTTGGGCAGCGTCACGAGCCCCGTCTCCCACGCCGAGGCGCCGAGCGCCGTCTGGTACATCAGCGTGAACCCGTAGAGGGTGCCCAGGAATCCGGCGACGCAGAGCAGCAGGACCAGGCTCGCCCGCCGGAACGACGCGTCCCCGAACAGCCGCAGGTCCAGCATCGGCGACTCGGACCTGAGCTGCGCGCGAACCAGCAGCGCGAGGCACGCGAGCCCGGCCGCGCCCGCCGCCCAGGATCCGGTTTCCAGCCCGTACATCAGCAGCCCGAGTCCAGGGGCCGCCAGCGCGAACCCGAGCACGTCGAACCTCCGGCCGACCGATTCCACGTGCTCGGCGAGGAAGAACGCGCCGAACAGCAGCGCCAGCACGCCGACCGGGACGTTGACGTAGAAGCCCCAGCGCCAGGTGAGGTGGTCCACGAACAACCCGCCCAGCACCGGCCCGAGCGCGGGCGCGACGGCGGTCGGCAGGATCAGCACCCGGGTCAGCCGGATCCGCTGCTCCGGCGGGTAGGCGCGGAACAGCATCGTCAGCGCCACCGGGCTCATCACACCGCCGCCAGCGCCTTGCAGCACCCGCGCCAGCGTGAGCTGCGTGAGGTCCTGCGCCGCGCCGCACAGCGCCGAAGCGAGGACGAAAACCCCGAAGGCGCCGAGGAAAACCCGCTTGGTGCCGAACCGGTCGCCGAGCCAGCCGGAGACCGGGATGCACACCGCGAGGCTGACCAGGTAACCGATGTTGACCGCGGAGGTCGCGCTCGGCGGCACCGCGAACTCGGCGCCGATCGCGGGGAGCGCCACGTTGACGATCGTGGCGTCCATGCCGTTCATGAACATCGCGGCGACGTAGACGACGCACACCGCGACCCGCGGATCGATCACGTCCCCGGCGCTCCCGCTGGGCGCAGGTCGGTCCAGCTCGCCTCGATGTGCTCCAGGCACGACGCGCGGTCGGCCGGACCGTGCGCGACCGTCCAGCCCGCGGGCACCGCGATCGCCCGCGGCCACAGCGAGTACTGGTCCTGATCGTTGATCAGGGCGTAGAAGGTCCCGTCCGGATCCTCGAAGGGGTTCATCGCTTGCCTCCTCGCAGGCGCTGGTCGACGAGGGCGCCGATCTCGGCGATCGGCCCTCGCTGGGTCATGTCCTTGTGCTCGCAGGCGATCGGGTGGTCCTCGACCACGCCGTCCACGTACGGCTGCCACATCTGCGCGCTCAGCGATTCCTTGGCCGGGTTGACGGTGGCGGTGAAGAACAGCACGTCGCCCCGGAACTTGTCGTGGTCGGCCTCGTTCTCCAGCACCGCGCAGTTGGCGAAGTTGTCGATGACGGCGTTGATCGTGTGCTCTTCGAGGTTGGCCAGCGCGCTGCCCTCGGCCGAGAGCACCTCCATCACCTCGGCCCGGTCCAGCTCCCGGCCGCCGAAGTCGTAGCCGGCCATGTACAGCAGCGCGTTCAGCGCCTCCTGCTCGGTCGGCAGCTCGTCCCAGACGTCCTTGGGATAGGAGTCGAGCATGCACAGGAACCGCACTTCCTCGCCCCGCGCCTGGAGTTGCGTGCTCATCTCGTGCGCGACGACCCCTCCGAACGACCAGCCCAGGAAGTGGTACGGGCCGTGCGGCTGGACCGAGCGGACGTGCTCCAGGTACTCCGCGGCCATCTCGTGCAGGGTCGGCGCGACCGGCGCGGGATCGGCCAGGCCGCGCGACTGGATGCCGTAGATCGGCCGGGCCGGGTCGACGTGGCGCATCAGCGCGGAGAACGGCCACGCCAGACCGGCGGCCGGGTGCACGCAGAACAGCGGTTCGGCGTCGCCGCCGGTGCGCAGCGGTAGCAGGATGTCCAGCGCGTCCCGCTTGCCGCTGTGGTGCAGGTTCGCCGCGAGCGCGGCGACGGTGGGCGCGGCGAACAGGCTGCCGACGTTGAGCCGGATGCCCAGCGCCTCGGCGATCCGGCCGACCAGCCGGGTCGCCAGCAGCGAGTGCCCGCCCAGGTCGAAGAAGCTGTCCTCGACGCCGACCCGCGGCAGGTCGAGCACCTCCGCGAACAGCCCGCACAGGACTTCCTCGGTGGGGTTGCGCGGCATGGTGTTGCCGACCGCTTCGCTGAGGTCCGGCGCGGGCAGCGCCCGGCGGTCGAGCTTGCCGTTGGGCATCAGCGGGAGCTCGTCCACCACGACCACCGCCGCCGGGACCATGTAGTCCGGCAGCGCCGTCGCGGCGTGCCTGCGCAGATCGACCGGGTCGGCCGCACCGACCGCGTAGCCGATCAGCCGCTTGTCGCCGGGCCGGTCCTCGCGCACCACCGCGGCGGCCTGGGTGACGCCGTCGTGCGCGGCCAGCACCGCCTCGACCTCGCCGAGCTCGATCCGGAAACCCCGGATCTTGACCTGGTCGTCGGCCCGCCCCGCGAAGTCCAGCGCACCGTCCCGCCGCCACCGCACCAGATCACCGGTGCGGTACATCCGCGATCCCGGCGGCCCGAACGGGTCGGCCACGAACCGCTGCGCGGTCAGCCCCGGCCGCCCGAGGTAGCCCCGGGCCAGCCCGGTCCCCGACACGTAGAGCTCGCCGACCACGCCGGTCGGCACCGGTTGCAGCGCCTCGTCGAGGACGTACAGGCGCGTCCCCGGGTCGGGCACGCCGATCGGCACCGTCCCGGACACCGGTTCGCACTCCCAGAGCGTGGAGTTGACCGTGGCCTCGGTCGGGCCGTAGCAGTTGATCATCCGCAGCTTCCCGGCCCAGCGCCGGACCAGGTCGGAGGGCACCTTCTCGGCGCCGCAGAGCAGGGTCGCGCCGGGCGGGAACTCGGTGTCGTCCGGGAACATCCCCATCATCGACGGGCCGATCGCCAGGTGCGTCACCCCGTGCCGCCGCGCGTACTCGGCCAGCGGTTCGCCCGGCACCCGCCGCTCGGCGGGCACGACCACCAGCGTGCCGCCGCCGAGCAGGCCCATGCACATCTCCCAGAACGCCACGTCGAAGCTGGGCGAGGCGAACTGGAGCACCCGGCTCTCACCGCTGATCCCGACCCGCTCGGTCTGGGTCGCGATCAGCCCGGCGATGCCGCGGTGCTCGACGACGACGCCCTTGGGCGTGCCGGTCGAACCTGAGGTGTAGATGACGTACGCCGGGTCGTCGACCGCCGCGATCGGCAGCGGACCGCTCGGGTCCCGCGGCTGCGCGCGGCTGCTGATCACGCGCACGGGCAGGTCGGAGGCGCTGTCGGCGATCACGACGCCCGGCCGCGCGTCCTCGACCATGTGCCGCAGCCGGTCGGCCGGGTAGTCCGGATCCAGCGCCAGGTAGGCCGCACCCGCGGTCATGGCCGCGAGCAGCCCGATGATCAGCTCCGGCGAGCGCGGCAGCATGACGCCGACGACGTCACCGCGCCCCACGCCGTGCTCGGCCAGCACCCGCGCCAGCGCGCGGACCCGCTCGTCGAGCTCGCGGTAGGACAGCTGCTCGTCCTCGAAGATCAGCGCGGGCTTGTCCGGGTGTTCGGCGACGCGTTCGGCCAGCAGCGCGGGAAAGGTGCCCGCGCGGCCCTGGACCTCGGCGTCGCCCCATTCCAGGAGGAGCTCCCGCTCGCCGTCGGCGAGGATGTCCAGCCTGCCGATCGGGGTGGCCGGGTCGGCGACGGCCGCGGTGAGCAGGCGGACGAACCGGGCCGCCAGGTCCTCGGCGGTGGACCGCTCGAACAGGTCGGTGCTGTACCGGAGCAGCCCCTCGGCGCCACCGCCGGCGCGCTCGTGCACGCTGACCGCCAGGTCGAACTTGGCCGCCCCGGCATCGGCGGTGTCCACAGTGGTCTCAAGCCCGGGCAGCTCGGCGCGGACCTCCTCGGTGGCGCCCCAGTAGGCGAGCATCACCTGGAACAGCGGGTGCCGCGACAGCGAGCGGACCGGGTTGAGCACCTCGGCCAGCCGCTCGAACGGCAGGTCGGCGTGCTCGTAGGCGGCGAGGTCGGTATGCCGGACCCGGTCCAGCAGCTCGGCGAAGCTCGGCTCGCCGGAGGTGTCGGTGCGCAGCACCAGGCTGTTGACGAAGAAGCCGACCAGCTCGTCCAGCGCCTCGTCGCCGCGCCCGGCCACGGGCGTGCCGATCGGGATGTCGGTGCCCGCGCCGAGCCGGGTCAGCAGCGCGGCGAGCCCGGCCTGCACCACCATGAACGCGCTCGCCTGGTGGTCGGCGGCCAGCGCGCGCAACGCCCCGTGCAGCTCCGCGCCGATGTCGAAGCGGACCTCGTCGCCCGCGTGGCTGGGCACCGCCGGGCGCGGGTGGTCGGCCGGGAGCTCCAGCTGGTCGGGCAGGCCGTCGAGGGTCCGGGTCCAGAACGCGAGCTGGCGGGCGCCCGGGCTCGCCGGGTCCTCCTCGGCACCGAGGACTTCCCGTTGCCACATCGTGTAATCCGCGTACTGGACGGGCAGCGGCTCCCACACCGGCTCGGCACCGCGCAGCCGCGCCGCGTACGCCGCGGAGAGATCGCGCACCAGCGGTGCCATCGACCACTCGTCGGTCGCGATGTGGTGCAGCAGCACGAGGAGCACGTGCTCGTCGGGACCGGTCTCGAACAGCACGGTCCGGATCGGCGGCTCCTCGGCCAGGTCGAAGGCGTACCGCGCTTCCTGCTCGATGTCCCCGCCGCGCACCAGGTGCAGCCGCGGAGTGGTGTTGCGGACCTCCTGGTACGGCTCGCCCAGGACCTCCGGGAACACCGTCCGCAGGCTCTCGTGCCGTTCCACGACGTCGGAAACCGCCGCCTGCAGGGCGATCACGTCCAGGCGGCCGGAAATCCGCAGCGTGAGCGGGAGGTTGTAGGTGGCGCTCGGACCCTCCAGCCGGTGCAGGAACCACAGCCGCTGCTGCGCGAACGACAGCGGGATCCGCTCCGGCCGCCGAACCGGGACCGGCGCCGGCCGCCGCACCTCGGCTTCGAAGCAGGTCACCAGCCCGGCGACCGTGGGGTTGTCGAACAGCGCGCGGATCGTCGGCGCGGCGCCGAACTCCGCGCGGATCCGCGACAGCAGCCGCGTCGCGAGCAGCGAATGCCCGCCCAGCTCGAAGAACCCGTCGTCGATGCCGACCTCCGCGGCCCCGAGCACCTCCGCGAACAGGGCGCACAGCCGGGCCTCGACATCGTTGCGCGGGCCGCGCGCACCGGCTTCGAACTCCGGCGCGGGCAGCGCGGCGGAGTCGAGCTTGCCGTTGGCGGTCAGCGGAATCCCGCCGACCACGACCAGCGCGGCGGGCACCATGTACTCCGGCAGGCGGGCCGCCAGGTGCGCGCGCAGGTCGGCGGGCTCGGCGTCGGTGACGGCGTAGCCGACCAGCCGCCGGTCGCCCGGCCGGTCCTCGCGGACCACGACCGCGGCCTGCGCCACCCGGGGATGTGCGGCCAGGTTCGCCTCGATCTCGCCGAGCTCGATCCGGAACCCGCGCACCTTGACCTGGTGGTCGGCCCGGCCCAGGTACTCCAGCGAACCGTCGGCCCGCCACTTCGCCAGGTCGCCGGTGCGGTACATCCGGGTTCCGGGCCGCCCGTGCGGGTCGGCCACGAACCGCTCCGAGGTCAGCGCGCGGCGCCCGAGGTAGCCGCGCGCCAGGCCCTCCCCGGCGACGTACATCTCCCCGACCACGCCCGGCGGCACCGGCTCCAGGTCGTCGCCGAGCACGTACACCCGCAGGTCCGGGATCGGCCCGCCGATCACGCTGCCCGACTGCGAGCCGTCCAGCTCGGCGTGGGTGACGTGCACCGTCGTCTCGGTGATGCCGTACATGTTGATCAGCTGCGGGCCGTCCGGCCGCCGCTCGCGCCAGGAGTCCAACCTGGACGGTTCCAGCGCCTCCCCGCCGAAGATCACGCAGCGCAGCGCCAGGTCCGCTGGCTCGTCCTCGTCGGCCTGGCTTAGCTGGTAGAACGCCGACGGCGTCTGGTTGAGCACGGTGACCCGCTCGCGCTCCAGCAGCGCCAGGAACTCCTGCGGAGAACGGCTGACCTCGTGCGGCACGACGACCAGCCGGCCGCCGTGCAGCAGCGCGCCCCACAGCTCCCACACCGAGAAGTCGAAGGCGTAGCTGTGGAACAGCGTCCACACGTCCTGGTCGGTGAAGGAGAACCAGTGGTCGGTGGCCGTGAACAGGCGGACCACGTTGCGGTGCGGGATCACCACGCCCTTCGGGCGGCCGGTCGATCCGGAGGTGTAGATGACGTACGCGGCGTGGTCCGGGCCGACCCGCCCGCGCTCGCCGGAGCCCGGATCCCGTTGCGAGTGCCGGGAGATCTCCGCGATCGTCGCGGGGTCGTCGAGCAGCAGGGTGGTGATGTCGCCAGGTAGCCGGGCGGCGTGCTCGGTGTCGCCGATCAGCACCGTCGGTTCGGCGTCGGACACGACGTGGGCCAGCCGCTCGGCGGGGTGCCCGGGGTCCAGCGGCAGGTAGGCCGCACCCGCCTTGAGCACCGCCAGCAGCGCCACGACCAGCTCGACCGAGCGCGGCAGGGCCAGCGCCACCAGGTGTTCGGGGCCCACGCCGTGGTCGATGAGGTGGTGCGCGAGCTGGTTGGCCCGCGCGTCGAGCTCGCCGTAGCTGACGTCGACGCCGTCGAAGGTCACCGCGACCGCCTCTGGACTGCGGCGGGCCTGCTCCTCGAACAGCTCCGGCAGCGTCACCCGTGGCGGGGTGACCGGTTCCGGCGCGGGCAGGACCAGTCGCCGCTCCGCCTCCGACAGCAGCTCGATCCGCCCCACCGGGGTCTCCGGATCGGCACCGGCGAATCCGGCCAGGAAGCCCAGGAACCTGCTTCGGTGCCCGGCCAGCTCGTCCTCGCCGTACAGGCCGGGGTTCGCGTCGAACTCGAACCGCAGGTCGCCGCCGCTGGGGTAGATCGAGATGGTCAGGTCGTCGACCGGCCCGGCGGCCAGGTTGTGCACCGTCGCGCGGGCGTCTCCGAAGTGCAGGTCGTAGTCGAAGGACTTGATGTTGACCATCGGGCCGAACAGCGGCCGGTCCGATCCGAGCGTCCGCAGGTCGCGGCGAAGGTCCTCGCCGCGGTGGTTCTGGTGCTTGCGCAGCAGGCGCACGGCCTTGGCGACCTGCGTGACCAGCTCCTCGCGGGTGGTCTCCGGGGTGATCCGCAGCCGCAGCGGCAGCACGTTGACGACCATGCCGGGAACGCGCAGCGCGGCCGTGCCGATCCGGGCCATCACCGGCAGCCCGAGGACCACGTCCCGAGCCCCGGTCATCCGGTGCAGGTACGCGCCGACCGCGGCGATCAGCGCGTCCGGCCACATCGTGCGGCTGCGCTTCGCGGCTTCGGACAGCGCCTCGGCGGTCTCGGCGGGCGCGGAGTCGGACTGGCGCAGGAAGTGGTGCCCGGTCGCCCGGGACCGGCCCGCGAGCGTGACCACCTCGGGCCGGTCGGCGAGGTGCCGGCGCCAGAACTCCTCGTCCTGCCGCCGCTTTTCGGACTCCCGGTAGTCGCGCTCGGCGTCGAGCAGCGCGCTCAGCGGTTCGAACGGCGAGGGATCGGGCCGCTGACCGGCGACGAGGGCGGAGTAGACCTCGGCCACCCGGCGGATGACGATCGAGAACCCGTAGCCGTCGATCGCCACGTGGTGGATCCGCTGGTACCAGAGCCAGCGGTCGTCCTCGATCCGGAACAGCGCCCCCGCCAGCAGCCCGGAACCGTCCAGCGCTGCCGAACCGTTCAGCCCGGAACCGTCCAGCGCTGCCGAACCGTTCAGCTCGGCGCGCATCCGCTCGACGGCGGTGGCGACGTCGCCGGCGTCGACGACCTCGAACGGGAAGTCGGCCTCCGGCCGCACGAGCTGCCGGGGACCGGCGTCGTCCTCGGTCACCCGGACCCGCAGCGCGTCGGCCTCGGCGACGACCTGCCGCACCGCCGCCTCGAACAGCGCCGGGTCGACCGGCCCGTCGATCTCGACGTACTCGGCGGTGTTGAAGATCGGGTTCGCCGGGTCGAGCTGCTGCGCGAACCAGATCCCCGCCTGGGCCGCCGACAGCGGCAACGACTCGGCAGATCGCTCGCCCATCGTTCTCCCCACAGATCAGAATGAAAGTAAGGCTAACCTTACTTATAATTAACCGGCCGGGCCATGGTGCGCCTGATCACCTGCGCGAGAAGACCATCAGCGCGGAGTTCTTGGCGGGCAGGCCGACCTCGCGCTCGCGGACGAAGCCCGCCCTGCCGAACGCGCCCACCGAAGCTCCATTGTGGACGTTCGGCTCGGCCACCACCCGCTCGCAGACCGGGTCCGCGGCCAGCAGCCCGTCGGCGACCGCGCGCAGCAGCGCGGAGCCGACCCCGCGCCCGATCGCGTCCCGCTCCCCAACCGCGATGTGCACGCCCAGGTCGTGCGGCGCGTACGGGTAGCAACCGGCGAGCTTGTCCCGGCACACCCGGTACAGCTCGACGTAGGCGATTTCGCGCCCGTTGAGCGCGACGACGCACGGAACCGAGTGCGCACCGCCCAGCTGCGTGGCGATCTCCTCCCGCCAGCGCTCCAGCGGCCAGTCCTGGTGCCAGTTGACGGCGACGTGCTCGCTGTTCATCCACCGGTGCACCAGCGCGACATCCGCATCGGTGTCCGCCGGTCGGAGCGACCACTCGCCGCCCAGCTCGGGGATCGGCACACCGGGAACCTCCGGATCACCGGCGTAAAGCGGATTCGGCACCTCGTAGCGGACCGGGGTCACCTCGGGCAGGTAGCGCAGATCCTCGCCCACCAGCACGGCGAGATCCGCGGTGGTCGGGCTGTCCAACCGGCGGCTGCCGGCAGCCCGCAGCCGCTCACCAAGCAGACCGAGGAGTTCGTCCTCATCGGCCAGCCCCGCTCGCCCGAACCGGCCGATCATCGCCAACGGCCCCCGAGCCAGAGCCGCCGGATCGTCCGACTTCAGCAGCGCGTCGGCGTGGTCGTGCAGCGACCGCACGGGATCCGACGGCAACTGCGGATCCGGCCCGAGCGACCGCGCCCACTCGACCGGCGTTCCGGCGTCGGCAGCGTTGATCGCCGCATCCGGCAGCGACCGCCGCCGCGCCTCCTCCGCGCACGCGGCGACCAGCGAATCGCCGCCCTCGACGGAGATCGGCGCGAACGCGTGCGCTCCGGTCGGCGACCTGTAGATCACTTCGGTGTCCACGCGCAGCGACCCGATGGTCAGCCGCAGCGCCCCCTCCGCGACCGGCGTGTGCGTCTCGGACAGCCACCGGCGCAGCACGGCGGAACGGCGCAGGTGTGTCGATCCGGAAGGTTCCACGGCACTCCGTCCTCGGATCAGCGAGGGTCCTCCGATTGGCGAGAATCCTCCGATTAGTGAGCCGAGGCTAACCTAACACCTTGCTCCAACCGGGAACATCGAGTCCGCAGTGGACACGGGCAGTCACCGCGCATTCGGGCAGATCAGGACGAGGTTGTTCTGGCGACATGACATCGGATGAAGATCCATGCCTGATCAGGTGATGATCGCCGTGCTCCGCTGGGCGATCACGCGCGCACGGACCTAACCTCCCAACCAGTGACCATGCCCTCGTCGTCCGGATAAAGGAGTCCCCCATGGAAGACGCCGACGCCGTCGTCCCGCTCCGTCCCGGATTCGACATCCAGATCCGGGGATTCCACCGCAACCAGGTGATCGAGCACATCGAGCTGCTGGAGAACCAGCTCAAGCTCGTGACCATCGACCGGAACGAGGCAGCACAGCTCAACGGCGACCTCCGCCGCCTCTGCGACGACACCCGGGACGCCCTCGAAAACGCCGAGCAGCAGCTCAAGCGGATCGAGTCCTCCGACACCGGGCTTCCCGCCGCGTCCCAGCGGGTGCAGAACATGCTCACCATCGCCGAAGAAGAGGTCCAGACGTTGCGCGACCAGGCCCGCAGGCAGGCCGAGATCATCCGCGGCACCGCCGAGAACGAGGCCAGGGAGCTGATCGCCGAGGCCGAGCAGGCCGCGCGGGACCTGCGCACCGAGTGCGCCGAGCTGATCTCCACCCTCGAGTCCCGCCGCGCGGCGCTGCGCCGCGAGCACGACCAGCGGCTCAGCGAACTGCGCAACCGCGAACGGGCCATGCGGCAGTCGATCCGCGACGAGTACAAGAAGACGATGGCGGCGGCTCAGGAAGAAGCCGACGAACTGCTCGCCCGCACCCGCAAGCAGTGCGGCCAGTGGGACGCCGAGAGCGAGCAGCTCCGGCTCGACGTGCTCGACGAGATCCACCGCCAGAGCACCCAGCTCGAAGAACTGCGCACCGCGACCATGTCGGCGCTCAACAACGCGCGGGAGTCGATCGACTCCTCGGCCGCACTGCTCATCCCCCAGCCCGCCCCGCTGCCCGGAGCACCCGACCGGTCGAAGGTCGAGCTCCCCGCGCAGCGAGACGACGTCCAGACCTTCAACGTCGACCTCACCCCGCACACCAACGGCTCCGGCCCGCAGCTCGAAGCGCTCGACGTGGTCCGGCCGAACTGATCGGAGCACGACGTGGACCTGATCGTTCTGACGTTCGTCGCCGGGTTCGCCGTGGCGACCCTGATCTTCTGGCCGCTGCTGCAGAAGGCGCAGCGCCGGCCGGTTCAGCCGCCGCCGGTCCCGCGGACCCCGAAGCACCGCAAGACCACCCAGAGCTCGCCGGTCGTGGTCCCGCGGCAGACCGCCCCGGCCGAGCAGGAGCCGAAGAAGAAGGAGACCGCCGAGCCGGTGGTCTCGATCGGCTACGCGCCCGAGGCGGTCGAGATGCCCGAGCTGCCGACGGACCTGTTCGCGAAGCGCTACGAAGCCCGGTTCAACCGCACCCGCAGGCGCCTGGAACGCCTGCGGGCCCAGGTCGAGGAGTCGTAGTCAGCTGTTCCGCCAGTTGACGACCAGCTGGTCGCGCTGGCCGAAACGCTCCAGGTGCCTGCCGATCACGTCCCGCACGCTTTCGAGGACCTCGGCGTTCTCCGCCTCGGCGCGCAGTTCGAGCACGCCGGGCCGGTAGACCAGCAGGCAGCTACCCGACCCGCGATCGGCGGGCAGCGTGATCCGGATGCCGCCGTCCTCGTCCGCGACCGCGCACTTGCGGCCGAGGTGCGACGCGAGCTGTTTGCCGTAGCGCTCGGGCTTGTCGGTGTCGACGTCAGCGCTCGCGTGAACCATGAGCATCAGCTCCTCCGCGCGTAGTTAGCCTTACCTTACTGTTAGTTTTCCGCACTACTTTCGCCGTGCCACCGTGTGGGTCGTCACAGCGCGCCCGACCGCAGGCAGGCCGCCGCCACGGCCACCGGCCGCCGGTTGTTACCTTCGGCCGCGCCCCCGCCCCCAACCGGCAGGAGCCCCGTGCCGACCGTCTACCTCGTCGCGACCACCGGCCACCCGAACTACGGCGACGAACTGATCGCCGCGACCTGGCTCAAGCACCTCGCGCGGACCGCACCCGACAGCGAGATCTGGGTCGACTGCCCCAACCCCGGTCCCAGCGCGGTCCTGCTCGGGCACCTGCACCCGCGGGTCCGGTTCACCGACACCTTCTGGCGGCTGTGCTGGGAGGCGCCGTCGGACGATCCGTGGGAGGTCGCGGCCTTCGTCCGCAGCGCCGTCGACGACCCCGGCCTCGCACCCCGCTGGGTCGCCGGGATCGAGCTGGCCGCCCGCGCCGACCTCGTGCACGTCATCGGCGGCGGCTTCATCAACGGCATCTGGCCGCACCACGTCGGCCTGCTCGCCGCGGCCGTCGCCGCGACCCGCCGGTCCGGCGGCCGGGCCGCCATGACCGGCCAGGGGCTGTGGCCGGTGGCCGAGGAGGCCCGGCCGCTGCTGCGGGAGCTGGCCGCGCGGTTCGACGTGGTCGACGTCCGGGACGAGCCGTCCGCCGACCTGCTCGGCTCGCTCGACGGGATCACCGCGACCGGCGACGACCTGTTCTTCGGCCTGGACCCGTCGCTGCACCGCGAGGACGAGCACCGCGAGGTCATGGTCTGCCTGCAGTCGGACCTGCTCGACGTGAGCGTGCCCGGGCTGGCCGGGTTCCTGCTCGACACCCTCCGGGAGTGGGGAGTCCGCCCGGAGCAGGTCGGGTTCGTCGAAGGCATCCCGCGCATCGACCGCGAGGTCTTCGCGCTGGTCGAGCACGAACTCGCGGGCGCCCGCTTCTACCCGTTCTCCGAGATCATCGACGCCGGTCTGCCCGCGGCACCCGGGCAGCGGTGGCTGTCGAGCCGCTTCCACGTGCACCTGGTCGCCGCCGCGGCCGGAGCGGACGGTGTCGCCGTGTCGGTCAACTCCGGCTACTACACCAACAAGCACCGGTCGCTGATCGACCTCGGCTCCGGGTGGTCGCTCAGCGAGGGGCTGGCCGTCCCGGCGATCCCTTCCGGCGGCGGGTTCCCACCGGAGGCGCTGCGGAAAACGCGGCAGGACAAGGAAAAGCTCGCCGGGTCGATCTACGGCTGATCCTGCTCGCGCTTCAGCTCCTCGCGCCTGCGGGCGCGGTGGTCGAGGATGTAGAAGGGCGCGGCAGCCAGCACCGGAACCAGCATGCCGACGAAGATGATCAGAAGCGACCCGCCCACTGCACCGAAACCCTGCCTACGGTGGGCGAACCCACGGCCTGCGACTCCGTTCACGACATCGGCGCGGCCCCGGGTTTTCGTTACGGCCGCAACCACTTCGTGGTAGGCCACTCCTCGCGCTCCCACGCGCTGTTCCAGAACAGCCACTCGTACTCGGTCGCACGGGTGAACGCCGCGAGCATCCGCTCCCGCATCGGCTCGTCGGCAGCCGCGGCGGCGCGGTCGGTGAGCTGCCGGGCCGACAGCACCGCGGCGGCGAACTCGTCGTCGGCGTAGGTGCGGATCCACTTGTGGTACGGGTGATCGGCACTCGCGCCGGTTGCCTCCAGGATCGTGCTGCCCACGTGCTGGTAGACCCAGAAGCACGGCAGCAGCGCCGCCACCAGCACCGGGAACGGCTCGGTGAGCGCCGAGGCGCGGAGAAACGACGTGTACCCCAGGCACGACGGGGACGTGTCCACCCCGGCGATGTCGGCGTCGGAAAGCCCGAACTCCTCTACATAACCGGCGTGCAACCGCCGCTCCTCCAGCAGCGCGCCCTGCGCCGCGCCCGCGAGGAACGCGGCGTCCTCGGCCTCCTCGGCGCGGCTGGCCGCCGCCGCGAGCGCCTGCGCGAAGCCGGCGAGGTAGCGGGCGTCCTGGACGATGTAGAAGGCGAACCGCTCGCGGTCCAGCGAACCGTCGGTGAGCGCGGCGTTGAACGGGTGCTCGACGATCGCCTGCTGGAGCTCGGCGGTGTGGGCCCAGGCGCGCGCGCAGAAGCCGTCGGCGGGCGGGGCGGGGAGCTTGCTCATCGGATCAACTCTCGCTCTCTACGCAGTGCTTGCCGGATCCGGGGCATCGCGGGCGCGTCACCACCACTGGTGGAAGTGGTGCACCGGGCCGTGACCGTGACCGACGTCGAGGCGGTGCGATTCGCGCAGCGCGGCGGTCAGGTACTGCTTGGCCTCCCGCACCGCGGTCGGCCAGTCCGGGCGCTGCGGGCGCAGGGCCGCGATCGCGGCCGACAGGGTGCAGCCGGTGCCGTGGTCGTTGTTGGTGACGACGCGTTCGCCGGGCAGGAACTCGCAGACCCCGTCCCCGGACAGCAGGTCCACACTGGACTCGCCGGTGAGGTGGCCGCCCTTGAGCAGGACCTGCTTCGCGCCCAGCTCCGCCAGCCGCTCGGCCTGCGCGGGCATGTCGTCGGCGCGGCGGATCTCCCGCTCTCCCAGCAGATCCGCGGCCTCCGGCAGGTTCGGGGTGATCAGGTCGACCCGCGGCAGCAGCTCGTCCCGCAGCACCGCCACCGCCTCCGGCGCGAGCAGCCGGTCGCCGCTCTTGGCCACCATGACCGGGTCCAGCACGACGTGCGGCGGCGCGTACCGGTCGAGCGCGGCGACCACGGCCCGGATCACCCCGGCGTTGGCCAGCATGCCGATCTTGACCGCGTCCACCCGCACGTCGTCGAGCAGCGTGGTGAGCTGGGCGGTCACGAACTCCGGCGGCACCTCGCGCACCTCGGCGACCCCGGTGGTGGTCTGCGCGACCAGCGCGGTGATCACCGACATCCCGTAGGCGCCGTTCGCCGAGAACGCCTTCAGGTCGGCCTGGATGCCGGCGCCGCCGCTGGGGTCGGTACCCGCGATGGTCACGACGTTGACGATCATGACGTCCCTCCGCTAGTGCGAGCTAGGTCAGGTTCAACGGGTCTGTTCTCAGCCCGGACCACTCCCGGGCACCCCGCGTCAGTGCGACCAACCTACAACCCGGCAGCGCCCCCGGACCACACCCGTCTTCCGCCGCTCCGGCCCAACGCCGTGTCCCCCGTCCGGGTCATGTACATCAGGCAGATGCGCGACGAAACTGACCGGATCGCCCAAGCCGAGCCGGATTCCGGCGGCATCCGCGGTCCCCGTGCAACCGATCGCGCCGGACCGCCGTCCCTGGGGCAGACGAGGATCGACCGAGGGGGTTCGACCGTGTTCGACCGCGAGCAGGTGTGGTGGATCGTCCCGCCCGGGCAGCGCATCAGGCACGCCGTGACCGACCGCCCCGGCGCCCGCCCGGCGGGCGACGTCGTGCCCGCCCTGTGCTCGGCGGCGGTCAAGATCCCCTACGAGACCTACCCCCCATCGCGTGAACCTCGCAGCCGCGCCATCACCGAGCGTTGCCCGGAATGCGAGCGGCAGGTCGCCGACCAGCTGCGGCGCAGCGCCGATCTCGTGGTCAGCGTCTGGGACAGCTGATCGCCGCGAGCGATCTCACAGTCACCATCCGGTGAGGCGACCCTCAGCCGCCGATAGGGTGGGGGCGATGGACACCACGACCGAAGCCACCCAGTACGCCCGTTCGCGCCGGGCCAAGCGGCCGGATCCCGCGGAAGTCTGGGGCCCGCTGGCCGGTCTCGCCGACGCCGCGGCGGGAGCCGCGGCCAACTCCGGGGCCGTTGCCATCACCCGCGGATTCGACCGCAAGAGCAGGCAGCGCGCGAAAGCGCTGCGGGAACTGCTCGCCGAACGCGGTGTCGCGGCCGTCGAGGTCACCGCCGCTTCGGGCAGCGAACGGCTGCTGGCGGGCAGCGAGGTGGCGGCCGTGGTCAACCTGGTCGGCGCCGGATCGTGGCAGCCCTACCGGCTGGGCGCCAAGCTGCGCGCCGCGGTGTTCAACCCCGGTGGCGGCGACGAGCCCGTCGGCCGCGACGTGATCGGCATGGCAGGCGAGTCCGGCCGCCGCGACGTCGCGCTGTCGCACGTGGCGGTCCGCCCCGAGGACCCGGCGAACGGCAGCATCACGGTCATCAGCAACGGCGAACCGCTGTCGGTACCCGGCGGCCGGATCACCGTCACGCCGGCGGGCCCGCGGCTGGAGGTCAACCTCAGCGGCCCGGACTACGCCGCGCAGACCTTCAGCTCCGCCGAGATCCGGGTCGAGACCTTCGACGGCCCGCACCGGCTGGTCCGCGACGAGCTGCCCATCGCCGAGTTCGAGGGCGCGGTCACCTTCACCGCCGAGCCGGAGGGCCTGCGGATCCAGTCCGTCTGAACACCTCGCGCGCCCGTTCGAAGATCAAGAACGTGCGCTGAGCAGCGCTTACCTACTGGCGGGTCGCCAATTCGGCGGCCCGCCATCACATCCGCCGACCTGGCGCGTCTCACGATCGACCGCCCACCAGAGGGTGGGCCGAAGGAGGTCGGGGATACGTGGACGCCACTGGGGAATGGCGGGTGAGCTGCCGCGACGTCGCGGGGCGGCGCAGGGACGTGTCGGTGTTGGTCAACCAGGGCAACGTCGTGGTCGTCGCACCGCCCGGGGAGACGGCCGTCCTCTCCCCGCTCGAAGTCGGACGGCTGCGCGCCGCGCTGCGCGACGCCGTGGTCGCCGCCGCCGCGAACGCGCCGTGATCGCGCAGGTCAACGGGGTCCGGCTGATCCGCATCCGGCCGCACCCTTCCCGGAACGCCGCGCGGGAGGCATTATCTACTCTCGGTAGCTTCCGATCGGCGAGGGTGGACGCGTGGCGATTCACGGGTTGGTGCGAAGGCTGCGGGCGAGGGTGCGGCCGGACTGGATCCAGGGGCCGCAGACGGCCTACATCCTGGCCAGGCAGGGCGTGCTGCGGCCGATGCGCCCCGACAAGCTCCTGCGGATCTTCCGGGCCTGGCTGCGCTGGGGGATCACCCCGCCGCTGGCCTACGCCGTCGGCGCCATCCGGCACGCCGACCGCCCGGCTGTCATCGACGAGCGGGGCGCGCTCAGCTACGCCGAGGTCTCCCAGCGCACGACCCGGCTCGCGAACGCGCTGCGCGCCCGCGGCATCGGCGACACCAGCAAGGTCGCGATCCTGTGCCGCAACCACCACGGGCCGATCGAGACGATCATCGCCTGCGGCAAGCTCGGCACCGACGTGGTGCTGCTCAACACGGGGCTGAGCACCCAGCAGCTGGCCGCCGTCGTCGCCGAGCAGCAGGTCGACCTGCTAGTCGTCGACTCCGAGTTCTCCGCGCACCTGCCCGAACTGCCCGAGGACCTGGACGTGGTGCTGGCCTGGACCGAGGGCAGCACCCGGCACGACACGGTGGAGCACCTGATCGCGACCGCGTCCGCCAGGGCCCTGCCCCGAAGGCCCCGGCACGCCCGCATGATCGTGCTGACCTCGGGCACCACCGGCACGCCCAAGGGTGCCCGCAGGCCGGACCCGCCGGGCATCGGACCGGCCGCGACGATCATGTCCCGGATCCCGCTGCGCAGCGGCGAGCGGATGCTGGTGTGCGCACCGGTGTTCCACACCTGGGGGCTGGCCGCGTTCCAGCTCGGTGCGGTGCTGGGCGCGACGCTGGTGCTGCCCCGCAAGTTCGAGCCCGCCCGCGCGGTCAACGCGCTCAAGCGCCACCAGTGCACCTCGATGTTCGCGGTTCCGGTGATGCTGCAACGCATCCTCGACCTGCCCGCGCAGGACCGGCAGCGCGAGGGCCTCGGCGCGCTGCGCATCGTCGCCTCCAGCGGTTCGGCGCTGCCCGCCGAGCTCGCGGCGAACTTCCAGCGGGCCTTCGGCCCGGTGCTCTACAACGTCTACGGCTCGACCGAGGTGTCGTGGGTGAGCATCGCGACCCCCGCGGAGCTGAACCGGGAGCCGAGCACCGCGGGCCGCCCGCCGCGCGGAACGGTCGTGCGGATCCTCGACGAGGACGGCAAGCCCGTCCGCGGCGGCGCCACCGGCCGCATCTTCGCGGGCAACGACATGCTCTTCGAGGGCTACACCAACGGCGGCGGCAAGGAGGTCCGGGACGGCCTGATGTCCACCGGTGATCTTGGTCGCACGGACTCCGCCGGACGGCTGTACGTGGTCGGCCGGGAGGACGACATGATCATTTCCGGCGGCGAGAACGTGTACCCGAAGGAGACCGAGGACGCCATCGCCGCGCTGCCCGAGGTGGCCGAGGTCGCGGTCATCGGGGTGCCCGACGACGAGTTCGGCCAGCGCCTGGCGGCCTTCGTCGTGCCCGCCGCGGGAGCCGAGCCGGACGCCGACGGCCTGCGCGAACGCGTCCGCGGCTCGCTGTCGCGGTTCGCCATGCCCAGGGACGTGGTGTTCCTCGACGAGCTGCCCCGCAACGCCACCGGCAAGGTCGTCCCCCGCGAGCTGCGCGCGCACGGAGCGTCCGGGCACGTGGCCGAACGGTGACCGGGCCGCGAGGACCGCGATCGCACGATCATCAGCCCGCCCGCGTTAGGCTCACGCGGGTGAACGACCGTCTAGTGTGGATCGACTGCGAAATGACCGGTCTCGACCTGGGCAAGGACGCCCTGATCGAGATCGCCGCCCTGGTCACCGACGCCGACCTGAACGTCCTCGGAGAGGGCGTGGACATCGTGATCCACGCCGACGACGAGGTGCTCGCCGGGATGCCCGACGTGGTGCGCGAGATGCACGAGCGCTCCGGGCTCACCGAGGAGGTCCGGCGTTCGGCGGTGACCCTGGCCGAGGCCGAGCAGCGCGTCCTGGACTACATCCGCCAGCACGTGCCCGACGGCCGGTCCGCGCCGCTGGCGGGCAACTCCATCGCCACCGACCGCGGTTTCATCGCCAGGGACATGCCGACGCTCGACGGCCACCTGCACTACCGCATGGTGGACGTCTCGTCGATCAAGGAGCTGTGCCGGCGCTGGTTCCCGCGGATCTACTACGCGCAGCCGGAGAAGGGCCTGGCCCACCGCGCGCTGGCCGACATCCGGGAGTCCATCCGCGAGCTGGCCTACTACCGGCGGACCGCGTTCGTCCCCCAGCCGGGGCCGAGCAGCGAGCAGGCGCAGGCGGTGGCCGCCGAGCTGCTCAACGGCGACAACGTCGAGGGCGGCACCGAAAAGGCCAGGCAGGAGCAGGCGGAGCAGGACGGCTGAGCCGCTGGGGAGAGCCGGTGTCAAACCCTTCGACAGCACCCGTTAGGATATGAACGTCGCTGCGGGACAGGCCGAGCATCAGCTCGGGTAACGGCCCCCGGGTAACCGCTCGGAAACGGCCCAGTCCGGAGCAGCCGCGGTGGGTGTAGCTCAGTCGGTAGAGCACTGGGTTGTGGTCCCAGGTGTCGCGGGTTCGAATCCCGTCACTCACCCCAGCGAAAAGGCCCCGTTCCTCGGAACGGGGCCTTTCGGTTTTTCCGGACCGGCTTCGCCTCGGGTGCTCCTCCGGTGCGGAGCAGCGCCCGAGGCGGATTCGATCAGCGGTTGCCCGCCTTCCACTGGTCCCACGGGATCTGCCAGTCCCCGAAGCCGTCCCACGCGCGCAGCGACGGGCCGCCGGAGTTGGTGATCTCCACGATGTCGCCCTTCTTGAGCAGGTCGAAGACCCACTTGGCGTTCTCGGTGCTCATGTTGATGCAGCCGTGGCTGACGTTGCTGTTCCCCTGCTGCCCGACCGACCACGGGGCCGCGTGCAGGAACTCACCGCCGTTGGAGATCCGCACGGCCCACTGCACCGGGGTCTTGTAGCCCCCGGCCTCGACCGGCAGGCCGTAGGTCGACGAGTCCATGATCTTGGTCGCGTGGTGCTCGGTGACCACGTGCACGCCGTTGTTCGACGGGAACGACGGCTTGCCCAGCGACACCGGCATGGTGCGCTGCACGGCCCCGTTGACCTCGATCGACATCTGGTGCGACGCCCCGTCCGCGCGCAGGATCACCGCGTCGCCGATCGTGATCGTCGCGGTGCGGTCCTCCTGGCCCCAGACTCCGTTGCCGAAGTCCTTGCCGTAGACGTCGACGTCGACGGTCACCTTGGTGCCCGGCTTCCAGTACTCCTTCGGCCGCCAGTGCACCTCGCGGCTGTTGAACCAGTAGAACGCCCCCTCCACGGCGGGCTCGGTCCTGACCTTGATCGCTTCCTCGGCCTTGGCCTTGTCCGGAGCGGGCGCGTCCTTGCTGAAGTAGAAGGCCAGCGGCTGGCCGATGCCCACGGTCTGCCCGTCGAGCGGGTTCATCGACACGTAGGTCTGCTCCTTCGGCGTCACCGTGCTGAAGGTGGCCTGCTGGGTGATCGGCGGCCCCTCCGCACCCTGCACGGTCGCGACGAAGGCGTAGTCCTTGCCGTAGCCGAGCGCTTCGGTGGCCGTCCAGCTCAGCCCGTCCGGTGCGGTCGCGCCCGCCACCGGCTTGCCGTCCGGGTTGGTCAGGACGGCGTTGGTGATCTTCCCGTTGGTCACCTTCACCGAGATCGGCCCGGTGGGTGACACGTCCCGAGCGCCGTTCTGCGGCGCGAATTCCACCGTGGGCGCGGGCGGTGGAGCGGGCGGCTGGTCCGCGAGGTCGGAACCGGCCCCGCTGCAGCTCGCGATCAACATGGCGATCAGGCCGAAGACCGAGAGCGGCAGCAGCCGGGTCAGCAGCCCCGACTGCTTCCCGACCGGGTTAACTGACAGCTTCATGGGCGACAATCCGTTCGATCAAGTGCACCACTTCCCCCTGCTGACAGTGTGCAGGAAGATCCCGACAGTGTGTTTTTCGATCTCCCACACACGCAGAGTGATCGCCCCCGATGGCAATCCCCTCCACCCGGCAGACGTGCGACTCGGCCCGGGGTTGCTCCGTGACCAGGCAGAACTTCGAAAGGACACCCCCTTGAAATGACCCGATCGGGGGTTGTGCTAATGTTTTCCACGTCGCCAGGGAGAGCCGGAAAGCTCAAGAATGCAGAGCGGACCGGATCGAACGGAACGACAATCCAGCGCCAATAGCTCAACTGGCAGAGCAGCTGACTCTTAATCAGCGGGTTCGGGGTTCGAGTCCCTGTTGGCGCACAGCACGAAGGCCCGACCGGTTTCGGTCGGGCCTTCTTCGCGTCTCAGTCCCCAGTGCGCACCGGCGTTGAGCCGTATCACGGAACGAGAACGATTCGCGCCCCGGTGGTCGAGTCGGCCCGCCACGCCGATTCGACGGCGTGCAGCGGGATCGAAACCGCGTGCACGGTCAGGTCCGCCGCGGGCAGCCGGTTGATCAACGCCGTCAGCTCCGCGAGCCGCTCCTGAGGTGGCAGCGAGCGCGACTCGACGGTGGAGAACTCGACGCCGAGGTCGGATAACGCCTCGACCGAACGGCCCATCCGCGCACCGGCCGCGGTCCCGGCGCGCACCCAGCGGAGCCTGCGACCGCCGGCCAGCGAGTCGAGCGCGATCTCCGCCGGCCTCCCCCACAGGAAGTCGAGCACCACGTCGACGTCCGAAGCCGCGTCGGCCAGCGCCTGCCCGGCGGACTCGTCCGCGCGGTCCAGCGCGACGACCTCGTCCACGCCCAGTTCGAGCAACCGGTCGAGCATGGCCTTGTTCCGCCCTGCCGCGACGACCCGGCCCGCGCCGAGGAGGCGCGCGATCTGGACCGCCATCCGCCCGGCGTTGCCGGTCGCCCCGAGCACCAGGACGGACTCACCCGGTTCGAACGCGGACCGCAGCGCCAGCCAGGCGGGCATCGCCGGGTGCACCGACGCCGCGACCGTCACGTCGTCGACGTCGTCAGGAATCGGAACGCAGTCCTGTGCCCGGACCACCGCGCGTTCGGCCATGCTGCCGGACGGCGCCTCCAACCCGGCGAAGAACACCCGGCTGCCGCCGGGCATCCTGCCGACTCCGTCGGATCCCGGGATGAACGGAGTCGCCAGCCTGCCGCACGCCCGGACGGACGGGTGCAGACCTGCGGCGACGACTTTCAACACGACCTCGTCATCGGCTGCGACCGGGTCGTCGAACTCCTCGTAGCGTGGCGAACGGGTGAATGAGCGGACGATGGCTGCACGCATGGTTGATCCCTCCGCCGGCGGAACAAGTGTGAGAGCAGCAATCTACGCTTGATCATCCGCCGATACCGGGCATTGGGGGAGTCCCACGCGGCGCCGCGCGTCAGTCCCGGGAGCGGGCGGGTTCCCGGTCGAGGCCGTCAAGCACGATCCGGAGGTTGCGCCGCCACTGCTCGGGCCCGGCCCGCAGCCCGATGGTCCGGTCCGCTGGGATCACCGAGCTGAGCAGGAACGGTACGTCCTGCCAGACGAGGTCCGAGCGGATCGCACCGGCCTCCTGCGCTCGCTCGACCAGCTGCCGGAACCGGTCTCGCAACGCGGTCAGCGAACTGTCGATCTCCAGCGGGCACTGCCCGCCGAGCGCGTCGTTGATCCCGCAGCTCGTGGCGCGGAGGCCGACGTAGTCCTCGGCGAAGTCGCGGAATCCCCGCCACGGGTCCGGATTCCGCAGAGCCCGGTCGGCGAGGGCCACGATCTCGTCGAGCGTGTCCGCCAGGACAGCCCCGAGCAGCGCTTCCCGGGAAGGGAGCCGCCGGTAGAAGGTCCCGATCCCGACCCCGGCCCGGCGCGCGATCTCGTGCGCGGTGACGTCCACCCCGACCTCGGCCACCGCCTTGCGGGCGGCGTCGACCAGCCTGCGCACGTTCCGCTGGGCGTCGGCGCGGGGTCGCTGGCCGAGCTCGGCCGCCAGAAGTCGCTCCACGGCGCTGTCGCTGCTGCTCACGGACCAAATCTAACACCAAATGGACTTGACGAGTCCGGTTAGGCCGAGGTAAAACGGACCAGTCAAGTCCGTTTTCAAATCCAGGAGGTGCGTCATGGCTGTCGGTCAGATCAAGGTGGGAATCATCGGTGCGAGTCCCGAGCGCGGCTGGGCGCAGCGCGCGCACGTACCAGCGCTGCGGGCCCTGCCGCGGTTCACGATCACCGCGGTCGGCACCACGCGCGCCGAGAGTGCGGCCAGGGCCGCCGAGCAGTACGGCGCTGCCCACGCCTTCACCGATCCGCGCAGGCTCGCCGAACATCCGGACGTGGATCTGGTCAGCATCACGGTGAAAGTGCCGGGCCACGCCGAACTGGTGCGGGCCGCGCTGGACGCGGGCAAGCACGTGTACTGCGAATGGCCATTGGCGCTCACCACCACCGAAGCCGAAGAGCTCGCCAGGGCAGCGGAAGCCGCCGGGGTGCACAACGTCGTTGGATTGCAGGCGCGGCAGTCTCCAGCGTTCGCGCGCGCCCGCGAACTGATAGCCGAGGGCCACCTCGGCCGGGTCACCTCGGTGAACGCCTATGTCTCGCGCAGCAAAGGAGCCGCTGAGCGGATTCCCGGGTGGAGCGCCTACACCTACGACGTCGCCAACGGAGCCGGCCTGCTGGAGGTCTCCGGGGGTCACACGCTGGACCTGCTGGAACAGCTCACCGGCGGCATCGGCGAACTCTCGGCCACGCTCTCCGTGCAACACCCGCACCACGTCGTCGCCGAGACCGGCGAGCCGATCGAGGCGACCAGCCCGGACCATCTCGTGCTCAACGCGACGACGACGAGCAGTGCGGTGATGTCGGCCGTCGTCCACGACGGCGCGACAGCGCAACCAGAAACGCGGATCGAGGTCCGCGGCACGAGAGGCGACCTCGCGCTGACCTCCCCCGGCGACGAAAGCCTGGAGGACACCCAGCTCCAGGTCAGCGAACTCCGGCTGCGCGAAAGGCGGGAGCCCGGTCAGTGGCGCGATCTCGACGTTCCGAACGGACTGCCCACATCGCTCACGGCAGCAGCCCCGCGCAACGTCGCGCGGTTGTACGCCGAGATCGCCGAAGGCATCGACAGCGGAACCCAGACGGCACCGGACTTCGCCGCAGGCGTGCGGCTACACCGATTACTCGATGCCATTCGGCTTTCCGCCGACTCCGGAATGCGACAACAGGTGGAGTAACTGAGAAGTAGCCACGACGTTATATACGGTACGGGGGTATATATGAACCCATGAAACCGCAGAAGCGAGTCCAGTTCCGGCGGGAGGGCCGCCTCGGACCGGTGCTGATGACGATGGAGCTGGCAGCACGGCTGTGCTGCGGCGTGCTGACTGCTTCCGGCCTCATCGAGGCCCGGCGCGCAGGCACGCTTGGCCAGTTGTCGGCACGGGTTTCGGCGAGCACGTCCTGCGGCGGACGCGGTCAGCCGTCGGCTCCGCGAGGCGCACGGCTGCCGTGAACCCCCACGCCTTCGCGGGTGGGACCCACTCGCGGCCGACCACTGGTTCGGCCGTCCGGATGAGATGGACGACACTTCATACCCCAAGCGGGTATGAGCGCTGCGCAGGGAGGAGGCGGGCCGAAAGTGATCGATTATCGTGGGCTCGACAGCTGCCCGCGTCGGAATGAGTGAGCCCGCATGTCGCTCGACGAACAAGGAGCACGGCCCGCCGTCCCCGCGGAAGTCGACACGTCGAGACCGAACATCGCCCGGATCTACGACGCCGGTCTCGGCGGCAAGGACAACTTCGAGGTCGACCGCCAGGTGATGCGCGCGATCCTGGAGGTCGCCCCGGACGCGGGTGTCGCGGTGAGGGACAACCGGGAGTGGCTGATCCGGGTCACCCGGTTCCTCGCCGAGAACGCGGGCATCCGGCAGTTCGTCGACCTCGGCTCGGGTCTCCCGACGGCGGAGAACACCCACGAGATCGCGCAGCGGATCGCTCCGGACTCCACCGTGGTCTACGTCGACAACGACCCCGTCGTCGAGGCGCACAGCCGTGCCCTGCTGGAGGAGAACGAGCAGACGCACTTCGTCCGCGGCGATCTCACCGACCCCGGTGAGTTGCTGTCCGAGTCGGTGCTGGGCCGCATCCTGGACCTCTCCGAACCGATCGCGCTCTACCAGATCGGCATCCTGCACCACTTCGCCGACATCGACCGGTTGCGCGCGATCATGCGCACCTACGTCGACGCGCTGGCTCCGGGCTCGTACGTGGCGATCAGCCACTTCCACAACCCGGGCGGCGAGTACGACGAAATCGCCAAGCGGGTGGGCAAGATCATGCTGGACAGCGGGATGGGTGGCGGCTACTTCCGCAGCCGCGAGGAAATCGCGTCACTGTTCGCGGGTGTCGAACTGGTCGAGCCCGGGCTGACGCTGGCCCCGGACTGGTGGCCGGACGGTCCCCGGACCGCGCCGCTCGTCGTCCCGCAGCGGATGTTCCTGGTCGGGCTCGCTCGCAAGAACGGTTGACCACACGGGCAAACGGGTAACCAGGCGCACACCCAGTGCCACGACCTGCGGCGATCGACACCTTGCCCTGGCCACTCCTTGATCCTTAGGTTAGGCTCCCCAAACCCTAGCCGACGGACAAACAGGGAGTGCCATGTCCCGCCCCCGAAGAATCCTCGCCACGGTGGCCGCCACCCTCGCACTGGCCGCGACCGCAGCGTGCGGTACTTCGAGCCCCGAGCCGAACGCGGCGCCGCAGCAGGGCGAGCGCGTCATCACCCATGCGAAGGGCCAGACCACTGTCAGCGGCGCGCCGCAGCGCGTCGTCGTGCTCGACACCGGAGAACTCGACGCCGTGCTCGCGCTCGGCATCAAGCCGGTCGGCACGGTCCAGCCGGACGTCAACATCCCCCTCCAGCCGTACCTCGCCGACAAGGCCGGCAACCCGGAGATCGTCGGCACCATCGGCAACGCGAACCTGGAGAAGATCGCCGCGCTCAAGCCGGACCTGATCCTGTCCAGCAAGGTCCGCGACGACGACAAGTACGACGCGTTGAGCAAGATCGCCCCCACCGTCTTCGCCGAGACCGCCGGGGTGACCTGGAAGGAGAACTTCCTGCTCGACGCCGACGCACTGGGCCGCAAGGCAGACGCCGAGCGGATCCTGGCCGACTACCAGAAGCGCGCCGCCGACATCGGCAAGCAGGTGGGCAATCCGGGTGCGGTCAAGGTCGGCACCATGCGGTTCATCAGCGGTGGCAACGAGATCCGGCTCTACAACAGGGGATCGTTCATCGGCACCGTGCTCGCCGACGCCGGGTTCAACCGCCCGGACAACCAGCTCGGCGAGAAGGGCACCTTCACCAAGATCAGCCGTGAGCAGGTGTCGCAGGTCGAAGCCGACCTGCTGTTCTACAGCGCCTACGGTGACGCCGCGCAGCAGCGGCTCATGGAGCTGACCGCCTCCGACCAGTGGCGCAACCTCAACGTGGTGCGCAACGGCAAGGCGATCGCCGTGCCCGACGACCGCTGGTTCCTCGGGCTCGGCCCGATCGGCGCGAACCTCGTGCTCGACGACCTGCAGACGTACGTCGCTCCGAAGTAACCCGGATCCCGTGATCCGGTCCCGGGTCCCGTGATCCGCTCCCGGATCCCGCGATCCAGCGCGGAATCCTGTTGCAGCGCGGAATCCGCTGTCCAGCACGGGAATCCGCAATCCAGCGCGCCGCCCGGTCCACCGACCGGGCGGCGCGCCGCGTTTCACCTGGCGCGCCGCACCCGGCTCTCGTCCCACACCGGTTCGTCCACTTCGGCCACCACACCGTCGGCGCGGAACACCAGGTAGCGGTCGAAGGACCTGGCGAACCAGCGGTCGTGCGTGACCGCCACGACGGTTCCGGTGAACTCGGCCAGCGCCTCCTGCAACGCCTCCGCCGAGGCCAGGTCCAGGTTGTCGGTCGGCTCGTCGAGCAGCAGCAGCGTCGCCCCGGACAGTTCGAGCAGCAGCACCTGGAAGCGCGCCTGCTGCCCGCCCGAGAGCGTCTCGAAGCTCTGGTCACCGGACGCGGCCAGGCCGTACCGGCTCAGCGCCGGGATCGCGTCCTCCCGGCCCCTGCCGGGCCGGTCCCCCTCACCACGGCCGAGGATGTCCACCAGCGTGCGCCCGATCCACTCCGGATGGTGGTGGGTCTGGGCGAACAGCCCCGGCACGATCCGCGCCCCGAGCCTGCACTGCCCGCTGTGCGCGACCGACTCCCGGTCCAGCAGCAGTCGCAGGAAGTGGCTCTTGCCGGACCCGTTGGACCCCAGCACGCACACCCGGTCGCCGAAGAACACCTCCAGGTCGAACGGCCGCATGAGACCGCTCAGTTCGAGCTCTTCGCAGGTGATCGCCCGCAGTCCGGTGCGCCCGCCGCGAAGCCGGGGCCGCAGCCGTTGCTCCTTCGGCGGCAGCGGCGGCGCGCCTTCTTCCTCGAATTTGCGCAATCTGGTCTGGGCCGCTCGGTACCGGGACGCCATCTCGTCGCTTATGGTCGCGGCGCGCTGCAACGAGCGCACCAGTTCCTTGAGCTGCTCGTGCTTGTCGTCCCAGCGCCGTCGCAGCTCCGCCATCCGTTCCCTGCGGGCGGCGCGCGCCTGGTGCCAGGTGCCGAAACCACCGCCGTGTACCCACGCGGTCCGGCCTTCGAGGGTGACGATGTGGGTCGCCGCGGTCGCCAGCAGTTCGCGGTCGTGGCTGACCACCAGCACCGCCTTGCCCGACTCCGCCAGCCGCTCCTCCAGCCAGCGCTTGCCCGGGACGTCCAGGTAGTTGTCCGGCTCGTCGAGCAGCAGCACCTGGTCGCTGCTGCGCAGCAGCGCCTCCAGCACGAGCCGCTTCTGCTCGCCGCCGGACAGGGTGTTCACCCCGCGGAACTTCGCCCGGTCGTAGCCCAGCCCCAGCGACTGCGTGGTCACCGCGTCCCACAGGACTTCTGCTTCGTAACCACCGGCCTCGCCCCATGCGGTGAGCGCTTCGGCGTAGCGCAGCTGGGTCTTCTCGTCGTCGGTGTCCATCAGCACCAGCTCGACGTCGTCGAGTTCCGCCGCCGCGGCGCGCAATGCGGGCGACGCGACCGTCAGCAGCAGATCGCGCACCGTCCGGCCGTCCCGGACCGATCCGATGAACTGCGGCATCACCCCGAGCCCGCCCTGCACGTTCACCGCGCCGGAGCCGGGTTTGAGCTCCCCCGCCAGGATCCGCATCAGCGTGGTCTTGCCCGCGCCGTTGTCCCCGACGACCGCGACGACGTTGCCCGCGCTGACGCGGAACGACACCCCGTCGAACAGCTCGCGGCCGTCGCCGAGCCGGTAGGACAGCGACGACGCTTCAAGAAACCCCATTTGCCCGATTATGGTGCGGCGGGCAACCGTTTTTCGGCGCGAGCGGGCTCAGTCGCAGCCGACCACGTTGTCCGCCGGGCTCACGTGGTCGAGCCTGCGCACGAACGAGTCACCGGCCACCGAAGCCCGCTTCGCGCACGCCTCCGCCTTGCCGCCGTAGGGGCCGTAGTAGACCGAGTAGATCTCCGCGCCGTTGAGGTGCGTGCGCAGCGATTCGCAGCCGGTCGACGGCGAATGCTGGTAGCTGGTCCCGGGGTGCTTTTCGAGGTGCTGCTGCACCTGCTGCGTGTAGCTGCCGGGCGTCACCGCCGAACCGACCATCACGATGTACCCGCCGTCGCAGGCGGGTTTGCTGATCGGCACCGAAAGCCCGAGGTCGCCGGGCAGCCGCGGCTGCTTCGGCTGGTTCGTCGGCTGAGCGTTCGGCGTCCCGGTCGTCGTCGGCGGCGGGTACATCGCGAACGCCGCACCGCCCGCGACGGCCGCGACCGCCGCCACCCCGATGCCGACGTGCCACCACCGGACGCGGCTCTTCGGACGTGCGGGCTCGTGCCGGGTCGGCACCACCGGGGGTGCCTGCATCGTCGCGGGCATCTGCACCGACACCGGCGCGGTCACCGCCTGCCGGACCGCCCGCGCGAACTCCCCCGCGCTGGCGAAGCGCTGGTTGGGGTCCTTGGCCATGCCGATCTCCACCAGCCGGTCGAAGACCGGCGGCAGCGCCGGGTTGTGCTCGCTCGGGCGCGGCGGCTCCTTGTTGATGTGCGAGAACATCAGCGCTTCCGCGGTGTTCCCGCCGAACGGCTTGGCTCCGGTCAGGCACTGGAAGAACACGCACGCCAGCGAGTACACGTCGGCGCGGTGGTCGATCTGCCCGGTCCCGAACCGCTCCGGCGCCATGTAGTCGAGGGTGCCGATCGCGATGCCGGTGGTGGTCAGGTTGGTGTTGGTCCTGGCCCAGTGGGCGATGCCGAAGTCGACGAGGTAGGCGAATCCGCCGCGGCCGATGATGATGTTGGACGGTTTGACGTCCCGGTGCACCATGCCTTCCTCGTGCGCGGCGTCGAGCGCCTGCGCGACCTGGTGGATCACGTCGGCGGCCTCGGCGGGCGGCATCGGGCCGCGCTCGGCGAGCAGCCTGCTCACGTCCTGGCCCTCGATGAGGCGCATGTCCAGGTAGAGCCTGCCGTCGATCTCGCCGTAGGAGTGGATCGGGATGACGTGCGGTTCGCTGAGCCGGGCCGCCGCGTGGGCCTCCCGCTTGAACCGCTCGCGGAACTCGGGGTCGGACGCCGTGCGGTCCCCGAGCACCTTCAGCGCGACGATCCGGTCGTGGCGGGTGTCGTAGGCGCGCAGCACCTCGCCCATCCCGCCGCGGGCGATCAGCCCTTCCACTCGATACGGACCGAACTGCGAGACCACGGTGTCGGACTCCCCTTCGGATCGCTGGCGCGCACTCGACCGGTCATCATTCTATTGGTTGAAGCCGACAGCCTAATGGTTGACGACGACCGTTAGCCGGATGTCACCGGTGGACCTGCCCGCCAGCAGCCTGCACTCCCCCTCCGGGAGCCGGACCCCGACGACCGCCTCCGCCTCCTGCCCGGCTTCCGCCTCCACCACCGCGAATCCCGCCAGCCACGGCGGGCGCCCTTCGGTCGCGACGTAGACCTGCACGACCTCGCGCCCGGCGCGGTCCCCGGTGTTGCGGACGGTCACGCGCAGCGCTCCCCCGTCCTCGACGGCGTCGACGTACTCCCAGGTCGTGTAGCCGAGCCCGTGTCCGAAGTAGAACCCGGGCCGGGTGTCCCGCGCCGCGTACGCCCGGTAACCGACCAGCGTTCCCTCGGTGTAGTGCAGTTTCCCGTCCATGGGCTGCACTCTCGGTAGCGGCACGGGCACATCGGCGAGCTCGGCGGGGAAGGTGGTCGGCAGCCGGCCGCCGGGCTCGGCCGCTCCGGTGAGCACGTCGGCGAGCGCGTCGCCGTACTCCTGGCCGCCGAACCACGTCCACAGCAGAGCCGACGCGTCCTGCGCCCACGGCATGAGAACCGGTGACCCCGCGTTGACCACGACCACCGTGCGCGGGTTGGCTTCCAGCACCGCGCGGACCAGTTCGTCCTGCGCCCCGGGCAGATCCAGCGTCGTGCGGTCGCGGCCCTCGGTCTCGGCCTCGTCGTTCGTCCCGACCACGACGACCGCGACGTCCGCCTCGCGCGCGGCTTCGAGCGCGGCCTCCAGCTCCGCCCGGTCGTCCCACCCGTCGGGATCGTGCCCGATGCCGAGCCCGACGATCGAGTCCAGCTCGCGCGGGGTGAACTCGACGGTGACGGGAACCGTCCCGTCCGGGCGGATGTCGCTGTCGACGAGCACGACGTGCACCCGTTTTTCCGGCGGTTGCAGCAGGTCGCCGAGCGGATCGTCACCCGCGGCGGCAGCGGTCACGTCACCCTCGAACACCGAGCGCCCGGCCACTTCGACGCGGAACTTCCCAGTGCCGTGCACACCGAAGGCGTGCTCCCCCGGCGACACCTTGAGGTTCCCGCGCAGGCGGAATCCCGCGGTGCCTTCCGGAAGACCGGATCCCCCCATCCACAGCAGGGTTTCCGTGCCGCGCACCTCGGAGTCGATCACCGAGCCGGAGGTGTCGAGGAACTCGACCCGCAACCCGGCGGGATCGCTGAGGAGTTCCGGCGGAATCGGGTCGAGCAGCCGCCGATGCCGGACGCCACGGCGGTAGACCACGTTCGACTCGCCGAAGGCGCGGCGGATTCCCGCCAATGGCGTGACCACGTGCGGCGGGCAGACGTGCGAAGAGCCCCCGCCCTGCACCGCGGGCAGAGCAGCGTTCTCCCCGATCACGGCCACCTTCCCCGGCTTCCCGCCGAGCGGAAGCAGCGGCGCGTCCCCGACCCGGACGTTGCGCAGCAGCACGAAACCCCGCGTGGCGATCCGGCGGATCACCGGACGCGCGGACTCCGGCGGGCCGTCGGAGTCCACTTCGGACTCCTCTTCGAAGGCGCCGGTGCGGACGGCCAACCGCAGCAGCCGCAACACCTTGTCGTCGAGCACGTCCTCGCCTACCCGGCCGCTGTCGACCGCTTCGGCGAGCTTCCCGCCGCTCCACGGGCTTTCCGGTCCCGGCATGGCGAGGTCCAGCCCGCCCAGCGCGGCGCCGTCGCAGTCCCGGGTGGCGAACCAGTCCGAGATGTTGACCCCGTCCCACGACCACTCGCCCTTGAGAATCCCGTTCACCAGAGCGGAGTTCTCCGTCATCGTGCGCCCGTTGACCGAGTTGTAGGCGGTCATGATCGCCCACGGAGACGCTTCGTCCACGATGCGCCGGAACGGCTCCAGGTACACCGCCCGCAGCGTCCGCTCATCGACGACCGCGTCGTAGGTCAGCCGCTCGGTTTCGCTGTCGTTGGCCACGAAGTGCTTCGGCGTGGCCGCCACCCCGCGCGACTGGATCCCGGCGACGACCGCTGCCCCCATCTCGCCGACCAGCAGCGGGTCTTCCGAGAAGTTCTCGAAATGCCGCCCGCCGAAAGGACTTCTGTGCAGGTTCACCGTCGGCGCGAGCACCACGTGCACCCCACGGCGGCGGGCTTCGTCCCCGAAGATCTCACCGACCGTCCGCGCGACGGAGACGTCGAAGGTCGCCGCCACTGCCGATGCGACGGGCACGAGCAACGACGTGTCCCGCTCGTCCCACGCCGGACCCCGGACCCCGTTCGGCCCGTCCGACAGGACCAGCGACCGCAGGCCGATCTCGGGCACCGGGTGCAGCGTCCAGAAGTCGGCGCCGGTGAGCAGCCGCGCCTTCTGCGCCGTGGTCAGCCGGCCCAGCAGCGACCGCAGCCACCGCTCGTCGGGCTCCGGTCGTCCCGCACCAGCTACCATCACCAGCCCCTTCCGTCGGGGACCACGGTGGGCCCGCCCCTCCCCGATGTCTATTCCAGCGCACCGACACGCCGATATCTAGACCGCTTCGCAGCCGCCGAACCCAACATGTAGTGTGTGCCCCGCCGATGGATCACTACGAGGTGAGGCAACAGGGAACCCGGTGCGAATCCGGGACTGCCCCGCAGCGGTGAACGGGAACGACCGTCGTGACCGGCTGGACCGGTACGGCACTGGGCGCGAGCGCCTGGGAAGCCACGACCAGTAGGTGGCCCGTGAGTCCGAAAACCTGCCATCGGTGCGCGCACGACCGTGCGCGCCGTCCGGGGCTTCGAGGGTGAGCCCGCGCGGACCGCAGGCGACCCGTGCCGTCGTCGTGATCCCGCGTGCCCTCCTGCGCCCCGGCCGAGACCGTTCGAGCCAGTGAGGAGACAGCGCAGTGACCGAAACGCTCACCGCACCCGCGCCGCACAACACACCCGACTGGGACCGGGTCGCCGCCGTGGTCCAGCAGGCGTGCGAGGGCTTGTCGGGAGTGTCGGCCGACGCTGTGCTCGACGAGATCCGCCGGACCAGCTACGACGGCATCACCGCGGACGAGCTGGAACTGGCCCAGATCATGGCCGCGCGCACCAAGGTCGAGGCGGAGCCGAACTACTCCCGGGTCACCGCCCGGCTGCTGCTGGACCGCCTCCGCCGCGAAGCCCTGAGCCACCTCGAGGGCGCGCCGCAGGACGCCGACCAGCAGCAGATGCGCACCCGGTACGCGAGCTACTTCCAGGACTACGTCGCCCACGGCGTCCGGCTCCAGCAGCTCGACCCCGAACTCGCCGCCTTCGACCTCGCCCGGCTCGGCGCCGCGCTGCTCCCCGAGCGCGACCTGGCCTTCGACTTCCTCGGTCTGCAGACGCTCTACGACCGCTACCTGCTGCATGACGACGGCACCCGCTACGAACTGCCGCAGGCGTTCTTCATGCGGGTGGCCATGGGTCTGGCGCTGCGCGAGGACGACCGCGAGGCCAGGGCCATCGAGTTCTACCGGCTGCTGTCGTCGTTCGACTTCATGTGCTCGACGCCGACGCTGTTCAACGCGGGAACCACCCGCCCGCAGCTGTCCTCCTGCTTCCTGACCACGGTGGACGACGACCTGCACGGCATCTTCCACTCGATCAGCAACAACGCGCTGCTGTCGAAGTACGCGGGCGGCCTCGGCAACGACTGGACCCCGGTGCGCGGCATCGGCGCGCACATCAAGGGCACCAACGGGCAGTCGCAGGGCGTGGTGCCGTTCCTGAAGATCGCCAACGACACCGCGGTCGCGGTCAACCAGGGCGGCAAGCGCAAGGGCGCGGTGTGCGCCTACCTGGAGACCTGGCACGTCGACATCGAGGAGTTCCTCGACCTGCGCAAGAACACCGGCGACGACCGCCGCCGCACCCACGACATGAACACCGCGAACTGGGTTCCGGACGAGTTCATGCGCCGGGTGGAAGCAGACGAGATGTGGACGCTGTTCTCCCCCGACGAGACCCCTGACCTGCACGATCTCTACGGCGCGGCGTTCGCCGAGCGGTACCGCGCCTACGAAGCCGCGGCCGAGCGCGGCGAGATCCGGATCCACAAGCAGGTCCGCGCGGTCGACCTGTGGCGACGCATGCTGACCATGCTGTTCGAGACCGGCCACCCGTGGATCACGTTCAAGGACCCGTGCAACGTGCGCTCCCCGCAGCAGCACGCCGGGGTCGTGCACTCGTCCAACCTGTGCACCGAGATCACGCTCAACACCAGCGTCGACGAGGTCGCGGTGTGCAACCTCGGGTCGATCAACCTCGCCCAGCACGTCACCGCCGACGGCATCGACCACCAGCGGCTGGAGCGGACCACCCGCACCGCGGTCCGGATGCTGGACAACGTCATCGACATCAACTTCTACACGGTCCCCGAAGCGCGCCGGTCCAACCTCCGGCACCGCCCGGTCGGACTCGGTCTCATGGGCTGCGCCGACGCCCTTTTCGCGCAGCGGATCCCGATGTCGTCGCAGGAAGCGGTGGACTTCGCCGACCGCAGCATGGAGGAGATCAGCTACTACGCGATCTCCGCGTCCGCCGAGCTGGCGGCCGAGCGCGGCAGCTACGAGAGCTTCGACGGGTCGCTGTGGAGCCGGGGAGTGCTGCCGATCGACTCGCTCCGGATGCTCGCGGAGACCAGGAACGGCGATGTGGAGCTGGACTTCGGCACCACCCTGGACTGGGACGCCGTGCGCGAACGCGCGCGCAAGGGCATGCGCAACTCGAACGTCATGGCCATCGCGCCGACGGCGACCATCGCCAACATCTGCGGTGTCGGCCAGTCCATCGAGCCGCTGTACCGGAACCTGTACGTGAAGTCGAACATGTCCGGCGACTTCACCGCCGTCAACCCGCATCTGGTCGCCGATCTCAAGGAAGCCGGCCTTTGGGACGAGGCGATGATCTCGGACCTGAAGTTCCACGACGGCAGCCTCGCGCCGATCGAACGGATCCCGGCACGGCTCAAGGAGCTCTACGCCACCGCCTTCGAGATCGAACCGCGGTGGCTGATCGAGGCGGCGGCCCGCAGGCAGAAGTGGATCGACCAGGCCCAGTCGCTGAACCTCTACGTCGCCGCGCCCAGCGGCCGCAAGCTGGACGCCCTCTACCGGGCGGCCTGGCGCAAGGGCCTCAAAACCACGTACTACCTGCGCTCCACCAGCGCGACGCACGTGGAGAAGAGCACCCTGCGCGGCACCGACGGCAAGCTCAACGCCGTGCCCACCGAAGCCGCGGCCTGCTCGGTCGACAACCCCGACGAGTGCGAAGCCTGCCAGTAATCCAGGAGCCGGCCAGTAATACTGCTCCATCGAAACGTTCAGGGGGATTTTCCTGATGAGTGCTGACCCGATGACCGCAGCCACCGGTCTGGGCGAGATCGACCGCGCCGGGGGCCGGGTCGACGTCACCGAGAAGGCGATGATCAACTCGCGGGCGGACGTCAACCAGCTGCTGCCGCTGAAGTACGGCTGGGCCTGGGACAAGTACCTCGCGGGCTGCAACAACCACTGGATGCCGACCGAGGTCTCGATGCAGGCCGACATCGCGCTGTGGAAGTCCCGCGACGGCCTCACCGACGACGAGCGCCTGATGCTCAAGCGCAACCTCGGGTTCTTCGCCACCGCGGAGTCGCTGGTGGCCAACAACATCGTGCTCGCGGTCTACCGGCACATCACCAACCCCGAGTGCCGGCAGTACCTGCTGCGCCAGGCGTTCGAGGAGGCCGTGCACACCCACACCTTCCAGTACATCTGCGAAAGCCTCGGCCTCGACGAGGGCGAGCTGTTCAACATGTACCGGGAGATCCCGTCGATCGCGGACAAGGACGCCTGGGCCCTGCGCTACACCCAGAACCTGGAGAATCCGGACTTCGCGACCGGCACCGCGGAGGCCGACCAGGCGTTCCTGCGCGACCTGGTCGCGTTCTACGTGATCTTCGAAGGGATGTGGTTCTACACCGGTTTCGCCCAGATCCTGTCGCTGGGCAGGCGGAACAAGATGGTCGGCATCGCCGAGCAGTACCAGTACATCCTGCGCGACGAGTCGATCCACCTGAACTTCGGCATCGACTGCATCAACCAGATCAAGCGGGAGAACCCGCACCTGTGGACGCCGGAGTTCCAGGCGGAGGTGCGGCAGATGCTCGCCGAAGCCTGCGAGCTGGAAGTCGCCTACGGCCGCGACACCATGCCCCGCGGCATCCTCGGCCTCAACGCCGACCTGTGCGAGCAGTACATGCACTTCATCACCAACCGCCGCTGCGGCCAGCTCGGCCTGGAACCGGTGTTCCCGGAGACCGACAACCCGTTCCCGTGGATGTCGGAGGCGATGGACCTGAAGAAGGAGAAGAACTTCTTCGAGACCAGGGTGATCGAATACCAGTCCGGCGCGGCGCTGGACTGGGACTGAGCTTCCGCGGCCGGGCGCCCACTCCCACCAGCGCCCGGCCGCGGATCCCTGTTCACCGAACCGCCGCGGCACGGCGGTTTCGGTGAAAGCGCCGTGGCACGGCTCCGGCTCGCGTACCGTCCTCCGGGGTCCGGTCAGCAGATCAGGGAGACTCGACGTGATCATCTTCGGTTCCCGGCGGACGGTGCGGCGGGTGGCGAACCTGCTGCTGCTCTGCCGGTGCTGCAACGGCGTCTACGCCACGACGCTGAACAAGGCCGTCACGAAGTTCACGCTGTTCTTCGTCCCGCTGTTCCCGATCTACGTCAAGCACGCGCTCACCTGCACCTGGTGCGGCACGACCACCGAGATCTCCCGCGCCGAGGCCGACCGGCTCGTCCAGCAGGCCCAGGGCCAGGCCCCTCAGCAGCCGGGGCCGATGCAGCAGTTCCCCGGCGGCCGGCTCCCTCGCCAGTAGCGGACGCGGCCCTCAGCAGCAGACCGCACGTCCCTGGCAGACCGCGCGTCCGTAGCAGACCCAGCCCGGTAGCGGACCGCGCGTCAGTAGCAGACGCGGCCTGGTAGCGGACGGCGCGTCCGAAGCAGATGCGGCCCGGTAGCGGGCCGCGCGTCAGTAGCAGACCGCGCCCACCGCGGCGGACCGCACCAGCTGCGCGTACTTGCCCAGCACACCGCGCCGGAACTTCGGCTCGGGCGGTGTCCAGTTCTCCTTGCGCCGGGCGAGTTCGTCGTCGTCGACCACCAGGTCCAGGGTGCGGCGGGCGAGGTCGAGCCGGATCCGGTCGCCGTCGCGGACGAACGCGATCGGGCCGCCGTCGGTGGCCTCCGGCGCGACGTGCCCGATGCACAGTCCGGTGGTTCCGCCGGAGAAGCGCCCATCGGTCAGCAGCAGGACGTCCTTGCCGAGCCCGGCGCCCTTGATCGCCCCGGTCACCGCCAGCATCTCCCGCATCCCCGGACCGCCGCGAGGCCCCTCGTAGCGGATCACCACGACGTCGCCGGCTTGCAGCGACCCGTTCTCGACCGCGTCCATCGCGCCCTGCTCACCGTCGAAAACCCGCGCGGTGCCGTCGAAGGTGGCCGAGTCGAAGCCCGCGCTCTTCACCACGGCACCTTCCGGAGCCAGCGAACCCCGCAGGATCGTCAGCCCGCCGGTCGGGTGCAGCGGATCCGACAGCTTGTGCAGGACCTCCCCGTCCAGCTCCGGCGGATCCAGCTCGGCGAGGTTCTCCGCCACCGTCCGCCCGGTCACGGTCATGCAGTCGCCGTGCAGCAGACCGGCGTCGAGAAGCGCCTTCATCACCACCGGCACACCGCCGATCCGGTCCACCGCGGTCATCACGTGCCGGCCGAACGGTTTCACGTCCGCCAGGTGCGGAACCCGGTCGCCGACCCGGTTGAAGTCGTCGAGCGACAGCTCGACCTCGGCTTCCCGGGCGATCGCCAGCAGGTGCAGGACGGCGTTGGTCGAACCGCCGAACGCCATCACGACCGCGATCGCGTTCTCGAACGCCTCCTTGGTCATGATCTGCCGAGCGGTCAACCCGCGCTCCAGCATCCCGACCACAGCACGACCGGCCTCCCGAGCCCCGGCATCCCGTCGCCGGTCCACCGACGGCGGACTGGCCGAGCCCGGCATCGACATCCCCAGCGCCTCGGCGGCGCAAGCCATGGTGTTCGCGGTGTACATGCCACCGCAGGCACCTTCACCGGGACAGATCGCCCGCTCGATGCGATCCACCTCGGCCTCGCTGATCAGCCCCCGCGCACACGCACCGACCGCCTCGAATGCGTCGATGATCGTGACCTCCCGGTCGCCGACCTTGCCCGGCAGGATCGACCCGGCGTAGACGAACACCGACGCGAGGTCGAGCCGCGCAGCGGCCATCAGCATCCCCGGCAGGCTCTTGTCGCAGCCGGCCAGCAGCACCGATCCGTCGAGCCGCTCGGCTTCCATCACCGTCTCCACCGAGTCGGCGATGATCTCGCGTGATACGAGCGAGTAATGCATGCCGACGTGACCCATCGAGATCCCGTCGGAGACCGAGATGGTCCCGAACTCCATCGGGAAGCCGCCGGCCGCGTGCACGCCTTCCTTGCTGGCCTGCGCCAACCGCTGCAACGACAGGTTGCACGGCGTGATCTCGTTCCAGGACGAAGCCACCCCGATCTGCGGCTTCGCGAAGTCGGCGTCCTGCATCCCGACCGCGCGGAGCATCCCCCGCGCCGCGGCCCGCTCAAGACCGTCGGTGACCTCACTGCTGCGGGGTTTCAGTCCGGCCCGCTCCGCGCGCTCATCATCCACGCCGACACTGTAAACCCGCTCCCGCCCGGGCGGCCCCACCGTCGTCCGGACAGCCCAGCACTTCGCCCCAGACCAGGCACAGCCGCGGGGTGTTGGGATACGAAAATAGGGAGTGGCGGGGAAACAGTGTGTCCTGTTTCCCGCCACTCCCCTTTTGTTTGATTGTCGGCGGTGTCCTACTCTCCCACACCCTAACGAGTGCAGTACCATCGGCGCTGG
>NZ_BAAAUX010000042.1:0-9828 GCF_039534165.1 Saccharopolyspora taberi | reverse complement strand
AGGTTCCGCCACCCGCACCGCCAAGCAAAACGAGCCTGGAAGCCCCCTACCTCGTCATGCCGAGTACGTCGAGGGCGGTGTCTAGCTGCTCCAGCGTCAGCTTCCCCGCCTCCACGTGCCCCCGTTCGAGCACGACCTCGCGGATGGTCTTGCGCTCCTTGAGCGCCTGCTTGGCGATCGAGGCCGCTTCCTCGTAGCCGATGAACCGGTTGAGCGGGGTGACGATCGACGGCGAGCCCTCCGCATACTCGCGAGCCCGCTCGGCGTTGACCTGCACCCCGGCGAAGACCTTGTCGGCCAGCAGCCTGGACACCGCGGCCAGCAGCCGCGCCGACTCCAGCACGTTGCGCGCGATCACCGGCAGGTTGACGTTGAGCTGGAAGTTGCCCTGCGCGCCCGCGAAGGCGACCGCCGCGTCGTTGCCGATCACCTGCGCCACCACCTGCAGGGTGGCCTCCGGGATCACCGGGTTGACCTTGCCCGGCATGATCGACGAGCCCGGCTGCAGGTCCGGCAGCGCCAGCTCGGCTAGCCCGGTGCGCGGGCCGGAACCCAGCCAGCGCAGGTCGTTGGCGATCTTGTTCAGGCTGACCGCGACCGCGCGCAGGTTGCCCGAGGTCTCCACCACCGAGTCCTGGCTGGCCTGGGCCTCGAAGTGGTCGCGGGCCTCGGTCAGCGGCAGCCCGGTGACCGAGGCGAGCTCCGCGGAAACCGCCGCGCCGAAGCCGTCCGGGGCGTTGAGCCCGGAACCGACCGCGGTGCCGCCGATCGGCAGCTCGCCCAGCCTGCCCAGCCCGGCCCGCAGCCGCTCGACGCCGAAGCGGACCTGGGACGCCCAGGCGCCGGCCTCCTGCGCGAGCGTGATCGGCACCGCGTCCATCAGGTGGGTGCGACCGGACTTGACCACCTCGGTCCACTCCGCCGCGCGCCCCTCGATCGTCCCGGCCAGGTGCTCCAGCGCCGGGATGACGTCGGAGAGCACCGCCTCGGTCGCGGCGACGTGGATCGTGGTCGGGAAGGTGTCGTTGGACGACTGCGAGGCGTTGACGTGGTCGTTCGGGTGCACGTCGCGGCCCAGCGCGCGGGTCGCGAGGGTGGCGATGACCTCGTTGGCGTTCATGTTCGACGACGTGCCCGAGCCGGTCTGGAACACGTCGATCGGGAAGTGCTCGTCGTGGCGGCCCTCGGCGACCTCGTCGGCCGCGGCGGCGATGGCCTCGGACAGCTCGGGATCGAGCACGCCGAGCCTGCCGTTCACCCGCGCCGCGGCGGCCTTGAGCAGGCCGAGCGCGCGGATCTGCGCCCGTTCCAGGCCGCGTCCGGAGATCGGGAAGTTCTCGACGGCGCGCTGCGTCTGGGCCCGGTAGAGGGCGTCGGCGGGAACCCGCACCTCGCCCATCGTGTCGTGTTCGATCCGGTAGTCCTGTTCTGCCATGACGAAAGTGTGCCCCCGGCCGCGGGTCATGGTCAGTATGGCCGTGCCCACTCCGGACCGGGCCGGAGCGACGCGGCGGTCGCGCGCACGACGAAGGCGCCGGTCCGTGGACCGGCGCCTTCGATTTCGAAGCGGCGCAGCCGCTTGGCCCACGGGCGCAGCTTGCACCGCCACCGGCACCGTGCGCCAAGGTGAGCTCAAGGGACAGCCCCCGCGTCAGACCCCGGCGACCTGCGAGATCCAGTCGCGGTAGGCGGTGGCGTCGGTGTAGATCGACGGCGCCGTGCCGCAGACCGGGACCAGGCTGCCGAGGCGGCTGGTCACGCCGGTCAGCCGCCAGTTGCCGGGACCGCCCTCCAGCTGCGGGCCACCGGAGTCGCCGAAGCAGGCGTTGGACAGCAGCACCTGCTGGCTGCCGGTGCAGATCTCGGTCGGACCGTCGATGGCGCTCAGCGAGCACTGGGCGTCGTCGACGACCCGGGTGTCGAGCTCCTGCAGCCGCACGGGCGGCTCGCCGCAGCCGCGGACCGGGCAGGTCACGCCCCAGCCGATGATCCGCGACTCGGTGCCGACCTCGCCCGAGGCGTCGGCCAGCTGGACCGGCTCCTTCGACACGGCGTGGTCGAGCTTGAGCAGCGCGATGTCGCCGTTGGGACTCTTGGTCGCGTAGTCCGGGTGCACGACGATCTCGGCCACCCCGGCCTCCTCCCCGCCACTGGTGTGGTCGGGGCTGCCGATGCGCAGGCCGAGGTCGGCGGGGGCGACGTCCTGCACGCAGTGCGCCGCGGTCAGCGCCCACTCCGCGTCGATCAGCGAGGCACCGCAGCTGTGCTGGCCCTGGCGCTGCAACGAGGCCATCCAGTCGTACTGCTCGGTCGCCTCGTGACCCCCGACGATCAGCGCTCCGGGGTCGTCGGCGGGCGCTGCGGTGGCGGCCGGCGCCGCGCCGGCGGCCAGCGCCAGCGCTACCAGACCACCGAGTACAAGGGAAGTTCTACTCACGGGTTCTCCTCTCCCGCACGGACCCGTTTCGCAGAAGTTAAGGCGGTGTTTTCCCGGCCAGGTACCGCCAACTGCCGCTGGTTACTGGTCAGTACGGCGCAGGGGAAATCCCCGAGGTTCGTTCGGGTGGTGCGAGAAAAGGTCGTTCCGGGCGAACACGGCCTAACCTTGGAAGCGTCCACGTGCTACGACGAAGTGGGGTGGGCATGGACTGCGATGTCGATCTGCTCGTGGTGGGCGCGGGCCCGACCGGGCTGTTCGCGGCGTACTACGCGGGGTTCCGCGGGATGTCGGTGGCGGTGGTCGACTCGCTGCCCGAGCCCGGCGGCCAGGTCACCGCGATGTACCCGGAGAAGATGATCTTCGACGTGGCCGGGTTCCCGGAGGTGCGCGGCCGGGACCTGGTGGACGCGCTGGTCGCCCAGGCCGGTCAGTACGACCCGGTCTACCTGCTCGGCAGGCACGCCAGGACGCTGTCCGAAGTGGAGGGCGGGCTGCTGGTCGGCGTCGGCGAGCACGAGTCGGTCCGCGCGGGCGCGGTGCTGGTCACCGCGGGCATCGGCGAGTTCTCGCCCCGCCCGCTGCCCGCCGCCGACGGCTGGATCGGGCGCGGCGTCGTGCACTTCGTGCCCGAGCTGTCCGCCCACAGTGGACAGGACGTGGTGGTGGTCGGCGGCGGCGACTCCGCCTTCGACTGGGCGCTCGCGCTGCACCCGGTCGCGCGCAGCGTGGCGCTGGTGCACCGCAGGGCGCGGTTCCGGGCGCACCCGGGCCTGGTGCGCAAGGTCGAGGAGCTGGGCGTTCCGCTGATCACCGACGCCGAGGTCGCCGAGATCCGCGGCGACGACAGCGGGCCGCGGGAGGTGGAGCTGGCGCTGTCCGGCGACCGGCGGCAGGTGCTGCCCGCGCAGGCGGTGGTCGCCGCGCTCGGGTTCACCGCCGACCTCGGGCCGATCGAGTCCTGGGGGCTGGAGCTGGACAAGCGCACGATCCGGGTCGACACCACGATGCGCACGAACCGGGAACGGGTCTACGCGGCGGGCGACGTCGCCGCGTATCCGGGAAAGGTCAAGCTGATCGCCACCGGATTCGGCGAGGCCGCGACCGCGGTGAACAACATCGCCGTGGTGCTCAATCCGGACGCCCACTTGTTCCCGGGGCATTCGTCGAACATGGGGTGAGCGCCCGCTCGCGAATTCACCGTGGTCCCGGGCTGATCGGGGTGGCCCGGACGACGGGGTCAGGCGCCGCCGGTGTTCTGGTTGATCCAGTCGGTGAACGCGACCACGTCGGTGTAGATCGACGGGCCGGTGGCGCAGTTGGAGTCGTTGTTGCCCGCGCGGCTGGTGGCGCCGATCAGCTCCCAGTTGCCCGAGGTGCCCTTGATCTGCGGGCCGCCGGAGTCGCCGTAGCAGGCACCGGAGTCGCCGCCGGGGTTGTCGGTGCAGATCTCGCTCTCGCCGGTGATGCCGGTGCAGCTGCCGTCGTCGACGATCGAGGTGTCGAGCTCCTGCAGGATCGCGGGTGCGTCGCCGCCGGGGGCCGGGGTGGTCTGGCCCCAGCCGATGATCCGGGTCTTGGTGCCCGGGTCGCCGGACTCGGCCGCGATCTTGATCGGGGCGGACTGCACCGCGTGGTCCAGCTTGAGCAGCGCGATGTCGCCGGACTGGTGGACGATCACGTCCGCCACGCCGGCCTCCTCGCCGCCGCTGGCGTGCTCCTTGCTGCCGATGCGCAGGCTGAAGTCGGCCGGGCTGCCGCCCTGCACGCAGTGCGCCGCGGTCACCGCCCACTCGGGTTTGATCAACGACGCACCGCAGCCGTGGCCGCCGTTCATCTGCAGCGAGGCCATGAACGAGTAGTCCTCGGTCGCGTCGTGACCACCGACGATCATCGTGTCGACGTCGTCCGCGGAGGCCACCGCGGGCAGTGCGGCCGTGCTTGCGACGGCGAGAACTCCGATCAGAACGGAACGCTTCCGCATATCCGTTGAATCCTTCCGTGAATCCCCGGCGCCGGTCGCCGGATGGCCACAGACGGTATTCCGAACCACACGAAAGATGTACCCACTAAGGGAGGAAGACAGGTGATCCCTGTGTCCGTTGACCTAATCGGAACTCACCCCGGACGGGCCTCCGAACAGCCGCTTTCCAGGCGTTTCGCGCGGAACCCGGGAATTCGGGTTCCGCGCGAAACTGTGAAACGCGGGAAAAACTGCCGACCGGAAATCAGGGCAGAAGACCGTGCCTCGCGGTGTCCCCGTCGCTGCCGAAGTCCACGTTGGCGTACTCGCGGAGCTTGGACAGGCGGTGCGATCCGTCGATCATGCGGACGGTGCCGGACTTGGACCGCATGACGATGGACTGGGTGCTGCACCGGTTCGCGCGGTAGTGCACACCCTTGAGGAGCGCGCCGTCGGTGATGCCGGTGGCGCAGAAGAAGACGTTGTCGCCGCGGACGAGGTCCGAGGTGGTCAGCACGCGGGTGACGTCGTGCCCGGCGTCGGCGACCTTCTGGCGTTCGGCGTCGTCCTTGGGCCACAGGCGGGTCTGGATCTCGCCGCCGAGGCACTTCAGCGCGCAGGCGGTGATGATGCCTTCGGGGGTGCCGCCGATGCCCAGGAGCATGTCGACGCCGCTGTCCGGCCGTGCCGCGGCGATGGCGCCGGCGACGTCGCCGTCGGAGATGAACTGGATCCGGGCGCCCGCCTCGCGGACTTCCTTGACCAGTTGTTCGTGGCGGGGGCGGTCGAGGATGCAGACGGTGACGTCGGAGACGTCGATGTGCTTGGCCTTGGCGACGCGGCGGATGTTCTCGGCGACGGGGGCCGACAGGTCGACGACGTCGGCGGCCTCGGGCCCGACGGCGAGCTTCTCCATGTAGAACACGGCCGAGGGGTCGAACATGGCGCCGCGTTCGGACACGGCGAGCACGGCCAGCGCGTTGGGCATGCCCTTGCTGAGCAGGGTGGTGCCGTCGATGGGGTCGACGGCGACGTCGCATTCGGGGCCCTGGCCGTTGCCGACCTCCTCGCCGTTGAACAGCATCGGGGCTTCGTCCTTCTCGCCCTCGCCGATGACGACGACGCCGCGCATGGACACGGTGCCGATCAGCTTGCGCATGGCGTCGACGGCGGCGCCGTCACCGGAGTTCTTGTCGCCGCGGCCGACCCAGCGGCCCGCGGCCATCGCGGCGGCCTCGGTGACCCGGACCAGTTCCATGGCCAGGTTGCGGTCCGGTGCCTCGCGGCGGCTTTCGGTGCTGGATGTGCTCATCGCGCCTCCCGGTGGTGAGCGGGGTTCATCGGGTACTCACGGCCCGTCGGCGCGGGATCGATGCCGTCGCGCCCAGGCTCATTGCGCCCGATCTTCCCAGATCGGAGGTGCTGTCGGGGTCGCCAGTGGGCCAGCCCACTGCACCACCGACGAGTCCTCGCGCCGGTGAGCATGCGAGCCCGGCGGGCCGCGCGCAACAGCGCTCAGCCGGACGAGCCCGGCGCCCTACTCGTCCTCGACGGACGCGAGCGCGCGCTCCACGCGCTCCCGCGCGCCCGCGAGGTGCCGCTCGCACACCGCGGCCAGCGCCTCGCCGCGCTCCCACAGCGCGAGCGACTCCTCCAGCGAGAGGCCGCCGGCCTCCAGCTGCTTGACCACCGCCTCCAGGGCGTCCCTGGCCTGCTCGTAGCCCATCTCGGCCACGTCGGGGTGCGCGGCTACGGGGTCGAAGTGCTCGTCTTTCGGGTCGTGCTCACTCGTGGTCACGGGGTGGGACTCTCCAACTTGCTCCGCACGGACACCACCGCGGTGGCGATCGCCTGGTCGTAGCCGACGAATGCCTCGGCGAACTCGGCACCGTCGCCCTCGCGCACCGCGTCGTTGATCCGCAGCTGCGCCTCGGCGACCCTACGTCGGTGCACCGACCCGTGTCCGAACCACCACGGTTCGCCCACGTAGCCGGTGGTCGCCTCGGCCAGCGCGCGCAGCCGGGCCGGCAGCCCCCTGCGCTCGGCGGACTCGCAACCGCCGAGCAGCGCCGCCCAGCAGCCGGTCGCGGCCGACTCGGCCTCCTCGGCCCGCCGGCACACCGCGTCGGCGAGCCGACGCCGCTCGGGATCGTCCTGCTCGCCCGCGGCCGACCTGGCCACGCCCACGGTCAACGGGAGGAACGTGGGCTCCTGCCTCGGGTGCACCACCAGCCTCCGTCCTGATCGGCGAGCCCAGCGGACCGCCTGCGGTCATTCCGATACGACCGCGTATACCGCCCCGTCAACGACCCGGACCCGCAGTCGGGTTCCCGGCGGGGCCTCGTCGACCGATCTGAGCACCCCGTCCACTCCGTCCGGATCGGTGCGCTGCACGATCGCGTATCCGCGAGCAAGAGTGGCCGCAGGGCCGAGGGTCGTCAAGCTTGATCGGATCGCGGCCAGCGCGTGCCGCTCGTGGTTGAGCACCCCGGTCGTCGCCCGGCGGGCCCGGTCACGAAGCGCGGTGACCTGCTCCGACCTGCGGGCCAGCGGTCCGTGCGGGTCGGCCAGGACCGGCCTGCTGCGCAGCGCGTCGAGCAGCCTGCGCTCCCGATCCACCCATCCGTGCAACGCCCTGCGGGCCCGGTCCCGCAGCTGGTGGATCCGCCGGGTCTCCTCGGCGACGTCGGGGACCACCCGCTTGCCCGCGCCGGTCGGGGTCGAGCAGCGCACGTCCGCGACGTGGTCGAGCAGCGGCGAGTCCGGCTCGTGGCCGATCGCGCTGACCACCGGCGTCCGGCACGCCGAGACCGCGCGGCACAGCGCCTCGTCGGAGAACGGCAGCAGGTCCTCCACGCTGCCGCCGCCGCGAGCCAGGACGATCACGTCGACCTCCGGCATCCGGTCCAGCTCGCCGAGGGCGTCGAGGATCTGCGGCACCGCCGTCGACCCCTGCACCGCGACGTTGCGGATCTCGAACTGCACCGACGGCCAGCGCAGCCGCGCGTTGGTGAGCACGTCGTGCTCGGCGGCCGAGGCCCGGCCGGTGATCAGGCCCACCCGGTTCGGCAGGAACGGCAGCGGGCGCTTGCGCGCCGGGTCGAACAGGCCCTCGGCCTTGAGCAGCTGCCGCAGGCGCTCGATGCGCGCGAGCAGCTCGCCGATGCCGACCGCGCGGATCTCGTCGACCCGCAGGCTCAGCGTGCCGCGCCCGACGAAGAACGTGGGCTTGCCGTGCACCACGACCCGGCTGCCGTCGGTCAGCGGCGGATCCATCTTGCGCAGCAGCGACGACGAGCAGGTCAGCGTCAGCGACACGTCGGCGCTCGGGTCGCGCAGCGTGAGGAACGAGGTGGCGGCGCCGGGGCGGGCCGAGATCTGGGTGATCTGGCCCTCGACCCAGATCGTGCCGAGCCGGTTGATCCAGTCGGCGATCTTACGGGCCACCGTGCGGACGGGCCACGGCTCTTCGGGGCTGGTGGGGGCGCTCATCGCGAGGCAGGTTACTCGGAGCGCAGCCGTTCCAGGCGGTTGGCGAGCATCCGCACGAACTCCGGCCGGTTCCCGTGCGAGCGCTCGTGGTCGAGCAGCTCGGCCAGCTCCTCCGCGGTGAACGACCGCAGCCTGCCGCGCAGCTGCGGCAGGGTCAGCCCGTCGTACTCGGCGGTCGGAGACGGGTCCTCGGGCTCGGCGGTGTCCGGCTCGTCCTCGTCGAAGGTGGCCCACTCGGGCTGCTCCTCGTAACCGCGCAGTCCGGCGAGCGCTTCGTCACCCTTGATGGCCAGCTCGGTGACCTGCTGCTGCACCCGCATCGACACCTGCAGCGCCTGGCTGGCCAGCGTGATCGGCAGGCCCAGCAGGGTGGTCGGCAGCCTGCGGGTCTGCTCGACGGCGGTCGCCGCGAGCCCGGCCGCGACCCGCACCGGGAGGGGAAACGATGACATGCAGCCCAGACTGCCCGATCCGGACCGGCGTGGCCATGGTCCGTTGCCGCACCGTGCCCGGCTGACCGGCCGCCGGGTGGTCCGTACCCTGGGTGCCATGACGACCTCGCCCCGGGCCGCCGACCCCGCCAACCAGGACCGATCCGACAACCACGACCGATCGGCGAAGCGCGTGCTGCTGGCCAAGCCGCGCGGGTACTGCGCCGGTGTCGACCGCGCCGTGATCACCGTCGAGAAGGCGCTGGAGACCTACGGCGCGCCGGTGTACGTGCGCAAGGAGATCGTGCACAACAAGCACGTCGTGGAGACCCTGCGGGAACGCGGCGTGATCTTCGTCGACGAGACCGACGAGGTGCCCGAGGGCGCCCTGGTCGTCTTCTCCGCGCACGGGGTGTCGCCCGCGGTGCACGAGGAGGCCAAGCGCCGCAACCTGCGCACCATCGACGCGACCTGCCCGCTGGTGACCAAGGTCCACAAGGAGGTCAACCGGTTCGCCAAGGAGGACTACGACATCCTGCTGATCGGTCACGAGGGCCACGAGGAGGTCGAGGGGACCTCGGGCGAGGCCCCGGACCGCGTGCAGCTGGTCGACAAGCCCGAGGACGTCGACAAGGTCGAGATCCGCGACCCGTCCAAGGTCGTGTGGCTGTCGCAGACCACGCTCAGCGTCGACGAGACGATGGAGCGGGTCGACCAGCTCAAGGAGCGGTTCCCCGATCTGCAGGCGCCGCCCAGCGACGACATCTGCTACGCCACCTCGAACCGGCAGTTCGCGGTCAAGGCGATGGCCTCGGAGTGCGACCTGGTGCTGGTCGTGGGTTCGCAGAACTCCTCGAACTCCAAGCGGCTGGTCGAGGTCGCGCTGCAGGCGGGAGCCTCGGACTCGCACCTGATCGACTACGCCAGCCAGATCGAGGAGAGCTGGCTGGACGGGGTCACCACGGTGGGCGTGACCAGCGGTGCCTCGGTGCCGGACGTGCTGGTGATGCAGGTCCTCGACTACCTGTCCGAGCGCGGCTGGGGCGAGGTCGAGGAGGTCACCACGGCGAACGAGAAGATCGCCTTCGCCCTCCCGCGCGAGCTGCGCAAGGACCTCAGGGAGAACCCGGACGGCCCGAAGGGCGTCCGCTGAGGCGGACGGCTGTCCCAGGAGGGCCCGCGGTCGCGGGCCTTCTTTCGTTTCGGGGGATCGGGAAGCGCTGATGAACTACCCGACGGTCCGCACGGACCCGGAGGCCGACGCCGCCTACGTCGCGTTCGCCCGGATCGGACCGGGCGAGGCGGCCGAGCAGATCGTGGCCGAGGACCGCGACGGCAACCCGCTGGCGCTGCTCGACCTCTCGTCGAGCGGCCGGATCCTCGGCATCGAGATCCTCGGCGACCGCGACCGGCTGCCCGGGTCCTTCCTCGCCGAGCACCCGCCCGGCTCCGCCTAGTCGAACGAGTCGTCCCTGCGGGGCCTCCTCGGCCGCCGCGGCGGCTCC
>NZ_BAAAUX010000041.1:0-11690 GCF_039534165.1 Saccharopolyspora taberi | reverse complement strand
CTCGCGCCCTGCCCGGCGGGCCCGCCGACTGGTCCGGCGGCCACCGGCACCTGCCTCGCCGACGGCAGCCCGGCCGACCTGGCCGCGGCGGTCGGCGGCAGGCCGACGCTGGTCAACGTCTGGGCGACCTGGTGCGCGCCCTGCCGGACCGAGCTGCCCGCGCTCCAGGAGTACTCCCAGCAGCCCGGCTCGGTGCGGGTCATCGGCGTGCAGGTGCTCAGCGACGAGGAGGAGGGCCTGCGCCTGCTGCGCGAACTCGGCGTGCGCTATCCGAACATCCACGACCCGGACAACCGCATCAGGGCAGCGCTGAACGTGCCCGCCGTGCTACCCATCAGCTACGTGGTGACGTCGACGGGCGAGGTCCGCCGCATCGACCCGCCCATCGCGTTCTCGTCGGCCGCCGAGGTCGCGGACGCGGTGGGACGAACTTTGGAGGGCGCATGAGCGACACTCTTTCCCCGCTCGTGCGGGCCGACCGGGTGCGGGTGTCCCGCAGGACGCCGGTGAGTGGCTGATGGGCGAGCCCGTGGTCGGACCGCTGGTCGATCCCGACGACGTCCCCGACTGGCTCCGCGCACTGGTCAAGCGCACCGCCGACATGGACGCCGGCCGGCTCGGCTGGCCGCGCACCCCGCCCCCGCCGGAGGCCAGGGAAGCCGCGGTGCTGATCCTGTTCGGCGAGGGCGCGGACGGCCCCGACGTCCTGCTGCTGCGCCGGGCCGAGGGCCTGAACTCGCACCCCGGCCAGGTCGCCTTCCCCGGCGGCGCGGTCGACGACGGCGATCACGGCGCGGTCGGCGCAGCGCTGCGGGAAGCCGTGGAGGAGGTCGGGGTGCTGCCCGAGGGCATCCGCCCGGTCGCGGTCCTGCCCGAGCTGCACGTCCCGCACAGCGGTTTCCGGGTGACCCCGGTGCTCGCGCACTGGCGGTCCCCGTCGCCGGTCGCGCCGGTCGACGCCGCCGAGACCGCCGCGGTGGCGCGGGTGCCGATCTCGTGGCTGACCGATCCGGAGAACCGGGTGCTGGTCAAGCTCGCGGGCAGGCACGCGGGGCCCGCGTTCCTCGTGCCGGGGATGCTGGTGTGGGGCTTCACCGGCGGCCTGCTGTCCGGGGTGCTCGACCTCGCCGGCTGGTCGCGCGGCTGGGACCGCTCCGACGTGCGCGAGCTCAGCGACGCGTGGCGCGCCGCCGAGGAGGCCGACGACGTCGGGTTCGGCACGCACTGACCCCCCGGGGTGGTGCGCGCGGCCTTGATCGGACAGCATGCCCGGGGCGAGGAATGAGGTGAACGGGTGAACTGGGTCGATCTGCTCGTCGTGCTGCTGGCGCTGCTGGCCGCGGTGTCGGGTGCGCGGAGCGGGCTGGTCACCGCCCTGTTCTCGTTCCTCGGGGTGTTCGCGGGCGCGGTCATCGGGCTCAAGGTGGCGCCGCTGCTGCTGGAGCGCCTGGAGAACCCGGCCGCCCGGATCGGCTTCGGCGTCGGCATCGTGGTGCTGCTGGTCGCCTTCGGCGAGACCTTCGGCATGTGGGCGGGCCGCGAGCTGCGCGACCGGATCACCTCGCGGCGGCTGACCGGGGTGGACAACGCCCTGGGCGCGGTGCTCCAGTGCCTGGCGGTGTTCGTGGTGGCCTGGCTGGTCGCGCTGCCCTTCACCTCCGCGACCGCGCTGCCCGGCCTGGCCTCGGAGATCACCAGGTCGACGGTGCTGCGCACAGTGGACTCGATGATGCCGGACGCGGCCAAGCAGCTGCCGTCCGAACTGCGCAAGATGCTCGGCGTCGCCGGTTTCCCGGAGGCGCTGGAACCGTTCTCGGAGACCCCGGTCGCCGCGATCGACCCGCCGGACCAGGCGCTGGCCTCCAGCAAGGTGGTGCGGGACGCCCGCACCAGCGTGGTCAAGGTCCGCGGACGCGCGGTGTCGTGCGCGCGGGCGCTGGAGGGCACCGGATTCGTCGTCGCGCCGCACCGGGTGATGACCAACGCGCACGTCGTCGCGGGCACCGACAAGGTCGCGATCGAGATCGGGCGCGGCGAGTTCGAGGCCCGCGTGGTGCTGTTCGACCCGAACACCGACCTCGCGGTGCTGTCGGTGCCGGACCTCGACGCCGACGCGATGCCGTTCATGCAGGGCAACCAGCAGCCGGGCGAGGACGTGATCGCCCTCGGCTATCCGCTGGACGGCCCGTACACGGCCTCCCCGGGCCGCATCCGGGAGCAGATCCGCCTGCGCGGACCGGACATCTACGACGCCAGCACCGTGGTCCGCGAGGTCTACACGGTGCGCGGCAAGGTCCAGAGCGGGAACTCGGGCGGCCCGCTGATCGACCCGCAGGGCAACGTCGTCGGCGTGGTCTTCGGCGCCGCCGTGGACGACCCGGAGACCGGGTTCGTGCTGACTGCAGCCGAGGTCGCCGACGAAGTCGCCGCCGCGCCGACGCTGGTCAACCCGGTGTCCACCGGGGAATGCACGAACTAGGCAGTGTTTCCGCACTCACCGAGCAAGGCGAGTGCGGAACGCGTCAAGCGGAAGCCTTGTCCCCGTCGTGCTTGCGCTTGGTGAGCTGCTTGGTGTCCTTGAGCGTCGCGATCGTGCGCTTGGGCGCCCTGATCTTGCGGACCCGCAGGTAGCCCATCAGCGCGAACAGCCCGGCGACCAGCAGCATCGCCAGGAACACGATGCCGAACGCCGCCCAGCGCCACAGCCCCAGCTGCGCGAGGCCCTCGGCGGCGGTGAAGAACAGGAAGAACGTGCTGAAGCCGAGCACGGTCAGCGCGAGGACGAAGTAGACGCTGCCCTTGACGCCCTTCTTCACCTCGCCCGCGAGCTCGGCCTTCGCGAGCTCCAGCTCGGAACGCACCAGTGTGGACAGATGCGTCGTGGCGTCGCGGACCAGCGCCCCGATGGACTGGCCGTTGTCGGTGCCCTCTTCGGACAGCGGGATGGACGTGACGGCCGACCAGCCCGCACCGTCCCGGCTGCCGTGGGTGTTGTTTTCGGCGCTGTTCACGCTGCCATCGTGCCACGCGGGATCACGGTGCTCCCGATTGACTCGCGGTGTGTTACCCGCGAGTGACATCGCTTGAGACTGCCTTGCGCCCCCGGCGCAGCAACATCACCGCCGCTAGCAGGGACGCGAGCGCGGACGCGATCAGCACTGCCGCCTTCGCCCGCTCCGCGGCCGGGCCCTCCAGCGACAGCTCGGCGATGAGCAAGCTCACGGTGAACCCGACGCCGCCGAGCATCGCCAGCGCGCCCAGGTCGAGCCAGCCGACCCCGGCGGGCTTGGCGCCGACGCCGAGCTTGACCGCGAGCCAGGAGCTGCCGAAGATGCCGACCAGCTTGCCGACCACCAGCCCGACCACGACGGCGATCGCGACGCGGTCGTGGACCATCGCCGCGAGCGCGTCGCCGTTGACCGGGACACCGGCCGCGAACAGCGCGAACACCGGCACGATCAGCCCGGCCGACCAGGGCTGGAGCCGGTGCTCCAGCCGCATCGCGGGCGAGGCCGTCTCGTGCGGGTCGCGGCGGACCCGGGTGAGCAGGCCGAGCGCGACGCCGGCGATGGTGGCGTGGATGCCGCTGGAGTGCACCGCGACCCAGGTCGCGACGGCCAGCGGGACGTAGAGGAACGACGTGGTGATCCGGCGCTTCTGCGCGTACCAGTAGACGGCGCAGAGCGCGGCGGCGGCCAGCAGTGCGAGCACGCTGAGCCCGTCGGTGAACAGCACCGCGATGACGATGATCGCGCCGAGGTCGTCCACCACGGCGAGGCTGAGCAGGAACAGCCGCGCGGCGGTCGGCATCCACGACCCGGTCAGCGACAGCACGCCCAGCGCGAACGCGATGTCGGTGGCCACCGGGATCGCCCACGCGGCGTGCGCGCCGGGGGCGCCGTGTCCGATGGCGAACGCCAGCACGGCGGGTACGACCATGCCGCCCAGCGCGGCGATCACCGGCAGCGTCGCGGTCTTGCGGTCGGCGAGCTCGCCGACGACGAGCTCCCGCTTCAGTTCCAGACCGGCGACGAAGAAGAAGATCGCGAGCAACCCGTCCTTGGCCCACTCGCCGACGGTGAGGTCGAGGTGCAGGGCGTGCGGACCGATCGTGAAGTCGCGGACGGCCTGGTAGACGCCGGTGACCGGTGAGTTCGCGAGCAGCAGTGCGACCGCGGTGGCGGCGAGCAGGATCATGCCGCCGACGGTTTCGGTGCGCAGGTAGGAGGCGAAGTCGAAGCCGCGGGCGGGCTTGGGGGTCTTCGGCCGCCGGGAACGGTTGCGAGTGGACTTGGACAAGGCGGCCTCCAGATTGCGCGCAGCACTGTTGGTCGCCGACCAGTCTTCCCGGCACTCCTGCCGGAAATCTTAACAGATCCTTGACGGCGCAACCGAAAAGTTGTCGCGTTTGCCCTGGTCAAGGGTGTTCAGGGGGAGAAACCTCACAACACGCGAGAGGGCGCCCTCCCCAGGTGGGAAGGGCGCCCTCGACAGCGGTGGATCAGTCCTCGCTGGACTTGCCGAGTCCGGCGGAGATGAGGTTCATGACCGAGGAGTCGGCGAGCGTGGACACGTCGCCGATCTCGCGGTTTTCGGCGACGTCGCGCAGCAGACGCCGCATGATCTTGCCGGAGCGGGTTTTGGGGAGTTCGGGTACGACCATGATTTGGCGGGGTTTGGCGATGGGTCCGATCTCGTGGGCGACGTGGTCGCGCAGGGCCTTGATGGCGGCTTCGCCGGAGGCGGCGTCGTCGGCGGTGCCGCGCAGGATGACGAAGGCGACGATGGCCTGTCCGGTGGTGGGGTCGCTGGCGCCGACCACGGCGGCTTCGGCCACGGTGGGGTGCGAGACGAGGGCGGATTCGACTTCGGTGGTGGAGATGCGGTGGCCGGAGACGTTCATGACGTCGTCGACGCGTCCGAGCAGCCAGATGTCGCCGTCGTTGTCGTATTTGGCGCCGTCGCCGGCGAAGTAGAAGCCCTTGTCGGCGAATTTCGACCAGTAGGTTTCGCGGTAGCGTTCGTCGTCGCCCCAGATTCCGCGCAGCATGGAGGGCCAGGGCTGGTCGAGGACGAGGAGTCCGCCGCTGCCGTGGGCGACGGGGGTGCCGGTTTCGTCGACGACCTTGGCCGAGATCCCGGGGAGCGGGCGTTGGGCGGATCCGGGCTTGGTGTGGGTGTGGCCGGGCAGCGGGGAGATCATGATCGCGCCGGTTTCGGTTTGCCACCAGGTGTCCACGATCGGGGCGCGGTTGCCGCCGATGTGTTCGCGGTACCAGATCCAGGCTTCGGGGTTGATCGGTTCGCCGACCGAGCCGAGCAGCCGCAGCGAGGACAGGTCGTAGCGGGCGGGGATGTCGGCGCCCCATTTCATGAAGGTGCGGATCGTGGTGGGCGCGGTGTAGTAGAGGGTGACGCCGTACTTCTGGACGATCTCCCAGTGGCGGCCTTCATGGGGGGCGTTGGGGGTGCCTTCGTAGATGACCTGGGTGGCGCCGTTGGCCAGGGGCCCGTAGACGATGTAGGTGTGGCCGGTGACCCAGCCGATGTCGGCGGTGCACCAGTACACGTCCGACTCGGGTTTGAGGTCGAAGACGGTGTGGTGGGTGTAGGCGGCCTGGGTCAGGTAGCCGCCGGAGGTGTGCAGGATGCCTTTGGGGCGCCCGGTGGTGCCGGAGGTGTAGAGGATGAACAGCGGGTGTTCGGCGTCGAAGGCTTCCGGTGTGTGGGTGTCGGGCTGGCCTTCGACGACGTCGTCCCACCACTGGTCGCGGGCCGGGTTCCAGTCGGTCTCGGTGCCGGTGCGCTTGACCACCAGGACGTGTTCGACGCTGGGGGTGCCGGCCACGGCTTCGTCGACGTTGGCCTTCAGCGGCATGGCCTTGCCGCGGCGGTACTGCCCGTCGCAGGTGATCACGACCTTGGCGGCGGCGTCGTTGATGCGGGTGCGCAGCGCTTCGGAGGAGAACCCGCCGAAGACCACGCTGTGCAGGGCTCCGAGACGGGCGCAGGCCAGCATCGCGTAGACCGCTTCGGGCAGCATCGGCAGGTAGATCGCGACCCGGTCGCCCGAGCCCACTCCGAGCGAGGCCAGCGCGTTGGCGGTGCGGGAGACCTCGCGCTGCAGTTCGGCGTAGGTGATGGTGCGGGAATCGCCGGGCTCGCCTTCCCAGTGGATCGCCACCCGGTCACCGTGACCGGCCTCGACGTGCCGGTCCACGCAGTTGTAGGCGACGTTGAGCTTCCCGCCGACGAACCACTTCGCGAACGGCGCGTTCGACCAGTCCAGTACCTGGTCCCACTCGGTGTCCCAGTGCAAACGGCGGGCCTGAGCCGCCCAAAACGCCTCGCGATCTGCGTTCGCCTCGTCGTAGAGCTCCGACGTGGCGTTGGCCTGTGCGGCGAACGCTTCGGACGGCGGGAACGTCCTGCTCTCGGAGAGCAGGTTGTCCAATGTGGTGCTCTGCCCGTCGGGCTCGCTCATTGCGGAGAACCTCCCTGGCTGATGGGGCGCGGTGTGCTCTCAGAACCGTAATGCGATCGAGCTTGCTCCAACAGGGGTTGTCCCCCCTGGTTCAGACCAATTTCTGCCTACTGTCCGAAATCAGCGCATTACGCAGCGCGCCACTGCCGTCACTGTGGCACACGTCCCATTCCGCGCGGGCGTCGGGTCGTGCCCGGTGCCCGGTAGCGTCCTGGTCGTGAACGCGCAGGAAACGCTCCTTCCGCTGCTGGAGCTGGACGGTGTCGCCGACGCCGTGAAGGCGGCCCGGGCGGCGATCGACGAGGTCCACCGGCACCCGGCCAACCGGCGCGGCTGGCCCGCGACCGCCGCCGAGGCGTCGGTGCGCGCGGCGCGCGCGTCGGCCGCCGTCGCGGGCGGGGCCACCGAGATCCCGGACAGCGGCGAGGTCAGCGACCCGCTGCTGGCGGGCGCGCTGCGGATCGCCGAGGGCATGGGCCCGCTGCTGCCGACCTGGCAGCGCGCGCCGTCGCAGGCGCTGGCCAGGCTGCACGTCCTCGCGGCGGCGGACCTGGTCGAGGACCAGGAACTGCTGGGCAGGCCCGACCCGGCTGCCTCCGAGCGGCTGGCGCTGCTTTCCGAGATCGTCGCCGACGCGAGCGGCCGGTCGCAGGGCGCGATCCCGGGCCCGGTGCTGGCGGCGGTCGTGCACGGCGAGCTCCTCGCGCTCTCGCCCTTCGGTTCGGCCGATGGGGTGATCGCGCGGGCGGCGGCACGACTGTGCGTGATCAGCAGCGGCCTGGACCCGAAGGGGCTCGTGGTGCCGGAGGTCGCGTACTTCCGCAAGCAGGCGGAGTACGCCGCGGCGGCGGAGGCGTTCGCCTCCGGAGAGCCCGACGGGGTCGCGAAGTGGATCGTGCACTGCTGCGGCGCGCTGGAGGCGGGCGCGCGGGAGGCGAAGTCCATCGCCGACGCGGTGCAGGAAGGCTGAGGGAACGTGGGGAAGAAACTGCTGCTCGACTGCGACCCGGGCATCGACGACGCGATGGCGATCGGCCTGGCGCACGGCCTGCCGGAGCTGGAGCTGGTCGGCCTGACCACGGTCGGCGGCAACGTCGAGCTGGAGCACACGACCGAGAACGCGCTGCGGCTGGTCGACTTCTACGGCATGGACGTCCCGGTGGCCCGCGGCGCGGGCCGCCCGCTGGTGCGCGCGCCGAAGACGGCAGCCGACGTGCACGGCGCGTCCGGCCTCGGCGGCGTGGCGCTGCCGGAAGCGCGGTCCAAGCTCGTCGACGCGCACGCGGTGGACTTCATCATCGACACCCTGGCCGCCGCGCCGGGTGAGATCAGCCTCGCCGCTGTCGGGCCGCTGACCAACATCGCGCTGGCGCTGCACAAGGAGCCGCGGATCGCGGAGTGGGCGGCCGAGTTCGTGATCATGGGCGGGTCCTACGGTCGCGGCAACGTCACCCCGGCGGCCGAGTTCAACGTGCACGCCGACCCGGAGGCCGCGGCGGTCGCCTTCGGCGCCCCGTGGCGGACGGTCATGATCGGCCTGGACCTGACCCACCAGGCGCGGGCGAACGCCCCGGTGCGCACCCGGTTCGCCGAGCTGGGCAGGCTCGACGCGGAACTGCTGACGCCGTGCCTGGACTTCTACGGCTCGCACGCCGACTACGCGGGCGAGGGCCCGGCCATCCACGACGCCTGCGCGGTCGCGTACGTGGCGCGCCCGGACCTGATCAGGACCGTGCCCGCGCGGGTCGACGTCGAGGTGCACGGCAGGTTCACCGCGGGGATGACCGTGACCGACTTCCGCGCCGAGCCCAACGCGGCCGTCGCCACCGAGCTCGACGTCCCCGCCTTCTGGGACCTGGTCACCGACGCCTACCGGCGGATCGAACTCGCCTGAGCTGGCGTCAATTGCTCGCGCTGGGCGCGGCAGGCGATCGTTGTGAGAAGTTTTCGCAATGGTGGATCCGCGGTACATCAAGATGTTCCACGAGGTCGTCGAAGCCGGCTCCTACTCGGCCGCCGCGCGCAGGCTCGGCTACAGCCAGCCCGCGATCAGCCAGCAGATGCGCGCGCTGGAGCGCAGCGTCGGCACGCCCCTGTTCGCCCGGGTCGGCCACGAGCTGCGGCTCACCGAGGCCGGCGAGATCCTGGCCCGGCACGCGGCGTCGGTCCTGCGCGAGCTGACCGCCGCGCACAGCAGGATCGCGGCGATCCGCGAGCTGCGCGCGGGCAGCATCCGCATCTGCGCGTTCCCCAGCGCCAGCGCGACGATCGTCGCCACCGCCGCGGCCCGCACCGCGCGGGCCCACCCGGACCTGCGGATACAGCTGTTCGAGGACGAGCCGCCGAGCTCGCTGGAAGCGCTGCGGCGGGGTGACTGCGACATCGCGCTCGCCTTCACCTACGCCGGGTTCGAGGAGCGGCTGGCCGAGGACGTCGTCGGCGTGCAGGTGCTGGCGGATCCGGTGGTGGCGGTCCTCCCGGCGGGGCACCGGCTGTCCCGGCGGCGCGAGGTGGCGCTGTCCGACCTGAGCGGGGAGCGCTGGATCGCGGGCTGCCCGCGCTGCCGCGAGCACTTCGTCCGCGCGTGCGCGGCGGTCGGCTTCGAACCGGACATCGCCTGCACCACCGACGACAACCTCGCGGTGCAGAGCCTGGTCGCGGCGGGAGCGGGAATCGCCCTGATGCCGCGGCTGGTGCTGTCGTTCCTCAAGCACCCCAAGGTGGTCGAGCGCCCGGTGCAGCGGATGGAGCAGCGCAGCGTCTCGGCGTACGCGCTGCGGGACCGCGCCGGAATCCCGGCCACGGCGCTGATGCTGGAGACGTTCCGCCAAGTGGGGCAGGAGATGCGGCTGGGGGCATAAGAAAACCCGGGGTGGTACCCAAGATTTCGGTGGTCGACGGCGAATCCCCCGCTGGGCAACGTGGAATCCATGACAGCGCAGCAGGAAGAAATGGTGGCGGCGATCCGGAAATCCGTGCGGCGGAAGGAATCCGCGGCCAGAACCGCGGAGCTGGTCGCCGCGGCGCTGCGGCCGTTCCTGCCCGAACCCGGGCTCCTGCGGGAGGACCAGCGAACCGGCGACCCCGACCGCTACACCCAGCACGTCCTGCACGTCGAACCGGACGGATCGTTCTCGGTGGTGGCCCTGGTCTGGCTGCCGGGGCAGCGAACCCCCGTGCACGACCACGTCGCCTGGTGCGTGACGGGCGTGTACGAGGGCGTCGAGCACGAGCAGCGGTACGCGGTGCACGACGGCCACCTCGTGCCGACCCAGGAGGTCACCAACCCGGCGGGGGACGTTTGCGGCTTCGCCCCGCCGGGAGACATCCACCTGGTCCGCAACGCCTGCGACACCAAGGCGATCTCGCTGCACGTCTACGGCGCCGACATCGCCGAGTTGGGCTCCAGCGTCCGCCGCACCTACGACCTCCCGCTGGCGGGCTGATCACGGGCGCTCATCGCACGGACAGGTAGCGGCCGATCGCGAGCAGCAGGCACGCGATCGGTACGACCAACCACGGCAGCCGGAGGATGCGGAGCCACGCCAGCAGTCCCTGCGGTACCAGGATCACCACCGAGGCCCAGATCGCGAACCAGGACGACATCTGGTCGACGTAGATCGCCTGTCGGTCCCAGGGCCCGTCCGGGGGGAGGGCGTACGCGAAGTAGAGGAACGGCACCGGCACCAGATCCGTGATGAGAGCGGTGAGCACGCCGCCCCACGTGTTCCGCGGGGCGGCCGGTTGTTGGTCCGTCGCTTCCAATGTTCTCAACTCCCGGATGACGTTCGAACTACTCCATCGCCTCGCGCGCCTGTGGGATGTTCTTGAGAAAACCCCGGCCGTATCCTTGAGCGTCTTCGCCCTGCCAGTGTGGTCCGCCGTTGTAGCGGGCCGCGAGTTCCTGCATTTGCCCGGGTGTCAGCTGATCGGCTGGGACATCGGCGAACTCGGTCTGCTGCTTGAGATCCGCGATGTGCTGCGCCGCGATGAAGATGTTCTGCTTCGGGTCCTGCAGCGCTTCGACCGGAACCGGGCGAAGTCCACGACCGCGCGACCGACGTCGGCGTGTGCGCGTGATGCCCGCGCCTCGGTTCCCGTGTCCGGATCGAGACGTCCTGCCTTCAGAAGTCCGGCCAGCTCGACCAGGACGTGACTGCTCCCGTTGGCTGTTCCCGTTGATCGATTCGGGGTTCGGGTCGAGCTGCGAGCCCGCCGGGCGGCGGGAGATCAAGCGCCCTTCGCGCGGACCTCGTCGACACGTTTGTCCAACGAAGCGGCGAAGTCGGAAGGGCCCATCGGCATGAGCACGAGCTCGTTCTCGCGGTCGACGAACTCCCGGGTGCCGAGCCCGTAGCGGCCGTCGGGTTCGAAGGCGTCGAACCACTTCAGCGGCTGCGAGCGGTGGGTGCGGCCCATCGGGTCGCGGAGGTTGGCGGTGAACTGGCCGTCCCGGAAGTGCTGCGCGCCGAGCATCTCGCGCAGCACCTGCTCACCGGGCTTCTCCCGGCTCGCGGTGCTGGACTGGAGGATTCCACGCTCCGCGTAGCTCTCCTCCTCGCGCGGGGCGAACGCGCTCAGCGGCACCGAGACGAGCGGACGCTGTCCCGGTGCGGCGGCCGGCATGCCCCGCACGGTCGCGGCTGCGATCGAGGTGCGCGGGTGCACCGAGATCTCGACGTCCCCGCCGTGCGCCTCGGTCTCACCGGGAGCCTGCACGAGCAGGATCGATCCGCCCTCGGCGACCACCGACAGCAGCCGCGCGGGCGAGGGGTTGGTGTCGTCGGGCATCCACAGCCCTTCGATCCACAGGCCGGGTTTGGCGATGTGCGCGAGCACCTGGGCGAACTGCCGCGTCAGCCCGAAGTCGGTGGCCAGCCCGGCGGCTTCCAGCTCGGGGAGGGTGCGTTGCCTGAGCACCGCGCGCTCTTCCAGGGTCTGGCCGTGCGAGCGGACCGCGATCGGGAACGGGTACTCGTCGAACCCGCCGATCTCCCAGCACAGGTCGAACCACAGCGGAGGCAACCGCCATCGTCCGGACACACTTCCCCCTCGCAATCAGGCCGGCCCTTCCGAGCCGGAGCGGATCAGGCGCCGAAAACGGGCGGCGCGGTCTTGGGCATGTTGTCGGTCCAGACGTCCTCGTCCTCGACGAGCCAGCTCGGACGCTCGTGCTCCTGGTCCTCGGCGCCCTGACCGCGACCGG
>NZ_BAAAUX010000040.1:83459-90622 GCF_039534165.1 Saccharopolyspora taberi | reverse complement strand
GGAGGCCGCGGCGGAGCCGGTCGCCGGAGGCGACGGGGTGGAGCTGACCAGGGTCGCGGCGCGGTGGCCGGGCGCGGCGGAGCCGGCGCTGAAGGGCGTGGAGCTGCGGATCCCGGCGGGGGCGCACGTGGCGGTGGTCGGGCCCTCGGGCGGTGGGAAGTCGACGTTGTTGGCGCTGCTGCTGGGTTTTCTGCGGGCCGAGCAGGGCGAGGTGCGGGTCCCCGGGACCGTGACGTGGTGTCCGCAGGAGCCGCAGCTGGTGTCGACGACGGTGCGGGAGAACCTGCGGATGGCCGCGCCGCACGCCGACGACGCCGAGCTCACCGAGGCGCTGCGGCTCGCGGGTCTGCCGGACATGCCGCTGGACCACTTCGTGGAGTCCGGCGGTGCCGCGCTGTCCGGCGGCGAGGCGCAGCGGGTGGCGCTCGCGCGGGCGCTGCTGGCCGATGCGGAGCTGGTCCTGCTCGACGAGCCGACCGCGCACCTCGACGTCCCGACGTCCGAGGCGCTGCTGGACCGGCTCCACCACGCGCTGCGCGGGCGGACCGTCGTGCACGTGACGCACCGGTTGTCGGAGACCGAACACGCCGACCTGGTGCTGCGGGCCGATCGAGGTTCGGTTCAGGTGCTGAGAAACGCTCTGGCGGAATCACCGGTCGGCAGCCGCGAGTCGTGAGGGCGGACCTCCGGGAGGCGACGGCAGCTTCGGGAGACCGTTCCCGGCGACACCAGCTTCGCGGGAGACCACCGGGAGCCGCCGCCGCTGTGAGCTTCGCCCGATCCCGCGCCCGGCCGCTACCAGGAGATATAGCCTCGTGGACGTCATGGACTCGACCCTCGCCCGCCGGATGCTCGCCGCCTCGACGGAGATCACCACCGTCGCCCTGTCGGCGGAGGACCCGGAGGTCGTCCTCCCGATGGTCGTCCGGCAGGCCGCCGCGCTCGCCGAGGCGGACCAGTGCCTGGTCATGGTCCGCGGCGACGACGGCAGGCTGACCATCGAGGCCGCCTACGGCGACCCGACCGCGATCGGCCCGCTCGCCGACCCCGTCGGCGTGGTGCTGTCCACCCGCTCCGCGGCGGCGCGGGTCGCCCGCAGCGGCGTGCCGGTGGTCGTCGACGACGTCATCGACGACCCGATCACCGCGCCGTACGTGCCTTCGGCGCTGCGGGTGTACGGGCCGTTCGCGGCGGCGCCGTTCGGCACCCGCGAACGCAGGCTGGGCGCGCTGGCGGTGTACCGCAGGCGCGGGGCGAGCACCTTCACGCGGGTGGCGGTCGACGTGCTGACCGCGTTCGCCGCGCAGGCGGGTCTCGCGCTGGTGCTGGCCGAGGGTTCGACAGCGCGCCAGCGCATCGCGGTCTACCAGGAGCGCGAGCGCATCGCCCGCGACCTGCACGACGTGATCGTCCAGCGGCTCTACGCGGCGGGCGTGCAGCTGGAGGTGCTGGAGAAGCGGCTCAGCGGCAGGCTGGACCGCCCCGACGCCGACCGGCTGGCCGAGACCATGGACCAGATCGACCAGACCATCGCCGAGGTGCGCGCGACCGTGCGAACGCTGACCTCGGCCGATCCCGGAACGCCCGCCCAGGCGCCGGACCTGGCCGAGTCGATGCGCTCGGAGGTCCGCATCGCGGGCGAGCTGCTGGGCCGCGCGCCGAAGCTGGACATCGAGGGCGACCTGACCGACGTGCCGGTCGCGGTCGCCGACCACGCCCGCGCCGCGCTGCGCGAAGCGCTGTCCAACGTCGTCCGGCATTCGGGCGCCCGGACCGTGCTGGTCCGGGTCCGCCGGTCCGGCTACGGGCTCCGGCTCCAGGTCGTCGACGACGGCTGCGGCGTTCCGCGCGACGTGTCCAAGCGCGGGCTCCGGAACATGGAGGAGCGCGCCACCGCCGCGGGCGGGCGCTGCGTGATCACCTCCTCGCCGGACAGCGGGACCACCGTCACCTGGGAAGTCCCGCTCGGCTGAGCGGGGTCCTTGTGCCCTGGGAGGCGCGAGCGCGCGTCCCCAACCTGAGTGCATGTCCCAGCGCAACAGCCCGCAGAAGCGGTCGCACCGGGTGTCCCCGCGGGTCGTGACGGGGGTCGTGCTCGCCGGCCTCGCGGTGGTGTTCGTGCTGGAGAACCGGCAGGTGGTGGACATCCGCGTGCTGCTGCCGGTGGTCACCGCCCCGCTGTGGGCGGCGCTGCTGGCGGTGCTGGTCATCGGAGTGATCGTCGGATTCCTCCTCAACCGGCCGCACCGCTGAGGACCCCGCGGTGAACCTCCAGGTGCTCCCGCTGGCCGTCACGATGATGGCCGGGCCGCAGATCATGTCCGCGATCGTCCTGGTGACCAGCACCAGAGCGGTGCGCAACTCGGTCGCGTTCGTGCTCGGCGTGCTGGTCGCGACAGTGGTGGGGCTCGCCATCACCCGCGGGCTCGCCGCCGCGCTGGGCAGCACCGGGCTGCTGGAGGGCCGGCCGCGGGAAGGCGGATCGGTGGCCACGGTCATCCAGGTCGTCCTGGTGCTGCTGCTCGCGCTGCTGGCGGTGCGCGCGTTCCTGACCCGCAGGACCGCCGAGCCGCCCAAGTGGATGGAATCGCTGATGGAGGCGAGCCCGGCGACCTCGGCGCGGACCGGGCTGCTGGTCATCCTGCTCATGCCGTCCGACATCGTGGTCCTGCTGACCGTGGGCATGAACCTGGAGCAGCACGACGCCGGCCTGCTCGCGGCGTCGCCGTTCATCGCCGCGACCGCGCTGATCGCGGCGCTGCCGCTGCTGGCCTACCTGCTGTTCCGCAAGCACGCGGTGTCGGTGATGCCGCAGGTGCGGGAGTGGATGAACACGCACAGCTGGCTGATCAACATCGGGGTGTGCCTGCTGTTCATCGTGCTGGTCGCGAGCGGCTGACGGTCAGTGGCTCTGCCTGCGGGCGACCCAGGCGGCTGCCTGCGTCCGCCGCTCCATGCCGAGCTTGGCGAGCACCGCGGTGACGTAGTTCTTCACCGTCTTCTCCGCGAGGAAGAGGCGCTCGGCGATCTGCCGGTTGGTCAGCCCCTCGCCGATCAGCTCCAGCACCCGGCGCTCCCGCTCGGTGAGCGCGTCGAGCTCGTCCGGCTCCGGGCTGGTCGACTGGCGCAGCCGGTCCAGCACCCGGGCGGTGGTGACCGGGTCGAGCAGCGAGCGGCCCGCCGCGACCTCGCGGACCGCGTTGACCAGGTCCTGGCCGCGCACCTGCTTGAGCAGGTAGCCGGAGGCGCCCGCGTTGATCGCGCCGACCAGCGCCTGCTCGTCGTCGAAGGCGGTCAGCACCAGGCAGAACGGCGGTTCGTCGAGCGCGCGCAGCTTGCGGCACAGCTCCAGCCCGTCGCCGTCGGGCAGCCGCATGTCGACCACGGCGACGTCCGGATGGACGGCCTGAGCCCGGACGAGGGCCTCGTCCACCCCGCCGGCCTCCGCGACGACCTCCACGTCGGCTTCGGTGTCGAGCAGGTCGCGCAGCCCGCGGCGGACGACCTCGTGATCATCGACAAGCAGTACCCGCACTGGCACGAGGTCCACGCTACGGAGCGCCCGCCGGGGCAGCGCGGGCAGGGGTCCGAATCTGGTTCACTTCCGGTGCTTCTTGACGGCCTTCTGGCCCTTGGCGGCGACCTTGTTCGCCCGGCGCCGCGCCCGGTAGCCCACCGACGGCTTGCCGCCGGTGTCGACGGCCGAGATCAGCAGTCCGCCGAGCAGGCTGACGTTCTTGTAGAACTGGACCTGCTGGTTGGCCCGCTCCTCGGGGTCGGTGAACTCCCAGAACGAGTGCGCGGCCAGCGTCGTCGGGATCACGCTGCCCGCCAGCAGCAGCGAGGCCAGCCGCGGCCACCGGCCCAGCGCCAGCATCGCGCCCGCGCCGACCTTCACCAGCCCGTCGATGCGGACCAGCGTCTCGGGGTCGGTGGGCAGCTGGGCGGGCAGCGAGCCGCGGGCCCTGCCCACGGTCCGTTCCAGCAGCGGGGTCGCCGCCTTGGCGTGGTTCGGCACATCGCGCAGCGCCTGCACCCCGCCGTAGATGAATGCGGTCGCCAGCAGCGGCCGGGCCAAACGGCGGATGAGCATCTCGCAGACCTCCCGGGAGATCGGTAACTGGTGGATCCGACGGTACTCACAGTCAGCGGCCCGTGCCCGTCCTTCAGGCTTGCGTCGAAGCGGCTCAACTTTTGTCATCGAGTCGGGAACAAGAAGACGGCGGCGCCCGTTGGAAGGGGTGAAGCCGTCAGCGGAACGGCAGGAATCGAGGAGGAAGAGATGGCTCTCGTCCGCAGGTCTTCGTGGGATCCGTTCGGCAACCTGGTCCGCCAGCTGGACCGCGACTTCGACAGCCTGACCAGGCGGCTGTCCGGCAGCGCGGGCGTCGAGGGCTTCGTGCCCGCCACCGACGTCGAGCGCGAAGGATCGGACGTCGTGATCCGAGTGGAGCTGCCCGGCGTCGACATCGCCAACGACGTGGACGTCGAGGTGGCCGACGGCAGGCTGGTCATCAGCGGCAACCGCAACAGCGAGCAGACCCGCTCCGAGGGCTCGGTCCTGCTGCGCGAGATCCGCACCGGCGCCTTCCGGCGCGAGTTCAACCTGCCCGAGGGCGTCACCGCCGAGCAGGTCGAGGCCCGCTACGAGCGCGGCGTGCTGGAGGTCCGCGTCCGCGAGGTGAGCAAGCCGGAGGCAGGCCCGACCAAGATCGCGATCACCGCACCCGACCAGAACTGACCCGACGGAACTGACGAGGGGCTCGCACCAGCGGGCCCCTCAGTCGTCGAGCCCACCCGGAACCCGAACAGAAAAGCCGGCGCGGGGATCAACCCTCACCGGTACTCGACGCGAGCGAAAACCTCGTCCCAAGCGGCGGCGACCTGCCGAGCGCAGAGCTGAGCGGAAGCCCCGCCGACGCCGGTCCCCAAACCGGGCATCGCGATCGACCGCACGAGATCGCGCACGGGAGTCCCGTTCTCCAGCACCCCGTTCGACCACAGCCGCAGCACCGCCCGCGCGCACAGGTACGGGTTGACGGTGTCCGCGGGCAGGTGCTCGCCGGGCTCGCGCATGGTCGGCGAGCTGAACAGCCACCGCGGCGACGGAACGCCGGTGGCGACCAGCAGCGCCTGCCCCACCGGCAGCTCGCCGCCGTGGTAGGCCAGCACGGCCCTGCGCACGTGCTGCTCGACGTCGGGGAAGGCCCGGGCGTACAACGCGTCGATGCCGCCGCGCATCCAGCCGTAGGAGTTGGCCGGGCTGACCACGGCGTCCACGGGGCGGTCGAACACCGAGCCCTGGTGCACGTCCACGCCTGGCCTGCCGTCGGCGATCTCCCGCCAGGCTGCGGTCAGCGGCTCGTCCAGCGCGCACAGGACGAGCCGCAGCTCCGGCTCCGCTCCGTCCGTTGAGCGTTCCGACTCCGCGGTCACGCCCACAGCATCGCAGGGATGGACCGTTTCGGGGCATCGGATAGGTCACACATTCGCCGAACTGGCGCAGTGCGGGCGGTGGCGTGGGCCACACCGCGCGGGCCGTAGGCTGGTCGGCGTGCCACAGATCGCGTATCTCGGACCCCCCGGAACCTTCACCGAACAGGCGAGCAGGGCGCTGACCACCGGCTTCGACGCGGAGCTGGTCGCCTACGACGCGGTGCCGCAGGCGTTGGCCGCGGTCCGGGCGGGCGATGTGGTGGCCGCCGGGGTGCCGGTGGAGAACTCGGTGGAGGGCTCGGTCCCGGTCACGCTCGACTCGCTGGTCTCCGGCGACCCGCTGGTGGCCGTCGCCGAGACGATCATCCCGATCACCTTCGACGTGCTGGTCCGGCAGGGCACCACCGCAGCGGAGGTCGGCACCGTGGCCAGCCACCCGCACGCGATCGCCCAGGTCCGCGGCTGGCTGGCGGAGAACCTGCCCGGCGCGCGGGCCGAGCCGGCGGCCTCGACCGCCGCCGCGGCAGCCGCCGTCGACGCGGGCGAGTTCGACGCCGCGATCTCCGCGCCGATCGTGGTCGAGCACTACCCCTCGCTGGAGCGGCTGGCCACCGGCGTGGCCGACGTCCGCGACGCGATCACCCGCTTCCTGCTGGTCCGCAGGCCCGGCCCGCCGCCGGAACCGACCGGCGCGGACCGCACCTCGGTGGCGGCCGTCATCGCGCACGAGGTCGGCTCGCTGACCGACGTGCTCGCCGAGCTGTCGCTGCGCGGCATCAACCTCACCCGCATCGAGTCCCGCCCGATCAGGGACCGGATCGGCGAGTACCGCTTCTACCTCGACTTCGACGGCCACGTCGCGGACGCGAGGATCGGGGACGCGCTGGCCGCGCTGCGGCGGCGGTGCAGCGAGGTCCGGTTCCTCGGCTCGTACCCGAAGGCCGACCACTCGCCGTCCGCCGTCCGGCCGTCGGCCTCCGAGCAGGCGTTCCGGGCGTCCGAGCAGTGGCTGGCCGAGATCCGCGCGGGACGGCTCGCATGACCCCGGACGGAACCCGGCTGGTGCTGGCCAGGCACGGGCAGACGCCGTCGAACGTGCGCCACGCGCTGGACACCCTGCCGCCCGGACCCGGGCTGACCGAGCTGGGCCGGGCGCAGGCGCGGGAGCTCGCCGAGCGGCTGGACGAGGAGAAGATCCGCTCGATCCACGCCAGCCGCGCGGTGCGGGCGCAGCAGACGGCCGGTCCGCTCGCCGCCCGCCACGGGCTGGAGGTGGCGGTCGTCGACGGCACCCACGAGATCTTCGTCGGAGACCTGGAGGGCACCACCGACGACGAGTCCCGCCGGCTGTTCGACGAGGTCTACGCGGCCTGGCACGAAGGCAGGCTCGACGTCCCGATGCCGGGCGGGGAGACCGGTCAGCAGGCGATCGACCGGTTCCTCGCCACCACGCACCAGGTGCTGGACGGCAACACCGGCGGCACGGTCGTGCTGGTCAGCCACGGCGCGATGCTCCGGCTGGTCGCGGGCCACCTCGCGGTCAACATCGACGGCGCGACGGCGAACTCCACCCTGCTGCCCAACGCCGGGATCATCGTCCTGGACGGCACCCCGGAAGGCTGGCACTGCACGCAGTGGGACGGCCTGGACCTTCTCTGAAGGGTCCGGCTCGTTTTTGAAGCGGCGCAGCCGCTTGGCCCACGCACGCAACCGGCACCGCCGCGGGT
>NZ_BAAAUX010000040.1:0-83408 GCF_039534165.1 Saccharopolyspora taberi | reverse complement strand
GGAAAAAGATCCCGCAGCCAGAGGGCGTCTGAGGTTCCGCTACCTGCGCCGCCCCGCAGGGGTGAGTCCAACCTCTTTACATCAGCCCCAGCCCAGCTCGTGCAGCTTCTCGTCGTCTATGCCGAAGTGGTGCGCGATCTCGTGGATGACGGTCACCGCGACTTCGTCGACGACCTCCTCCTCGTCCGCGCACATGTCCAGCAGCGCGTCGCGGTAGATCGTGATCCGGTCCGGCAGCGAGCCGCCGTAGGTGCTGTCGCGCTCGGTCAGCGCGATGCCCTCGTACAGCCCGAGCAGCTCGGGCTCCTCGGGATGGCGGTCCTCGACGAGCACCACGACGTTGTTCATCGCGGACGCGAACTCGGGGGGCAGCAGGTCGAGCGCGTCCCCGACGAGCTCGTCGAACCGCGCCCTGGTCATCTCCACCGGCACGGCTCCAGTTCTACCCGCTCAGCGCTCGCCGGAGGCGGGAACTCCCGGTTCGACCGGTGCGCTCTCCACCTGCCCGGGCTCCCGGCCGACCCGCACCTCGCCCCGGACGCCGCCGGTCACCGGCGCCAGCCCGCTGCCGTCCGGAAGCGGCGCGCTGACCTTGCAGTTCACCTGGCGCGACCCGGCGTCCCAGCTCTCCGGCGGCAGCGTGTCCCAGTAGGGCGTGAGCCCCTTGTCGCGCACCACGGTCGGCCCGCCCGCGTAGGCGGCCGACAGCTCCTCGCAGCGCGCCGCCAGGAAGCCGTCCTGCTCGGTCTCCGCCGGGAAGCCGCCGGGGAACTGCTGCCCGAGGTCGACGATCCCGGTGATCTCCACCGAGTGCGGCTGGCCGCAGTCCACCGGGTCCCACACCGCGGTGCCGTTGATGCCCAGGCAGCGGCCCTCGGGGTAGATGTTGGACTGGTCCATCTTCGAGGCGCTGCCGGTGATCCGGTACAGCTTGCCGGACGGTCCGGGCTGCTGGAGCCCGCAGTGCAGCTTGCGGTCGCCCTTGGCCCAGCCCTGCTCGCTGGGCGTGAACGCGCCGACCGCGAACCGGCCGTGCGGGTCGAACCGGCCGGACAGGAAGCCCCTCGACACCTCGGTGCAGCGCTCGGCCTTGAGCTGCTGCCAGCGCTCGGTGTCGGGGTAGGGGGCCTGGTCGCCGAACTCCGCCTTCAGATCCGCGGTCCCGGTGACCTCGAACAGGTGCGGCTCGGCGCAGGTGACCTGGCTGATGTCCGCCGCGTCCGGCGCGGTCCAGTTCAGGCAGGTCCCCGCCGCCGCGCTGAACACCGCTTCCGGGGCGGGCGCCGATCCGATCTTGCCCGGTCCGCCGACACCGGACCTGTTGTTGCCCGCCGGCCAGTTCAGCAGCGCGCTGATGACGAGGATCAGCATCGCGCCGATCGCGGCCGAGATCATCACCAGCCGGGTGTTCGGCTTCTTCCGGCTGGGGCGGGGAGAGGATTCGGTGTCGGACATCGAACACATGATGCCTCGGCCGCCTCCGGCCTGCCTGATGCGCGTTGATCTCGGTTCGAAACCGATTCGCGGCCCGCGCCGTCCCAATGGCACACGCCGGGCCAACACTCGGATGGGTACTGTTGCTGCTGGGAGTGGCGATGACGGAAAGTGGCGGAGCAGTGGACGACGACAAGCCGCAGGGACCGACGCCGGGGGAGCCGGAACCGCGTCCGGGCCAGATGCGATTCCAGGATCCGGAGACGACGACACCGCGCGAGCCCACGCTCGCCGAGAAGCGCGCCCGCATCGCCGCCGAGAAGCGGCGCGAGGAGAAGCAGGCCGCCGAGCTCGCCGAGGCCGCGCGCAAGACCCAGGCCCGCCGCCGGGTGATGATCGGCGGCGGTGTCACGGTCGGCGTGGTGGCCCTGGTCGCCGCCTTCTACCAGGGCGCGGCCTACAGCCAGGAACGCGACGCCGTGACGCAGTACTGCGCGGCGGCGCCGCCGAACGGGCAGGTCACGCAGGACCGCGACGAGCTGTGCGACGAGAACTACGTCCGGGCCAACGGCGGCAGCTACGACGCCCACACCGGCATGTTCTTCATGCCGATCATCCTGCCCGGCGGGGGCTTCGGCCAGGCCCAGTACCGCTACGGCTACACCTCGCCCGGCCAGCCCGCACCCGGCATCGGCCAGCCGGTTTCCAGCCCGAACTTCACCAAGCCCGCCGACAGCACCATCAAGAACACCAAGGGCAGCACCATCCAGCGCGGTGGGTTCGGCATCAGCAACAAGTCCGGCAGCGCTGGGAGCTGACCTTGCGGCGCAGAACGACGGAGCGGCGGCCCGACTGGCAGCGGAAGGTCGAGGAGCTCGGCCTGGTCTTCGGCACCCCCGCGCGGGCCGCCGACGGCTCGAAGCGGCCGTACTGGGACGAGGGCGTGCACTACGAGTTCGCCCTCGACGAGGTGCTGTCGCTGGAGGCCGACGTCGAGCTGCTGCACTCGATGTGCCTGGACGCCGTGGACCACGTGATCACCACCGAGCGGTACCGGGACTTCGGCATCCCGGAGTGGGTGTGGCCGCACATCGCCGAGTCCTGGAAGCGGCACGACCCGCACCTCTACGGCCGCTTCGACCTGCGCTACGACGGCTCCGGCCCGGCCAAGCTGCTGGAGTACAACGCCGACACCCCGACCTCGCTGCTGGAGGCGGCGGTCGTGCAGTGGCACTGGCTGACCGAGTGCCACGAGGGCGACGACCAGTGGAACTCGATCCACGAGAAGCTGGTCGAGCGCTGGCAGGAGATCGGGCAGCAGCTGGGCACCGACGAGGTCCACTTCACCTGGTCGAGCTCGGACACCAGCGGTGAGGACAACATCACCGCGGCCTACCTCCAGGAGACCGCGGCCGAGGCGGGGCTGAACACCATCGGCCTGGCCATCGAGGAGATCGGCTGGGACAGCCTGCTGGAGCGCTTCGTCGACCTCGAAGAGGCGCCGATGGGCTCGGTCGTCAAGATCTACCCCTGGGAGTGGATGGTCGACGACGACTTCGGCAAGCACGCGGTCGGCTCGCTTCCGGCCACCCAGTGGGTCGAACCGCTGTGGAAGATGCTGCTGTCGAACAAGGCGCTGCTCGCGGTCCTGTGGGAGATGCACCCCGGACACCCGAACCTGCTGCCCGCCTACATCGGCCAGCCCGGACTGCTCACCGAGTACGTGCGCAAGCCGCTGCTGGGCCGCGAGGGCAACAACATCTCCGTCGTCGCGCCGGGCTGGGAGACCGAGACCGGCGGCTTCTACGGCGAGGAGGGCTACGTCTACCAGGCGTTCGACCCGCTGCCGGAGTTCGACGGGATGCGGCCCGCGCTCGGCGCGTGGGTGGTAGGCGACAGCTCGGCGGGCCTGGGCATCCGGGAGACCGCGGGCCTGATCACCGACGACGGCGCCGCCTTCGTCCCGCACCGCATTCCGGGGTGATCCTTTCCGCGCTCGCGGAGTGGCGGAACCTCGATCAGGCGCACCCGGCCGTCGGCCCCACCCAGGGATCGTGGTCACGCGCGGGGCGGCTAGGCTGACCTGCTGTGATCGACCTGAAGATGCTACGCGAGGATCCGGAAGCGGTGCGCGCCTCGCAGCGCGCGCGGGGCGAGGACGCGGCGGTGGTGGACTCGCTGCTGTCCGCCGACGAGCGTCGCAGGTCAGCGGTGTCGCGCGCGGACTCGCTGCGCGCCGAGCAGAAGCAGCTCGGCAAGCAGGTCGGCAAGGCCAAGGGCGAGGAGCGGGAGGCGCTGCTCAAGCAGGCCAAGGAGCTGGCCGCGCAGGTCAAGGCCGCCGAGGTCGAGCAGAACGAGGCCGACCAGGCGCTGACCGAGGCGCAGAAGAAGATCTCCAACATCGTCGGCCCGGGCGTCCCGCCGGGCGGCGAGGACGACTACGCCGTGCTCAAGCACGTCGGCGTGCCCGGTGAGTTCGACTTCGAGGTCAAGGACCACCTGGAGCTGGGCACCGGCCTGGGCGCGATGGACATGGAGCGCGGCGCGAAGGTCGCGGGCGCCCGGTTCTACTTCCTCACCGGCATCGGCGCCCAGCTGGAGCTCGCGCTGCTGAACATGGCCGCAGCGCAGGCGTCGGCCGCCGGGTTCACGCTGGTCGTGCCGCCGGTGCTGGTGCGCCCGGAGATCATGGAGGGCACCGGCTTCCTCGGCGCCCACGCCACCGAGGTCTACCGGCTGGAGGAGGACGACCTGTACCTGGTCGGCACTTCCGAGGTGCCGCTGGCGGGCTACCACGCGGGCGAGATCGTCGACCTCTCCGAAGGCCCGCTGCGCTACGCGGGCTGGTCGTCGTGCTTCCGCCGCGAGGCCGGGTCCTACGGCCGCGACACCCGCGGCATCATCCGCGTGCACCAGTTCAACAAGCTGGAGATGTTCGTGTACTGCCGCGAGGAGGACGCGGTGGCCGAGCACGAGCGGCTGCTGGCCTGGGAGGAGGAGATGCTCGCCAAGATCGAGGTCCCGTACCGGGTGATCGACACCGCGGCGGGCGACCTCGGCGCGAGCGCGGCCCGCAAGTACGACTGCGAGGCGTGGATCCCCAGCCAGCAGACCTACCGCGAGCTGACCTCCACCTCGAACTGCACGACGTTCCAGGCGCGGCGGCTCAACACCCGCTACCGGGAGGCCGACGGCCCGACCCGGTTCGCGGCCACCCTCAACGGCACGCTGGCCACCACCCGCTGGATCGTCGCGATCCTGGAGAACCACCAGCAGGCCGACGGTTCGGTCCGGGTGCCCGAGGCGCTGCGGCCGTTCCTCGGCGGCCGAGAGGTCCTCGAACCTAAGCGCTGACCTTCTCGCGCAGGTCCTTCTCCAGCTCGACCCGGACCAGGGCGGCGGCGAGCCGGGCCAGGTCGTCATCGGCGACCAGCTCGGCGAGCCGCCGCGGATCGGTCGGCAGGCCGACCTTCTCCGCGCCCTGGAGCGCCTTCTTGTCCAGGTAGGGCCGCAGCTCCGGCCAGACGGCCTGCGCCTCGCGGCAGAAGATGTGCACGCCGACCGGGCCCATCCGGGGCACCTCGCGCAGCCTCCGCTGCATCGCGCGGACGTCGTCGTCCCGGAGTTTGCGCAGGTCGCCGCCGTACTCGTCGAGCAGCAGTTGAGCGCCTTCGCCGAGCGCGGTCGCCGTGCTCTCGTCGTAGCGGACGTAGTGCGCGCGGCCGAGCGCGTCGACCCGCTGCTGCCAGGTCGCGTTCCGCATCTTCTCCGGCGTGCCGAACTCGGCGAGCTCGCGGGCCGCCGCGACCGCGATGTCGGCCTTGATCCGGGTGGACAGCAGCACCGACAGCACCAGCAGCCGGTACAGCGGCGCGGGCTTGTTCTCCAGCTTGATCCCGGCCTGCGCGGCGTAGGTGGTCCCGCCCTGCTCCAGCAGGTTCCGGGCGGTCGTCCGGTCGGACATCGCGCTCACCTCCGCCCCGCGCCTACCCGCGGGCCGCCGCCCGCACACTCACAGCTCGGGCAGCACCTCGGAGGCGATTTCCTCCACTGTGGACTCCTTGCCCGCGTAGGGCTCCTCCGGGCGCGGCCAGTGGCTGATGACGTCGGTGAAGCCCAGCTCCCCGGCCCGGCCGACCACGTCCCGGAAGTACTCGACGCTGGACAGCGAGTACGCCGGTGCCGCGTCGACCGACAGGTAGCGGTCGATCCGCCGACCTTCCCGGCCCTCCTCGGCGACCACGTCGGTGAAGCGCATCGACAGGTCCGCCACCGAGCGCCACCAGGTGTTCAGGTCGTCGGTGTAGCGGCCGGTGGTCAGCCACCCCCGCCCGAACCGCGCGGCCAGCCGCATCATCCGGGTGCCGTTGGCGGCGACCACGAACGGCAGCCGGGGCGCCTGCACGCAGCCGGGCGCCCGCCGCGCCTCCACGGCGGTGAAGTGCTCGCCGCGGTAGGTGGTGTTGTCCCTGGTGAGCACCAGGTCCAGCAGCTCGACGAACTCGGCGAACCGGTCCACCCGCGCGCTCGCGGGCAGTTCGGAACCGCCGAGAACGTGGGCGTCGAAGCCGATCCCGCCCGCGCCGATGCCGAGCGTGATCCGCCCGTCGGCGATGTCGTCGAGCGCGGTCAGTTCGCGGGCGAAGTGCACCGGGTGCCGGAAGTTCGGCGAGGACACCAGGGTGCCCAGCCGCAGCGTGGAGGTCGCCGTGGCGGCGGCGGTCAGCGTCGGGACCGCGTCGAACCAGGGTTTGTCCACGAGGGAGCCGTAGCCCAGGTGGTCGTAGGTCCAGCCGTGGGCGAAGCCGTACTCCTCTGCCATCCGCCACAGCGGTTCGGCCGCCCACCAACGGTGCTCGGGGAGAATCACGATGCCAACACGCACGCCTTTGACCGTATCGGGTGATCTCCTCCTGCTGTGACGTGGCCGGAATCGCGTCCCCTCCGCGCCTTTCCGCAGGCAGGATGTGGGGGTGCGCAAACCTGGCCTGGTGGCATCGGACGTGGACGGCACCCTGCTCGACTCGATGGAGCGGGTGAGCGGCCGGACCGCTGCCACAGTGCAGCGGGTGGTCGCGGAGGGCACGCCGTTCGTGCTGGTCACCGGGCGTCCGCCGCGCTGGATGCCGACGGTGGTCGACGGCCTCGGCGTCGCCGGCGTCGCGGTCTGCTCGAACGGCGCGGTGCTCTACGACACCGGTGCCGACCGCGTGCTCGACTCGAGCACGATCGACAGCGTCACCCTGCACGACGTGGTGCGTGAACTGCACCACGAGCTGCCTGGCTGCGCCTTCGCGGTGGAGCGCACGACCAACGGCGCGCGCGACCGGGTCGATGACCAGTTCCTCGCCGAGGAGGACTTCCGCCGGGTGTGGCCGAATTCCGACATCCGGGTGGTGCCGACCGACCAGGTCGTGGGCAAGCCCGCGGTCAAGCTGCTCGCGCTGCACGACAAGATGACCAGCGACGAGATGGCGGCGGTGGCCCACGAGGTCATCGGCACCCGGCTCCAGCTGACCTACTCGACCGGCGCCGGGCTGATCGAGTTCTCCGCGGCCGGGGTGGACAAGGCCAGCGGCCTGCGCGCGGTCGCCGCCGAACTCGGCGTCGAGCAGGCCGACGTCATCGCCTTCGGCGACATGCCCAACGACGTGCCGATGCTGTCCTGGGCCGGCCACGGCGTCGCGATGCGCAACGCGCACGCGTCCGCGCTGGCCGTCGCCGACGAGGTGACGGGTACTAACAATGACAACGGAGTAGCCCAGGTCCTAGAACGCTGGTGGTGACGTTTTAGGTCTTGGCCTCGTTCTGCGTGCGTGGTCGCTTGGCGGAACCTCAGACGCCGCCTCGCTCCGGAATCTTTTTCCGACGTATGTCCAATACGACGGAAAAAGCTGTCCTCGCGAGGCGACGCCTGAGAACCCGCGGCGGTGCCGGTTGATCGGGTGGGCTAAGCGGCTTCGCCGCTTGAAGATCAAAACAGCCTGGCGGGAGCCGCTTCGGAAGACCGGTGGTCAGATGGCGGCGTGGCGGATTGCGGCTAGGTTGGTGTAGCCGTGGTCGCCGGGGCAGGCGGTGTGCGCGACGTCCCGGTGGGCGAAGATCGTCGGCAGCGTGGCCTCTTCACCGGGCGGGAACAGCACGTTCTCCCCGCCCTCGGAGACCAGCCTGGTCTCGCCGTCGACCGGCACCCCGGCCTGGCGGAGCTTCCACCCGGCCATCTCGCCGACCGCGGTCACCATCTTCTGCGGCGGCGCCACGCCGCTGAAGTCGCCGAGCATCGCGATGCCGAAGGTGTTGCGGTTGAAGCCCATCGCGTGTGCTCCGACCACGTTCCCGCCCAGCCCGCCGGTGCGGCCCTCGAAGCGGTTCCCGCACTTGTCGACGAGCACGTGGTAGCCCATGTCGCCCCAGCCCCGGGTGACCGCGTGGAACTCGTAGATCCCGCGCACGATCGCCGCGGACTCCTCGCAGGTGTAGTCGTTGGTCCCGGCCGTGTGGTGGACGATCGCCGCCTTGGTGGTGGTCGGCTCCGGCGGCCACTTCATGAGCCCCTCGTCGGCGCCCCACTCCGCGCGCTTGATCACATCCGTGCGCAGGGCGCCCGTCGGCGCCGGATCCGGCCGGAGCGCGACCAGCGCCAGCTCACCGGTCACGTCCGCGCCCGCGCGGGTCGCGCGCACCCGGGCGCTCGTGGTCCGGCCGGTCCACAGCGGCTCGCTCGCACCGCGCTCGGCGGGCAGCGCGGTCCAGCGGCCCCAGCCGGACGGGGTCAGCGAGCTGATCTCCACCTGGTCCGGCGGTGCGCCGGACCAGGTGAGGCCGACCATGCTGAACGGGTCGGCGAGCCGCACCTCCCGCTCCCCGGCCCTGGCGGGCAGGTCGGCGAGCCGGACGGTGGTCGAGGCCGTTGTTGCCTGGGCGGCCGATGTCGCTTGGGTGGCCGGTACCGCGGTGGCGGTCAGCAGCAGGGCTAGCGCAACGGCGGACCCGAGACGCATGTCGGCACCTCCCCGGAAGGTCGGCAACCGAGTATCCGGGCCCGGCCCGGACGGCGCTCAGGTCGCTGCGCTGGTCGGGTGACCCTCGCGCGCCGGCGCGGGCGGCGGGTCGACCGGCGGGTGCAGCCGGAAGTGCGCGACCGCCGCGGCGATCAGGAAACCGATGCCGAACAGGGTGTAGGCGTTGCCGACGATCTGCTGCGAGAACGTCCAGTCCAGTTCCTTGTCGTCGGTGTACGGCAGGTACCACTGCGGGCCGATCAGCACCGTGACCAGGGCCAGCCCCAGCACGAGCAGCACGCCGTACCAGCGGTGCCGCACCGCCATCGCGAACAGCAGGCCCAGCGCGGGCGCCGCCCACACCCAGTGGTGCGACCAGGAGATCGGCGAGACCAGCAGCACCAGGACCGCGTTGATCATCAGCGCCAGCGGGACGTTGCGCACCCGCAGGGCGTAGCGGATGCCCAGGACCGCGAGCGCCAGCAGCACCGCGGATCCGATGATCCACAGCGAGTTCAGCGCGAACCCGGTCAGCTCCTGCTTGGCCAGCAGGCTGCGCAGGGTGAGGTTGCCCGCGTAGACGGTGCCGAAGTCGTTGCCGGTCTCCAGCATCTTGTCCAGCCACCAGTCCGCCGAGTCCCGCGGCGCGGCCAGCAGGCCGCGCGGCCACGGCGTGCGCGGCAGCAGGCAGTCGGCCGCGACCAGCGCCATCAGCACCAGGTTGATCTGCCCGTAGTTGATCGTCTCCCTGGCCGGTTCCACCAGCGTGATCAGCGGCATCAGCATCCCGGTGGCCACCGCCACCTGGCCGGCGCGCGGCGCGAGGTACGGCGACGAGCGCGCCAGCGAGTACGCCGTGACCAGGATCGCCAGGTGCGAGCACACCGCCACGGTCACCACGGCGGCGTCCGACGACATCCACGCGAGCGGCACGAACAGCAGCGCCGCGAACGGCGGGTAGATGAACGGCAGGGTCGCGGTGTCCGGCGTCTCCGGGGTGAGGTCGTCGCCGAACACCTCGTTGCCCAGCAGCCACGCGCGGGCGCCGAGCCGGTAGATGTCGGTGTCCATGTACCCGCGGGTGTCGATCCAGTGCACGAACCAGATCGCCATCAGTTGGACGACGATCGCAGCGACGAGCAGATAACGATCGCGTGTCCGGGTCACGCCTCGACCACCGTCCCAGAGTTGGAGCCCAGCAGCGCCGATCACGATGTTTCGCGCCTGGTGGCAGGCGGTTCGTCGGCGGGCCCGATGCTACCGAACCCGACTCGCCGGAGGGTCACCCTTCGGCCGGAGATGAGTGATCATTCCGCTTCGAAACGTGTTTCCCAGATCACCCGACGTGGTTACTCGCGGCCTCTTGGCCAGCGAAAAGACGGGGAAGGGGTCGATCTCAACACGCCACGTAGCGGGATGTGCGTCCTAACGTCAACGCGGTTTCGGGGCGGCCGTTCGTCCCCGCTACCCTCGTCGACTGTGAGCTTCGCAGGCTATGACCTGATCGTTGTGGGTTCCGGATTCTTCGGCCTGACGATCGCAGAGCGCACCGCAACCCAGCTCGACAAGCGGGTGCTGGTGCTGGACCGACGTGACCACATCGGCGGTAACGCCTATTCCGAGGCGGAACCGGAAACCGGGATCGAGGTGCACCGCTACGGCGCCCACCTGTTCCACACTTCCAACAAGCGGGTGTGGGACTACGTGAACCAGTTCACGGAATTCACCGATTACCAGCATCGGGTGTTCACCAAGTATCAGGGCCAGATTTACTCGTTCCCGATGAACTTGGGCCTGCTCTGCCAGTTCTTCGGCCGCGCGTTCACCCCGGACGAGGCCAGGGCGCTGGTCGCGGAGCAGGCGGCGGAGATCGACACCGCCCGCGCGAAGAACCTCGAGGAGAAGGCGATCTCGCTGGTCGGACGCCCGCTCTACGAGGCGTTCATCCGCGGGTACACGGCCAAGCAGTGGCAGACCGACCCCAAGGAACTGCCCGCGGCGAACATCACCCGCCTGCCCGTCCGCTACAACTTCAACAACCGGTACTTCAACGACGCCTACGAGGGCCTGCCGGTCGACGGCTACACCGCGTGGTTGGAGAAGATGGCCGAGCACCCGAACATCGACGTTCGGCTCAGCACGGACTACTTCGACGTGCGCGGTGACCTGCCCCAGGTCCCGGTCGTCTACACCGGGCCGCTGGACCAGTACTTCGACTACTCCGAGGGCGAGCTGGGCTGGCGGACCCTGGACTTCGAGACCGAGGTCCTGCCCACCGGTGACTTCCAGGGCACGTCGGTGATGAACTACGCCGACGAGGAGGTGCCCTACACCCGGATCCACGAGTTCCGGCACTTCCACCCCGAGCGGAAGTACCCGAAGGACAAGACCGTCGTGGTGCGGGAGTACTCGCGGTTCGCCAAGACCGGCGACGAGCCGTACTACCCGATCAACACGCCGGAGGACCGGGAGAAGCTGACGGCCTACCGCGAGCTGGCCAAGCAGGAGGCCAAGGACCGCAAGGTCGTCTTCGGCGGGCGCCTGGGCACCTACAAGTACCTGGACATGCACATGGCGATCGGTTCGGCGCTGAGCATGTTCGACAACAAGATCGCCCCCTATTTCACCGAGGGTCGTTCGCTGGACGGCTCCCTGGAGGACTGACGTGCCAGACCGGACCCCCAACGAGGCACCCGCGCAGCAGGCGGCGGGCGAGAGCAAGCTCAGCGACGTCACGTCGGTGCGCACCGGCGGCACCGAGGTGCCCGCCGAGCAGGTGCTCCAGCGCGTGGTCTTCCCGCGCGACGAGGACCCGCTGGACGTGCGGACGCTCTACATCGACGAGCCGGAGGTGCTCGCCAGCGCCGCCACCGTGGTCTCCCGCCGCCACGTCCGGGTGCCCGCGCACAGCAAGATCTCCTTCGCCTCCTACTTCAACGCCTTCCCGGCCAGCTACTGGAAGCGCTGGACCGAGGTCGGCGAGGTCGTGCTGCGGCTGAAGGTCCGGGGGTCCGGCAGGCTCGACGTCTACCGCTCCAAGCCCAACGGCGACAGCGTGCACCTCCAGGGCACGCCGGTGAGCAGCCCCGACGGCTGGACCTCGCTGGAGTTCCGGGTGTCGCTGGCGCCGTTCGAGGACGGCGGCTGGATCTGGTTCGACGTGTTCACCAACGACGCCGCGCTGGAGATCGACGAGGGCGCCTGGACCACCGACACCCCGCTGCCCAGGCAGAAGGTGGTCGTCGGCACCACCACGATCCGCCCGGCCGACTGCGTGACCGCGCTCCAGACGCTGGGCGAGGACCCGCAGGTCATGGCGGTCGTGGAGAAGGTCGTCGTGGCCGACCAGGGGCCGCAGAAGATCCGCGACACCGAGGGCTTCGACGAGGCCGCCCGCCGGATCGGCGACAAGCTGCAGGTCGTCGAGCAGGACAACCTCGGCGGCTCCGGCGGGTTCACCCGCGTCATGTACGAGGGCGTCTACAACACCGACGCCGAGCAGGTCCTGGTCATCGACGACGACATCGCGCTGGAACCGGACGGCGTGCTGCGGCTCAACGCCTTCGCCCGCGCCGCCACCAACCCGGTGATCGTCGGCGGCCAGATGCTCAACCTGCAGGCCCGCTCGCGGCTGCACACCATGGGCGAGGTCGTCGACCTCGGGGCGGCGGTGTGGCGGGCCGCGCCGGGCGCGGTCACCGACCACGACTTCGCCAAGAAGCCGCTGCGCAAGAGCAAGAAGCTGCACCAGCGCATCCACTCCACCTACAACGGCTGGTGGATGTGCCTGATCCCGCGCGAGGTCATCGAGCGCACCGGGCTGCCGCTGCCGCTGTTCATCAAGCACGACGACTCCGAGTACTCGCTGCGCGCGGGCGAGCACGGCTACCCGACGGTGACGCTGCCGGGTGCGGCGATCTGGCACATGCCGTGGACGGACAAGAACGACGCCACGGACTGGACCGCCTACTTCCACACCCGCAACCGGCTGATCCTCGCCGCCCTGCACAGCCCGGACGAGGTGAAGGTCCCGATCGTCAAGCAGGGCCTGAAGCTCACCCTGCGGCACCTGCTGTCGATGGAGTACTCGACGGTCGCGGTGCAGCTCAAGGCCCTGGAGGACTTCATGTCCGGTCCGGAGGGCCTGTTCGAGACGCTGCGCTCGGCGCTGCCCGAGGTCCGCGAGCTGCGCAAGGACTACGACGACGCCAAGACCGTCCCGTCGGCGCGGGAGTTCCCGCCGCCGTCGGCCGACCCGGTCATGGCGGAGGGCCTGCTCAAGCCGCCGGTGAACCCGGCGGTGATCGCGGCGCGCGCCTCCAAGGCGCTGCTGCACAACCTCAAGGAACCGACCAGGGAGGCCGCCGAGCGGCCGCAGCTGAACGTGCCCGCGAACAGCGCCCGCTGGTTCCTGCTCGGCAACCTCGACAGCGCCACGGTGTCCAACGCCGACGGCAGCGGCGTCGCGTTCCGGCGCCGCGACCCGGAGGAGTTCCGCAAGCTCGGCGTCCGCGCCCTGGCGGCCTACCGCAGGCTGGGCCGCGAGTGGCCGCGGCTGCGGGCGGCGTACCGCGCCGCGCTTCCCGACCTGACCAGTGCCGAGTCCTGGAAGCAGGTCTTCGACAAGTGACCAGACAGCCCCGAACACCGGAGACAACGTGTCCGCAGACCTGACGACTCCCGCGCCGGAGTCCGCACAGACCGACGAGGAGACGTCGGCGGTCACCCCGGAGACCGTCGCGCTGCGCAAGGTGCAGAGCGTCCTGGCCAAGCCGCCGGTGGTGAAGACCGCGCGGGCGATGTCGCTGTTCGGCGAGCACGCGGGCGGCTGGCTGGCCATCGGCGCGATCGGCGCGTTGGTCGACCGCAAGCGCCGCGGTGAGTGGATCACCGCCGCCGCGGGCGTCGCCCTCGCGCACGGCGCGTCCATCGGCGTCAAGCGGGTGGTGCGGCGCCGCCGCCCCGCCGACCCGGGCGTCGAGGTGCTGGTCGGTACGCCGAGCCAGCTGAGCTTCCCGTCCTCGCACGCGACGTCCACGACGGCCGCCGCGGTGCTCTACGGCGGGCTGACGGGGAAGAGGCTGACCCCGGCGCTGGTGCCGCCGATGATGGTCAGCCGGCTTGTCCTGGGGGTTCATTATCCGAGCGATGTGGTCGCCGGTTCCGCGCTGGGCGGTGTCGTGGCGTGGGGCGTGCGGCGATTCATGAGACGGCGGAGGAACCGTGGCTGAGAACAAGGAAACCGACGCCGAGGCGGTCTCGAAACCGGAGACCGACGGCGGGGCCGACGCCACCGACAGGGCCGGGACCAACGGCCAGGTGGCGAACAGGGCCGAGGGCAATGGCGAGGTGGACTCGGAGGCCGCGGCCCGCGCGGCCGAGGCGAAGGCCGAGGTCGAGTCCGACGCCGAGGGCACGATCGGCTCCGAGTTCGGGGACGAGGTCCTGGAAGCGGAGCCGGAGAAGGTCTCCGACGACCCGAAGGACAAGTCCTCGGACGCCTACCACGCGAAGGTGACCGCGAAGGCGGGCACGCCCGCGGGCCTGGTCACCGGCCTGGTCAAGGAACTGCGCCCCAAGCAGTGGGTGAAGAACGTCCTGGTGCTGGCCGCGCCGTTCGCGTCGGGCCGGCTGCTGGAGACCGGCGTCCTGCTGGACGCGGTCATCGCGTTCGTCGTCTTCTCGATGGCCGCCTCGGGCATCTACTTCATCAACGACGCGATCGACGTCGAGGCCGACCGGCAGCACCCGACCAAGCGCAACCGGCCGATCGCGGCGGGCCTGATCCCGCTGCCGATCGCCTACGTGGTCGCGGTGGGGCTGCTGGGTGGATCACTGCTGATCTCGGCCTTCATCAGCTACCCGCTGGTGATCGTGATGGCGGTCTACATCGCCGTCCAGCTCGGCTACTGCTTCGGGCTCAAGCACCAGCCGGTGATCGACCTGTGCATCGTGGCGTCCGGCTTCCTGCTGCGGCTGGTGGCCGGTGGTGCCGCGGCCGAGCTGGCGATCTCGCAGTGGTTCCTGCTGGTCACCGCGTTCGGCTCGCTGTTCATGGTGGCGGGCAAGCGCTACGCCGAGGTGAAGCTGGCACTGGAGACCGGCGCCAAGATCCGCAAGTCGCTGAAGGCGTACTCGCCGTCCTACCTGCGGTTCGTGTGGGCGATCTCGGCGGCGATCACGATCATGTCCTACGCCCTGTGGGCCTACGACATCCGCGAGATCGAGCAGTCCCGCTGGGGCCTGATCTCGATCGTGCCGTTCGTGATCGCGATGCTGCGGTACGCCGTCGACGTCGACCGCGGCGTCGCGGGCGAACCGGAGGAAGTCGCGCTGAAGGACAAGGTCCTGCTGGTCCTCGGCGTCATCCTCGCGGGCTGCCTGTTCCTGGCGTTCTACCTGTAGTCCGCACTCCGACGAGCGCCCCCGGCCGGTTCTTCCGGCCGGGGGCGCTTCGCGTTTCCGGGACTTCGTCCGCGCGCCGACGAGCGCCCGCGCCGACGCGCTGCGGCGGAGGGGCTCGCAGCGGCATGACCCGGCGGGCGCGCGAGAACTATTCACCTTACGATCACCCGGTCGGCGGATGACCTTCACCGTTCGGAGCAAGGGTGGGGATTCCCGAACTAGGAGGTCACCTTGTCCGATTCCACCGTCTCCCGCCGGAGCGTGCTGCTCGGCGGCGCCGCCGCGGGCGCTGCCGCGCTGACCGTCGCGGGCGCGCTGCCCGCGGGCGCGCAGCAGGGCGCGGGCTTCGCCCGTCGCGGTGAGGTGTTCACCCTCGGCGTCGCCTCCGGCGACCCGGCGCCGGACGGCGTGGTGCTCTGGACCCGCCTCGCGGCGGACCCGCTCGCCGAGGACGGCATGGGCGGGATGCCGAACAAGACCTTCCCGGTGGAGTGGGAGGTCGCCGAGGACGAGCAGTTCAGCCGCGTGGTGCAGCGGGGTTCGGCGCAGGCCGCGCCCGAGCTGGGGCACAGCGTGCACGTCGAGCTGACCGGGCTGCGGCCGGGGCGCGAGTACTTCTACCGCTTCCGCGCCGAGGGCACCGTGTCGCCGGCCGGGCGCACCCGCACCGCGCCGTTGCCGGACGCGATGACCGAGCTGACGATGGCGTTCGCGTCCTGCGCGCAGTACGAGCACGGCTACTTCACCGCCTACCGCCACCTCGCGGAGGAGGACCCCGACCTGGTGCTGCACCTGGGCGACTACAACTACGAGTACAAGGCCGGGGTGTACGAGATCCCCGGCGGGAACATCCGCGACCACGCCGGGCCGGAGACCACCACCCTGGCCAACTACCGGCAGCGGCACGCGCAGTACAAGAGCGACCCGGACCTGCAGTTCGCGCACGCGGCCGCGCCGTGGGTCGTGGTGTGGGACGACCACGAGCTTGACAACAACTGGGCCGACGAGGTCTACGAGAAGCCGGAGATCCCGCAGCCGGACTTCCTGGAGCGGCGCAAGGCCGCGTTCCAGGCGTACTACGAGAACATGCCGCTGCGCCGCGCCCAGGTCCCGCAGGGCATCGACCTGCGGCTGCACCGCCAGGTGCGGTGGGGCCGGCTGGCGACGTTCCACATGCTCGACACCCGCCAGTACCGGGACGACCAGGTCGGCGGCGACAAGTTCCCCAACGACGACCCGGCGCGGCTGGACCCGAAGCGCAGCCTGACCGGCGCGGAGCAGGAGCGCTGGCTGCTCCAGGGCCTGCGGACCTCCGACGCCCGCTGGGACGTGCTGGGCCAGCAGGTCATGTTCGCCGAGATCGACTACGTCAACGGCGACGCCAAGGGCTACAACCCGGACGCCTGGGACGGCTACGTCGGTTCGCGGCAGCGGGTGATCCAGGGCTGGCAGCAGGCCAGGACGCGCAACCCGGTCGTGCTCACCGGTGACGTGCACACGCACTGGGCCAACGACGTCCAGTCGGACGGCAGGACCGTGGCCGCGGAGCTGACCACGACGTCGATCACCAGCGGCGGCGACGGTTCGGCGCAGCTGACCGACAAGGAGAAGGGCTACCTGAACGACAACCCGCACGTCCGCTACTACGCCAACCAGCGCGGCTACATCCGCACCAAGTTCACCGAGGGTGAGCTGCGCGCGGACTACCGCGTGCTGCCGTACGTGTCGAAGCAGGGTGCCGCGGTGGAGACCGCGGCCTCGTTCGTGATCGAGGACGGCAAGCCGGGCCTGAACAAGGTCTGATCCGCGCGAGTCCCCGGGGTGATCCGCCCCGGGGACTCGTTCTCCGGAGATCTGGACAAAAATTATCCTGGACAATCCAAGTCCTGGATATGTAGGGTCTGGGTCATGCGGATGGGTCAGGGTGTGGAGTGGGCGTTGCACTCGTGCGTGAACCTGACCTGGGCCGGTGCGCCGGTTCCGGTGACCCGGCTGGCCGGGCTCTACGACCTGCCCGCCGCGTACCTCAACAAGCAGCTCCAGGCGCTGGTCCGCGCCGGGATCCTGGCCTCGGTCCCCGGGCCGAAGGGCGGGTTCCGGCTGGGCCGGGAAGCCTCCGAGGTCTCGCTGCTGGACGTCGTCGTCGCCCTCGAAGGGCCGGACGACGCCTTCCGCTGCACCCAGATCATCGCCAAGGGCCCTGGCGGCGATCCGGACATCGACTACCGGGAGCACTGCGCGGTCTCGCTGAGCATGCGCCAGGCCGAGCTGGCCTGGCGGCGCGAGCTGGCCGCGCGGTCCGTCGCCGGCATCGCGCGGGACGTCGAGCGCCACAACCCCGCCGCGCCGCAGAGAGTTCGGGCCGCCCTGCTGCCCGACGCGTCATGATCCGACACCACTGGGAGATGCACATGGAACCGCGGCTGAAGAACCAGTACAAGCACGTCCCGGACTCGTACCAGGCGCTGCGCGCGCTGGAGCAGTCCACCCGCAAGGACGACCTGCTCACGCACGAGATCCAGGAGCTGGTCCGGATCCGCGCCAGTCAGATCAACGGCTGCGGCTTCTGCCTGGACATGCACGTCAACGACGCCAAGGCGGCCGGTGAGACCGACGAGCGGCTGCACTCGATCGCGGGCTGGCGGGAGGCGCCGTGGTTCACCGAGGCCGAGCGCGCCGCGCTGGCCCTGACCGAGGCGATGACCCGGCTGCCCGACAGCAGCAGCCCGGTCCCGGACGACATCTGGGACAACGCCGCCAAGCACTTCGACGACCAGGCGCTGATGCTGCTGGTCGTCACGATCGCGACGATCAACACCTGGAACCGGATCAACGTGACCACCCGGCAGGTGGCGGGAAGCCACCGCAGGGCGTCCTGAGCGACTCCGGTCGCGATTCGGCCCACTCCATCAGGGCCCATTCGAGGCGGTGGACGAACATGTCGTGGCGGCGCAGCCGGTGCCTGCCGACGTAGTCGTCCCAGTCCACCCGCGGCCACTCGATCTCCTGGTCGCGGAGGTTCTGGACCGTCAGGGTCCCGGGGCCGGCATGTGCGTGCCGGCCCCTTCCGCCGCGCAGCGGCAGCAGCGCGAGCCCGGTGATCAGGGTGATGGCGGCGGCGCAGAGAAGTCCGTACATCGACCGTCCTTTCGCGAGTGCTGGACGGATTGTCCACAGCGGACCCCACAGGCTCGGACGCCGAAACCCGGCCCGGAACACCGCACGTGCACGGCGAACGACCGGGATGCACACGAACCAGTGATCTGACCGCGCGTTGGCGTCACCGTGCGATGTGGGCGTTGGCCGCCGAGCGGGGGAATCCGGCGCTCGCGCGCACTGCCCGGCCGCCGCAGTGGCCAAGATGAACCGGTGAAGCTCTCCAACGAGCCGGTGCCGCTCGACTCCGTCGTCGGCCCGGCGCCGGAACGCCCGGTCCGGACCGCGGTCTGGCTCGCGCACGCCGTCGCCCTGGTCGTCGGGGCGTTCGGCCTGGTCTGCGCGCTTGCGCTGCCGTTCGCGCCGGTGTGGTCGGAACGGACCGAGGTGCGCTGGCCGACCGCCGAAGCCGAGGCGACGACGGCGTTCCTCGCGCCCTACCGGCCCGCCGAGTTCGCCGCGACCGTCCCGTGCCGGACGGTGCGCGAGGCTGCCGGGACCGTGTTCACCACCCTCCCGCCGGGAAGCGACCGGGAGGGGATGGTGCTCGCCGTCCGGGGCGGGAAGCCGGAACTCCTGCTCGGACAGCGGTCGGTGCCGCTGCCCGCGCTCAGCGGCGACTGCACTCTTACGGTGCATGCGGATTCCACTCGATCGGTGGTCGCCGTCGGTGGCTGGTCGACGGAGCTGCAGGGGATCGCCGCGCCGGAGATCTTCACCTTCGGCACCGATCTGCCGCCTGCCCAGGCCGCGACCCTGTCGGTCACCGCCCGCACCTTCTCCTGGTTCGACACCGCGCCGACCGAGCTGAAGCAGACGCTGATCACCTGCGCGCTGGTCTGCGCCGTGCTCTCCGCGCTGGTGCTGCTCGCACGAACGCGTCCGCGCATCCGCTTCAATTCGCCACTGCTAATGGCAATTGATGCCGCCATGCTCGCGATCCTGGCGTTGTGGCTGGTCATCGGGCCGATCAGCGACGACGACGGGTTCGCGATGCTGACCGTTCGCAACTACGAGCCCAGCGGCGACATCGGCAACTACTACCGGTGGTTCAACGCGTCCGAGACGCCGTTCACGCTCGTGCAGCACCTGATGCGCTGGGTGTCGGACTACAGCCTCGCGCCCGTGTGGCTGCGGTTCCCGAGCATCGTGGCGGGCCTGTTGACCTGGGTCGTGGTCAGCCGCGGCATCGTAGGCCCGATGTGCCGCGCCGGTCTGAAGGGGCACGCGCTGGCGGCCGTGTTCTTCCTGGCGTGCTGGCTGCCGTTCGGGCTCGGCGTCCGGCCGGAGGCGTTCGTCTCGCTGGGCATGGCGGTCCTGGTCGCCTGCCTGCTCAAGGCCGACCGCTCGGACGCTCCGCTGGGCTGGCTCGGGCTCGCCGCGATCACCGCCGGCCTGACCGCGGCGGTGACGCCGACCGGCGTGGCCGCGCTGATCGTCGTGGTCGCCTTCGCACCGCGGATCCTGCGCGTGATCGCGCGCCCGGGACCGCTGCCGCGCTGGGCCGCGGTCCCCACCCGGCTGGTGCTGCTCGGCTGCGCGGCGTCGGTCGGGCTGGTGGCGATGTTCGCCGACTCCACGTGGAACGGGGTGTTGCAGGCGACCGCGATCCACCACGAGTTCGGCCCGAGCCTGGGCTGGTACCAGGAGATCGACCGGTACGCGGCGCTTCTCGGCACGGGCAGCTGGGGCGCGGCGGGCAAGCGGCTCGCGGTTTTCCTGGTGCTCACGGCGGTGCTGCTCGCGGGCGGCTGCGTGCTGCGGCGGGTGCACCGGTGGACGCGGATGTCCGAAGTGGAGCTGCTGCTCGGGGCGGTCGCGGCGGTGCTGGCCGGGCTGTGGCTGACCCCGTCGAAGTGGACCCACCACTTCGGATCGCTCGCCGGGGTCGGTTCGGCGCTGCTGGCGGTGACCGTCGTGATGCTCTGGAGGGTGCGGGTGCCGCGCGAGGCGCGGATGCTCGGGATCTTCGGGCTGCTCGCGGCGTCGGTGGCGGCGGGACTCGCGTTCATGGGACCGAACGCCTGGTACCTGTACTCCGACATCGCGATGCCGTGGTCGGACACGCCGGTGCGTCCGCTGGACGAGCCGTTGCTGTGGCTGGCGTTCGGCGTCGTCGCCGGGTGCGTCGGGTTCGCGGCGCTGCACGGCTCCGGAAGGCCGGCGTGGACGGCGATGCCGTCGTCGGTGCTGGTGCTCGCCGCGCTGGCCTCGACCTTGGTCCTGCTGACGTCGTTCGTCGCCGCGCCGCGGGTGATGGGCGACCGGTTCTCGGTGGCGCAGGTGAACCGGCAGAGCCTCACCGCCACGAGCTGCGGGATCGAGGACGAGGTCGAGACCCTTCCGTTCGCGTCGGCGCTGCGACCGCTGCCCGGGGTGACTGCGGCCGAAGGGTTCGCCCCCGGGGGACCACCGCCGCCGGAGCCGGAGTTGGACCGGAAGAAGAACGGTGAGGTGCAGCCCGTCGAGGAAGTCCCGGCGGTGTGGGACAGCCGCGAGCGAGGGCCGCAGACCGTCGGATCGCTGGCCACCACGTGGTTCGAGCTGCCACCGCTGGGCGCCGGACAGGTGCTGTCGCTGTGGGTCTCGGGACGTCCGGAGCAGGGCAACTCGCTGGCCGTCGAGTTCGCCACCCCGGGCGGTGCCGTGCGGCGGGAGCTGCGCGACCCGCCGCCGACCGAGCTGCCCTTCGACGACCCGCGGCACGGCAGGCCGGTCGACTGGCGGGATTTCCGGCCGTGGCGCGTGATGACGGTCGACGACGTGCCGCCGGGCGCGAGCCGGGTACGGGTGCTCGCCGAGGACGCGACGGCGGATGAGCAGGGCTGGCTCGCCGTGAGCGCGCCGGTGGTCCGGAACGTCGTGCCGCTGCGGGAGGTCCTGGACGAGCAGGAGCCGGCGCTGATCGACTGGCCGATGGGGTTGCTGTTCCCGTGCCGGACCGGGTATCCGCGCGTCGGCGGCGGGAGCGCGGACAGCCCCGGGGTGCTCGTCGCGCCGCCCGGCGGCGAGGGGTCGATGGCGTACGACCCGGAGGTGGGCGGGGTCTTCGCCGGGGTGCCGATGCTTTCGTGGCGGTTGGAGACGCCGAGCCGGTTGCGCGGGGCTCCCGGGGTTTCGTGGGGGCACGTGTACTCCGTGAGCTACGACGTGCGGAGGGATTTGTACGAGCGGGGGAGTCGACGGGGCGTGATCGGTGGAGCCGGTGGGGACGGGGGGTATCCGTTCGAGGAGCATTGAGGCCCCAGGGTCCTGGCAGGTCTCCGGGACCGAAGCGGCTCTTTGCGGCTGGGGGCTTTCCGCTGGGCGCGTTGGGCTGAGCGCCCTGCTCGGCAGGATCCCGCCTGTGCCCACACTTTCGGGTGGATTCGAGAAGTCTGCCGGTGTGGTGGCTTCTCCTCAGCGGTGAGGCCGGTTCGGGCGGTTCCGATCGGGCGTTCTCGTACGGCGGCGCCCCGGCTTTTCGGAGATCCTGCGGTCGCAGCTATGTCAGCGTGCGGGAGCTGATCGCGGGGAGCGGCCGTGGCGGATGGGAACGGACCGGTATCAGCCGAACTGAAGGAGCCGGTGGCCGCGGAGGTCCCCGAGCCTGCTCCGGCGCGTCGGTCGTTGCGGGTGCTGGCCGCGGCCGTCGGGATCCTCGTCGGCATCGCCGCTCTCGTCGCCGCCATCGCGGTCCCCCTCGCTCCGGTCGACGCCCGGGAGGTCACCGTCACCTGGCCGAAGGCCGGTGAGGCGCCGTCCTCCACGCTCGCGTTCTTCGTCCCCTACCAGCCGCGCGAGGTGCAGGTCGACGTGCCGTGCTCGGTGGTCAAGGCGGGGCAGCGGCTCGGCAGGACCGCGACGCTGGTCAGCAGCCGGCTCCCCGGCCAGCCCACCGAGGGCTTCGCGGTGACCACCGCGTCCGGTACGGCGGCGGTCCTGGTCGGCGGCCGGGAGGCGCTGCGCGCGCCGATCCGGGGCGACTGCGCCGCATCGCTGCACTCCGACGCCGCCGGAAGCACCGCGAGCATCGGCGACCGGACCGTGGTCCTGCCCGGCGTCCGGGTCCAGGACATCGTCGCCTTCGCCACCGATCTGCGGCCGGAGCAGGCGGAGGGAATGCACGTCAGCGCCAAGGCCGCCAACCCGTTCGAGAGCGAGCCGAGCTCCGCCAAGACCGCCCTGATCGGCGTGCAGCTCGGGCTGGTCGTCCTCGCCTTCGGCGTGCTCGCCCTGCGCACGCACCGCTTCCGCGTCGAGCAGCTGTCGGTCCGGGTGCCCGACTTCCCGGACGCCCGCCCCGCCCCCGAAGGCCGCGGCCTCGGGCTGGTCGACCTGGTCGTCTGGGTGGTGCTGGGCGGCTGGTGGCTGCTCGGCCCGAACACCCCGGACGACTCGTTCGCCGCCACGACCGTCCGGAACGGACTCGAAACCGGCGACATCGGCAACTACTACCGCTGGGAGAACGCCTCCGAGGCACCCTTCACGCTCGCCCAGCACCTGCTGGAACCGTTCGCGCTGCTCGGCACGAACCCGCTCGCGATGCGCCTGCCCAGCGTCATCGCGGCGGTGCTGACCTGGCTGCTGCTCAGCCGCGGCGTGCTCAGCGGCGTCATTCCCCTGCACAGCCGCCTGTTCCGGGTGCGGGCGCTCGCCGCGTTGGGCTTCCTGGTGTGGTGGCTGCCGTTCGGGCTCGGCGTGCGGCCGGAACCCTTCCTCGCGCTCGGCATCGCCGCGTCGCTGGCCTGCGTGGCGCAGGCCGTGCACCGCCAGAGCCTCGGACTGCTCGGCCTCGGGGCGCTCGCCGCCGGGCTCTCGATGGCGGTGAACCCGATGGGCATCACCGCCGTCGCCCCCTTCGTCGTGCTGGCGCCGCGGATCGTGCGGTTCGTCCGGATCCCGGATCTGGCGCTGCTGGCCGGGATCGGCTCGGCCGGGCTGGTCGCGATGTTCGCCGACCAGTCGCTGGCCGGGGCTCGGGAGGCGACCCGCATGCACGGCTACTACGGCCCGAACGTGCCCTGGTACATGGAGATCCAGCGCTACGAGTACCTGCTCGGCTTCAGCCTCCAGGGCGATGTCGCGCGCCGGACCCCGGTCCTGCTCACGCTGGTCGTCCTGGTGTTCTCCGCGCTGCTGCTGAGCCGGGGAGCCCGCTGGCTGCCGGGGATGCGGACCGCCGGGGTGCCCGCCGCGTGCCTGGCGCTGAGCCTCGCGCTGATGTGGCTGACCCCGTCGAAGTGGACGCACTACTTCGGCGCGCTGGCCGCGGTGGGCGCGGCGACGCTGACCGCCGGGGTCGTGCTGATCGCGGTTTCGGCCAAGCAGTGGGCCAGGGAGCGCAACGTGCTGCTCATGGGCGTGCTCTGCACGGCGCTGGCCCTGGTCGCCGCGCCGCTGGCCTTCGCGGGGAAGAACAACTGGTTCCTGCACTCGCACTACGGGGTTCCGTGGGGCGAGGAACCCGTGCGCCCGCTGAACAATCCCGCGCTTTGGCTGTTCCTCGCCGCTTCGCTGCTCGGCGCCGCGGTCCTGCTGGGCCGCCTTCGCCGGGCCCCTGCCGCGCGCCGGACCCTGATCCTGATGCCCGCCGTCATCTGCGTGGCCGCGGTGGCGGCGACCGCGGTGATCGTGCCGTACTCGTTCGTCGTCGCACCGTTCCGGCAGGCCGGCAGCTACTCCGTCGGCGGCCAGAACCTGGCGAGCCTGACCGACAACAGCTGCGGCATCGTCGACCACGTCGTGGTCACCCCCGACGCGCCCGGCGGTGCCATGAAGACCTCCGGCAGCGATCCGGAGAAGGACGGCTTCCGCCGCGACGGCGGCTATCCGTCGTCCCCGCCCCGCACGCCCGCGTGGGGCAGCGCGGCCGACGGGCCGGTCTCCACCGGCAGCCTGACCACCGGCTGGTTCGCGCTGCCCGAGCTGCCCAGGAACCGGGAGCTCGCCGTCGACGTCGCGGGTCGCAGCGGTGACGGCAACCGGATCGCGCTGGAGTTCGCGGCCGGCGGCGAGGTCGTCGGGGAGCGGGTGCTCGACGACACCGGCTACGACGCCGACGAGGTGCCCGCCTACCCGCAGGACCACGTCATCGAGGACGAACCGCAGGACAACGAGTCCTGGCGGTCGGTTTCGGTTCCGGTGGCCGAGATCCCGCCCGGCGCCGACCAGGTGCGCATCCGGGCCGTGGACGCCACCACCGACGACGGCGGCTGGCTCGGGGTGACCGCGCCGCGGGTGCGCGAGGTCATCCCGCTCAAGACGTACCTGCGGGGCAGGGCGCCCGTGCTCGTCGACTGGTCGATGACCTGGTCCGCGCCGTGCCTGGACCGGATGCCCGCCGTCGGCGGCGGCCTGGCGGAACCGCCCGCCGTGCTGGTCAACCCGCCGAACGCGCTCGGCTTCGGCGGCACCGCGGCCTACGAACGGGTGATCGGCGGCAGTTTCGCCGGTGTCCGCGAGATCGGACGCCGGACGGAGGTACCCACTCGGCTGCTCGGCGTAGTAGACCAACCGCAGTATGCCGAGTGGGGCCACCTGATCGAGGTGGATTACCCCCTGCCGGGCAACGGCTTCGACGTGCGGAGCGTTCCGGTTTCACGGTGGGGTTGGCGAGGGGAGTGAACATGGCCGAGACGATCAGTCACTCTGTTCCAGTTCCGGTGCCGCAGCAGCAGAAAGCCGTCGAGGACGCGGGCCGTTCGCTCGTGTCCTACGTCCTGCCCGTCTACAACGAGGCCGAGGGGATCCGCAGCTTCCACGAGGAGCTGGCGGCGTCGGTGGCGACCCGGCCCGAGTTCGACTACCAGTTCGTCTACGTCAACGACGGTTCGGCCGACGGGTCGCTGGCGATCCTGCGCGACCTGGCCAAGAACGACCCGCGCGTGCAGGTCGTCGACTTCGCCCGCAACTTCGGCCACCAGATCGCCATCACCGCCGGGCTCGACCACGCCGACGGCGACGCGGTGATCATCATGGACACCGACCTGCAGGACCCGCCGCGGGTCAGCCTGGAGATGATCGACGCCTGGCAGTCCGGCGCGGAGATCGTCTCGGCCCGCCGGAGGACCAGGCAGGACAGCCGGTTCAAGCGCTTCACCGCGCACGGCTACTACCGGCTGCTGCGGCACTGCGCCGAGGTCGAGATCCCGGTCGACACCGGGGACTTCCGGTTGCTCGACCGCCGCGCCGCCGAGGAGCTGCGCGGGTTCCGGGAGCGCAGCCGGTTCATCCGCGGCATGGTCGCCTCGATGGGGTTCGAGCAGGCCGAGGTCCTGTTCGACCGGGACGAGCGGATCGCGGGCGAGACGAAGTACCCGATGCGCAAGATGCTGCGGCTGGCCGCCGACGGCGTCACGAGCTTCTCGACGGTCCCGCTCAAGCTGATCACCAGGATCGGGTTCGCCAGCCTGGTGCTGGCCACGGTCGGCATCGTCTACGCGGTGGGGCTGCGGCTGTTCCTGCCCGAGGTCACCGTGTCCGGCTGGACGATGCTCATGGTGGCGATGCTCTTCCTGGGCGGCGTGCAGATGCTTTCCCTCGGGGTGATGGGAAGCTACATCGGCCGGATCTACAGCGAGGTCCAGCAGCGTCCGCTCTACATCGTCCGGAAAGTGATCCGGTATGACGACGACTGATGCCCCGCGAGAACGGCTGATCAGCCGCTCGCTGGTGCTCTACACGGTCATCGGGGGCAGCGGGGTTCTCCTCGACTACCTGCTGTTCCTGCTGCTGTTCAACGTCGTCGGCCTGCACGAGCAGGTCGCCAACGTGCTCAGCACGACGGCCGGGATCACCAACAACTTCGTGCTCAACGCCTGGCTGAACTTCCGCACGCGCGACCGGATCCTGGTGCGGTTCCTGCGGTTCTACGCCGTGGGGGTCGCCGGGATCGGGCTGACCTTCGTGCTGCTGCGGGTGTTCTCCGGTTTTCTCGGCATCGACCCGAACCTGGTCAAGGCCGGTTCGCTGCCGCTGGTCCTGCTGTTCCAGTACACGATCAACCGCAGATGGAGTTTCCGATGAAGCTGGGCATCGTTGGTGCGGGGGCGACCGGCCTGACGGCGGCGTTCGACGCGGTCAAGGCCGGGCACGAGGTGACCGTGCTGGAGGCGTCGGACGAACTGGGCGGGCTCGCGGCGTCGATCGAGGTCGGCGGCACCCCGCTGGAGCGCTTCTACCACCACAGCTTCCAGACCGACCACGCGATGATCGAGCTGGTCCGGGAACTGGGACTGGGCGACCGGCTGGAGTTCCACCGGCCTGCGACCGGGGTGTTCCTCGACGGCGAGCTGCACGACTTCGGCACCCCGCTGGAAATGCTGCGGTTCCCGGCTTTCTCGCTGCTGGACCGGTTCCGCTTCGGCGCGACCTCGGCGGCGCTGAAGCTCGTGCGCGACGGGCAGCGCTTCAACTCCGTGCGCGCGCTGGCGTGGATGCGCCGCTGGGCGGGGAAGCGGGTCACCGAGACGATCTGGGAACCGCTGCTCACCGGCAAGTTCGGCGCCCGCGCCGAGGACATCTCGATGGCGTGGCTGTGGGCGCGGATCCACTACCGGACCTTCGGGCTCGGTTACGTGCACGGCGGGTTCGACCAGGTCTACCGCGCGCTGCTGGACGCGGTGACCGACCGGGGCGGCAAGGTCGAGTTCGGCAAGCCGATGTCGTCGATCCGCCAGCCCGGGGCCGAGGTCGAGGTCCGCGCGGGCGAGGCGACCTACACCTTCGACCACGTGATCGTCACCGTGCCGCAGCCCGCGTTCGCCAAGGCCGCCGGGCTGATGTCGGACAGCGTGCTGTGGCGCAACCAGTACCTCGGCGCGACCTGCTTCGTCCTCGAATGCGACCGCAGCGTCATCCCGTACTACTGGCTCAACATCAACGACACCGCGTTCCCGTTCCTGGCGGTCGTCGAGCACACGAACATGGTCTCGCCCGCCGAGTACGGCGGCCGGCACGTCGTCTACGTCGGCAACTACGTGCCCCGCGAGGACTGGCGGTTCACGACCCCGCCCGAGGACCTGCTGGAGCACTACATCCCCTGGCTGCGCAAGCTGAACCCGGCCTTCGACCGCTCGTGGATCCAGGACTGGCACTTCTCGAAGGCCGGGTTCGCGCAGCCGATCGTCACGCCCGAGTACCGCGCGCTGATCCCCGGCCACCACACGGCGATGCCGAACGTGACGCTGGCGACGATGTCGCAGATTTACCCGCAGGACCGGGGGCAGAGCTACGCCATCGCCATGGCCCACGACGTCACCCGGCGCCTGGGCCTGGACCGGGCCTGATCCCGCTCCGCCTTCGGGCGTGGTCCGGCGCGGTGTTGACCTTGTTTGTGCAAGCAGTTAGTGTGCGAGCCAGATCAACATCGGGAGGGGCGCCGTGACGACCGACCGGTCGGCCACCGACGAGGAGAACGACCGCTGGTGCATGGCCGTGCGCCTGCTCGGCCGGATCGAGGCGGGTCTGGACCGAACTCTCCAGCGCAGGCACGGACTTCCGCTCTCCGAGTACCGGGCGCTGTGCGCGTTGGCGCTCGCCGCGGACGAAGGCGGGCTGCGCATGCACGAGCTCGCCGAACGCATCGGGCTGAAGGAGAGCAGCGCCACCCGCCTGGTGATGCGGCTGGAACGGGACAAGCTGACCACGCGTGCGCAGGGCGGCAAGGACCTGCGCGGGGTGTACGCCAGGATCACCGAGGAAGGCCGCCTGCGCTACGCCGAGGCGACGCCGACCTACCGCGCCGCGCTCGGTGCCGAACTCGACGAAGCAGCGGGCAATCCGTACCTCGCTGCACTGGCCACTTGGATTCGGGATGCATAGCAACGAAGTCGCAGCGCACTACGAAAACCTGCTCGCCGAGCACTACACCTGGATGTTCGGCGCGGACTTCGCCGATCTCGTCCGGGCGCAGCGGGATCTGCTCGCGGGACTGGGAATCCGGCCCGAGGGCGAGCCGTCCGCCGCGCTCGATCTCGGCTGCGGGTCCGGTGTGCACTCGGTGGCACTGGCCGAACTCGGCTTCGCGGTGACCGGTGTCGACGTCAGCGAGACGCTGCTTGCCGAGCTGGCCGACCGCGCGCATCCGCGAGTCCGCGGCGTGCACGCCGACCTGCGCGACGGACTCGCCGGGCTCGCCGAACCCGGAACCGTCCAGGTCGTGACGTGCATGGGCGACACCCTGCCGCACCTTCCCGACGAGGACGCCGTGCGCAGGTTGCTCGCCGAGTCCTTCGCCCTGCTCGCTCCCGGCGGCCGGATCGTGCTGACCTTCCGGGACCTGTCGGTGCGGTTGGCCGGGCTGGACCGGTTCCTGCCGGTGCGCGGTGATCAGGACCGGGTCATGACCTGCTTCCTCGAGGACGAGGGCGAGCACGTCCGCGTCCACGACCTCGTGCACGTCCGGACCGGGTCGGGCTGGGAGCTCCGCAAGAGCAGCTACCGCAAGCTGCGGCTCTCGCCGGGCCAGATCGCCGGGCTGCTCGCCGACATCGGATTCCGCGTTGCTGAGCCGGTCGCGGCTGAGCGCGGGATGTGGGTCGTCGCGGCGCAGCGCCCCTGACCGGGCCCGATCCGGGCTTGCCGCCAGGGTTTCCTGAGCCCGCAGCCCGCAGCCCGCAGCCCGCAGCCCGCAGCCCGGCGGACCCGCGGGTTCCTCCCGGCTGTGCTCTCCCGTGCCGGCGCGTCCGAAGAGCGTGGCGGCACGGCAAAACACGGCCTCGGTTACTCCTCCTTGCCTCGTTCCAGTGCGAACAGGGTGCCCACGATCGTCGCTCCGGCGGCGAGCGTCGGGGTGAGCATGGTGCGCAGCAGCTCCAGCCCGAAGCCCTCGCTGAAGGCGCCGAAACCGACGCCCAGGACCAGCGTGAGCAGGGTGACGAGCAGGACCAGTCCGATGCCGTAGAGCACCTTGGTCTGCATGCTCGCCAGGTGGCGGTGCTTGCGCAGCTCGATGAGCCGCGGCTCGGCCGGCGCTTCGGCCGGTTCCGAGTCGTCGGTCCAGGTCTCGTCCTCCAGATCCTGCTGGGGGGTGCTCACTGCGCGGTCCCTTCGTCGGTGGACAGCTCGATCGCCGGGAGGGTCTCGATCACCGGCTCGTTCTGGACCTGGGCCGGGCAGTACCAGGTCTGGTCGGCAAGCACCTCGTCGGTTCGATGAACACCCTGGTCACGCATCGTCGACTCACGCGTCATTGCGGGCTCTCTTTCGTGAAAGCTGTGCTCACTGAGGGGTGTATTCGACACCCAGAGTCATGTTAGCTCACTAGCCACACTTTTCACACAACTCACCCACATGTGACGTGAGTACGACGTGTTGACTGCGTGGTAACAGCGTGTGTAATGTTCTGAGGTGTCGCGCACGCAAGATCAGTAGTTGGTCGAGCAGGGGTGCCGGTGTGCGACTGGAGGGAGATTCATGAAGACCGATGAGAAGCCGAAGGGTGGCGGTGCCTCGCCGGGACGGGAGCAGTCGGACCCGTCGCCGAAGCGGATAAACGTTGCCGTGACGCCGGAAATGGTGCAGGCGTTACAACGCGTGATGGATCAGGAGGGCGTCACGCTGACCGAGGCGTGCCGAAGGCTCGTCAGCTACGGCGATTTCGTCTACCGGGCGATCAAGGAAGACCATGCCGAAGTGTTGGTCAGAACCGAGAAGAGCACCCGCGAAGTCGTGCTGCTGTGAGCTGCGCCTGAGCAGGGGGGAAGTAGCGGAAGCTCGTCCGAGGGGGTCGTGTTTCCGTCGTTCCGGCATGGATGCCGTCTTTCCGTCGGGGGAGCGACGACATCGGTTCCGGGATGCAGGGCCCGTGTTCCTCAAGTCCGGAACGCGGGCCTTGTTGTTTGCGCGGCTCCTGTCGTTTGCGGCTCTGCCGTTTCCACAGCCCCGCCGCCGGCGCCGCGATCGCCGAGGCGAAAACGCGCCTGACCACTCGAACAGGTGATGGTTTTCCGTACGATCGAGACGGTGATCACCACCACACCGCCGGACGAGCTCGTCGCGCGCCGCCTGTGGCCGATCATCGGGCTCTCGGCCCTCGCGCTGGCCGCCGCGCTCGCGGTGCTCGTCTCCACCTACTCGTTCTGGGGCGACTTCGAGGTCTACCGGTGGGGCGTCCGGACCTGGCTCGCCGGCGGTGACTTCGTCAACGCACGATCGCCGGTGCGCAATCCGGACCCGCTGCCGTGGGTCTACCCGCCGTTCGCGCTGCTGCCGCTGGCGCCGTTCGCGCTCGTCCCGTCCACGGTCGGCCTCAGCGCGCTGAACGTCCTGAACGTGCTGGCACTCGGCGCGACCCTGTACCTGGTCGTGCGGCGGGTGTGGCCTTCGGCCGGTCCGCGGGTCGCGTTCGTCATGGCAGCGGCGGGAGTCCCGCCGAGCATGCTGCTGGAACCGGTGCACGCCTGCTTCGGGCAGGGACAGATCAACATCGTGCTGATGGGCGCGGTCGCGCTCGACTGCCTCGCCCGGGACCCGCGCTGGCCGCGCGGCCTGCTGGTCGGGATCGCGGTCGCGATCAAGCTCACCCCGGCGGCCTTCCTGCTGTTCTTCCTGCTGCGCAAGGACTTCCGGGCCGCCGTGACCGCAACCGCCACCGCCGCCGCGTGCACCGCGATCGGGTTCGCGGTCGACTTCGGCGCCTCGGTCGACTACTGGTTCCGGCGCGGCCCGGCCGCCGACGTCGCGGGTCACGCGCTCAACAGCAACCAGTCCGTGCTGGGCGCGCTCACCAGGTTCGACCTGCCGCCGATCGTGCGGAACGCGGTCTTCGCGTTGCTGTGCCTGGCATTGCTGGCGCTGGTGGTCCGGATCGTCCGGCACGCCGATGCCGCCACCTCGTTCACCGCGGTCGGTCTGCTCGCGGTGCTGATCTCGCCCACGTCCTGGTCGAACCACTGGGTTTGGGTCGTCCCGGGGCTGTTCCTGCTGTTCGCCGCCCGCCGCTACGCGCTGGGGGCCGTGACGGCGCTGATCGCGGTCACGGCCCCGTGGCACTTCCTGCCCAGCGTCGGCGGTGCCGAGCTGACCTGGGCTCCCTGGCAGCACGTGGTGGGCAACAGCTACGTGCTCACCGCCGTGGCCGCCCTGGTCCTGCTCACCAGGGCGCGTCGCTCACCTGCCCGGAGTTCTGGTCCAGCCTGATGTAGCCGCCCTGGAAGTCGACCTGGCTGTTGCCCTCCGACACCTCGTACGGGTTGGACGTCGGGTACTTCAGGTACGACAGCTCGCGGCGGAGTTCGTGCCACCGCTGCATGATCGGGCCCGCGACGAAGTGCGCGCCGGTCGCCGGGTGCCAGTACGCGGACGCCGGCGGGTTGTCGCGACCGGTGAACTCGTTGAAACGACCGGCTTTGTCGAGCGTGGTGAGCTCGTCCGAGCTGGGGTAGCCGAAGCCGTTCTCCCAGCCGTTGGCGGCCCAGAGATCGCGGATCGCGCCCTGCACCGAGTGCGCTCCGGTGATCTTCGTCCAGTACACCGACGCGCCCGCGCGGTCGATCCCGAGGAAGTGGTTGAAGACGCCGACGCCGTCGGGGGTCGGCTGCGTGGAGGTGGTCGGGTAGCTCAGCCTGCCCGTCTCCCAGCCGCGGTCCGCCCAGAACCGCCGCACCTGCCCGGAAACCGCCTGCGCGCCGGTCTCCGGCGTCCAGTAGACCGACGCCTCGGCGGAGAAGTGGTTGTAGCGGCCGACACCGTCCGGTGTGGACAGTTCGTCGGTGGTCGGCACGCCGAGCTGGTGGTGGGCGCCGGAGCGGACGAACCGGGAGGCGATCTCGCCGTGCAGCTCGTGCACCCCGGTCTGCGGTGAGTGGTACAGCCAGCCGCGCTGGAACTGCTGGTAGGAGATGTCCCCCTCGGTGTACTCGGTGTCGACCGGGTTGCCGAGCAGGTCCCGCAGCGCGGGCTCTCCCCAGTAGCGGCTCTCGATCGGGGTGAACGCCTGCGGCGTCTCGGCTGGAGCGGGTGAAGCCGTGGCGAGCGACAGCGCGGCGGTCACCGCGACCACCGCTGCCCATCGTGTCTTGGTCAAGGCCAATCCCCTTTCATGGCCCCGGAAACCGGGGACGACCCCTACACGCGGCCCGGGGTCGTCCGGTTGCCCCCGACCGGAACACCCAGCCCGAACAGCAGCAGGGGCGGCGGAACCCCACTTCCGCCGCCCCTGCTCCGCGGTGATCACCGCCGCTCGATCACCGGGCCTGTTGCTTCACCGACACCTGCGTCCCCGCGTTCCGGGCGATGCCCGGGTAGCCGTTGTCGGCCAGCGTCGGCAGCCGGGTCAGGCTCGACCTGGTCTCGCTCTCCACCCGCAGGTCGTACTGCCCGACCGGGTGCAGGTAGCGGATGACGAAGACGTTGCCCCACGCCGCGCGCGGCGGACCGCCGGGCAGCTCGGCCGCCAGCCGGGTCTGCCCCCACTGCCGCGTGGTCTGCATCCACGCGCCGCCCCACTCCAGGTTGCTGATGTTGTCCAGCCACTCGGGCGGAATCCCCTCGTCGGCGGTGAGCCGCACGACGGGCGTGTCGGTGATGCCGTCGCGGATGCCGACCTGGTCCACGCACGGCCACAGCGGCGCGTTGATGTGGTTGGCCAGCACCGGTTTCCCGGCGGTGAGCTCGGTGACCGGGCGCGACTCGGTCAGCTTCGGCTCGGCCACCGCCAGCCAGGAGTGCGCGCCGGTGACCTGGTCGGTCGCCACCACCCGCAGCGCCTCGGTCCCCGGCGGCACGGCCACCGCCAGCTGCTGCCACTCCAGCAGCGCCGACCGCCGCAGTTCCGGTTGCAGCTGCTCGGAAACCGTCCCCGAAGGCGTCCGGAACTCCACCTCCAGCAGCTGCCCGGCCAGCTCACCGGCCACCGGGACGGTCACGTGGCTGCTCGCCCGGACCACCGGGTACCAGCCGGTGGTCAGCTTGCCGGTGCCGGTGGTCGTGCCGTCCGGCCGATCGTCGTGCCAGATCGCCGTCGGACCGTCCCACGGCGAGGTCGGCAGCGGCGAACCGGACGCCCCGAAGTCGCCCTCGGTGGTGGCCGGTCCGGGATCGCCGAGCTTCCCGGACGGCAGCTGCACCTTCACGTCGCTGGCCAGCCCGCAGCCGTCGCCGAACATCGTCTGTACCCCGGACCGCGCCACGCTCCAGCCCGGCGCCTGGCCGATCGGCGCGAAGGTGAACAGCGCGACCATCAGCAGCACCGCGCCGACCGAGGCCGCACCGACCACCGCCCGGTCCGGGCCGACCCGCACCACCTTGCCGCTGCGGCGCCGCCACCTCGCCCACAACCAGGCGGCCAGCGCGATCCCGACCCACAGCAGCGCGTTGTGCAGGTACAGCGGGCCGAAGTGCGGCTCCAGGTTGTTGGTCAGCGGATCCGGGTTCAGGTGCTCGCCGAACCGCTGCCCGGCGTCGGTGAACGGCATCCACTTGTTCTCCCCGGCGAAGCTCAGCGACACCGCGCCCGCCAGCAGCAGCACGCTCGCGCTCGTCACGACCAGCCCGGCCCGCCGCGGCAGCGGGGACCGCAGCAGCGCCGCCGCCAGCAGCACCGTCGGCGCCGCCGCCACCGAGTGGAAGTGGTTGACCCACTTGGTCGGGCTCAGCGCGATCAGCGCCAGGGCCAGCGACGTGGTGATCGCCGAGACCAGCACCAGCCTGCGGATCGGGTCGCGCCCCACCCCGCCGCGACCGCTGGCGATCGCGACCACGACCACGATCGCCAGGCTCAGCAGCACCGGGAGCCTGCGCGCCCAGCCCGCGGTGTTGAGCAGGGTCTTGTAGTGCTCGAACTCCTCGTACCAGGGCAGCGAGAGGTAGTACCACTTGTGCACGGCGGTGGCTTCGAGCACGTCGCCGAGGGTCGCGTCGGCGAAGCCGATCGGGACCACCACCGTCGCGGAGGCGGCGGCGAGCAGCACCGCTGAGGCCCGAGCCGCCCAGCCCTGCTCGCGCAGCCAGCGCAGCAGCCACGGCAGGCACAGCAGGAGCGGAGCGACCGCCACGACGCCGGACGGCGAAGCCGTGACCGCGAGCGCGGCGGAGACGGTGGCGAGCGCCAGCGCGCCGATGGACTGGCGGAGCGCGGCGGCCTCGGCGAAGACGAGGGTCGCCGCCGCGAACATCACGATCACCGGCTCGGGGCGCAGCGTGGTGCCGTAGGGCAGGTACCAGACCAGGTGCGCGACCAGCAGCGCCCAGGGGACCGCGCGCAGGTTCGCGGCGCGGCCGAGGACGGTGGCCAGCAGGACCCGCAGGAGCACCCACGTCACGACGCCGCAGATGGTCGGCACCAGCCGCATCCACCACAGCGACCAGCCGCCGAGCTCCCCCCAGAGCTGCAACAGGTACTGGCTCAGCACGAACGGGTTCTCCGTCGCGTTGAACATGTAGACGAAGTTGCCCATGTACCCGGCTTCACCGGCGTTGCGGGCCATCATCATGTACCAGCCGTCGTCCATGTTGGCCGGTCCGAGGAAGACCCACGCGAGCGAGACGACCACCAGCACGCCGTCCGCGGCACCGAACCGCGGGATGCGCATGCCCGGCCCGCTGCCCCGCCAGAACCGCCAGGCCACGACCAGCAGCACCACGAGGCACAGCCCGTGCGCGATCAGCAGGAAGAGCTTCAGCGGCGTCGGGCTGGACTGGTAGCGCGCGTCGGGGTGCAGCTGCACGGCCAGCCCGGCGGTGTTGCCCGCCTGCGTGGACAGTTCGGAAACCTGCGGCGGTCGCAGGTCGTTCCGGTCCACCAGCACCGTGCCGTCCCGGTCGATCCGGACGCCCTGCGCGTCGGCGCGCACGTGGTAGGCGCAGCCCGCGCGCAGCGGTTCGGAGTGGACCTCCGTGCCGTCGACCCAGAACCGGACCGAACCGCCCTGCACCGTGACGTTCATGCCGAGCCCGTCGGCGGGCGCGTGCGTGCTCAGCGCGGAACCGCCGTTCGGATCGACCGACCCCAGGGCCTGGCAGGGGATCTCCGCGTCGATGTCCAGCGGCCGGTACGGCGACAGCGGTAGCACCGTCGACACCGGGGCCTGGCCGGCCTTCGGCCAGGTGACCACCGGCGCGTCGGCGCGGACCGGCGCCAGCACAGCCAGCACGCCGAGCAGCACGGTCAGCGCCGCGAACCCGGCGAACACGGCAAAACGACGACTATCCCCCCGCGGAGGCGAAACGATCCCCATGCTTCATAAATCTGCCAAACAGGTGAACGGGTTTACCGTTGCGGTATCTCGATAAGGTCACGATTGTCGGATGCCGGAAATGTGAAGTGCCGCGGGGCGGCGGATGGCAGTCCGGCGAAGTGCGAAAATGCGGTGAACGGCCGATGTGGAGACAAGGCCATGTGAGACGGGAGGTGCTGCCATGAGCACCGAGTCGTACCTGACGCTGGACCGGCAGGTGTGCTTCGCGCTCTACAGCGCGTCCCGCGCGTTCACCAACCTCTACCGGCCGATCCTCGCCGACCTCGAACTGACCTACCCGCAGTACCTGGTCATGCTCGTGCTCTGGGAGAACGACCCGATCTCGGTCAAGGACCTGGGCACCGCCCTGCGGCTGGACTCCGGAACGCTGTCGCCGCTGCTCAAACGGCTCGAAGCGGCCGGTCTGGTCAGCCGCGTCCGGCGGGTCAGCGACGAGCGGTCCGTCGACGTGGCGCTCACCGACGCGGGACGCGAGCTCAGGGAACGCGCGCGGGGGGTTCCGGCCGACGTGATGGGGGCGACCGGAATGTCGGTCGCCGAGCTCGAAAACCTGCGCGCCACCCTCGAACGGCTCACCGACCAGGTCGACGCCGCGGCCGAGCAGGCCAGGAACAACCTCGGCTGAAGACGAGTCAGCCGCTCGGCGCAGGGCTGGCGAGTCAGCGTGGTTCGGGTACCGGGTGAAGGTCTTCGCTTCCTGGCGTGACTTCCGGTGGTGGCGCGGTTCGTGGTTTGGTGCGGTGCTGCTTGGCGAGGTGGTCGCGGAGTTGGGCGTGGCGGAACTGGTAGAACGAGCCTGCTTGGCGCAGGACGCCTCGGTTGTAGGCGTCTTCGAGGAACCGTTTGGGGCGCCAGGGCAGCCGGCGGGTGAGCGGGAGCCAGAGGCGGGCGAACACGAGCCAGCTTCCCCACGCTGACAACAGCAACCGCGCCAGCCCGAACAGAAACCCGACCAGCACGAACAGAAGCCCGACCAGCCCGAACAGAAGCCCGACCAGCCCGGCCATGAATCCGGCGCTGAGCGGGTCCGGGGACTCGTACGTGAGCACGGCCAGGAGCCCGATCAGGAGCCCGAACGCGATCATGGGCGCGATCGTGCGGACGATTGTCGCTGCGCGGTCGGCGCTGAGGAGTGTCCACGGAGCGATGGATTCTTGCGGATCGTGGCTGTCGCCCAGCATCGCGGCCACTACGTTCACAAGCCCGAATACGAGCCCCAACGGGAACCCGACCACGAGCCCAGACAAGATCCAGAGCCCGAAATCGGGCCCGAAACCCTCCGAGAGCCCGATCACGAGCTCGACCGTGAGCCCGAACGTGAGCCCGCCCGCGAGCCCGAACGTGAGCCCGACAGCGAATTGGGACGTGATCTTCTTGATGTTCGTGAATCGGCCGCGCTTCCGGTGTCGCAAGCGCAGGCCCAGTCGTTCTGGTTCTCTCGCCGCACCTCTGCGGTGCAAGCTCACTTCATTGACGAGCCCGACCGCGAGACCGACCGTGAGCCCGACCGTCAGCCCGACCGTGAGCCCGACCGTAAGCCCGAACGCGAGACCGACCGTGAGTCCGGCCGTGAGCCCGAGCGGGAGCCCGACCACGAGCGCGAGCGTGCTCATGGTGGTCAGGATTCTGGCGTACCAGGGGAGGGCGGTGGCGAGTTGCCACCAGGCGAGGTCGTGGGTCTTGAGTCGGGCGAGGTGGTGGGCGAGGAAGCCGAGCCAGCGGCGGGCTTGGTCGGGCTCGCACGGGAACGGCGCGGTGTTCCCGCCGTCGCCGCGGGGTGCGTAGCGCTGGTCGTAGACGGTGTCGATGTAGGTGCGCAGAAGGTGCTCTTCGAGCCCGTCCCGGCCGCGGGACCGGCTGATGTCGAGCAGCTCCGTGGGCGAGCCGTTGTCGGTGTGGCGGTAGACGGTACGGGCGAGCATGACCATCAGCGGTACGGACAACACCGCCGCCAGTTCCCGGCTCGCGGGCTTGTCGGGAGTGGCCTCGAGGTGGTCGAAGACGTGTGTCCAGGCGGCTGATGCGGCTTCGCTTGGTCTGCCGGCCAGGTGGCGGCGTACGTCGTCCAGCGCCGGGGGTTCGAGCGCGATCGCCGCTGCGTTGCCCACCGTTCTGGTCTTGGCGGTGACGGCACCGTATTCGGATCGGCGGGTCGTCACGATCAGCGGACCGTGAAATCGGCTCAGGCCCTCGATCGCGTGATCCCGGAATTCGTCGCGTATCTCGTCGAAGCCGTCGAGGACGGGCAGGATGCGGCGGCGGTTCATGAGAACGGCGGCGAGCGTGCCGCCGGTCGGCAGCTCGCCGTTCAGACCGGGGTAGTCGCGGGACAGTTGTTCAACGAGCCACTTGTGCAGATCAACCTTCGGATCCCACGTGCTCAAGCTGAACAACACGGGTGTTCGTCGGTCGCTGTCGGGTTCGGCGCACAGCTCCAGAACGAGGTGGTGAGCGAGAACCGTCTTCCCCGAGCCGGGTTCGCCCTGAATGATCATCCGGCGGGTGGGAATCGATCGGTAGAACCGCAGGACCGAGCTGAACGTGCCGTTGAGGGTGAGCTGTTCCTCTTGGGTTTCGCCCGCGTTGCCGTCGCTGTCCGTCCCGTGGTCCAGCGGGTCGGAGACGACATGCCAGCGAACGGGCAGTGGTCGGGGATCATTGATCCCCCACTTCCGTTCCTCCTGCTCGCTCAACTCCCGCACCCGATCGGTGAGGTGACGCTGCGCGTTGTCGACCTCCGCTTGCTCATCGATCCCACCGGGCTGTGCAGGCCGCAGGGAAGAGATGACCCCGAGGAGCAAAGCCAGCACTCCGCAGATGCTGCCGACGATGCTGGCTGTTTGATCGCCTACTCCCAGGCCGCCCCCGACAGCCGCCCGGAGGACCAGGAAGATCGCGCCTGCGCCCAGTACGAGCGCGCCCCCCAGCGTCCAACGCCTCCACTGGTTGTGCCGCCCCGCCACGACAGACCCCCACCGGTCACTGTCCGGATATCGCGGCGCACTATAGCGTGAAGTCACTCCATGGCAGGTCCGCGCGGCTGAAACGCGAGAAGGCCGCCCGGTGCGAACCGGACGGCCTCCTCGGACAGCCGATCAGAACGGCAGGCGGCGGAAGATCGCCCGCGGCAGGTGCCGCAGCACGGTCATGACCCAGCGCATCTGCACGGGAACCCAGATCGACTCCTTGCCCTTGCGCACGGCGTCGATGATGGCTGCGCCGACCTGCTGCGGCGTCTGCGCCATCGGGGCGGGCTTCATGCCCTCGGTGAGCTTGGTCTTCACGAAGTTCGGGCGCACGACCGTCACCTTCACGCCCGCGTCGGCCAGGGCGTAGGTCAGGCCCGTGTAGAAGACGTCGGCACCGGCCTTCGAGGAGCCGTAGACGAAGTTCGAGCGCCGCGCCCGCTCGCCCGCGGGCGAGGCCATCATGACGATGTGCCCGTGGCCCTGCTTGCGCAGCTTGTTCGCCAGGTGCACGCCGAGCGAGATCGGCGCGACGTAGTTGACCTCGGCGACCAGGCGCGCGGCCTTGGGGTCGGTCCAGCCCTTCTCGTTGTCGCCCTGGACGCCGAAGGCCACCAGGGTGACGTCGATGTCGCCGTCGGCGAACGCCTTGTCGACCACGTCGCCGTGGGTGTCCGGATCGGTCGCCTCGAACGACAGCGTCGTCACGGTGCTGCCGGTCTTGCGCAACCGCTCGGCGGCGGCTTCCTGGAGCTCGGCTTCCTCCGGGCGCGCGGCGAGGATGATCCGCAGCGGGCGCTGCGCCGCGTACTGCTCCGCCGTCGCGAGCGCGATGTCGGAGGTACCGCCGAGGATGAACAGGGACTGCGGGTTGCCAACCGCGTCGATCATAGGGCCAACCTTCGGGACAGATCGGAGTTGAAGATTCCTTCGGGGTCGACGGCGGCGCGGATCCTGCGCCACTCGTCGAGACGGGGGTACATCTGCTGGATCATCTCCGGCGTCGTCCGCGAGTCCTTCGCGAAGTACAGCCGGCCGCCTGCGCCCAGCACCATCTCGTCCAGCTCCTCGCAGAACCGGTGCAGCCCGTCCTTGATCGGGAAGTCGACCGTGATCGTCCAACCCGGAACCGGGAACGACAGCGGCGCGCGGCTGCTGTCGCCCATCCGCTTGAGGACGTTGAGGAAGGACACGTGCCCGGACTCGGCGATCCGCTGCACCAGCCTGCGCAGCGCCTCGTGCTCCTCGAACGGCACGATGAACTGGTACTGCAGGAAGCCCTTCGAGCCGTAGGCGCGGTTCCACTCGCCGAACATGTCCAGCGGGTGGTAGAAGGCGGTCAGGTTCTGCACCTGGCCGCGCCCGGCCTTCGGGGTCTTGCGGTACCAGACCTCGCTGAGCGTGCTGAACGTCAGCTTGTTGGCCAGCCCGTTGGGGAAGACGTCCGGGAACGTCAGCAGCTGCGGCGCGTCGAACTTCAGCGGGTTCGCCCGCAGCTTCGGCGGCAGCTCGTCCAGCTTGGCCAGCGAACCGCGGGAGAACGCCGAGCGGCCCAGCTTCGCGCCGGTCGAGATCGCGTCGAACCACGCCATCGAGTAGTCGTAGTTCATGTCCGAGCCGTTGGAGAACAGCTCCAGCGTCTCGTCGAGGTCCTTGGTCCGGTCCGCGTCGACGATGAAGTACGCGCTTTCGGTGCGCTTCATCTTCACCTTGGCGCGCAGCACGATCCCGGTGAGGCCGACCCCGCCGACGGTCGCCCAGAACAGCTCCGAGCCCTCGCCGTCCGGGGTCAGGGTGCGGACCTGGCCGTCGGCGGTGAGCAGGTCCATCGACAGCACGTGGTTGCCGAAGCTGCCGTGCGAGTGGTGGTTCTTGCCGTGGATGTCGCAGCCGATCGCGCCGCCGATGGTGACCTGGCGGGTGCCGGGCAGCACCGGGACCCACAGGCCGTGCGGGAGCGCGGCGCGCATCAGCTGGTCCAGGCTCACCCCCGCGTCCACGTCCACGACCGCGTTGTCCCGGTCGATGTCGTGGATCCGGTTCAGCGCGGTCATGTCGATGACCGTGCCGCCGGCGTTCTGCGAGACGTCGCCGTAGCTGCGGCCGAGGCCGCGGGCGATGACACCGCGCTCGTCGGCCTCGCGCACCGCCCTCGCGATGGTCTCGACGTCGGGGGTGCTGAGCACCCGCGCCCGGGTGGGCGCGGTGCGCGCCCAGCCCATCAGCTTCCGGTTCTCCAGCGCCGCGGTCACAGGCTCAGCCTCCGGGAAAGGTCGGAATGGAACACGCCCTCGGGGTCGACGGAGGCGCGGATCCTGCGCCACTCGCCGATCCGCGGGTACATCTGCTCGATCATCTCGGCCGAGGTGCGGGACTCCTTGGCCAGGTACAGCCTGCCGCCCGCGTCGAGCACCATCTCGTCGAGCTCCTGGCACAGCCGGTCCAGGCCGCGGGAGATCGGGATGTCGACGGTCAGCGTCCAGCCCTCGCGCGGGAAGGACATCGGCGCTTCGTTGCCCGCGCCGAAGGTCTTGAGCACGTTCAGGAACGACACGTGCCCGGACGCGCTGATCTTGTCGATGGAGCGGCGGAACATCGCCTCCTGCCCGAACGGCACCATGAACTGGTACTGCAGGAAGCCGTTCGAGCCGTAGACCCGGTTCCAGTCGCCGACCAGGTCCAGCGGGTGGAAGAACTGGGTGATGTTCTGCACCGCGCCGTACTTCGTCGGCGCCTTGCGGTACCAGACCTCGTTGAACGCGGTGATCGTGTACTTGTTGACCAGGCCGTTCGGGAAGATCGGCGGCGCGGTCATCAGCTGCGGCGCGTTGAACTTCAGCGGGTCCCTGCGCAGCTTCTTGGGCAGGTCCTCCAGCTTCGCCGAGTTGCCCCGGGTCAGCAGCGCGCGGCCGAGCTTGTCGCCGCGGGCCAGCGAGTCGAACCAGGCGACGGAGTAGATGTAGTTGTCGTCCGAGCCGTCGGTGAAGTGCTCGATCAGCTCGTCGAGGTTCTTGGTCTGCACGTTGTCGACCACGAAGTACGCGGTCTCCACGCGCTTGAGGCGGATCGTGGCGTTCAGGATGATGCCGGTCAGGCCCATGCCACCGACGGTCGCCCAGAACAGCTCGGAACCCTCGCCGTCCGGGGTCAGGGTGCGGACCTGGCCGTCGGCGGTGAGCAGGTCCATCGCCAGCACGTGGCTGCCGAACGAGCCCTGCGAGTGGTGGTTCTTGCCGTGGATGTCGGACCCGATCGCGCCGCCGATGGTGACCTGGCGGGTGCCGGGCAGCACCGGGATCCACAGGCCGTACGGCAGCAGCCGCCGCATCAGCGTGTCCAGCGAGACGCCCGCGTCGACGACCACGGTCGCGTCGTCCACGTCGATCCGGTGCACCCGGTCGAGGGCGGTCATGTCGATGACGGTGCCGCCCGCGTTCTGCGACGGGTCGCCGTAGCTGCGGCCGAGACCGCGGGCGATGACGCCGCGCTCACCGGCCTCGCGGACCGCGCTGGCGATCACGTCGACGTCCGGGGTGCTGATCACCCGCGCGGTGGTGGGCGCGGTGCGCCCCCAGCCGGTCAGCGTCTGAAGCTCGTCCTTTACCGATCCCACCCAGCCGAGTCTATCCGCGGGGTGGGCGCCCACACGGCCGGGTGCGGCCGGTCCCCGGCGGGGTGCCGCGCGGCATCGCTACACTTCCCGGGGAATTTTTCGCACGGGCCCCGTAGTCGGACTTGCCGAGGTGAACCTGTGGCCGTGGCCGAACCCGCTGCCGAACAAGCCGCGAACACCGAGGTCAAGAGCCTCGGAGTGGTCGGCCAGCTGATCCGCTTCATCGTCATCGGCGGCGGTTGCGCCCTGATCGACTACGGCACGTACATGGCGCTGCTGGCCGGTCTCGGCTGGCCCGCGTGGGTGTCGAAGACCATCTCCTTCATCCTCGGCACCACGGCTTCGTACCTGATCAACCGGAAGTTCACCTTCAGCGGTGCCGGCACCGGCAACACCGGTGCCAAGGCGGGCGCGTTCGCGTTGCTGTACACGGTGACGTTCTTCGTCAACGTGGGCACCAACCAGCTGCTCATCCTGCTGCTGCACCCGCAGGCCAACTGGCAAATCACCGGGATCTGGGTGGTCGCGCAGGGACTGGGCACGCTGATCAACTTCGTGATGCTGAAGCTGGTCGTCTTCCGGGACTGAGCAGGCGCACCGCGAAAGCCCCGCAGGCCAGGCGCCTGCGGGGCTTTTTCCGTCACCCGCCGAAGCCGGTGGCCCGCGACGGCGCGCCGTAGGCGTTGGAGTCACCCCGGCCGCTCTCGACGTGGGCGGTGGCGACGTGGGCGAAGTTGATCGCGAAGCGCCCGCCGTCGGCGGTGGTCAGCAGCCTGCTCGCGCCCTTCTTCAGCAGGTCGGCGAGCTGCTCGACCAGCGCCTCGGCCTCGGCGCGGTCTAGCGCGATGTTCAGCGGTTGGGCGGCCCCGGCGAGGTGGACCACCAGGTTCTGTCTGGTCTCGGTCATGCGCTCAGACCACCACGGGTGCCGATGGCGTGGCACCCCGTTTCACCGTGAGCGGACCGCTTTCGCCCTGGGCTTAGCGGGAACCCGCCGAAGCTCAGGGCTGCCCCGGGCCCTTCTCCTCGTCGCTGTTCCCGAAGCCCTGCACGTCGTTGCGGTCGTCGGAGTTGGGCACGTCGCCGGGCAGCTGCACGGTCTTGCTCAGCGGCCCCGGCGTCCACGTGCCCCAGTGCGTCTCGATGTGCACGTCCATCGCCGACTCGGCGGGCAGCGCGCCCGGGACGAACGGGTCGACCCGGTACAGCGAGCCCCAGTCGCGGTGGATGTCGTTGCGCACGTACGTCGGCAGCTCCCGCATGCTTGTCGTGACGTTCATCCACCCGAACGGCCCGCCGCTGTCCGGCGACGACCAGCCCTGGCCGATGTCGCGGACCTCCGCTCCCGCCGACACCCGGAACTTCGGCATCTCGGCGATGCCGTTGCGGATGCCCGGGATCTGCAGGCACGGGTGCACCAGGGCGGCCGTCCACTCGACGAAGGTCGGGGCGTCGCCGACGAAGTCGGTCATGTTCGTCAGCTGCGGGGCCCGCGGTGCGCTGACCGCGACCCAGCCGTTCGGGCCGAGCGACTGGTCGGTGGCGACCACCCGCATCTTCGTGGCGCCCTCGGCGTCGCCGCGGACCGTGATGCGCTGGTCGCGCCACATCGGGCCCGGGGTCGGGCCGACGTAGTGCCGCTGCATGATCTCGAAGCCCTTGTCGGTGTCCCGCCCGAACTCGACGTAGACCGAGTTCGCGCCGCCGTCCGCGCCCGACTCCATGATCACCACCGGCACCTCGCCGCTGGCCGCGCGTTCCGGCAGGTCGTACCACTGCGTGCGCAGCTCGCCGGTGCCGATGCCGGTCTGGTCGTAGCTGCCCCACACCGGCGCGTTGTCGGCGCCGAACCGGTACGGCGGGGACCAGTCCGGCTCGTCCGGGTCGTTGCCGTCGCCCGCGGGCAGGCCGGGCCGGTTGAAGCCCTCCAGCTTGGCCTTGAGGTACTGGTCCGGCGTCTCCTTGTCCTTGAGCCGCTTGGCCGGGACCGGGATGTCCTCGCTGACCGGCGGCGCCGCGGTGGTCGGCTGGTTCTCGGAGACCTTGAGCATGCCCGCCTGCGGGTCGGTCTCGACGTAGACGTAGTCGGACAGGCCGCAGCTGGCGCCGGTGATCTGCTTGACGTTGTCGGCGCCGAGGCTGTAGCTGCCCCACTGCTTCTGGATCACCTTGGCGAAGTTGACCAGCTCGATGACCACCAGCAGCGCGCAGATGATCGACAGCGGCGCGGTGCCCAGCCGCAGCGCGCGGCTCTGCTTCTCCATCCCGCGCTGCTTCTCGTCGACCACCGTCGGGTTGTGCGGGTCGATGCGCAGGTGCTCGACGAACGCCACGACCATCGCCACCGCGGTCAGGACCAGGAACATGGTGCTGACGTTGTAGCCGAACAGCTGCGGCGCCTTGTCGAACCACGGCACGCCCCAGCCCGAGACGTACCACCAGGCGTTCGGGCCGGTGGTGGCGAAGGCCAGCACCAGCATCAGCCCGGCGAAGAACGCGGCGCGGTTGCGCTTGGAGCGCAGCACGGTGCTGCTGGTCGCCAGCGCGGTCAGCGCGGCCAGCGCACCGCCCACGGCGGCGAACAGGCCGAAGTGGTGCGACCACTTGGTCGGGGTCAGCGCCAGCACGACGAACGACAGCGCGGCGACCGCGAGCAGCCGCCTGCTCGGGCCTAGCGAGGCGCCGCGGATCTTGCCCCGGCGCAGCAGCACGACCGCGCAGGTCACCACGCACAGGATCACCAGCAGCACCGGGAACCGGCGGGTCATCGACCCGTCCGGGGTGGCGCTGAACAGCAGGTTGTACCGGCTGAGCTCCTGGTACCAGTCCTGGCTCGGGCCGAGCTCGGTGCGCAGGTCGGTGGCGTCCATGACCGACTGCAGCGTCTGGTCGGAGAACACCACCACCAGGATCACGAAACCGGACGCCGAGATCGGCGCCAGCACCGGCAGCCAGCCGAACTCCCGCGCACGCTTGCGCACGAGCTGGACCAGGGGCTTGAGCGCGGCGATGTAGGGCAGCACGGCGACCAGGCCGTGCGGGTTCGCCCCGACCGCCAGCGCGGCCACCACCAGCCCCAGCGCGGCGGGCATCAGCCTGCCGGTGGCCACCGCCCGCTCCACCGCGCACAGCGCGAGCAGCGAGAACAGCACCACGACCGGCTCCGGCCGCAGGCCGTTGTTGTAGGGCAGCCAGAACGCGAGGAACACCGCGGCGGCGGCCCAGCCCGCCGCGTGGCTGCGCCGCACCTGCTGCCCGAGCCTGGGCAGCACCTCGCGGCTGATCAGCAGCCAGCTCACGATGCCCATCAGCAGCGCGGGCAGCCGCACCCACGGCGTGGCGGTCGAGACCTGAACCCAGAGCGAGTACAGCTCGTAGAACCAGCCGAACGGCGCCTCCGGCACCGCGAACCAGCGGAAGTAGTTGCTGACGTATCCGGCGCTCTCCCGGGCGCGCGCGATCGTGAGGATGTAGCCGTCGTCCGAGGTCATCGCCCCGATGACCCACCACACGCAGAGCGAACCGATCACCGCGATGTCGCGGAACGTCGGCTTCCACCACCTCGGCGGCACCAGCCGCGGGGGCCTGCGGCCCGCCCGCACGTCCAGCCTGCGCAGCGCCACGACGCAACCGATGAAGGCCAGCACCGTCAGCGCCATCACGCTCATCTTGAGCACGGTCGCGCTGCTCTCGTACCGGTTGTCGACCCGCGCCTCGAACGACAGCCCGCGGACGTTGTCCACCGAGTCGTCGAGGTCGGAGTAGATGCCGGTCAGCTGCGGGCGCTGGTCGCCGCGCACCGACGCCAGCGGCTTGTCGCCGACGTTGGCCGTGGTGCCGACCGCGTCGGAGTGCACCGAGATCGAGCAGTCGCCCGCGGGCAGCGGGACGGTGCTCAGCGACTGGCCCTTCGACAGCAGCGTCACCTGGCCGTTGTCGATCTGCAGGACCATGCCGGTGAGGCTGCCGTACTCGGAGTTCGGCGGGTTCGTGCTGATCAGGATCGCCGGTCTGGCCGCGGTCCTGGCGTCGAGGCCGCGGGCGGTCTCGCAGGACAGGTTCGCGTTCAGCCACACCGGCGAGTACGAGACCAGCGGGGCCGAGACCGGCTTGGTCCCCTCCGCGGTCGGCCACTTCAGCGTGGTGATGTCGTGGTTGACCGGGAGGAAGGGCAGCGAGAGGGCCAGGACGGTGCCGAGGATGCCGGTGATGGCCGCGAACAGCCGCAGCCGCTTCGCTCGGTGACCATCACCCGCTCGCACCGGAGGCTCCGACGGAGAGCCGTCGTCGTCCATCCGGTTTTTCTCGTCCTGGCCGTTGAACACGAATGGAGAATAGTAGCCGCAGTTACCAGCCCATTCGTTGCGTTCGGTGCATGTGTGAATTGACACTCGGCGGCAATGCGAGGTAACGCGTTGACCAGCCGACTCAGCTTTCTCTCAGGCCACTCTCAGTATTCTGTGACCCGCCGGTGACGTTTCCGGCGTGTCGCGATCACCGCCGGAAGAAGTGCTCCCGGCGGCCCTGCCGGAGCAGCCGAAGCCATTCCCGGAAGGCCTTCGGATCCCGCCGCTGGCCGACGAAGTACAGCCCGAACCGCAGCACTTCAAGCGCACCGATCTTGCGCATCCCCGGCTGGGACAGCAGGTACCCGCGGTTGCGGTAGGTGTAGTACCGCTTGTTCGCGTCGGACGGGTCCTGGGCGTGGAACCGGCCGCCCAGCATCGGCTTGAACTCCTCCGAGCCGTCCGGGTGCACGAACCGCGTCTTCAGCGTCGTGCCGAACGGCAGGCCGGAACGCACCACCCGGCGGTGCAGCTCCACCTCGTCACCGCGGAAGAACAGCCGGTAGTCGGGCACCCCGACCACGTCGAGCGTGGACGCGCGGAACAGGGCGCCGTTGAAGAACGAGGCGATGCCCGGCAGGAAGTCGCCGTCGGAACCCGGCGCCCGCAGCTCCTCCGGACGCCGCTTCCAGGTCAGGCCGCGGCGCAGCGGGAACGCCAGCCGGTCCGGCTTGTCGATGTTGACCACCACCGGCGAGACGGCCGCGAGCTTGCGCGTGCGGGCCTCGTCGAGCAGCGTCGCCAGCGCCTGGTCGTCGGCCGGGCGGCCGTCGTCATCACCGAGCCAGACCCACTCGGCGCCGATCGCCAGCGCGTGCAGCATGCCCAGCGCGAAACCGCCCGCACCGCCGAGGTTGCGCTTCGACAGCAGGTAGGTCGACGGGATCGGGCACTCGGCGACCACGTCCCGCGCGGGCTGGTCGGGCCCGTTGTCGACCACCACGAGGTGGTCGGGCACCCGGGTCTGGGTGGCGATGACCTTGAGCGACTCGGCGAGCAGCTCTCTGCGGTGCCTGGTGACGATGACCGCTACTACGGAGTCGGCAGGAAGTTCGGGCTGCTGCGCGGAGTCGGTGCTCATCAGTCCTCTTTGCTCCCGATCGAGGCCGCGGTCTCGCCGATCCGGGCCAGGGTTTCCTCGCTGAGGTTCTCGAAGGGGTCGTGCCCCTTGTAGTGCGTCAGCACACTACGCAACGAACCGCGCTCCTTGATGCCGCCCTTGTCCATCCACAGGGCGGTGTTGCACAGCTCGATCAGGAACTCGTCGGAGTGCGAGGCGAACACCAGGATGCCGGACCGCTTGACCAGGTCGTTGAGCCGGTCCCTGGCCTTCTCCAGGAAGTCCGCGTCCACCGCGCCGATGCCCTCGTCCAGGATCAGGATCTCCGGGTCGATCGAGGTGACCACGCCCAGCGCGAGCCGCACCCGCATGCCGGTGGAGTAGGTCCGCAGCGGCATCTCCAGGTAGTCGCCGAGCTCGGTGAACTCGGCGATCTCGTCCATCCGCGATTCCATCTGCTTGCGGTTCATCCCGAGGAACAGCCCCCGGATGATGATGTTCTCGTACCCGGAGATCTCCGGGTCCATGCCGACACCCAGGTCGAACACCGGCGCGACCTTGCCGACCACCCGCGCGCTGCCGCGCGTGGGCTCGTAGATCCCGGCGAGCAGCCGCAGCAGCGTGGACTTGCCCGCGCCGTTGTGCCCGACCAGCGCGACCCGGTCGCCGTGCGAGAGCGACAGGTTGATGTCGTGCAGCGCCTCGATGATCGGGACCTTGCTGTCGGTGCCGATCTTGCCGCCGGCCTTGCCGAGCACGGCCTTCTTCAGCGACCGCGACTTCGCGTCGAAGATCGGGAAGTCGACCGCCGCGTTCCAGACGTCGATGCTGACCATAAGTTCCTCGGACCCCCGATCAGACCCAGTACGCGACGCGGGCGCGGTAGTTGCGCAGGATGACGAGCGCCAGCAGCCAGCCGACCGCGGTGAACCCGAGGACGATCAGCCAGTGGTAGAGCAGCTGCTCGTCGCCGAGCAGCGGGTCCCGGACGATCTCGATGTAGTGGTAGAGCGGATTGAGGTCGGCGAAGTTGGCCTGGAAGCCGAGGCCCTTCTTCGCGATGCTCTCGGCGTTCCACATGATCGGGGTCATGAACATGGCGAGCGTGATGAAGCTCTGGATCACCGGCGGGATGTCCCGGAACCGGGTGCTGGCCACGCCGAACAGCAGCGCCACCCAGACCCCGTTGACCATCAGCAGCGCGATCGCCGGGAAGACCGTGATCACGGTCCACTTCACCGGCATCTGGAAGATCGCCAGCACGATGAAGTAGATGACCAGGTTGTGGGCGAGGAAGAGGGTCTGCCGCCACACCAGCCGGAGGATGTGCACGCTGACCGGCGCCGGAAGCTGCTTTATGAGCCCCTCGTTGGCGATGAAGACCTCGGTGCCCTCGGTCACGCAGCCGCTGATGAAGTTCCAGACGATGAAGCCCACCGCCACGTAGGGCAGGTGCTCGTGCAGCGGCATGCCGAACAGCGCGGAGTACAGGATGCCCAGCGCGGTCACCGTCACGCCCATGCTGATGGTGATCCACAGCGGGCCGATCACCGAGCGCCGGTAGCGCTGCTTGATGTCCTGCCAGCCGAGGTGGGCCCACAGCTGGCGCTGCCGGAACCCGTCGCTGATGTCCTTGAACGCCTTGCGCCAGGTCCGCGACGACGTCTCGGGCGGTGCTGCTGGTCGCTCTAGCGTGCTCGTGGCCTGCACAGTGCGTCAGAGTACCGATCCCGGTGCGCGTTCCGGCCGTGGGCGTCGGTGGCCGCGGGCGGCTCCACGCGGACCCGCGGCGGTTCCGCGCGGAACCGCCGCGAACTCACAGGTACTGCCCGGTGCCGCGGGGCTGGTGAGGGGCTTCGGCCTCGCTCGTGCCCGCGGGCAGGCCCCGGCGCATCTGCTCCAGCTGGGCCCGCGCGGCCATCTGCTGGGCGAACAGCGCCGTCTGCAGCCCGTGGAACAGGCCCTCCAGCCAGCCGACCAGCTGGGCCTGGGCGATCCGCAGCTCGGCCTCGGACGGGGTCTGCTCCTGGGCGAAGGGCAGCGACAGCCGCTCCAGCTCCTCGATCAGCTCGGGGGCCAGGCCCTGCTCCAGCTCCCGGATCGACGACTGGTGGATCTCCTTGAGCCTGCTGCGGCTGGCCTCGTCCAGCGGCGCCGCGCGGACCTCCTCCAGCAGCTGCTTGATCATGGTGCCGATCCGCATCACCTTCGCGGGCTGCTCGACCAGCTCGTTGACGTCCTCGCCGCGTTCGGGGGCCTCCCCGCCGGCTGCCGCGCCGATCGGTGCGCCGTCCTCGCCGACCACGAACACCTGCGGCCTGCCCTCGTTCCGATCGTGATCGTTGTGGTTCATAGCTCCATCCTGGCTTGCGCGGGGTCCCGCGGGCGAGTCGGCATGCGATATCGGCCACCCGGGGGCACCGCTGCCCGCCGCGCTCCGTACGGTGTTGCGCATGGCGTTCGACGTCGCTGCTGTGCGCGGGCTGTTCCCCGCGCTGGGCGACGGGTGGGTGCACTTGGACGCCCCGGCGGGCATGCAGGTACCCGAGCAGGTGGCGACCGCGGTGTCGACCGCGTTGCGCGCTCCGGTATCCGGCCCGGGCGGGATCTTCCCCGCGTCGCAGCGCGCCGAGGCGATCGTGGATGCCGCCCGTCGCGCGATTGCTGATCTGGTGGGTGCCGACCCCGCGGGGGTGGTGCTCGGCCCGAGCTCGGCCGTGCTCCTGCAACGGCTGGCCGACGCGCTCGGCGACGGCTGGATGATCGGCGACGACGTGGTCGTCTCCCGGCTCGACCACCCGGCCAACGTCGCCCCGTGGCAGCGTGCGGCGCAGCGCTCCGGGGGCTCGGTCCGCTGGGCCGAGGTCGACATCGAGACCTGCGAGCTGCCGACCTGGCAGTACAGGGAGCTGGTCACCCCGCGGACCAAGGTCGTGGCGATCACCGCGGCCTCCGGCGCGGTCGGCACCCGGCCCGACGTCCGCCAGGCGGCGGAAGCGGCGGCCGAGCACGACGCGCTGGTGGTCGTCGACGCCTCCGCGGCGGCGCCGTTCGTGCCGCTGGACATCACGGCGATGGGTGCCGACGTCGTCGCGGTGAACGCCTCGGCGTGGGGCGGACCGCCGGTCGGCGCGCTGGCGTTCCGCAACCCGGCGATGCTCGACCAGCTGCCGTCGGTGGCGCTGGAGCCGGGCGTGCGCGGCCCGGAGCGGATGGAGCTCGGCCCGCACGCGTACCCGCTGCTGGCGGGCGTTGTGTCCTCTGTGGACTACCTGGCCGCCCTGGACGACGCCGCGGTCGGCCCGCGCCGCGAGCGCCTGCTGACCTCGCTGGGGTCGGTCAAGGCGTACCAGGCGGGCCTGCTGGCGAACCTGACCAACGGCCTGCGCCGTCTGCGGCACGTGATGGTGATCGGCGACGCCATGCGCCGGGTGCCGTCGATGGCCTTCACCATCAGCGGCGTGAAGGCGGAGGACGCGATCGAGCACCTCGCCGAGCGCGGGGTCTGCGCCTTCGCGGACCCCGGAACGCACGGGGTTTTCGCGGTGCTCGGCGTCGGCGAGGTCGGCGGAGCCGTCCGGGTCGGCCTGGCGCACTACACCAACGCCGGCGAGGTGGACCAGCTCATCCGCGCCGTCGCCGAACTGGGCTGAGGGGCTGCTCCGCGGGGGTCGGGGAGCCGGGAGCTGGGTTTCAAGATCAACCAGTTGTGCACAGGCCCCCTTGAACCATCCCCAGCCATCCGAGGTCATCCCCAGCCACCCACCCACCTGACCGGCGGGTGGGTGGGGAAGACCGGAGTCAGCTCACCAGCAGGATCTTGCCGTGCACCCCGCCGGACTCGAGGGTCGCGTGCGCCCGCGACGCCTCCGGCAGCGGGACGCGGCTGTGCACGATCGTCCGCACCTCGCCGGACTCGATCAGCGGCCACACCCGCTCGCGCACCCCGGCGACGATCGCGGCCTTCCCGTGCGGCCCGTCGAGCGGGCGCCCGCGCAGGCCGAGCGCGGAGATCCGGTTGCGCTTGGCCAGCAGCTTGCCCAGGTCCAGCTCCGCCTTGCGCCCGCCCTGCATGCCGATGACCGCGAGGTGCCCGTCCGGGGCCAGCGCCGAGATGTTGCGGTCCAGGTACGACGCGCCCATGTTGTCGAGGATCACGTCGGCCCCGCCGAGCCGCTTGACCACGTGCACGAAGTCCTCGTCCCGGTAGCTGATCACCGGATCGGCACCGAGGTCGGCGCACAGCTTCCGGCTGTCCGCCGATCCCGCCGTCGCCGCGACCCGCGCGCCGAGGGCGCGGCCGAGCTGGATCGCGAAGGTCCCGATCCCGCCGGAACCGCCGTGCACCAGCAGCAGCTGCCCGTCGCGCAGACCTGCCTCCACGAAGACGTTGGACCATACTGTGCAGGCGACTTCGGGTAGCCCGGCGGCGTCGACCAGGTCCACACCGGACGGAACGGGGAGGACCTGCCCGGCGGGCACCGCGACCTGCTGGGCGTATCCACCACCCGAGAGCAGGGCGCACACCTGGTCTCCGACGGCGAAGTCGGTGACCCCTTCTCCCAGTTCGACGACGGTTCCCGAGCACTCCAGCCCGAGGATCTCGCTGGCCCCCTGCGGCGGCGGGTAGAAGCCCTGCCGTTGCAGCAGGTCCGCCCGGTTCACCCCGGCCGCGGCCACCTCGACGAGCACCTCGCCCGCGGCGGGACGCGGGGTGGGCTGCTCGGTCCATTGCAGAACGTCCGGTTCACCCGGCTCACGGATCGCGATCGCGTACATGGTTCCGACCGTAGTCCGGCAAAAAGGGGAAAGAGTTCCCGGTTCTTAACCTTTGCGAGTGAAGTCTTGACTTCGCCCGGTGAATGTCTCAAGGCTGATCGGCACGTACTCACCCGAAACGGGGGAAATGATGAGTTTGCGAACCATCACATCCGGGCGTGCGGTGACCGGATTCCTCGCCGCCTGCACGGCCCTGGCGCTGACCGTCGCGCCCGCCTCCGCGGCGCCGCGGGACCTCGCCGACGAGATCAGCGGTGACGCGGTCAACCGCCACCTGATCGCGCTGCAGAGGATCGCGGACCAGAACGGCGGCAACCGCGCCTCCGGGCGCCCCGGCTACGAGGCCAGCGTCGACTACGTCGCGGGCAAGCTGCGGGACGCCGGATTCGACGTCACCACGCCGGAGTTCGAGTACCAGGCGTACTACCTGGACGCCTTCAGCCTCGCGGTCGCCGGGCAGCCGACCGAGGGCGACGCGCTGGAGTACTCGCCCTCGACCCCGCAGGGCGGGCTGAAGGCGCCGCTGGCGGTGCTGCCGGTCGACCCGACCCCGGGTTGCGAGGCGACCGACTACCAGGGCACCGACGTCGCGGGCAAGGTCGTGCTGATCCAGCGCGGTGCCTGCGCCTTCGGCGACAAGCAGCGGATCGCGGCCGAGGCCGGTGCCGCCGCGGCGATCGTCTACAACAACGTCGACGGACCGCTCAACGGAACCCTCGGCGGGCCGGGCCAGATCCCCACCGCCGGCGTGTCCAAGCAGGTCGGCGAGGCGCTGGCCGGGCAGGCCGGTGCCGAGGTGCACCTCGACGTGCAGTCGCGGGTGGAGAACGTCAGGACCCGCAACGTCGTCGCGCAGACCCGGACCGGGCGCCCGGACAACGTCGTGATGGCCGGCGCGCACCTCGACAGCGTTCCGGAGGGGCCGGGCATCAACGACAACGGCACCGGCAGCGCAGGCATGCTGGAGACGGCCCTGCGCATGGGCGGCAGCCCGCACGTGAACAACGCCGTGCGGTTCGGGTTCTGGGGCGCCGAGGAGTCCGGCCTGGTCGGGTCGACGAAGTACGTGCAGAGCCTCAGCTTCGAGCAGCAGCTCGACATCGCGTTGTACCTCAACTTCGACATGATCGGCTCGCCGAACGCTGGCTACTTCGCCTACGACGGCGACAACTCCGACGGCGTCGGCGCCGGACCGGGCCCGCAGGGTTCCGGCCAGATCGAGAAGGACCTGGTCGCCGCGCTCGCCGCCAACGGCGTCGAGACCGAGGGCAAGGACTTCGACGGCCGGTCCGACTACGGCGAGTTCATCGCGGTGGGCATCCCGGCCGGTGGCCTGTTCACCGGCGCGGAGGAGATCAAGACCGAGGAGCAGGCCGCGAAGTGGGGCGGCACCGCGGGTGTCGCGTTCGACCCGAACTACCACAAGCCGGGCGACACGCTGGCCAACGTGGACCGGGTGGCGCTGGAGCGGAACGCGAAGGCGGCTGCCGCGGTGATCGAGGGCTACTCCGCGAGCACCGAAGGTGTGAACGGGATGCAGTCGCGGGCGCAGCGCGCGCAGCTGCGCAGCGCCGAAGGCCCGCTGACCGCGCAGCGGGTGGCGACGGCGGAGCCGGAGCACGCCGGGCACGCGCACGCTTGTGCGCCGAACCGGGTCTGACGCGTTGCGGGTGGCCGCGGGCGCTCCCGCGGCCACCCCGGCTGTTGGAGGAAATCGGATGAAACGCGCTGTTCTCGCCGCAGTCGCGGCCACCGCCGTGACGGCTTCGCTCGCAGTGCCCGCGAGCGCGGGACCGGCCACCGTCCGGTTAGCCACTTTCAACGCCTCGCTGAACCGCGCCGCCGAGGGCGAGCTGCTGGCCGACCTGTCCACCCCGGACGACGAACAGGCCCGCGCGGTCGCCGAGGTCGTGCAGCGCAACCGCCCGGACGTGCTGCTGCTCAACGAGTTCGACCACGTCCCGGGCGGCGCGGCGGTCGACGCCTTCCGCCGCAACTACCTCGCGGTCGGCCACAACGGCGCCGAGCCCATCGACTACCCCTACGCCTACACCGCGCCGGTCAACACCGGCGTCCCGTCGGGAATGGACCTGGACAACGACGGCCGCACCGGCGGTCCGGGCGACGCCTTCGGCTTCGGTCAATTCCCGGGCCAGTACGGGATGGTCGTGCTGTCGAAGTACCCGATCGGCCAGGTGCGGACGTTCCAGGACTTCCGCTGGGCCGACATGCCCGGCGCGCTGCGGCCGGACGACCCGGCGACTCCGGAGCCCGGCGACTGGTACTCGCCGCAGGAATGGGCGCAACTGCGGCTGTCGTCGAAGTCGCACTGGGACCTGCCGGTCGAGGTCGGCGGCCGGACCGTGCACCTGCTGGCCTCGCACCCGACGCCGCCGAGCTTCGACGGCCCGGAGGACCGCAACGGGGCGCGCAACCACGACGAGATCCGCTTCTGGGCCGACTACGTCGCAGGTGCCGACTACTTCCGCGACGACGCCGGTCGCGCGGGCGGGCTGGAACCGGGCGAGCCGTTCGTGATCGCCGGTGACCAGAACGCCGACCCGGAGGACGGCGACAGCGTCGACCGCGCGGCGGACCAGCTGCTGCGCGCCCCGGGCGTCATCGACCCGAAGCCGGGCAGCGTCGGCGCGGTCGAGGCCGCGCGCACGCAGGGCGGCGCGAACGCCGACCACCGCGGTCCCGCCTACTTCGACACCGCGGACTTCTCCGACGAGTCACCCGGGAATTTGCGCGTCGACTACGTTCTGCCGTCGCTGGTCCCGGTCCGGTCGGCGGTGTTCTGGCCGCGGGGCGAGCTGTCTCGGCTCAACGGCGCTTCGGATCACCATCTTGTCTGGGTGGATCTTCTGGTCTGACGCGGCGCCGTCTTCGCTGGCCGGCATGGAAGAAGTGATCAGTCCAGTGCCCGGCGGAGGAAGAACCTGATGCCCAGCGCGCCGAACACCGCCGTCGCCAGTGCCAGCGCCAGCACGCAGATCCACGGCGCGACGTGCGGGACGCCGGGCAGCAGCGCTCCGCGCATGCCCTCGCTGAGGTAGGTCAGCGGGTTGAACGAGCAGACCACCTGGAACCAGCGGAGCTGGTCCAGCTGCGGCAGCGGGAACTGGGTCGCACCGGTGAACATCAGCGGTGCCAGGATCACCGCGAACATGATGTTGATCCGCCGGGGCGGCACCGCCGCGCCGATGGTCAGCCCCACCGCGGCGCCGGCCAGCGAACCGAGCAGCATGCACAGGATCGCGAACGGCAGCCCGGACAGGTCCCAGCTGATCGCGCCGAGCATCACGATCCCGATCGGCACCATCAGCAGCGCCGCCACCAGCCCGCGCAGCGCCCCGAACAGCATCTTCTCCACCGCGACCCAGCTGATCGGCAGCGGCGCGAGCAGCCGGTCCTCGATCTCGCGGGAGAACGAGAAGTCCAGCACCAGCGGGAAGGACGTGTTCTGCAGCGACACCAGGAACGCGTTCAGCGCGATCATGCCGGGCAGCAGGATCTGCTCGTAGCCGGGCTGGGTGTAGCCGAGCTCGCCGAGCACGGTGCCGAAGATGAACAGCATCGCCACCGGCTGCACCAGCACCTGCGCCAGGAAGCTGGGCAGTTCCCGGCCGGTGACGAACACGTCCCGGCCGAGCACCGCGGTGAACGCGCGGACCGAGCTCATCGCAGTTCCCTCCCCGTCAGTTCGATGAAGACGTCCTCCAGCGTCGGCGCCCCCAGCGACAGGTCGCTGACGGTGATCCGCCGCTCGTGCAGCGCCTGCGCGACCGGCCCGAGCAGCCCGGCGGGTTCGGCCCCGACGTAGAGCCGCAGGCGCAGCTCGGGATCGTCCTCGGGGCTGATCCGCTCCACCCGCTCCACACCGTCCACATCGGATAACAGGCGCGGCAGCGCGGCCGGGTCGAAGCCGTTGGGGCGGATCGTGGCGTCGACGGTGCCGCTGCCGGGCAGCGACCGGATCAGCGCCTCCGGGGTGTCCAGGGTCAGCAGCCTGCCGTGGTCGACCACGCCGACCCGGTCCGACAGCTTCTCCGCCTCGTCCATGTCGTGCGTGGTCAGCACCACCGTCACGCCGTCCGAGCGCAGCTCCTCGATCCGGTCGTGGACGAACAGCCGGGCCTGCGGGTCCAGGCCGGTGGACGGCTCGTCGAGGAACAGCACCTCCGGCCGGTGGATCAGCGCGCGGGCGATCATCAGCCGCTGCGCCTGGCCGCCGGAGAGGTCGTCGACGCGGGCTTTCGCCTTGTCCGCCAGGCCCATCCGCGCCAGCAGCTCGTCGGCCATCCGGTGCCGCTCGGAGCGGCCGACGCCGTGGTAGGAGGCGTGCCAGACGAGGTTCTGGCGCGCGTTGAGCGACCGGTCGAGGTTGACGCGCTGCGGCACCACCGCGACCTTCTGGCGGGCCGCGACCGGATCGGCCGCGACGTCGACCCCGCCGACCCGCGCGCTGCCGCCGGTGGGCAGCACCCGGGTCGTGAGGATGCCCACCGTCGTGGTCTTGCCCGCGCCGTTCGGGCCGAGCAGGCCGAAGATCTCGCCGGGGGCGACCTCGAAGCTGAGCCCGTCCACGGCGTTGGACCGGCTCTTCGGATACCGCTTGACCAGGTCGACCACTTCAACCGCAGGAGCCACTGCCACCTTCTTTCGCGTCGAGTCCGTTGAGGACCGAGAGCAGGTAACGCCGGATCACGGCCTCCTCGGCCGGGGTCGTCGCCGGGGTGATCTCGCGGAACTCGGAGCTGATGCCCCGCCACGCCTGCCGCAGCGCCTCGCGGCCGGCGTCGGTGATGTGCAGCCGGACCGCCCGCCGGTCGCTGGCGTCGCGCCTGCGGCTGAGCAGCCCGTCGGCCTCCAGGCCGTCCACGACCGGGGTGAGCGTGGCCGGCCGGACCCAGCAGTGCTGGGCGACCTCGCGGTGGGTCAGGCCGTGGTGCTCGGCGAGCGCGGTGAGCGCCGTCAGCGCGGTGCGGCTCAGCGGGGTGTGCTCGGCGACGGCCTGCTGCCAGCGCCTGTTCAGCCGGTGACCGGTGAGCGCGACCAGCCGACCCAGCGGCATTCGCCGCGGATCGGGATCCAGTAAGCCGGACACGCCGCAATCGTACCTGCGCGGAACGGTTAGCTGACGAATTGTTTTTTCCTGCACGATCCATTGGCCAACCGGTAACCTGAACGAGTGACAAACGTGACCGAAGCCCGAACCGGCTGGCTGAACGACCACGAGATGGCGGCCTGGCGCGCCTACATCGTCGGCAGCGCCCTGCTGGACCACCGGCTCAACCGGGAGTTGCAGTCGGCGCACGGGCTTTCGATCGCCGACTACGAGATCCTGGTGCGGCTCTCCGAGCAGCCCGGGCAGCGGATGCGCATGAGCAGGCTCGCAGCGGACGTCGCGCACTCCAAAAGCCGCATCTCGCACCAGATCCGGCGCCTGGAGGCGGCCGACCTCGTGCGGCGGCAGGAGTGCCCGAACGACGGCAGGGGGGTGCTCGCGATCCTGACCGAGGAAGGCGCCCAGCGGCTCCGGGACGCGGCCCCGACCCACGTCGCGGGCGTCCGCGAGCACATGATCGACCAGCTCGAACCCGAGGAGCAGGAGGTCCTGGCGAAGGTCTTCGACCGGCTGACCGACCACCTCCGCGGCCTCGACGACTGAGCATCCCGGCTGTCTGCGGGCGGGTCCGAGCCGATACCCTGCGGCGTTGGAAGCGTGGCAGAGCGGCCGAATGCACTCGCCTTGAAAGCGAGCGTCGCGAGAGCGACCGCGGGTTCGAATCCCGCCGCTTCCGCTGCTGCGACCAGAGCCCGGCGAGGAGCGTTCCCGCCGGGCTCTTCGCTTGTCCGGGCTCGTGTGCGCCGCACGTTTTGACCGGAGCGTTCGAGGAAAGCCCGGAAGAGCCTGAAGACGGACGAGCTGTGGAACGCTGGAGAGAGCGTGGAGGGGAGCACCCATGCCTCAGTTCATGGACGTACATCGCGGCATGACCGGTCTGTCCCCGGAGCAGTTGGACGAAGCCCACCGTGCGGATCTCGCGATCCAGGCGGAGGAGGACGTCAACTTCAAACAGGCCTGGGCCGATCCGGCAGAGGGGATCGTCTTCTGCCTTTCGGAGGCTCCGAGCGCGGACGCGATCAAGAAGATCCACGAGCGGGCCGGACACCCGACGGAGGAGGTCTACGAGGTTTCGCTCCAGGTCTGAGACAGGAGCCTGTTCCCACTTCGCGCCGCCGAACTTTCACCGAACTTCGGCGGCTCGCGGCTTCAAGATCAAGCCGCCGGGGTGGGAGGGTGACCGCCATGGAGTTGAACGGCGTCCCCGCCACGCTGGAGCAGATCGAAGCCCTTGCCCTGACCAACTACGGCCACTTCACGTCGATGCACGTCGAGGGCGACCAGGTGCGCGGTCTGTCCCTGCACATGCGGCGGCTGACCCGCGACTGCCTGCGGCTCTTCGACGTGGAGCTCGACACCGATCGCGTCCGGCACTACGTCAGGCACGCCCTGAAGGACCAGCCCCAGCCGATCGTCGTGCGGGTGACCATCTACGACCCGGCGTTCAACCTGGGCACCGTCGGTTCGGACGCCGACCCGCAGGTCCTGATCACCACGCGCGCCGCGCCGTCGAAGACGCCGTCGCCGCTGAAGCTGCGGACCGCCGTCTACCAGCGGGACGAGCCGGCGGTGAAGCACATCGGCCTGTTCGGCCCGCTCCGGCTCCGGCGCTCCGCTCAGCGCGAGGGGTTCGACGACGTGCTCTTCCTGAACCCGGACGGCACGGTCTCCGAGCTGGCGACCTCGAACGTCGGCTTCGTCCGGGACGGCAGGGTCGTCTGGCCGCGTTCGGAATACCTCACCGGGATCACGATGACGCTGCTCAACCAGGAGCTCGACGAGCCGGTCGTCACCGAGCCGCTCACGCCCGCCGACCTGACCGGGATGGAGGCCGCGTTCGCGACCAACGCCGCCGTCGGTGTTCGCCCGATCGCCTCCGTGGACGACGCCACCTGGCCCGACGATCACAAGGTCCTGCAAGAGCTTCGCGACCTCTACGCGGGCATTCCGCCTGAGACCCTGTAAGGCTTACGCTCGCCCGGGAAACGATCATGGGGAGCGGCAGGTGGCGACGGTCCAGCGCTGGTCCGGCGTCGAGGTGCGGGCACTTCGCGACGCCAGGCGGATGAGCATCCGCGAGTTCGCCGCCCACCTCGGCGTCAGCGAGCGGATGATCTCGAAGTGGGAGGCGGGCGGGGAGAACATCAGGCCCCGCCCGATCAACCAGGCGGCGCTCGACACGTGCCTCTCGCGGTGCGACCCGGACGCGCAGGCACGTTTCGCCCATCTGACCGGGGATTCGCCGGTTCCCGGCAGCGCGCACGTGGAGCACGGCCGGCACCCCGTCGACGGTAGTCCCATGGCGAAGGTGGAAGGCAGCGCCTTCCTGTCCGGACCGAACAACGATTCCGTGTGGCTGCCCGCTTTCTACATCGACGTCCACCCCGTGACCAACGCGCAGTACGCACGTTTCACCGCAGCGACGGGACATCCTTCACCTCCACATTGGACAGATGAGTTCGCGGAGAACCATCCCGTCGTCTTCGTGACGTGGAAGGACGCCGCTGCCTATGCCGAGTGGGCGGGGAAATCGCTTCCGAGCAGCCGGCAATGGGAGAAGGCAGCCAGGGGCACGCGCGGAATGGTCTACCCGTGGGGAGACCGGCCCACACCGGCGAAATGCAACGTGCGGGAGAACGGAATCGGCGCCACGACACCCGTCGACCGCTACCGGAGCGGCGTCAGCCCTTACGGCGTTTACGACATGTGCGGGAACGTGTGGGAGTGGTGCTCGACTGAATCAATTCCGGGCAGGCGCGAACTGAAGGGCGGCGGCTGGACGAGCCCCTTCACGCGCGCCACCCCGTCGTCGTTCAACGACGCCGCCGAGACCATGCGCGACGACGACACCGGATTCCGCTGCGCCGCTTCCGCCGAGGCCGTGGAGAAACTCCTCGTCCGCTGACTGCGAGGGTGCGCTGGTTGGACGCGCGGAGAGCCGTGCCGGTTGCATCGGACTTTCCATTGTTACGGATTCTTGCGTATCCTTTCCGGGGGATGCGGAAAACGGACCGACTGATCTCCGGTTCAGTTCTGATGGAATTGCGATCAGTTGCTTTAGGGAATTGTCCGCGAGATTGGTCTGTGGCAATCTTTCACCCGTTCGAGTTCCCTGGATTTGTGTGAGGAAAGTTGAAAAGGCTGATCGCGCCTGTCGCGTTCGCGCTGTTGGTCGGGCTGAGCGGTTGCGCAGGCGGTTCGAGCGACTCCGACGCGACCCCGCCCGCCGACAACGCCGGCGGCACCAGCAGCAGTGAGACCTCGGAGCAGGGCTCCGGTGACGACTCCGCGGGCGGCAAGACCGCCAAGTTCGGCGAGGCCGTCCAGTTCGCGCCCGAGAAGGGCACCACGCTGAAGGTCACCCTCAAGGCCCCGACCGACCAGGCGCCGTTCGAGGCGGTCCTGCCCGCCGAGGGCAAGTACGTCTTCGTCGACGCCGAGGCCACCCTGGTCAACGGCATCGCCGGCGTCATCGGCGGTGACGAGTTCGTCCTGGTCGACGCCAAGGGCAACCGCTACGAGGAGGCCCCCGCCAGCATCGAGCACTCCTTCATCGAGATGCTGACCAAGGGCGGCGAGCCGGGCAGCGGGACCATCACCTACGACGTCCCGGCCGACACCGACCTGTCCACGGTCAAGATCGAGTGGGCCCCGACCGACAGCAACGAGCAGCCGCTCGGCACTGCCGCGACCTGGTCCGCCTGACCCCGCGGATCCCACCGGGCCGCTCGCTCCCCCGGGAGCGGGCGGCCCGGTTCGTCGTTTCCGGGCTCACCCTCATGCAGTAAATAGTCCACTCTGGTGAGTGATTCGATGTTCGTCCTCGCGTGTAACGAGGGCACGTTTTCGCTGGTCATGGCGCTGATGTCGGCCGACTCGCGACATCGCGGCGAACCCGTTCCCGCCGCGCACCGGGGTTAATGTCCCTCCGGCACCTGATCTTCGCGATTCGGTGTCGATCCACATGAAGCGGATTCCGGGTCGTTTTCCGGATTCCTTCCGGGACGCCGACGACGTCGCCGAATCACAGGAGTCGACCATGAGGTCTCGCGGGGTTCGATCGTGCTCGGTCGGTCTCCGCCGACGCGCCGCGATCGCGGCCCTCGGCGGGCTGGCGCTTGCCGCCTGCGGCGTCCAGCCGCAGCCCGCGGACCTCCCGGCGGGACAGGCCGCGGTGCGGCCAGCCGCCCCGCCGGACCGCGTCGACCCCGCGCTGCCGGAGGCCACCACCTTCGGCTCGCTCCCGGCGGCTCCCGTCGACGCCGAACCCCAGGCGGAGACGTCCGGAGTCGTGTTGCGGGTCAAGCAGGAACTGTCCGTGCACGGCGCACCGGGAGGTGCGGCGTTCGCACGGCTGCCCGCGACGCAGTTGAACAACCCGACCTGGGTTCCGGTCATCGCCGAACGCGGTGGCTGGGCGAGGATTCTGCTTCCCTCCCGGCCGAACGGCTCGACCGGGTGGGTACGGCTCGGCGGCCCCGAGCGGACCGAACGGGCCAGGACGCCCTACGTCGTCGACGTCGACGTCGACGCCCGGCGGCTGGAACTCCGGGAGAACGGACGGGCGATCGGAGTCTGGACCGTCGGGGTGGGCGCGGCCAGATCGCCCACCCCGCGGGGCCGGACCTTCATCATGGCCGCCATCGCGGAGACCGTGACCAGGTTCAGCCCGGTCATCCTCCCGCTCGGCACCCATTCCGAGACGTTCAGCACCTACGGCGGTGGCCCGGGGACGGTGGCCTTGCACGGCTGGCCGGACCCGTCGGTCTTCGGCAAGGGCAGCAGCGATGGCTGTGTCCGGGTTCCCGACGACGCCCTGCGCACGCTGACGTCGTTACCGCTCGGCACGTTGGTCCTCCTGCGGTGAGCAACGAGAAAAAACCCAGCACCGTCAACCCAGAAACCGGTCTACAGAAGGAAGAGCACCCCTATGCGTAAGCGGACTTACCTGTTCGGTGCCGTCGCCGTGGCCTCCGGCCTGCTGGCGGGCGGCATGCCGGCCGTGGCGGACAGCGCCGACAACGACGGCGTCAACGTGGGCAACGACAACAACCTCAGCGTGCTACCGATCCAGGCGTGCGGCAACGACATCGCCGTCCTCGGCATCGTGGGCAAGCTGCTGTCGTCCTCGTCCACGGAGTGCACCAACGCCCCGGTCGTCGACCACCCGAAGCAGGTCAGCAAGCACGAGCAGCCCGTGTGCGTGCACGAGTGCGAAGAGGAGGAAGAGGAGGCCGAGAAGCCGGCGGAGGAGCAGCGTCCGGAGGTCACCCAGCCCGCCCAGGTGCTGCCGACCGCACCTGCCGCGCAGGCGGTGGCAGGCCACGCCGCGGTCACCGGCTGAAGGGTTGCGGGGTGAAGATCGACCGCCCGGTTCGATCTTCCACCCGAACCGGTCATCCGGCGGTGTCGCGTCGAGCGGCGCATCCGGACCGGGCACTAGATTCCGTTCGTGCGTAGGTCACTGCGCGCTCCACGTGACCGCTGTGATCGGTGGTCACACCCTCGCGGTGGTGCTCGGCGAAGTACTCCCCCTCTCTTCGCTGAGCACCACCGCATTCAGGCACGAAGGCCCGGCTCTCAGCGGCCGGGCCTTCCTGCTGTCCGCGGAGTTATGTCCACAGTGGCTCGAGAAGTGACCTGGTGAGTTCGGTCGTGCGGTTCGCCGCCGTCTCCCAGTCGGTGTGCTCCGGTTCCAGGGTCAGCACCGCGACGAGCGTGCCGCCGACCGCGCCGCTTGTGTGCATCGCGGGACGGGTGAGGTCGACATCGGACGTGCGGTCGGTTTTCCTGGCCGCAGGGCCGAATCCGGACCAGCCCTGCTTCACGGCCGCCGGACGGCCGGTCGCGCTCGGCAGCCCGAAGGACTGGTCGAACCCGTCGTCGGCCCAGCGGGTGTGCTTGCGCAGGTTGCCCATGATGAAGTCGCGGACCCTGGGGCGCGCCTCGCGCAGGATCCACCGGTAGGTCCGGATGACGTCCGCGGCGCTGATGGCGGTGTAGCCCCACATCCCCTCGCTGTCCGGGGGAGTGGTGTCCCGCAGGCCGATCAGGTCGACCATCCGGCCGATGACCTCGGTCTGCCCGGCCCGCTCCCACAGCTCGCTGGCCGCGTCGTCGTTGCTCGCGCGCAGCATCCGCTCCAGCGGAGCCCGGTCGGCGGCGGGGATTTCCCTTCCGGGGCCGAGGTTTTCCAGGTAGTCCAGGGCGATGTGCAGCTTCACCAGCGAAGCCGACCGGAACCGCAGGCGCTCGTCCCGGGCGGCGACCGCGCCGTCCGCGCCGACGACCAGGTAGCCGGCGGTGACCTCGTTCGGGATGTCGGGCATGCGGTCCCCGTTCGCGCGGCGGGCACCGGCGCGCTCGCCGGTGCCCGGACGGTGCTACTGCTGGAAGGTCCGCGCGGCGGCGAGGAAGGCGTCGTTCTCCTCGGGCAGCCCGATGGTCACCCGCGCGCCGTCGCCGACGAAGGCCCGGACCACGACCCGGTTCTCCAGGCAGTGCTCGTTGAACGCCTGGGTCCGGTCGCCCAAAGGCAGCCAGACGAAGTTGGCCTGGGTCTCCGGCACCTCGTAGCCGAGCTCCAGCAGCGCGTCGCGCACCCGCACGCGCTCGGCGACGACGCTGTCGCACCGCGCCTTGAGCTCGTCCTGGGCCTCCAGCGAGGCCAGCGCCGCGACCTGCGCGATCGCGTTGACGCTGAACGGGATGCACACCTTGCGCAGCGCAGCGGCGACGTGCTCCGGCGCGACCGCGTAGCCGACGCGGAGCCCGGCCAGGCCGTACGCCTTGGAGAACGTGCGCATAGACGCCACGTTGTCCCGGTTGCGGGCGATCTCCACCCCGTCCGGGGCGTCGGGGTCGGTGACGAACTCCCAGTACGCCTCGTCGAGGACCACCAGCACGTCCGACGGGATCCGGTCCAGGAAGGCGTCCAGCTCCGCGCGCCGCAGCAGGGTGCCGGTCGGGTTGTTCGGGGTGCAGACGAACATCAGCCGGGTGGCGGGCGTGACCGCGGCGGCCATCGCGTCGAGGTCGAGCGCGTGGTCCCCGGTCAGCGGCACCGGAACCTGCCTGGCGCCCGCGACCCGCGTGATGATCGGGTAAGCCTCGAAGGACCGCCAGGGGAAGACGACCTCGTCCTCGGCGGTGCAGGTCGCCAGCACCAGCTGCTCGCACAGCGACACCGAGCCGCAGCCGACCGCGATCCGCTCGGGGGCCACGTGCAGCCGGGAGGCAAGCGCCTCGGTCAGCTTCGTCGTGCCCATGTCGGGGTAGCGGTGCACTTCGGTCGCCGCCTGCCCGATCGCCTCGACGACGCTGGGCAACGGGCCCCCGGAGACCTCGTTGCTTGCGAGCTTGATCGACCCGGGAACGGTCCGGCCCGCCACGTAGGCGGGCAGCTGGTCCAGGTCGGCGCGGGTGCGAACGGTCATTCCTGAGCTCCTTGCTCTCCTGCGGTTCCGCTCCTGGAACGTAGCGCGTCTACCAGCGGGGGGAAACGTGCGTCGTCCACTCGCCGGTCCGATGTGAACGGCGGGCCGCCCGGTCCGGCCGTTCGCGGGCTGCTCGCGGCGGGTGCCGATCGGGTGGAAATCGACAGCGGCGAGGATTCCGCCGAACTGAGTGACCCGATGCTCCCGGTGCGGGGAGGCGTCCTGCGCCCGCCGGATTCGAACGGGCGCGTCCCCGCACGTGGCCGTGGCTGGAAGCGGGTTTTCCGCGCCATGGCGGCACATTGCGGCGAATGGCCGACCACACCTCCACCGTTCACTTAGTGGAGGCCAAAATCACCTGCCACGTCTGGTTGATCACGTTGACTGACGTTCACCCTCGCGTGATTACCTGCACGGTATGACCCAGACCCGGATCGAGACGCTTGCGCTCACCGACGGCACCGAACTCCGCCTCACCGTGGCCGAGCCGGACAACGTGGTGCGCGGTGGACTGGTCGTCCTGCACGAAGCCCGCGGCGTCACCGACCGGGTGCGCCACCTGGTCGCCTCGCTCGCCGAGGAGGGCTGGCTCACCGTGGCGCCGCACCTCTACCACCGCGACGGCACCGACGAGTTCCACGACCAGCATCCCGCCGAGCACGTCCACGACCAGGTCCAGCGGCTGTCCGGCGAGTCCGTGCTGGCCGACACCGACGCCGCCTTCGTGTGGCTGGCCGACCAGGGCGTGCGGCCGGACCACCACGGCGTCGTCGGGTTCGACATCGGCGGCACCGCCGCCCTGGTGGTCGCGGCCAGCAGGCGGGTCGGCGCGGCGGTGACCGTCGGCGGTCCCGGCATCCTCGACCCGCTGTCGGACGCGCTGCCCGCGCTGGTCGAGATCGCGGGCGAGCTGACCTGCCCGTGGCTCGGCCTCTACGGCGCGGACGAGGACACCCCGGTCGAGGAGGTCGACAAGCTCCGCGACGCGGCCGAGGGCGCCGGGGTGGCCACCGACGTGGTCTGCTTCGCCGGTGACGACCACCGCTTCGACCACGACGCCGAGGCCGCGGGCGAGGCGTGGCAGCGGACCCGGAACTGGTTCGACCTGCACCTGCGTTGATCGGATGTCCGATAATCGGATATGTGGCCGTCGGCTCTGGCCGGGAGGGGCGGTCGTGGGTTAGGAACGATCCATGACATCGAGCACCGCCCCTGAACTGCTCTGGCAGCCGAGCCCGGCGCGGGTGGGGGGCAGCCGGATGGCTGCCTTCCGCGAGTGGCTGCGCACCGAACGGAACCGGGATCTGTCCGATTACCGGACTCTCTGGGAGTGGTCGGTGGCGGACCTGGAGGGATTCTGGGGCGCCCTGGCGGACTTCTTCGACGTCGACTTCCGCGACCGGCCGCGGCGGGTGCTGGCCGACGAGGTCATGCCCGGTGCGCAGTGGTTCCCCGGCGCGACCCTGAACTACGCCGAGCACGCGCTGCGCGAGGGCGCGGGCAAGGCGGACGCCGACCTCGCGGTGATCTTCGCCCGGGAGGACGGCCGGACCGAGGAGATCAGCTACGGCGAGCTGCGGGCGCGGGTGGCCGCCGCTCGCGCCGGGCTGGTGGAGCTGGGCGTCGGGCGCGGCGACCGGGTCGCGGCGCTGGCGCCGAACAGCCCGGAGACGCTGGTCGCGTTCCTGGCCGCGGCCAGCCTCGGGGCCACCTGGTCGTCGTGCTCGCCGGACTTCGGCGTGCGGGCGGTGGCCGACCGGTTCGTGCAGATCGAGCCGAAGGTGCTGATCGCGGTCGACGGTTACGTCTACGGCGGGCGGTCGTTCGACGTGCGGTCCACCGTCGACGAGCTGCGCGGGACCATCCCCGGCCTGGCCGCGACCGTCCTGGTCGACTACCTCGGCAACGGCGCGGAGCTGGACGGCGCGGTCCGGTGGGACGACCTGCTCGCGCGGCACGAGGGCGCCGGGCTGGCATTCGAAGCGGTGCCGTTCGACCACCCGCTGTGGGTGCTCTACTCGTCCGGCACGACCGGTCTGCCCAAGGGCATCGTGCACGGTCACGGCGGCATGGTCCTCGAACACCTCAAGGTCATCGGCCTGCACTGCGACCTCGGCCCGGGCGACCGGTTCTTCTGGTTCACCACGACCGGCTGGATGATGTGGAACTTCCTGGTCGGCGGTCTGCTGGCGGGCACGACGATCGTGCTGTTCGACGGCAGCCCCGGCCATCCCGGGCTGCACGTGCTGTGGGAGCTGGCCGAGCGGTACCGGATCAACTACTTCGGCACCTCCGCGCCCTACATCCAGAGCTGCCTCAAGCGCGAGCTGCGCCCGAAGGACGACTACGACCTCTCCGCGCTGCGCGCGGTCGGGTCCACGGGCGCTCCGCTGACGACCGACGGCTTCCGCTGGATCGCCGACGCCGTCGGCGAGGACGTGCAGATCGCCAGCGTCTCCGGCGGGACCGACCTGTGCACGGCGTTCGTCGGTGCGGCCCCGGACGTCCCGGTGTGGCTGGGCGAGATCTCCTGCCGCATGCTCGGCGCGGCCGTGGCGGCCTACGACGAGAACGGCCGGGAGCTGCACGACGAGGTCGGCGAGCTGGTGATCACCAAGCCGATGCCGACCATGCCGGTGTTCTTCTGGAACGACCCGGACGGCTCCCGCCTGCGCGACGCGTACTTCGACACGTTCCCGGGCGTCTGGCGGCATGGTGACTGGGTGCGCATCACCGACCGCGGCACCCTGGTCATCTACGGCCGCAGCGACTCCACCCTCAACCGCGGTGGCATCCGGATGGGCACCGCGGAGTTCTACCGGGTGGTGGAGGGCTTCGACGAGGTCGTCGACTCGCTGGTGATCGACACCTCCGGTGCGGGCGAGACGGACGGCGAACTGCTGTGCTTCCTGGTGCTCGCCGAGGGCGTCGAGCTGGCTGACGTCCAGCCCGCGCTTAAGGACGCGCTCCGCTCGCAGCTGTCCCCGCGGCACGTGCCGAACCGCTTCATCGTCGTGGACGAGGTCCCGCGGACGCTGAACGGCAAGAAGCTGGAGGTGCCGGTGAAGAAGATCCTCGCCGGCGCGGACCCGGACCGGGCGGTCAGCCGCGACGCCCTGCAGAACCCGGCGGCCCTGACCCCGTTCGTGCAGTTCAGCAAGGGCGCGGGGAGCTGACGGTGACCGGCTCCGGGCGGGTCCCGGAGCCGTAACCGACCCCCCTGTGCCGGGGGGTTGGAGGGTTGTGTAGTCTTTTCTCCGGTGGCCGCGAGGACTACCGGGAGGCTTCGCCTAGTCTGGTCTATGGCGCCGCACTGCTAATGCGGTTGGGGGTTACGCCCCCTCCCGGGTTCAAATCCCGGAGCCTCCGCAGTGGTTCCCGCCGCGAGGTGGGTGCCCACTACAAATGAACATGCGCCCGTAGCTCAACGGATAGAGCATCTGACTACGGATCAGAAGGTTTGGGGTTCGAATCCCTACGGGCGCGCGTCTGGTCGAGACAGCTCAGGACCCCCTCTCGCAGGGGGTCCTTTGCTTTTCGGGATGTTTTCAGACCGTGCCATAACGTTGTCCCCGTCAGGGACGACGTTGGGGGAGAATGGCGCGATGGAACTGTTCCGCGGAGGACCGGCGCGGTACCTCGGGGCGTCCGGCCTTGCCGGGCATCTCGACGTGTCCCGCTCGGCGGTCACCAAGTGGCGCGAGCGCTACCCCGCCGGCTCGGCGCACCCGTTCCCGGCGCCGGACGTCGAGATCGACGGCGTGCCGGGCTGGGCGCCCGAGCGGGTGCCCGAGATCGAGCGGTGGCGGACCGGGCTCCCCGGACGGGGCGTCGGCGGCGGGCGGCCTTCGGCGTCGGAGCGCGCGTACCTGAGCGAGGCGGAGGCCCGCGGCGTGAGTCGCGACGAGGCGCGGCGGTTGGTCGACGCGATGGTCGAGGAGCGCCCGGAGATGAGCAAGCCCGAGGTCTACGCCATGGTGCTGGACATGTGGCGCGAGGACTGAGCCGCGCCGGGTCACGTGGTGGCCCCGAGCGCGATGCGGACCATCCGCAGCTGGTGCTCGGCGGACAGCGCTCGCTCTTTCCACTCCTGGCGGTCGGTGGCGAGCTTTTCGTACGACGTCACCAGTTCGCCTACCAGATCGGTCGGCGCTGCGGTGGCCGTACTCGGTGCGGCAGGGCGCTTTTTGCAGTGCCGGAGGTGAGGACGGATGCTGCGCGGGTTGTGGTTGACGTAGTCGCAATGTGCGCAGCCGTAGATGGTCGATCCGTCGGCGAGCAGTAGTTTGCGGGTCTGTGTCCAGAGGATCGGTTTCCGATCTTTGTCGCGCAATGGTGCCTCGGTCGGTTCGTCGCGAACGACCTCCACCCCGTTGACCGTGCGCGATAATGCGGTTCGGCGCACCGTTTCCTTGGACCGGCGGTGAAAGTGCCGGCCACCTGCCGAAGTCGTCACGATCTCACCTCGCAGGCCGCCCGTCCTTCGAATACCTCGAAGATGTCTTCGAAAGGAACGTCGAACCTTTTCAGCACAGCGGCGATGAACCGCTCTCCAGGAGACTGCTTCCCGTCGAGCACCCGGTTCACCGTCGGCTGGCTGAGATCCAAATAACGGGCGATCGCGTACCTGGACCGCAGGCCATGCTGTTCAAGCAGTGCGTCGAATGCGTCCCACCGAACGCAGATGTGTGGTCTCATGATCGATTTCTTTCTCAGTTTTGATCTTTGCCGGGGATCTCCCCGGCGGTCACTGGACACTAAGGATCCGTGGGACCTCGGCGCAATGAGAAAGTGGACGTTGGCAAACAGGCGCCGCCTGCCGGATCCGACGTTTCCAGGAACGTTCGGGTTATTGGTTTGCGGATCATGATGTGCGGGCGGACCAATGATCTCGCAGCGAAAGCGGACCATCCGAGTCCTGTTTCACCTGGTGGAAATCCGCAGGTGCTGCTGAATAGAACCGGAACTGGTTCCGAATAGTGATCAAGCCGAAGTAGTCACTCTTGGTGTTCCTGTGAAAGCAAAGCGTTTCCCTGGTGGCGCGCCGAGATCAACACGCAAAGTGTCTGCTCGTGTGCGTTTGGTGAAAACCGCGAGAGCCTGACCAGGGTCGCGCTGAATCGAATTTGTGCCCTAAATCACATCAACCGCCCGCTGGTCCCGAACCGGAATTCCCGTTGCCCGCGTCCCTACGATCTCCAGGTATGGGGCGGAAAACGATCCCGGTGCTGTGGGTGACCGGTGCGCCGGGGGTGGGGAAGTCGACCACCGGCTGGGGGCTGTACACGCGGATCGCGGCGCGGGGCGGCAGCGTCGGTTACGTGGACATCGATCAGCTCGGGTTGATCGGGCCGCCGCCGGGTGGGGGCTCCGCCGGTCACGGGATCAAGGCCGCCAACCTGCTGCGGGTGATCGGCACGTTGCGGCGCGCGGGTGTGCGGCAGGTTGTCGTGTCCGGGGTCGTGGATCCGGAGCTGGGGATCGGGCCGCACTTCGAGGGCCGGCCCGAGATCGAGCTCACCCTCGTGCGGTTGCGCTGCGAGCGGGATGAGTTGCGGCGGCGGTTCCTCGGGCGCGGGTCGCCCGCCGAGTTGCTGGAGGAGCTGTTCGAGGTGGTCGACAGGCTCGAAAGATCCGGCTTCGGGATTCCGCTGGACACCACCGGGCAGAGCTCCGACGCCACAGTGGACGCCCTCCTCGAACGCTGCGTCGTGGCCCCGGGTCCTTTCTTCCCGCCGCCCGGCGGGCCGCTGCCGGGGCCGGTGATCGTCGTGACCGGTCCCACCGCGGTGGGCAAGTCGACCGCCGCGTGGGGTGTGCTGCAGAACCTGTGGAAAGACGGCGTCCCGACCGCGTACGCCGACCTCGACCAGCTCGGCTTCGCCCCGGATTCCGCTGTGGCGAAGGCGAATCTGGCGGAGGTGTGGCAGGGCTACCGGGACGCCGGGGCCCGGGCGCTGATCGTCGTGACCCGCGAGCCCGGGGAGGTGCCAGGCGATCTGTGCGTCGGCCTGGACGCCGATGCCGCGACGCTGGCCGATCGCGTGCGGCGCCGGGCCGCCGGGGAGTCGGCGCTGCTCGCCGGGGACGAGTTGCGCGGCGTTTCGACTCACGTCCAGCAGTGGGTGGCCGAGCGGGCGGTCGCCGAGGCCGACCGGCTGAGGCGCTCCGGCACCCAGCAGGTCCTTCTCGACACCACCGGGCAGAGCGCCGAGGAGACCTCGGCGGACCTGCTCGATGCGGTGCGCCCCGCGCTCGAACCCCGCTGAGCGTTCAGCGGCGGGCGGTGGTGCGGTCCGGATCCGGCGCGAACGGCGTCCCGCTCGACAGAGCACGCAGCCCCAGGCTGATCATCTCGCCGACCAGTCCGACGCCGATGGACAGCGTCATCGGGCGCGCGTCGGGGTGCATTCCCATTGCCGCGCCCAGGAATCCGATGCCCGCGTTGCCCGCGAGCGACACCACCCAGACCAGGGCCGTCCACTTCGTGTAGCGCTGCCAAAGCACTCCGCCGCGCTCGAAGATCCGGACGGTCGTACCGCGCAGCGCCCCGAACCCCAGGCCGACCGCGCTGCCGATGACGATCCAGGTTATGTCCACAGCGGACAGTGGGATCTCGCGCAGTCCGTAGACGCCGATGCCCAGCAGCACCAGCGGGGTCACGAACACTTCGCGTGCGTTCATCGGCTCGCCCAGGAACCGCTTGCCGATCGCGACCAGCACGGCGACCGCGATCACCGCCCAGAGCAACGGGTTCACCAGCACTCCTTTAATAGCACGATCTTGCCAAAAAGAAGTTAGCAAGGTCGTGCTATAACGGCAAGGTGCCGAAGATTGTCGATCCGGACGAACGCAGGCGCGAGGTCGCCGAGGCGGTGTTCCGCGTGGTGGCCCGCGACGGCCTGGCTCAGGTGTCCCTGCGCACCGTCGCCGCCGAGGCGGGCCTCGCGATTGGATCGGTCCGCCACTACTGCGGCAGCTACGACGAGCTGATGGCGCTGGCGTTCCAGACGCTGGTCGACGCCGTCGACGAGCGGTTCGCGGTGCACCGGGGCCGGCTCGGCGAGACCGCCAGCGGCTCGCCGGAGCGCAGGCGGCTGGTCGAGGACATGCTCGCCGAGTTCCTGCCGCTGGACGAGCAGCGCCACCGGGAAACCGCCGTGTGGCTGGCATTCAGCGGAGCCGCGCGCACCGACGGGAACCTCACCCCGTACGTGCGCCGGATGTCCGAGGGCATGCGGATGGTGGTGCGCAGGATCCTCGAGGGCTGCGTCCGGTCGGGCCGGACGCCCGAACTGGACCTCGCGCTGGAAACCGACCGGCTCTGCGCCCTGCTCGACGGTCTCGCGCTGACCGTGATCACCGCCCCTTCGGCGATCTCACCGGCCCGCACCCTGGCGGTGCTGCGGCGGCACCTGGACACCCTCGCGATCTGAACCGGAAAAGAGGGCCCCGCCGCGGCGCGACGGGGCCCTCTCCCAGCGGCAGAGATCAGAAGTTGAACTCGTTGTTGGTGCTGTTGTCGCTGTTGTCGGTGTTGTGGATGATCCCCCAGTTCTGGATCTGGGTGTCGTTGTCCGAGAACGACCAGAACTCGTTGCAGCTGAAGTACCAGCAGTGGCTGCTCTCGTCGTTGTGCCCGTCGTCCTTGTTGTTCGCGTCGGCAGCCGACGCGAATCCGACGGAGGCGAACGCGAGCGGGAGCGCCAGAGCACCGACGACGACCGCGCGAGACAGAGATCGCATAATACTTCCTTCCTCGGATGACTGCCCCAGGTGTTCCCCCGGAACGGCTGATAGCCACGACCTTTGTAGCCGTGCCGTTGAAGGGGTGCAGGATCGAATCGATGGGCTTCACCTTAAGGTGTTATCGCCCGTTAGGCTCGATCATCGGGTACCACAGTATTGCGTTCTCGCATCCCCGAAAACCGCGCTATTGATCGATCCGGAGGGGTGTGCGCTGGGAAAACGCCGAACTCAATTCGTCGAGGAGAAAGTCGTCGGCCGGCTTCGGGCGCGCTGCCGGGCGAACTGATGCGCGAACCCAGTCGGGCATTACCCTCAGGTAGGTCGACATTTCCGGGTTATCCGGACACGTCGATCTCGGTCCCGCCGGTGATCCGGATCAGTTCCGGGTAGGTGGTGGGGAACATCCGGTATTTCGTGCCCGCACCCGCCCAGATCACGGGGTAGGAGTTCAGGTGGCGGTCGACCAGGGTGCGGATCGGCCGCGGATGGCCGACCGGACCGACGCCGCCGACGGGCTGCCCGGTTGCGGCGAGCACGAAATCCGGGGTGGCGCGGCGGATCCGGCCGAGGCCCTGCGACCGCGCGACGTGCTTGGTGTCCACCCGGTGCGCACCGCTGGTCAGGATCAGCAGCGGCTCGTCCTCGACGGTGAACACCAGGCTGTTGGCGATCGCGCCGACCTCGCAGCCCAGCAGCTCGGCCGCCGCTGCCGCGGTCGGCACCTCGGTTTCGAACTCGACGACCTGCCCGGCTGCGCCGAGCTGCCGGAGGTGGGTGGTGAACTCGTCGGCGATGTTGGTCATGCCCGGAGATTCCCGCATCGCGCCGAGCGGCTGCAAGCGGGTTCCGGGCCGGGAGGCGCCCGGGTTGATTTCCGCGCCGCGCCGAGCGTCCGCAAGCGCTCCGGCCCGGTAGGCGCCCGCGTTGCGGACGCCTACCCAAATGCCCTGTTCGGCCTAGTGACCGTCGATTCCCGCACGTGCTGTAGTTGCGGCTGGCGGTCACGTCGTCCGGTTGCCGGAAAAATTCCGAACTTCGAGGCAACCGTTCGGCCGTTGGAACGTCTTAGCCAGTAACCAGGGGTTTCTGCCGTTGCTGCTCAGGCTCTGGGGGTGAGCAGCAACGGCAACCTCCGGACCGCGGTCATGCTCGGGCTCGGCACGAACGTCGGGCCGTCGTCGGGATCGCTGCGCAGGTGCGGGAACCGGTCGAGCAGCAGGTTCAGCGCGACCCTGCCCTCCAGCCGGGCCAGCGGCGCCCCGAGGCAGAAGTGGATGCCGCGGCCGAACGCGATCTGCGGGTTCGCCGGGCGGGTGACGTCGTAGGTGTCCGGGTCGGTGAACTGCCGCGGGTCGCGGTTGGCCGCCGCCAGCCACAACATCATCAGCTGATCGGCCGGAACGGTCTGGCCGCCGAGCTCGACCTCCTCGGTCGTGGCCCGGCTGACGAGGGCGAACGGGCTGAAGTAGCGCAGCGACTCCTCGATCGCGGCGGGCACCAGCGACCGGTCCGCCCGCACCTTCGCGTACTGCTCCGGGTTGGTGTCCAGGCAGAGCACGGTGTTGCCCAGCAGCGCGGTGGTGGTGATGTGCCCGGCGATGAGCAGCACGTTGGCGAAGTTGACCACCTGGTTCTCGCTGAGCCGGGAGCCCTCCACCTCCGCCTCGACCAGCTTGGTCAGCAGGTCCTCGCGCGGCTTGCGGCGGCGCTCGGCGGCGTGCTCGCGCAGGTACTCGGTCAGCTTGCCGACCTGCTCGACGGCCACCGCGGTCTGCTTCTCCATCTCGTCGGTGTCGGTCAGCGTGAACTGCACGTTGTTGTTGAGCATCGCGTCGACCCACTCGCGGAACAGGCCGCGATCGCTCGCCGGCACCCCGAGCAGCTCGGCGATCACGATGACCGGCAGCGGGTAGGCGAGGTCGGTGACCATCTCCATCCGGTCCCCGACGCCGTCGAGCAGCTCGCCCGCCAGCTCGGCGATCCGCGGCTCCAGGTCCGCGACGACCTTCGGGGTGAAGGCGTGGCTGACCAGCTTGCGCAGGTGGCCGTGCTCCGGCGGATCCATGTTGACCAGGTTGCCCTCGGAGAACGCCTCGAAGTTCTTGGCCACCTTCTCCGGCAGCAGGCGCTGGGTGTCGGAGGAGAACGTCTTCGGGTCGCTGAGGATCTGGTGTGCCTCGGGGTAGCCGTAAACGTTCCAGAGCCCGGTGGCGGGATCGAACTTCACGGGCTGCTCGGGGTGGTCGCCCCGGAGCCAGAACTGGGCCTCGTTGATTCCCCAGGTGTCGGCGGCAGTCGCCATTTCAGGTGCCCCTTCTGGTCGGGGGAGCCCGGGGCTACCGGGTTCCCCGCGTCGGATCGGACGCGTAGATCCGCTTCCGGTAGCGGGACGTGAAGTCCCGCAGGATGTCGCCGAGCTCGGCCGCCGTGCGCGCGATCGTGGCCGGGTCCGGGCCGGTGTCGGGCTCGAACGCCCGCCGGACGACCCGCGACAGCGAGTCCGCCTTGGTCTCCAGGTCGAGTTCCTCGTGGTGGCCGAAGCGGTCGGTGAGGTAGAAGCCGATCGCCGTCGCCTGCAAGGCGAACTGGAGGTCCGGGATGTCGTTGAGCAGACCGCGCTCGACGTAGATCTGGTAGATCCGGTCGTTGAGCACGAGGTCCTCGGCGCGTTCCATCTCGGCCAGTTCGCCGAGGACTTCGGTGTCGCGGAGGAGCAGCGCCGCCAGCAGCGGGCTGCGCATGGTCAGCAGGTAGGCGCTCCGGACGAACCGGTGCATCCGGATCTCCTCCGGATCGTCCTCGATCACGGCCAGCAGCTGCTCGGTCATCGCGATGCTCTCGCGCAGCAGCAGCGCGTAGAACAGTTCCTTCTTCGTGCGCCAGTGCAGGTAGACGGTGCCCTTGCCGATCCCGGCCTGCTTCGCGACGTCCTCGATGGTCACCTTCCGGTAGCCGAGGCGGAGCATCAGCGCCGCGGCGGCGTCGAGGATGCGGTCGGCGCGGTCGGGGTTGCGGGGCTCGGGCGGCACTGGGTTTCCTCCTGGTTGACTCGATGACCAGATTTGAAATCTGGTCATCCGGTCACATGCAATGTAGCGCTGACCGCGATCGCGGGACAACGAGATTGCGTCACCCGGTGGAGCGGATTCGCCGGTCCGGGTGAGCATCGGCGGCTTGGGCGGCTTAGCTTCGCGAAAAGGTTCCACCACCCGGCCAGGGCTGACGGCGGGACGGCTCGGCCCCGTCCCGGCCGGCAGCGGCCGGAGTGGTTCCGGGAGGGGCCGCCCGAGCGCACCGGGCGGCCCCTCCGCGTCACGGCAGTTCGACCGTGACGGTCTCGGCGCCGAGCGCGACGATCCGGCCGCCCGCCGCACCGTGCTCGCGCAGGCGCTCCAGCACCTCCGGCTCGTCCCACCGCACGTCCAGCCGCTCGGGGTCGCCCGCGCGCAGCGACTCCAGCTCGGCGCGCGCGTCGTGGCCGGCATCCACAGTGGACTTCAGGCCGCCGGTGGAGGCGAGCGAACCGCGCGCCGCGCCGAGCCTGCCCAGCGCGTCGTCCACCGCGTCCAGCAGCGCGACCCGGTTGCCCTCGGTCATCGCCCGCACCAGCTCCGGCTCGCTGCCCGCGACCCGGGTGCCGTCCCGGAACGAGCCCGCCGCCAGCGACAGCGCGAGCGCGCCGCCGTCCGCGCCGACGGCCGCGAGCACCGCGGCGAACACGTGCGGCAGGTGCGAGATCCGGGCGACCGCCGAGTCGTGCTCCGCCGCCGAGGCCGCCACCACCTGGGCGCCGCAGTCGATCGCGAGCGCGGCGGCCTCCCGCCACGCGTCGAGCCGGGTGTCCTCCTCGACCGTCACCGCCCAGGCGGCGCCGCGGAACAGCTCCGCCGAGCCCGCGCTCCAGCCGGACGCGGCGACCCCGGCCATCGGGTGCCCGCCCGCGTACCGCGCGCCCGGCAGCAGGCTCCGGACCTCGGCGTCCACCGGGTCCTTGACGCTGACCACGTCGGTCAGCCACGCCTCCGGCGCGTGCCAGGCGACCTCGCGGAGCACTTCGCGGACCGCCGTCAGCGGGGTCGCGATCACGACCAGCGCGTCCTCCGCGGCGGCCCGCCGCAGCGCGTCCGCGGTGGCCTCGACGGCGAAGCCGTCGGCCCGCGCGGCGTCGGCGTCCGCCGAGGACGCCGTGGCGCCCCAAGCGGGGCGGCCGGCGGCGGAGGCGGCCCGCAGGACGGAGCCGCCGATCAGTCCCAGTCCGATGACGCACACGGCACGCATGGGGCCATCCTGCCGGACCACTTCGGAAGGTGACCGGCGCACCCGGACGAGCAAGAAAGCGAGCTCGGAAGGTTACGAGCGCGCAATAGTGCTTTCGGGTGGCGTTCGCACCCTCTACGGTGTCCTCATGACGGTCCAGGAGCCGGTCGCGGGCTTCGCCGTTGCCGTGGTGCGGGAGGACGGCCGGTGGCGGTGCAGCGCGATGGACAGCTCGGTGCTGGCGGGTCTCGACGCCGCGATCACGGAACTGCGCGGGTTGAGATCCACCGGCGCGGTGTTCGGCATGTGCAATGTGGACGACGAGTTCTTCGTCCTGGTCCGCCCCGTCCCCGGCGGGGTTGACCTGCTGCTCTCGGACGCGGCCGCGGCGCTGGACTACGACATCGCCGCCGACGTGCTCGACCTGCTGCGCATCGACCCGCCGGACGAGGACGACGACGAGGTCTGGCCGGAGGGCAACCTGGCCATCCTCTCCGACATCGGCCTGCCCGAGGGCGAGCTCCTGGTGATCATCGAGGAGGTCGACCTCTACCCCGACGAGCAGCTGGAGATGATCGCCCAGCGCTGCGGTTTCGGCGACCAGTTCGCGGGCCTGATGGAGAAGCTGGACCAGTGAGCGCCGGTGCCCACCGCGCCGCCGACGTCGAGCTGGTGCGGGCCGCGCTGCGGGTCGCGCCGGGCGCGCTGTCCACTGGGGATGTTCCGATCGGGGCGGTCGTGGCCGATCCGGACGGCCGGGTGCTGGCCACCGCTCACAACCAGCGCGAAGCCCTCCGGGACCCGACCGCGCACGCCGAGATCCTGGCGCTGCGGCGGGCGGCGGCAGCGCACGGCGACGGCTGGCGGCTGGAGGGCTGCACGCTGGCGGTCACCGTCGAGCCGTGCACGATGTGCGCGGGGGCGTTGGTGCTGGCCAGGGTCGCGCGGGTGGTCTTCGGCTGCTGGGAGCCGCGGACCGGGGCGGTCGGCTCGCTGTGGGACGTGGTCCGCGACCGGCGGACCAACCACCGGCCCGAGGTCGTCGGCGGTGTCCTGGCCGACGAGTGCACCGCCGTGCTGGAGGACTTCTTCCACGGCCACCGACCATGATCACCGGTTCGGGTGGCCTGTCCAGCCGGTGAACCCTCCGGCCTGCTGTGACGATGGATCCACCCCGCGAGCCGAAGCGGGCGGATCCATCGCATTGCGGGGGGTGGCGTGGAGCCGACCGATGCCGTGCTGGGAGCCAGGGTCGCCGCCGGTGACGAGGTCGCGTTCACCGAGCTCGTCCGCCGCCACTCGGACCCGGTCTTCGGCCTGGCCCTGCGGATGCTCAACGACCGCGCCGAGGCCGAGGACGTCGTCCAGGACGTGTTCGCCACCGCCTGGCGCGAGATGGCCGGGGTCACCGACTTCGGGGCGACCCGGGCCTGGCTGTTCCAGATCGCCCGCAGGCGCTGCCTGATCGTGCTGCGCAGGCGCCGGACCCGCCGGACCTACCCGGTGGCCGTCGTGCCCGAGCTCGCCGGGTCGGCGGGCGACCCGCAGCGGCTGGCCGAGGTCGGCCAGGGCGTGCGGGCGCTGGGCCTGGCGCTGGCCGGGCTGCCCGCCGGGCAGCGCGACGTCTGGCTGCTGGCCGAGATCCACGGGCTTTCGTCGCTGGAGATCGGCCGCCGGGTCGGCGCGGGTGAGCAGGCCGTGCGCGGTCGGCTGTCCAGGGCGCGGGCGACCCTGGCGGACGCGATGCGGGCCTGGCGGTGACCCCCGCGCGAGGTTGATCAGGGCGTCCGTTACGCTTGTCGGCGGTAGCGTGTCCGAGCGGCCTAAGGAGCACGCCTCGAAAGCGTGTGTGGTTAACCGCCACCGTGGGTTCGAATCCCACCGCTACCGCTCGCAAGAGCCGGTCATCGCAGTCGCGGTGACCGGCTCTTTGCTGTGCGTGGCGGTGCCGCGCGGACGTCATACGGAAGCCTTACTTGGGCCATACGGATGACCACTCTTCGTTATTCCTTCCCGGTATTTTCACTCTGCGGAGTGAAGTTTTCAAAACGGGGAAGGTGCATAAGTGGTGAGGAACTCGACGCTCGCCGCGGGTGTGGTCGTCGTCCTGGGCGCGTTATCCGTGGCGCCGGTCGCGACGGCGCAGGCAGCGGTCCGCATCCACGACATCCAGGGCACCGGCCGGGTGTCCGACCTCGTCGGCCAGGAGGTCGCCGACGTGCCCGGGGTGGTCACCGGAGTCCGGGCGTTCGGCTCGGCCCGGGGTTTCTGGGTCCAGGACCCGGAACCGGACGCCGACGCGCGCACCAGCGAGGGCCTGTTCGTGTTCACCGGCGGGGAAACGCCGCGGGTCGCCGTCGGCGACGCGGTGTCGGTGGCGGGCAAGGTCACCGAGTACTACCCGCTCGCCGAGGGTGAGAGCCCCGAGGACACGCCGAACCAGTCGGTCACCGAGCTGACCGGCGCGACCTGGCAGGTCACCGGCAAGGGCGAGATCCGGCCCGAGGAGCTGGGGCCCGAGACCGTCCCGGCGGCCTACTCCCCGGAGGGCGAGCTGGACAAGCTCGACCTCGACCCGGCGGCCTTCGCGCTCGACTTCTACGAGTCGCGCGAGGGCATGAGCCTGAGCGTGCGCGACGCCCGCGTGGTCGGGCCGACCGACGGCTACAACGCGCTGTGGGTGACCAGCAAGCCCGAGCAGAACGCGACCGGGCGCGGCGGCACCGCCTACACCGGGTACGCGGAGAACAACAGCGGCAGGCTGAAGGTCGAGTCGCTGATCCCGTTCGCCGAGCGGCCGTTCCCGAAGGCCGACGTGGGCGACCGGCTGGGCGGCGCGACCGCGGGTCCGCTGGACTACAGCCGCTTCGGCGGCTACGTGCTGGAGGCCGCGGCCCTCGGCGAGCACCAGCCGGGCGGGCTGGAGCGCGAGACGACCCGGCCGCAGGCCGAGGACGAGCTGTCGGTGGCGACCTACAACGTCGAGAACCTCGGCGGCGACAACGAGCAGGCCAAGTTCGACCAGCTCGCCAAGGCCGTCGCGGGCAACCTGGCGGCGCCGGACGTGCTGGCGCTGGAGGAGGTCCAGGACAACACCGGTGCGACCGACGACGGCGTGGTCGCCGCCGACGAGACGCTGCGCCGGTTCACCGACGCGATCGCGGCGGCGGGCGGCCCGCGCTACGAGTGGCGGCAGATCGACCCGGAGAACAACGCCGACGGCGGTCAGCCGGGCGGCAACATCCGGGTGGCGTTCCTGTTCAACCCGGCCCGGGTGTCCTTTGTGGATCGACCGGGTGGCGACGCGGTGACCCCGGTGCGCCCGGTGGCCGACGGCGACCGCGCCGCGCTGAGCGCGTCCCCCGGCCGCATCGACCCGGCGAACCCGGCGTGGGAGAGCAGCCGCAAGCCGCTGGTCGGCGAGTTCACCTTCCAGGGCAAGCAGGTCTTCGTGGTCGCCAACCACTTCAACTCCAAGGGCGGCGACCAGCCGCTGCACGGCCGGTTCCAGCCGCCGCGGCGCACTTCGGAGGAGCAGCGGACCGCGCAGGCCGAGGCGGTGCGCGGTTTCGTCGACGAGCTGCGGGGAATCGACGCCGAGGCCAGGGTCGTCGTCGCGGGCGACCTCAACGACTTCGGCTTCTCGCCGACCCTGCGGACGCTGACCGCCGACGGCGCGCTGGTCGACGCGGCGGACTCGCTGCCGCCGAACGAGCGCTACAGCTACGTCTACGACGGGAACTCCCAGGCGCTGGACCACATCCTGACCAGCCCCGCCGCCGGGACGGCCGACTACGACGTGGTGCACGTCAACGCCGAGTTCGCCGACCAGGCCAGCGACCACGACCCGCAGGTGGTCCGCCTCAGGGGCTGACCCCGCGACGACGAAAGCCCGGGTGTCGGTGACACCCGGGCTTTCCGCGCTGGCGGAGGATACGGGATTCGAACCCGTGAGGGCTGTTAACCCAACACGATTTCCAATCGTGCGCCTTAGGCCGCTCGGCCAATCCTCCGTGCGGAAGCCTAGCAGGTGGCTTTTTGAGCAGCGGATACGGGTCGTGACCTGGGGCGACGGGGTTGCGTCGTGGAGCGTGGCCACCTCTGCGCCGCGAAGCGGTGGGCCGGGTGGCTCGTCGAGCGCGAGGAGATGACGTCGACCCCGGTGGACAAGACCGAACCGCCGAACGTCGCGGGCAGTTCTTCGTCCTGGGACTGCGGTGTCGGGGCGTGCGAAGCCAGGCATGCAGAAGTGCCTGTGAACGCGTCCCCGCGAAGGTGATCGAGAATGCTCGCCACTCTCAGGAGATCGATTCACTCGATCGCATTTCAGTCTGGCCTGCCGAGTGATGGAAAAGGTGCCTTCCCTGCTCTTCTGGCAGTCTGAGGTCTCATTGTCGGCCAGTGGGAGGGGAGTCCCATGGGTGAGTTCCTTGACGAACTTGTTTCGGTTCTGTCGCCTGAAGACAAGAGCTGGCTCCAGGCGCAGTCGCCCGAAGTCCAGGAAAGCATCGCGAAAATGTACGAACAAGAGGTCAGTCTTCCGTATACCACCGATGCTGCCAGCGCCTTCTTCGGTGACCCGATGCAGCACCAAAAGAATGTGGCCGCGGGGGTCATGTCTATCAACAAGATCGCGTATTCGGTTGGGAGGGAAGCGGAATCCGGGCAAGGTGAATCTCCGACGCCGCCCGTCGATTCCGAGAAGATGGACAAGGTTTTGGGGAACCTGATCAAGGCACTGAAAGAGTCGAAAGAGGGACGATTCAAGATGCCGCCCGTGGAGCAAATGACCGAGCGGCAGCTAGTGGTCAAGGAGACTTTGGATGCTTGGAGTCAGAACTCGGGAGGCCTCGGCGAAGTTATGGCCGCGGATTTCGCGAAATTTACTGATTGGGACAACCTGTCGAATGATGACTACTATGGGAGGGTGCTAAGCGATCTCAATCAAGTCACTGTCAAGTTGGCGAATCGCGCAACCGAAGTGGAAGAAAAGAAGCTCCTGGCCAAGATTAACAACGATGCGGTGGCGATGGGCAAGGGGGATAGTTCGCCCGAAAACAGTACCCTGGGTCAATTTAAGCAGATAATCGACATTTTCCTCTAAAGGGGCTGAGGGGGACTGCTGGGTCGGCTTCGGCGATGGGGGCGAGTCGATCCCGGAGCGGACCAGCTCGGCCCCGCCGCGGATCAGCGCCAGTCGGCCAGGGGTTCGGTGGCGCCGATCGGCAGGTACTTCAGGGTGAGCCTGCCCGCGTCGGCCGGGACGTCGAACACGACCTTGCCGCTGCTTCGAGCCGGAGGTTTCACCGGCGCCGCAGCCAGCTTTCCGGCAAATGCCGACAATGCGCTGCGGGAACCTGTCTTCAATTCATTTCCGATGCCCTCCGGATCGCTGCCGCACCCCACCTTTGCGGGGGCCGCCGGGGCGTGGGCTACACTGTCCGTGGACCTCGTGCGGCGTCCATCCTGTGAACTCCCCCAGGGCCGGAAGGCAGCAAGGGTAAGCGGGCTCTGGCGGGTGCACGGGGTCCCCTTTACTTCCCGGACCAGGATCCGCCCTGTCGGCACCACCGCGTAGGGTCTCGACCGTGGCGCTCGCCCTATACCGCAAGTACCGGCCGGCGACCTTCGCTGAGGTCGTCGGGCAGGAACACGTCACCGAACCGCTGCGGACCGCGCTGTCGTCCGGGCGGATCAACCACGCCTACCTGTTCTCCGGCCCCCGCGGCTGCGGCAAGACCTCCAGCGCGCGCATCCTCGCCCGGTCGCTGAACTGCGCGCAGGGGCCGACCGCCGACCCGTGCGGCGAGTGCGACTCCTGCGTCGCGCTCGCGCCCGAGGGCGGCGGCAGCGTCGACGTCGTCGAGCTCGACGCGGCCAGCCACGGCGGTGTCGACGACACCCGCGAGCTGCGCGATCGCGCGTTCTTCGCCCCGGCCCAGTCGCGCTACCGGATCTTCATCATCGACGAGGCCCACATGGTCACCACGCAGGGCTTCAACGCCCTGCTCAAGATCGTCGAGGAACCGCCGGAACACCTGATCTTCGTCTTCGCGACCACCGAGCCCGACAAGGTGCTCACCACCATCCGGTCGCGGACCCACCACTACCCGTTCCGGCTGATGCCGCCCGGCGTGATGCGGGAGCTGCTGGAGCGGATCTGCGGCGAGGAGGGCGTGCGCGTCGAGCCCTCGGTGTTCCCGCTGGTGATCCGCGCCGGTGGCGGTTCGGCGCGGGACACCCTCAGCGTGCTGGACCAGCTGCTGGCCGGGGCCAGCGAGGACGGCGTCACCTACGAGCGCGCGGTCGCGCTGCTCGGGGTCACCGACGTCGCGCTCATCGACGACATGGTGGACGCGCTCGCGGCCGGTGACGGCGCCGCCGTGTACGGCACCGTCGACAAGCTGGTGGAGGCCGGGCACGATCCGCGCCGCTTCGCCTCCGACCTGCTCGACCGGCTGCGGGACCTGGTGCTGCTGCACTCGGTGCCCGACGCCGCCCAGCGCGGTCTGATCGACGCCGCCGGTGACGAGCTGACCAGGATGCGGACCCAGGCCGAACAGCTCGGCGCGGCGACGCTGTCGCGGTTCGCCGAGATCGTGCACACCGGGCTGTCCGAGATGCGCGGGGCGACCGCGCCCAGGCTGCTGCTCGAACTGCTCTGCGCCCGGATGATGCTGCCCGCGGTTTCGGAGGGCGAAACCGCGCTGCTGCAACGGCTCGAACGGGTCGAGCGGCGGATGACCGTCGCCCCGGACGGGGCAGCGCCCGCGGCAGCGGCGGAGGCGCCGCCTGCGGCGGCCTCCGGAGCGCCTGCCGCGTCCGCGGCGGATGAGGCGAAGCCGCGCCGCGTTTTCCAGCGACCGGCCGAGCGCGCCGCGCGGGCCGAGCAGCC
>NZ_BAAAUX010000039.1:0-28574 GCF_039534165.1 Saccharopolyspora taberi | reverse complement strand
GTGCGCGCGGGCGACCGCGCGGGGGCGGCGCGGCGCGGCAGCACCGTGCGGCCGGAGCGCGGGCGGCCGAGCGCGGAGGCGACGCTCCAGCTGCTGCGCGACGCGGCGCAGCAGCGCAGGAGCGTGTGGCTGGGGTTCGTCGACTCGCACGGAGTGGCGACCCAGCGGGTCGTGCGGCCGGTGCGGGTCGGCAGCGGTGTGCTCCAGGGCCTCGACCAGACCGGCGAGCACATCGGCAACTACCCGCTACACCGAATCACATCAGCAGCCCTCGTCGAGGACTAAGCCAGCCCAGCGCGGAAAAGCAAACCCAACCATCGTCCTCAAGCGGCGCAGCCGCTTAGCCCAAGCACGCAACCGGCACCGCCGCGGGTTCTCAGGCGTTCGCTGGCGAGGACAGCTTTTTCCCTCGTATTGGCATACGTGGGAAAAAGTTACCGCAGCTAGCGGGCGCCTGAGGTTCCGCCAAGCGACCCACCACGCAGAACGAGCCCAATAAAACAATCACCGCGCCGCCGCCATGCGTTGGCGCATGGCGTGCTCCACCAGCTTGATCAGCGCCTGCTTGGTCGACTCCCGGTTGCGGGCGTCGACGGTGATCATCGGGACCGAGTCGTCGATGGTCAGCGCCTCCCGCACGTCCTCCATGCGGTGGTGCAGGACGCCGTCGAAGGTGTTCACCGCGACCACGTACGGCAGTCCGCGGTCGTCGAAGAAGTCGATCGAGGCGAAGGCGTCGGCCAGCCTGCGGGTGTCGACCAGCACCACGGCGCCGATGGCCCCGCGCACCAGGTCGTCCCACATGAACCAGAAGCGGTGCTGGCCCGGCGTGCCGAACAGGTACAGGATCAGGTCCGAGTCCAGCGACACCCGCCCGAAGTCCATCGCGACCGTGGTGGTGACCTTGCCCGGGGTGGCGGTCAGGTCGTCGACGCCGACGCTGGCCTCGGTCATCACCGCCTCGGTGGTCAGCGGCACGATCTCCGACACCGAACCGACGAACGTCGTCTTGCCAACCCCGAAACCACCGGCGACCACGATCTTGGTCGAGGTCTTGTTGCCACCACCGTGGTTCGCCGCCGAGCGGGGATCAGAGCCTGCGAAGCCCACTGAGCACCCTTTCCAAGAACTCCATGGACGGCCGATCCCCCACGACCATGCCACTCTCGTGAATTAAGACCAGGCCCAGACCGGCCATGTCGCCGATCAGCACCCGCACCACGCCCAGCGGCAGGCGCAGGTGTGCGGCCACCTCGGCCACCGAGCGAGCCTCCATGCACAGCTCCGAGATGGAGCGGTGCTCCGGAGAAGACGGTCCGCCCTGCGAACGCCCGCGTTCGCTGGTCGAGACCAGCGTCTCGATAGCAAGATCATAATCAGTGCGGGTGCGCCCCCGGGTGCGGGCGTAGGGCCGCACCAGCGAGCCGGTTTCGCCCAGGTCCTCGCCGGATTCGCCCGCGTCGGCCCGGATCGCCGGCATCGAACCGGAGATGGACGGCATCGACTGCGAGATCGGCGACATCGGCTGCGAGATCGCGGGCATCGACGCGGGCGGCATCGAGATGGGGGGCATCGAGACCGACGACGGGCCGCTGTCGGCCGCCGGGCGCGGGTCCGGACCGGGGGCCGGGCGACTGTCGGCCGCGGCCTCGGAGTAGCCGGACCCGAACAGGTCCGCGCCGGGGCCGCCGAACAGCGCGCGGCTGTAGTCGCTGACGGCTTCGCCGTCCTGCTGCGCGTCGTCGACGAAGTCGTCCTGCCAGGAATCGGAGTTCAGCCTCTTGTTGTAGAGGCGGAACAGGTCACCGTCCCAGCTCGGGTCGGAACCGGTGTTCATGGCGAGCTCCCCTCGGATCCGGAAACCGGACTCACCGCCGCACCATGCCCTGGAGCTGCGCCCGCAGCTCCGGCGTGAGCTGCCTGCCGACGCGCTCGACGAGCAGGGTCATCTCGTAGGCGACCAGGCCGATGTCGGCGTTGGGGGCGGCCAGCACCGCCAGGCAGGAGCCGTCGCTGATCGACATCAGGAACAGGTAGCCCTGCTCCATCTCGACCACGGTCTGGGTGACGTCACCGGCTTCGAAGCAGCGCGCCGCTCCCTGGGTGAGGCTGACCAGTCCGGAGGCCACCGCGGACAGCTGCTCGGCGCGGTCGCGCGGCAGTCCCTGCGAGCCGGCGAGCAGCAGCCCGTCCGCGGAGACCACGACGGCGTGCGCGACGCCGGGGACGCGGCGCACGAAGTCGGTGATCAGCCAACTGAAGCTGTTGCTGCTCATGGGTTGCTGGACGGACCCGTTCACTCCTGCTCCTCATGACGGCTCGGAATCGAGCGGGGCGGTTCGGTCGAGACCGGTTCGGCCTTGGCGTGCCTACCACGGCGGATGCCCTGCTGGAAGTTCGACATTCGGCCACGAACGGCATCCGGCGATCGTGGCGCGGCCGGCTTGCTCGGTGCGTCCGACTGCGGTCGCGGGGCGGCCGAGCCGGGCACCAGGTTCGACTTCGGCACCCGTTTCGGCAGGCCGGCGGCGGTGGTCTCCTGGACCTGCTGGGTCTGCTGGACCAGCGCCTCGGCCGCCTGCCAGCCGTCGTCGGCCGAGCCCCAGCCCGGGTCGCGCGGGGTGGTGGGGGCCAGCAGCTCCGGCGGGAACTCGCCAGGCACCGGCGCCGGTTCCGGCTCGGCCTGCTCGCCCGGCTCGGGTTCGGCGGCGCGGCGCGCCAGCTGCGCCTGGGCGCCGTCGGCGACCGAGGGCGCGGGCTCCGGCTCCGGCTCCGGCTCGGGGGTCACCGCCGCGTCGGCGGGCGCGGCCCCCTCTTCGTCCACATCGGACTCGCGGAACCACTGCGACAGCACGGCTTCGTAGATCGGCAGACGTTGCGTCGGCGCGTCGTCCATGTCCCAGGAAGCCCCTTTCGACTGCGTCTCGTCCGCCGGCGGTTCACCGTCCCGCTCGTCGTCGGACGCCGTCCGCTCCTGGGTGTCCTGCCCCGCCGGTGCCGTTCCGTTCTGCTCGGCGCCGCCCGCCTCCGGGACCGGAGCGGCGAAGGTCGCCGTCTTCTCGGCCTCGAACGGGCTGTGGAACAGGCTCGCGGGCTCCTCTTCTTCCTCCTGCTCGGGAACCCCGCACTGGCCGTCGAACACCTCGGGCACGTCGCCGTCGACGGCGCTCTCCTCACCGGGCCACTGCTGCGCCTCGTCGTCCGGCTGCGCCAGCTGGTCATCCTCCCACTGCGGGATGTCGGTGGCGCCGAAGGATTCGCCGGACGCAACCTGAACGGAGTAGTTGCCGGGGAGCTCTTCGACCGGTTCCGGGTGCTCCTCGGGTTCCGGCTCCGCGTCGCGGCTCTCCGGCCTGCGCTGCGGCAGCGGTCCGCCGGTCGGGTCGAAGCCGTTGAGGCCGGAGAGCGCGGGCGGGTCGAAGCCGTTGAGCGCGGGGGCCGGAGGCGCGGCGGGCGGTTCGTCGAAGTTCAGCTGCGGCAGCGGCGCCCGCTCGGTCGGCGGTTCCGCGGCGCGGTCGGTGACGCCGCCGCGGCCGAAGGCCGCAGCCAGGCCGAGGTGGGTGCCGGTCTCGCTGATCGAGTCGCGCCTGCCGTCGTCGGACTGGCGCGGCAGGTCGGGCATCGGCCGCGGGCCGTCCGGGGTGAGCTGCACGACGTGCTCGCCCGCGAGGTGCACGGTGGCGGTGACGCCGCCCTCCAGGTCGCCGTTGTTCTGCAGCTGCACCCGGATGTTGTGCCGCCGGGCCAGCTGGCCGACCACGAACAGGCCCATCCGGCGGGAGACCGCGACGTCGATCTCCGGGGGCCGGGTGAGCCGGTCGTTGATCTCGTCGATCTCGTCGGCGTCGATGCCCACGCCGCGGTCGCGGATCTCGATGACCAGTTCCTGCCTGCGGTAGGCGGCGCGGACGGTGACCTCGGTGTCCGGGTTGGAGAACACCGTCGCGTTCTCCAGCAGCTCGGCGACCAGGTGCACGAAGTCGTTGACCACGCGGCCCTGGATGGCCAGGTCGGGCGATTCGGCGATCGCGATCCGGGCGTACTGCTCGACCTCGGAGACGGCGGCGCCGACGACCTCCGACAGCGGCACCGGGCGCATCATCCGGCGGGTGAGGTCGGTGCCGCCGAGGATCAGCAGGTTCTCGTTGTTCCGCCGCATCCGGGTGGCCAGGTGGTCCAGCTCGAACAGGCTGCTCAGCTGGTCCGGGTCCTGCTCGTCCTGCTCCAGCCGGTCGATCAGGGACAGCTGGCGCTGCACCAGCGTCTGGCTCCGGCGGGCGAGGTTGACGAACAGGTCGTTGACGTTGGTCCGCAGCAGCGCCTGCTCGGAGGCCAGCCGCAGCGCCTGCTGGTGCACCGCGTCGAAGGAGCGGGCGACCTGGCCGATCTCCTCGCGGGTGTGCACCGGAACCGGCGGCACCGAAACGGCGCTCGCGCTGCCCGGGTTCTCGTTGACCTGCCGGATCGCCTCCGGGAGGCTCTGCTGGGCGATCTCCAGCGCGCCGTAGCGCAGGGTCCGCAGCGGGCGCAGCATCGAGCGGGCGATGTAGGCGGCGACGGCGAACGCGATCAGCAGCAGGAGCAGCACCAGGCCCGCGTCGCGCAGCATGGACCACTGGGCGGCGTCGGCGTAGCTGTCGGCGGTCTGGTGGAACTCGTTGAGCACGTCCTCCTCGACCGAGCGCACCATGTCGGCGCGTTCGGCGGAGGCCGCGCCCCAGGCGGCCGGGGCGATGCCCAGCGCGCGGTCGTTCTCCGCGTTGATCAGCGCGGACTGCTTGAGCTGCTCGGAGTCGTCGACCGCGGGGCCGGCGACCTTGGCCTCGTAGAGCTCCAGCTGCGCGGGGGTGGCGACGCTCTCGAACTCGGCGAACGCGGCCTTGAAGCGGGCGTCGGCCTCCGCGACCTGGTCGAGCTGACCGGCGAGGAACTCGTTGCGGATGCCTGCCGCGAGCAGCATCGAGCGCTGCTGGGCCAGGTTCTCCTTGATCCTGCTGATCGCCTCCGCGGCGCGCGCGGCCTGGGTGACCTGGGTGTTGGCCGCCGCCGCGGAGACCGCGCGGTCGATGCCGAGCACGTTGTCGATCACCGAGTCGTAGGCGACCAGGGTCTGGTAGTCGGTGAAGCCGCGGTTGACGATGCCGCGCAGCGAGCCGAGGCTGCCGAGCCGGTTGATCGCGCTCTGGTAGGCGTCGCGCACGGTCGGCGAGAGGTTCTCGGCCTCCGACTCGGGCAGCCGCAGCCGGGAGACCGCCTCGTCCACCCGCTGGGACTGCGCGGCGTACGCGTCGCGGTCGCCAAGGCGGCTGGCGGTGTGCACCGCCGCGTGGTCGCGCTCGCGCTGGAGCTCGTGGGTCACGTCGGCCGTGCGCTGCGCGAGTTCGACCTGGGCGGTGATCGTGTTCAGGCGCGAGACCGTGGTCAGGCCGTCGTAGACGCGGGCGCCACCGACGCCCAGTGCGGCCAGCGTCGGGATGAGCAGGACCGCCGCCATCTTGGTGCGCAGGCGCCAGTTCCGCAGCCACCACCTGCGGGTGCGGGCGGGCTGGGCGTCGTCGCGACGGTCTTGTCTGCTTCCGGGGCCGGGGTCGTTGTTGAGCATCCCTGTTTCCTGCGCTGCGGCGGACGTGCCCACCACGGTTAGCGAGCTTTCCGTGCCGGGCAGGTGCGGTTGGGTGTGGTCAGGGCCGTTCCCGGACGGCAGCGCCCAGTGCGGCGTTTGGACGAGCGGGTGGTGGAAGCCCCGACGGTAGCCGCCGGACCGGTACCGACCCCGACCCTCCTAGCCAGGCTTGCCATCACACTCCCTGATCACAACCTTTACTTCCCCCGAAGCAGAGGCAGGTTCACCTCGACGGGCGAGACTATACTTAACTCGCCGTCACAAGTCAGGCCCCCAGAGCGAGTCGCCCTCACGCTGACGAGTGGCATAGACCTCACCCCTGCTCGGTGTGATTTCTGCCTGGTAACTCCCGGTTGTCGGCAGTGGTTCGACCTTCTAAGGTTGCCCTGCACCCCGCCCCGCCAGGTCCGATGGAGACGCGATGTCCCGCCGCCCGACATCGGCAGCGCCCCGCACGCGCACGCCGGTCACCGGCAGGCCGTCGCCCGGCCGCGCGCGTCCGACATGCGCCGCCCAGGCCGCTGGCATCCGAGCGAACCCGTCGGGCCAGAACCGATGACGCGTTCGCGCTCCCGCCGATTCGTCGCACCCGTGATCCGCGCGATCGGCAGCACCCCACATCGCACCCGATGCAAGGAGGACTTGATGAGCCCGTTTCCCAGCGGTGGGCTTCCTCGCCGGAACCTGCTGAAACTGGCCGGCGGCGTGGCGACGGCCGGAGCCCTGATGGGCACCAGCGGCTGCGGGCTCCTCGGCGGCTCCCAGGGCGCCGACAGCGGCAACGGCCAGGTCGAGAAGGCCAACCTGCGCGTCGGGGGCCTGCCCACCAGCGAGCTCGCCCCGCTGCACCTGGCGGTGCAGAACGGGTTCTTCCAGCGCGAGGGCCTCAACGTCGAGATCGTCAACGCGGCGGACGGCACCCAGGCGCTCAACAGCGTCATCGGTGGCGATTACGACATCACCTTCTCCAGCTACGTTCCGATCTTCGCCGCCCAGGCGAGCGGGGTCGGTCAGCTCAAGATCGTCGCAGACTGCGCTTCGGCGGCTCCGAACACCTGCGTGATCATGACGTGGCCGGGCAGCCCGGTACGCTCTCCCGCCAACCTCGCGGGCAAGCGGATCGCGATCAGCGGTCTGGGCACCATCTCCGAGCTCATGGTCAAGGCGTCCATGCGGGCCAACGGCGTGGACTTCGCGCGGGTCGACTGGGCACCGCTGGGCTTCCCGAACATCCCGAACGCGCTCAAGCAGCACCAGGTCGACGCGGCGTTCCTGGTGGAGCCGTTCCTGACGCTGGCCGCCCGGGACGCGAACGCGGTGCCGGTCGTGGACACCGCCACCGGCCCGATGGAGAACCTGCCGATCGGCGGTTACGTGTCCAACGCGCAGTTCGCCGAGCAGAACCCGAAGACGGTGGCGGCGTTCCAGCGCGCGATGGACGCGGCGGTGACCGAGTCCCGCGACCGCAGCAAGATCGAGCCGCTGCTGCCGAAGTTCGCCAAGATCGACGCCGAGGTCGCGTCGGTGATCAGCCTGCTGCAGATGAACTCGCGTGCCGACGTGACCCGCCTGGAGCGGGTGCCGCGGCTGATGAAGGACTTCGGCTACCTGAACAAGGACGTCGACGTGGCCGCCATGGTCGTGGCCCCGCAGGGCTGACGTCGTCGTGGCTGTGTTTTTGCGGGGCACCCGCACCCGGTCGGCGACCGCAAGCGGGAAAAGAGTGTCGCTCACGCCGCCTCCGAGGTTTTTGCGGGGCACCCGCACCCGGTCGGCGACCGCAAGCGGGAAGAAAGTGTCGCTCACGCCGCCTCCGAGGTTCTTCCGCGGCCTGGTCGGCGCGCTCGGCTTCCTGCTGGTGTGGGAGGCGTTCAGCCGGTCCGGGCTGGTCGACCAGCGCTACTTCCCGCCCCCGTCGATCGTGCTCGCCCGGCTCGCCGAGCTGCTGGGCGATCGGGCGTTCCTGCTCGACGTGATCGCCAGCCTGCTCGCGTGGGCGATCGCGCTGCTGATCTCCATCGCGATCGCGGTGCCCGCCGGGCTGCTGCTGGGCAGCGTCCCGGCGGTGCGGGTCGCGACCAGGGCGATCGTGGAGTTCCTGCGCCCGATCCCGTCGGTGGCGCTGATCCCGCTGGCGATCGTGCTGGTCGGCAACGGGCCGGACACCAAGATCGCGCTGGCGGTGTACGCCGCGGTGTGGCCGATCCTGTTCAACACCATCTACGCGCTGGACGAGATCGATCCGGTGATGGTGGACACCGCGAGGTCCTTCGGCCACGGCCGGGCGCGGGTGATGTTCACCGTGGCGCTGCCGAACTCGGCGCCGTTCGTGCTCACCGGCATCCGGATGTCGGCGGCGGTGGCGCTGATCCTGGTGGTCAGCACCGAGTTCCTCGCGGGCGGCACCAGCGGGCTGGGCAGCTTCGTGCTCGACGCCAGCACCGGCGCGGGCCGGATGGACCTGGTGCTGGCGGGCACGCTGGTCGCGGGCCTGATCGGCCTGGCGATCAACGAGGCGCTGGAGCAGGTGCACCGCAGGGGGCTTCGCTGGAGTACGACGCAGGAGGCGACGTGAGCCACACTCCCTGCCCGCTCGCGGCCGCCGACCGGGTGCGGGTGCCCCGCAGGACATCAGGAGGCGACGTGAGCCACACTCCCTACCCGCTCGCGGCCGCCGACCGGGTGCGGGTGCCCCGCAGAACACAGGAGGCGACGTGAGCGGCGTCCGTGGATTCGCGCAGCGCTGGGTGGTCTTCGCCGGCGCGATCGTCGCCTGGGAGGTGCTGACGCGGCTCGCCGCGAGCCCGTTCTTCCCGCCGCCGACGGAGATCGCGACCACCGCGGTCACGACCTGGTTCACCGGCGAGACGGTCTCCCGCGACGTGCTGGCCAGCCTCGGCCGCATCGCCGCCGGGTGGCTGATCGCGGTGGTGCTGGGCGTGGGTGTTGGCACCGCGCTGGGCCGGTCGCGCACCGCGATGGACTACGCGGGCCCGGTGCTGGCGTTCGTCCGGGCCGTGCCGCCGCCGGTGCTGGTCCCGGTCTTCATCGTGCTGCTGGGGATCGGGGCGCAGATGCAGATCTCGGTCATCGTCTTCGGCGTGGTGTGGCCGATCCTGCTCAACACCGTGGACGGCGTGCGCTCGGTGGACCAGGTCAAGGTGGACACCGCCCGCTCGTTCGGGATCTCCGGTCCGCAGTGGGTGCTCGGCGTGGTGCTGCCCGCCGCGCTGCCCAAGATCTTCGCGGGACTGCGGGTCAGCCTGTCGCTGGCCCTGGTGCTGATGGTGGTCTCCGAGCTGGTCGGCTCCACCAACGGCATCGGCTACCAGCTGGTGTTCCGCCAGCGGCAGTTCGACCTGCCCGGGATGTGGGTGGGCATCGTCCTGCTCGGCGTCCTCGGCTACGCACTCAACACGATTCTCCTCGCGGTGGAGCGCAGGGCGCTGAGCTGGCAGCCCACCCGGACCGCGGGGGCGGGAGGCTGACATGTCGACCATGCTGGAGGTTTCCGGGCTGGGCCACCGCTACGGCGGGCCCACCGGGCACCAGGCGATCAACGAACTCTCGTTCCGCGTCGAGGCCGGCGAGCTGGCCTGCATCGTGGGACCGTCCGGCTGCGGCAAGTCCACGCTGCTGCGGTCGATCTCCGGGCTGCTCACCCCCACCAGCGGCCGGGTGGAACTGCACGGCGACCCCGTCGAGGGCGTTCCGTCGGACCTCGCGGTGGTGTTCCAGGACTACAGCCGCTCGCTGTTCCCGTGGCTGTCGGTGCGCAAGAACGTCGAGTTCCCGTTGCGCTCCAGGGGAATCGGCCGCGACGAGCGCAGGCGGCGGTCCGACGAGGTGCTGGAGTGGGTCGGCCTGGCCGAGTCGGCCCGCAAGTACCCGTGGCAGCTGTCCGGCGGTATGCAGCAGCGGGTGTCGATCGCCCGCGCGCTGGCGTGCAGGCCGGCGCTGCTGCTGATGGACGAGCCGTTCGCGTCGGTGGACGCGCAGACCCGCTTCGAGCTGGAGGACCTGCTGCTGCGGGTGCGCAAGCAGTTCGACAGCACGGTCCTGCTGGTCACCCACGACATCGACGAGAGCATCTACCTCGCCGACCGGGTGTTCGTGCTGTCGAAGTCCCCGGCGTCGATCGTCGCCGACATCCCGGTGGACCTCGGCGAGCGGGACCAGATCGTCACCCGCGAGTCGGAGGAGTTCGTGCACCTGCGCAGCGAGGTCGCGCGGCTGCTCCAGGTCCGCAGCGCGGAGCCGAAGCGCTCCGCGGAGGCCGAGCGCTGGGCCGAGGCCGAGCGGGCGGAGGCCCGGGAGTCCGCGCAGCCCTGAGCCTTGCCCCTCACGCCGAGGTGAAACTTCAGGCTCCCTCGCAGGGCCACCGGAGGCGGTGGTCCGCACAGGGTGCGCGCGCTGGCTACACACCGAGCCGCGGGACCGGTGGCGGCACGAAGTCATCCACAGTGGACGTTCATGGCGCGCCGCCACCCGGCGCGGCTCAGGCTCGCTGGAATCCGCCGACGTGCACGGCACCGCCGCCGCAGAGGCCGAACGTCGTCGGGCCGCCGTCCTGCTTCTTGGGCTCCAGCGCCAGCGGGGCGTCCTCGGGCAGCACGGTGACGTTGACCTCCCACACGATCGACGTGCAGGGCTCGCTGTTCGACCAGCGGACCTCGGCCGCCGCGGTCTCGCCCGGCAGCAGGTTGATGTTCGCCGGGGTGGGCGCGAGGTTGTTGTAGTACTGCGCCTCGGAGGGCTCCGCGTCCCGGTTCGTCATCGTGACGCCCGGGTAGTCGCCCCACAGCGTGCAGGTCTCGGCGCTCTTGTTGCTCACGTGGATCCAGCCGCTGGTGGAGCCTGCCCCCTCCTGGAGGGTGAAGGAGCCCGACAGGTTCTGCGAGGAGCACGTAGTGGCGGCGCCGTCGCCGGTACCGGAGGTGCCGTCGTTGTCGAAGTCCGGGTGACCGGCCTCGCGGGTCTCCGTGGGCTCGGATACCGCGCTGGACCCGGTCGGCTCCTCGGACTCCGAGGAGGTCGGCTCCTCGGAAGTCCCGGAACTGGTGCTGGAACTGGTGCTGCCGCCCGGCGGCAGGTTCGGCGGAGCCGGGCTGGTGCCCGCCTGCGGCGCCCCGCCGCAGGCGCTCAGCGCCACCGCCAGGGCCGCCACGCCGGCTAACCGCTTCGCACCACGCAAGGACATCGTGCCCCCTTCGAATTTCGCTTGCCTACGACCGGGAGACGCCTGGCGGCGTACCGGGTTGCCCGGCTCGGCGAAAGAAAGTGGACAGTCCTTTGTGGAGCGATGATCGTCCGATCGACGTTGCCCGCGAACGAAGATCCGACGATCAGTAGAGGTAGCGCTGACCGGTGTCGACCTTGATGTGCAGCAGCGACGGCCCGGTGGTGGCGCCGAACTCCGCGGCGAGCGCGGCGTCGAGCTCCTCCGGGGTGCACACCGCCCGGGCCGGGCAGCCCAAACTCGTTGCCAGGCCGACGAAATCGATGCCGCCGAGATCGACGCCCGGCAGCTTGGCTCCGCCCGCGGCCTCGCCGAGGACGGCGACCGCGGCGTACCGCGAGTTGTCCAGGATCACGAAGGTCACCGGGGCCTGCTCGCGCACCGCGGTCCACACCGCCTGGATGCCGTACATGCTCGACCCGTCGCCGATCATCGCGAGCGTGCGCCGGGACGGGTCCGCCATCGCGACGCCGACCGCCGCGCCGATGCCGTAGCCGAGCGCGCCCGAGAACCCGGTGAAGAACCCGCCGTCGGTGGACCGGATCGGGAAGTGCTCGTGCAGATCGTTGCGGTGGCTGGGAGTTTCCTCCACCACCGCGACGTCCTCGGGCATCGCGGCGTTGATCTCGTCGAAGACGTAGGCCGCCGTCATCGGCACCGAAGGGGCGGGCTTCGCCGGACGCCGGTAGCCGCGCGGCTTCGCCCGCTCGCTCTGGCCGACCAGCTCGGACACCTGCCGCACCGAGTGCGCCAGCGTGCCCAGCACCCCGCGACCGCGACGCGCGCGGGCGAGCACGTCGGGGTCGTCGTGCACCAGGAACAGCTCGGGCAGCTCGTGCTCGGCCTCGCCCCGGTAGACGTGGTAGGTGAACGCGGGCGCGCCCCACACCACGACCAGGTCGTAGGAGGACAGCTCCTGGGCCAGGGCCTTCTGCTCGGGGTGGAGGAAACCGGCGAAGCCGGGGTGGTCCTCGGGGAAGGAGCAGCGCGGCGACATCGGGCTCACCCACACCTCGGCCCGCGTCCGGTCGGCCAGCCGCACCATCTCGTCGACCACGCCCGCACCGTCCACAGCGGGACCGACGACGAACGCCGGGCGCTCGCAGGAGTTCAGCGCCTCGGCTAGCTCGGCCACCGCGGCCGGGTCCGGCGCGAAGCCGGGCGTGCGCGGCCGGTCGGCGACCGGCACGCCCGGCTGGTCCCAGTCGTCGGCGGGGATCGAGACGAACACCGGACCGTGCGGCGGCTGGGTCGCGAGCTGGTGGGCCCGCACCAGCGCGGCCGGGACGTCGGCGGCCCTGGCAGGCTCGCAGCTCCACTTCACGTACGGCTTCGGGAAGGACGCCGCGTCGGTGGCGCCGAGGAAGGGTTCGTCGAACATCAGCGACCGGGTCTGCTGACCGGCGGTGATGATCATCGGCGTGCGGTTGCGGTAGGCGGTGAACACGGCCCCGAGGGCGTGCCCGACGCCGCCCGCGGAGTGCAGGTTGACCAGCACCGGCTCCCGGCGGGCCTGCGCGTAGCCGTCGGCCATCGCGACCACCGCGGACTCCTGCAGGCCGAGGACGTAGCGGAAGTCGTCCGGCCAGTCGGTCAGGAACGGCACCTCGGTCGTGCCCGGGTTGCCGAAGACCGTGGTGAGCCCGAGCCGCCGGAGCAGCCCCCTGGTGATGTCGCGGACCGTCGCGTCCTGCACGTTCGCCCTCCCTCGTGTGGCGGCCGGCCTCGTGAGCCGGCCGCCAACAACCACATCACAGGGAGGTCCAGACCTCCAGATTGCGTTGCTCACGCAATTGCTGGTGGTGGACGCACTTTGCGTAGTGGTGCGGGTGGCGGAACCTCAGGCGCCCCCTGGCTGCGGGAGCGCCGACATCGCGTATGCCAAATACGCCACGTCGACGCTGTCCTCGCCAGAGGGCGCCTGAGAACCCGCGGCGGTGCGGGTTGCGTGCGTGGGCTAAGCGGCTTCGCCGCTTCGAAGGGTCCTCAGAGCTGCTTCATGCAGATAGTGCGGCCCGGGGCGGGCTCGGTGAACGTGGCGTAGACGTCGTAGTCGCCGGTGCACTCGGACTCACCGGCGGGGCTCGACGCGACCCCGGTGACCTCCTCGGTCGCGCCCGGCTCGCCGCAGGCCACCTTCTCCTCGATGCCCACGGCCAGCGGCGTCTTCATGCAGTCGCCGACCTTGACGTCCGGCACCAGGCACAGCGTGTACCCGCTGCCCCGGCGGCGGGTCTGGCTCACCGACGAGTACTCGTCGCCGCAGCTCTCGGAGCCGCTCAGGCTCTTGGCCACCACGAAGTCGGACTTGGCCGAACCGCAGGGCTCGCTCTCCCAGTCCGGCGAGGACATGCTGGCGTCGGTGATGTTCAGGCACTCGCCCGCCTCCGGCGCGGAACTGCCCACGGCGCCCGCGCCGAGCCGGATGAACAGCAGGACCAGGCCGAGCACGAACACACCGGCGATACCGCTGATGATCTTGCCCGCGGAACTCTTCTTCTGCGGAGCGGGCGGCGGCGGACCGAACTGGCCCTGCGGCGGCACCTGACCCCCCGGCGGGACCTGGCCGGGCGGGACCTGGCCGGGCGGCGGGTAACCGGGCTGCTGGGGCTGGCCCTGCGGCGCGCCCCACTGCTGCTGGCCGGGCATCGGCTGGCCCGGCACCGGCTGACCGGGAGCGGGCTGCCCCGGAGCCGGCTGGGCGGGCATCGGCCCCGACTGCGGATACCCCTGCTGCGGCCCGTACGGCCCGGGCTGCTGTGGTGGATAGCTCAACGACTTACCTCTCGCGCGATCTTCGATCGACGGAGGAACTTAACCCAGTGATCGCCCGCCGCGGACCGAATTGACGAAACCGCAGCCTCGGAACCTGTGTTCGTGCTCACCAGCGCAGATCCGCGACCGGTGGATCAGGCGCCGCGCTTGACGTCGCCGAAGCAGACCGTGAGCGCGGGGTCCTCGAAGGAGTACCAGCCCTCCTCGGGCAGGCAGACGCCCTCCGGGGCGGGGCTCGGCTCGACCTTGGTGACCTGGTCCTCGGTGGTCGGGTCGGCGCAGTCGGCCTTCAGCGGCAGCACGTCCTCGGCGTCGTTGAACCTGGTCAGGCAGTCGCCGACCTTCACGTCCAGCACCATGCAGTAGGTCGTGCCCTCGTAGGTGTTGCTGTAGTTCTTGGGGCAGCCGTCGCGGTCGGCGCGCGCCAGCACCTCGACGATCTCGTAGTCGGACTCGGCGTTGCCGCAGCTCTCCTTGGTGATCCGGCCGCCGCCCTCGTCGTGCAGGTCGACGCAGTCGCCGGTGCCGATGTCGGTGGCGCTGGTGGTCGACGTCGTCGTCTTGGAGGTCGTCGGCCGGGTCTGCGAGGTGGTCGGCGAGCCCCCGCCGTGCTCCTCGCCCGCCTGGTTGTCGCTGTTGCCGCCGAGCGTGAAGACCAGCACCAGCACGACCACCAGGACCAGCCCGACACCGCCCGCGGCCAGCCCGATGATCAGGCCGGTGTTGCTCTTCTTCGGGGGGCCGGGAGGGAACGGGGGCTGCTGCCCGCCACCTGCCGCCACGTTGCGCCAGAAGTCCTGCGATCCGTCCTGCGGGGACTGCCCCCACCCCGGCTGCGGTCCGTACTGTCCTGGCTGCGGTGGGTAACTCACCTGGTCCTCCTCGTTAATCCGAATGAGCAACTTAGCCGAGAGCACCCACAGGGCGGCGCCGGATCGGCAGATCCGACGCACCGGCGGCGACGTCCGTTCCGGCCGGAAGCGACCACCTGTTCCGGCGGCGTCAGCGCTTCGCCGGATCGTCGGCGAACTTCCCCTTCCAGTCGCCGACGAACCGCTCGACCGCCCTCGCCCGCGAGGCCTGGTCGGCCCGGTGGCTCATCGCGATGCCCTTGATCGAGTCGAAGAACTCGTGCATCTCGTCGTAGCTCATCTGGAAGTCCTTCAAATAGCGCTCGTGCGACTCCCAGGCGTCTTCCGATTCCAGGTAGATGAAAGCCAGGTCCTTCATCCACAACCGGTACATGAAATCGGGAATCATGTCGTTGTGGAAGAAGTAGAACTCGATCGTGTAAAGGCTCCAGAACTCGAACGACCACTCGGGGTCGTCGAACTTCTTGCCGCCGCGAATCAGGCCGAGAAATCTCTCGACGAAATTGACGGTCGCCTGGCTGTGACTGATCTGCCGCGCATGGTGGTACGCCTGCTTCGCGGTCTCCGCCTGGCGGGTCGCGACCGCGAGCTGCTCCGCGGCGACTCCGGCCTGCCTCCTCGAAACGAAGAGAGCACCGAGCGAGATCGCACAGGCGACCATTGCGACGATCGAGGACAACCACTGCGCCACACCGACCTCCGTTGGGCCACATGGTTCTTGTTGTGAATTCCGGGATCGACCGACCATAGCGCAACCGCGGCTCCGCACCGAAAAATCGCCCGAGCCCTGCGGAATCGACTCCACATCACTAATAGGTGACGACGGAACAACGAGGTGACCACCACCCGAACAGCCCATTCGGGCACGATTTCGGCGGACTGCTCTCGACGTTTCCGGCCACGCCGCGTGAACGAGGTTCCCCGCCCACCCCGGACCGAACCTGCGGCCGCCACCACGGACGCACCGACCGTCCCGAGTCACAACCGCAACAACCAGTCCCGCATGCCGAACCCCCGCCCCCGACACCGGTGGAATACTGGTCCGCGGTCCGGCTGTTGACTCCGGCACTGCCGATCACCTGCGAGAACCGACACCCCCGAGCGCCGAGGGAGCTGCGCGCCCGTGACCGACGGCCCACTGATCGTCCAGTCCGACAAGACCCTGCTGCTCGAGGTCGACCACGAGCAGGCCGACGACGCCCGCACCGCGATCGCGCCGTTCGCCGAGCTGGAACGCGCGCCCGAGCACGTGCACACCTACCGCATCACGCCGCTGGCGCTGTGGAACGCGCGGGCGGCCGGGCACGACGCCGAGCAGGTCGTGGACGGGTTGGTGCGCTACGCCCGCTACCCGGTGCCGCAGCCGCTGCTGGTCGACATCGTCGAGACGATGGGCCGCTTCGGGCGGCTCCAGCTCACCAACGACCCCGCGCACGGGCTGGTGCTCAACTCGCTGGACCGGGCGGTGCTGGAAGAGATCCTGCGGAACAAGAAGATCAAGCCGATGCTCGGCGAGCGCATCGACGACGACACCGTCGTGGTGCACCCCAGCGAGCGCGGCAGGCTCAAGCAGATGCTGCTCAAGGTCGGCTGGCCCGCCGAGGACCTGGCAGGCTACGTCGACGGCGAGGCGCACCCGATCGCGCTGGCGCAGGACGGCTGGCACCTGCGGGACTACCAGCAGCAGGCGGTGCAGTCGTTCTGGGCGGGCGGGTCCGGCGTGGTCGTGCTGCCCTGCGGGGCGGGCAAGACGCTGGTCGGCGCGGCGGCGATGGCCGAGGCCGAGGCGACCACGCTGATCCTGGTCACCAACACCGTCGCGGGGCGGCAGTGGAAGCGGGAGCTCGTCGAGCGGACCTCGCTGACCGAGGAGGAGATCGGCGAGTACTCCGGCGAGAAGAAGGAGATCCGCCCGGTCACCATCGCGACCTACCAGGTGATCACCCGCCGGTCGAAGGGCGAGTACAAGCACCTGGAGCTGTTCGACTCCCGCGACTGGGGCCTGGTGATCTACGACGAGGTGCACCTGCTGCCCGCTCCGGTCTTCCGGATGACCGCCGACCTCCAGTCGCGCCGCAGGCTCGGGCTGACCGCGACGCTGGTCCGGGAGGACGGCCGGGAGGGCGACGTGTTCTCGCTGATCGGCCCGAAGCGCTACGACGCACCGTGGAAGGACATCGAGGCGCAGGGCTGGATCGCGCCCGCCGAGTGCGTCGAGGTCCGGGTGACGCTGACCGACAACGAGCGGCTGGAGTACGCCACGGCCGAGGCCGAGGACCGGTACAAGGTCTGCTCCACCGCGCGCACGAAGGCGCCGGTGGTCAGGGCCATCCTCGACCAGCACCCCGGCGAGCCCGCCCTGGTCATCGGCGCCTACCTGGAGCAGCTGCACGAGCTCGGGGAGGCGCTGGACGCGCCGATCGTGGAGGGCTCGACCCGCAACAAGGAGCGCGAGGAGCTGTTCGACGCGTTCCGCCGGGGCGAGATCAGCCGGCTGGTGGTCTCGAAGGTCGCGAACTTCTCCATCGACCTGCCGGAGGCGTCGGTGGCCGTGCAGGTCTCGGGCACCTTCGGCTCGCGGCAGGAGGAGGCGCAGCGGCTGGGCCGCCTGCTGCGGCCGAAGGCCGAGCGCAGGCAGGCGCACTTCTACTCGGTGGTCTCGCGGGACACCCTGGACACCGACTACGCCGCGCACCGGCAGCGGTTCCTCGCCGAGCAGGGCTACGCGTACCGCATCGTGGACGCCGACGACCTGCTCGGACCGGCGATCCCGGACGTCGGGTGAGCTGACCGGACCGGCACCGCCGCCGGACCCGGACCCGCTAACGTTGCGGGCAAACACGGCACCATCGGGAGATCTGTTGAGCGGGGACAGTCACGGCGCCACCGTGGGTGGTGCGCATCGATTCGTCGGACTCGCGGAAAACCTCGAACGGCACGCGGGACGTCCGACCGCCGCCGAACCGCCGAACGTCCGGGGTGACAACCGGGGCTACGCGCTGGTGTTCTTCCACCAGGAGCGCTACCACCTGACGACGGTGATAAGCAGCGGGCTGCGGTTCCAGCCGCTCGGCGCCGAACCGGCGCAGGAACTGGCGTGCACGGTCTACAAGGAACAGGCCGAGGCCGCCCGGCACCTGGTGGACATGACCGCGGAAGTGCTGGTCAAGCAGCGCACCCACCTGGTCCCGGACCAGATCGTGCCCAACGAGCAGCCGCTGCTGCCGCAGACCGAGTTCCACGGGGTGCTGGCCAGCGGGCACCCGATGTTCCCGCCGGAGTTCACCAGGTTCACCGACGCCGACGGGGTCGAGCAGCTGCAGGTGTTCACGCTGCTCCCGGTGACGCTCGGCGAGCTGAACTTCATCCTCGACAACGGCGTGACCGCGCTGCGCCAGCAGTGGGCCCGGTTCGAGGTGGACGTCTTCGACCTGGGACGCCCCAGCGTGGCGTGAGGGTGTTGTGGGTTCCGGCTCGGTTTGCGTGGCGGTGCGGGTGGCGGAACCTCAGGCGTCCGCTGGCTGCGGTTACTTTTTCCGACGTATGTCCAATACGACGGAAAAAGCTGTCCTCGCCAGCGAACACCTGAGAACCCGCGGCGGTGCCGGTTGGCAGCGTGGGCTAAGCGGCTGCGCCGCTTGAGGACGATGGCCGGGTTGGGTTGTCAGTGGTCGGCCGGGGGTAGAGCTGCTCACAGGCCGGAAGCGGAAACCGGCGTCGGGCCGTCCGGGGTGACAAGATCGGTCCATGGACGGCAACGGGAAGAGGATCGAACTGGCCGACCTGGACGCGGTCCGCGTCTACGGAATTCCGATGCGCAACCGGTTCCGCGGCATCACCGTCCGGCAGGGCGTGCTGCTCGGCGGTCCGGCCGGATGGGGCGAGTTCTGCCCGTTCGAGGACTACGGCGACGCCGAGTCCGTCCCCTGGCTGGCCACCGCGCTGGAGGCGTGCGCGGGTGACTGGCCCGAGCCGGTCCGCGACAGCGTCCCGGTGAACTGCACCGTCCCGGTCGTCCCGCCGGAGCAGGCGCACGCGATCGTCGCCGCCTCCGGCTGCTCCACCGCCAAGGTCAAGGTCGCCGAACCCGGCCGCCCCGCGGCCGAGGACCTCGACCGCCTCGTCGCCGTCCGCGACGCGCTCGGCGCCTCCGGCGCCATCCGCGTCGACGCCAACGCCGCCTGGGACGTCGACACCGCGGTCGCTCGCATCCGCGAGCTCGACCGCGCCGCGGGTGGCCTGGAGTACGTCGAGCAGCCCTGCCCGAGCATCGACGAGCTCGCCGCCGTCCGGCGGCGGGTCGACGTCCGCATCGCCGCCGACGAGTCGATCCGACGCGCCGACGACCCGCTGCGCGTGGCCGTCGCGGGCGCCGCCGACGTCGCGGTCCTCAAGGCCGCTCCGCTGGGCGGCGTCCGCCGCGCGCTGCGCGTCGCCGACGCCTGCGGGCTGCCGTGCGTGGTGTCGTCCGCGGTGGAGAGCAGCATCGGGCTCGCCGCGCAGCTGGCGCTCGCGGGGGCGCTGCCGGAGCTGCCGTTCGCCTGCGGACTGGGCACGATCGCGCTGCTGGAGGGCGACGTGGTCGCCGACTCGCTGGTGCCGGTCGACGGCAGGCTGCCGGTGCCCAGGCGGGCGCCGGAGCCGGACCCGGCGCTGGTGGCCGCGGCGACGCCGACCGCCGACGTCCAGCGCCGCTGGCTCGACCGCCTGATCCGGGTGCACGAGCTGCTCTAGGTCAGCGCGCGGCCTCGTAGGCGGCCCGCATCCGGTCCGCGACGGTCGGGCCGCTCGGGGCCGGGCGGTGGCGGGCCCGCGGCCCGAGGTGCTCCTCCCGGAGCTCGTCCATGAACGCGTCCAGGGTCTCCGCACCACCGCGGGCCAGCACTTCCCCGCGCGCGAGGTACTCGTCCCCGGCCGGGAGGTACCTGGCTCCCCAGGCGCTGAGCTGGACGAGCACCGGCACCAGCTCGATGGCCTGCTCGGTCAGGCTGTAGCGGACCTTCTGCTTGTGCGAGGGGTCGTCGGACCTGGTCAGCAGCCCGTGCTCGACGAGCACGCCGAGCCGGTCGGTGAGGATGTTCGACGAGATCCGCTCGGGTCCCGCGAGCAGTTCGCGGAAGTGCCGGGCGCCGGTGAAGACGATGTCGCGCAGGACCAGCAGGGTCCAGCGGTCCCCGAGGATCTCCAGCGACAGGTTGATCGGGCACCCGGACCGCGCGTTCCTGCGCACCGCACTCTCCCTCGAACCGGTTGCATTCCGAGTCCAGTTTCCCCTACCTTGCAACCAGTTGCAAAACGAGAGTGGTTTGGAGGCGGCGATGGGGAACCTGCCGGAAGTCGTGTCGCGTGCGGAATGGCTCGCGGCGCGCAAGGAGCTGCTGCTGAAGGAGAAGGAGCTGACCAGGGCCCGCGACCGGATCAACGCCGACCGCCGCAGGCTGCCGATGGTCCGGGTGGACAAGGACTACGCGTTCACCGGGCCGGACGGCGAAGTGGGCCTGCTCGACCTGTTCGAGGGCAGGCGGCAGCTGGTGATGCACCACTTCATGTGGACCTACGACATCGACGCCGAGGGCAACGAGCACCCCCGCGACACCACCTGCCCCAACTGCGCGGCGAGCGCGGACGGCATCTCCCAGCTCACCCAGCTGCACGCCCGGAACACCACGCTGGTCGCGGTGTCGCGCGGGCCTTACGAGAAGATCGCGGCGTTCCGCGAACGGATGGGGTGGACGTTCCCCTGGTACTCGTCGGCGGGCAGCGACTTCAACTACGACTTCCACGCCACCGTCGACGACCGGGTGGCGCCGGTACTGCTCAACCACCGCACCGAGGCCGAGCTCGCGGCGGCGGGAACGCCCTGGTCCGCGGACATGCGCGGGGACTGGCCGGGGATCAGCGCCTTCCTGCGCGACGGCGACGCCGTGTTCCACACCTACTCCACCTTCGGCCGCGGCATCGAGTTCACGTGGGCGGGGAGCCCGTACCTCGACCTCACCGCGCTGGGCCGCCAGGAGGAGTGGGAGGAACCGGAGGGCCGCGCGACCCCGCTCGGCCTGCACGCGAGCGGCCCCGCCGTCCGGTTCCCCGACGAGTACGACGGCTGACCGCGGCGGGGCCGCCGACCGCTACGTCACGCCTCGCGCAGCTTGCAGGCGTGGTACGCGATGGACGCGGGCACCCACTCCTTGCGGAAGATCTCGTAGCAGTGCTCGAAGGTGATGGCTCCGCAGGCGTGGTAGGCCAGTTCCGGGTGCACGCCGTGGTCCACCGCGTAGCCCACGCAGTCCCGGAAGGTGCGGGGCGTCTCCGCCTGCGCCGCCGGTGCGGCGGCCACGCTCGCCGCCAGCAGCAGCGCCGGGGCCAGCACCTTCGCCATGGTCCTCAACATCATCGACTCCTAGTCCGGCGCGGACGGTCCGCGCCGGGGCAGAGTCAATGCCCGGGCGGGAGCGAGGTCAGGGAAGTTCAGCCTCCTGACGTGTCAGGTCACCGCGCGGAGTGGATCATGAAATCGAAGATCACTTTCCGCTGCGGCGGCGCCGGCGGATCAGCCGGAACACGACGGCCAGCCCGATGACCACCGCCGCGACCGGGACGACCCGCTTGAGCACCGGCGTGCCCGCCGTGCCGAGCAGGTCGATCGCCTCCTCCGACGGCACCGGCCCGCCCTTGACCACGGCGTCGGCCCGCTCCGCGGGCTCCTCCCGCGCCGTGCTCGACCAGCTCGTCTCGCCCGCGGGCGAGGTGACCCGCCAGCCGGGCCTGCGGGTCCGCTCGGCTCCGGCCGCCTCCGCGGGCGCGGAGACGGCCTTCTCTCCGTTGCCCGCCGCGGCTTCCGCCGCCGAGCGGTCGCCGTTGCGCGAGGTCGCGGGCGCCGCCGGTGCCGGCTCGCCCGCGAGCCGGTCCGACAGGCAGGCGGCGAACTGGCCGAGGATCTTGCCGCCGACCTCGGAGATCAGGCCGCGGCCGAGCTGGGCGGGCTTGCCGGTGACCTTCAGGTCGGTGTCGACCTGGACCGCGGTCCCGCCGCCCTCGGCCACCATGGTCGCGGTGACGGTGGCCGCGGCGGTGCCGTTGCCCCTGGAGTCCTTGCCGCTGGCGTCGATGACCACCTTGCGGGCGGCCTCGTCGACCTCGGTGAAGGTGCCGGTTCCCTTGTACAGCAGGGAAATCGGGCCGAGCTTGACCTTCACGGTACCGGCGAACTCGGTGCCTTCGGCCCTGGTGAGGGTGGCTCCTGGCATGCAGGGGGCGACCCGTTCCGGATCGAGCAGCGCCTTCCAGGCGACCTCGACGGGCACCGGAACGCTGAAGTGGTGCTGCATTTGCACTGGAAGGTCCTCCTGGTTCGGGCCGGGCGGGGTCCGCCTCGGGCGCGGTCGCCGATCCGGGACCGATTCTGTCCCGGATCGGCGCTCGGCTCCACCCGCTCGGCGATTCCGCCGAGGCTCAGGACCCGCTCGCCGCGGCGAGCACGGCCCGCCCGGTGAGCACTTCGGCCAGGTGCCTGCGGTAGTCCGGGTCCGCGCTCGCGTCCCCGGGCGGGCTGGTGCCCTCCGCCGCGTGCGCGGCGGCCGACCGGATCGCCTCCGCCGTCGCGGGCGCGCCGACCAGCGCCCGCTCGACGCCGACCGCGCGGACCGGGGTCGGACCCATGCTGGTGAGCCCGATCCTGGCCTCGGCGATGGCGCCGTCGGAGATCCGCACCGCCGCGGCGACGCCGACCATCGACCACGCCTGGGCGACCCGGTTGAACTTCTCGTAGTGGGCGCTCCAGCCGGTGAACTTCGGCACCCGGACCTCGACCAGGATCTCGTCGGGCTCCAGCGCGGTCGTGAAGTAGTCCACGAAGAACTCCGCCGCCGGAACGGTCCGCCTGCCGCTCGGGCCCGCGATGACCATCTCCGCGTCCAGCGCGAGCGCCGGGGCAGGCAGGTCGCCCGCCGGGTCGGCGTGCGCGAGCGAGCCGCCGAAGGTGCCGCGGTGGCGGACCTGCGGGTCGGCGACCGTGCGGGTGGTCAGCTCCAGCAGCCTGGCGTGCTGGTGGACCAGCGGGTCGCGGGCGAGGTCGTGGTGCGTGGTGGTCGAGCCGATCACCAGGGCGTCGCCGTCCTCCCGGACGCCCCGCATCGCCGGGATCCTGCCGACGTCGACGACGACCCTCGGGTCGGCCAGCCGCATCCGCAGCACCGGCAGCAGGCTCTGCCCGCCCGCCAGCACCTTGGCGTCCTCGCCCGCCTCGGCCAGCGCGGCGACGGCTTCTTCCACAGTGGACGGTGCAACGTAGTCGAACTGCGCGGGGATCACTGGTCGCCTCCCTGGATCGAGCCGAGACCGCCGCCTGCTTCCGGCGCGGTGGACTTCGCGGCGCGGGCGCCGGTCACCGCCCGCCACACCCGCTGCGGCGAGCACGGCATCTCGACGTCGTCGACGCCGAGGTGCCGGACGGCGTCGACGATCGCGTTGACCACCGCGGGCGTCGAGGCGATGGTGCCCGCCTCGCCGACGCCCTTGACGCCCAGCGGGTTCGAGGTCGCGGGCGTCTCGGTGCGGTCGGTGGTGAACTCCGGCAGGTCGGCGGCCGACGGCACCAGGTAGTCGGCCAGCGTCGCCGTGGTCAGCGTCCCCTCCTCGTCGTAGACGGCCTCCTCGAACAGGGCCTGGGCGATGCCCTGCGCGAGTCCACCGTGGACCTGGCCCTCGACGATCAGCGGGTTGACCACCGCGCCGACGTCGTCGACCGAGACGTAGGAGCGGATCCGGACCCGGCCGGTCTCGGTGTCCACCTCGGTCGCGCACAGGTGGGTCCCGTGCGGGAACGAGAAGTTGTCCGGGTCGTAGGTGGCGTCGGCGTCGAGGTTCGGTTCGACGCCGTCGGGCAGGTCGTGCGCGGCGAACGCGGCCAGCGCGATGTCGCCGAGCGCGGTGCCCCGGTCGGTGCCGCGGACCCCGAAGCGCCCGGCCGAGAACTCGACGTCGTCCTCGGAGCACTCCAGCAGGTGCGCGGCGATCTTCTTGGCCTTGGCCACCACCTTGTCCGCCGCCTGCACCACGGCGATGCCGCCGACGGTCAGCGACCGCGAACCGTAGGTGTCCATGCCCTTCGGCGAGCTCTGGGTGTCGCCGTGCAGGACCGTGACGTCCTCGAACGGCACGCCCAGCCGGTCGGCGGCGATCTGGCTCCACGCCGTCTCGTGCCCCTGGCCGTGCGCGGACGAACCGGTCACCACCTCGACCTTGCCGGTCGGCAGCACCCGGATCGACGCGTGCTCCCAGCCGCCCGCGCCGTAGGACAGCGAGCCGAGGATCCGGGACGGGGCCAGGCCGCACATCTCGGTGAAGGTGGAGATGCCGATGCCCAGCTGGACCGGATCACCGGTGCGCCTGCGCTCGGCCTGCTCCTGCCGCAGCTGCTCGTAGCCGAACAGCTGCATCGCCCTGTCGGTGGCGGCCTCGTAGTTCCCGGAGTCGTAGGTCAGGCCCGCGACCGTGGTGTACGGGAACTCGTCGTGGTTGATCCAGTTCTTGCGCCGCAGCTCCATCGGGTCCATGCCCAGCTCGGCGGCGAGCTCGTCCATCATCCGCTCGATCGCGAACGTCGCCTCCGGCCGCCCGGCGCCGCGGTAGGCGTCGGTGGGCGTCTTGTTGGTGAAGACGTTGGTGCAGCTGAAGTGGTAGGCGGGGATCTTGTAGATGGCGTTGAACATGAACGCGCCGAGGATCGGCACGCCCGGGGAGACCAGCCGCAGGTAGGCGCCCATGTCGGCGAGCAGCTCGACCTTCAGGCCGGTGATCGTGCCGTCGCGGCGGGCCGCGATCGCCAGCTTCTGCACCTGGTCGCGGCCGTGGTGGGCCGAGACCATGGTCTCCGAGCGGGACTCGGTCCACTTCACCGGCCGGTTGAGCTTGCGCGCCAGCAGGAAGGTGATGACCTCCTCCGGCGTCACCTGCAGCTTGCCGCCGAAGCCGCCGCCGACGTCCGGGGCGATGACCCGGATCCGGTGCTCGGGCTCGCCCAGCGTCATCGCCAGCATCAGCCGCAGGATGTGCGGGACCTGGGTGGCCGACCACATGGTGATCTGCTCCCCGGTCGGGTCGACGACGACCGAGCGGGGTTCCATGAACGCCGGGATCAGCCGCTGCTGCCGGAAGGTCCGCTCGACCTTGACCTCGGCCGCGTCCAGCGCCTGCTCCACGTCCCCGCCGGTGCCCGCCTCGGCGGAGTCGAAGGTCCAGGTCGCGTTCACGTTGGTGCCCAGATCCTCGTGCACCAGCGGCGAATCCGCCTTGATCGCCGACTCCATGTCGAGCACGACAGGCATGTCCTCGTAGTCCACGTCGATCGCGTCGAGGGCGTCCCGCGCCTCCGCGGCACTGCGGGCGGCGACCACGGCGACCGCTTCGCCGGCGAAGTTCACCGTGTCGACGGCGAGCGCCGGAGCGTTCGGGGACTTCATGTCCTCGGTGATCGGCCACGCGCACGGCAGGCTGCCCTGCTCGCCCGCGATGTCCCGGCCGGTGATCACCGCCTGCACCCCGGACATCCGCCGGGCCTCGGTGACGTCGATCGAGGTGATCCGGGCGTGCGCGACCGGGCTGCGCAGGATCGCCAGGTGCAGGGTGCCCGGCGGGGTCGAGTTGTCGGTCCAGCGGGTCCGGCCGGTGATCAGCCGGGCGTCCTCCTTGCGCTTGCGGGCGCGGCCGAGCTCGGGCTCAACGGTCGAGGTCATGACTGCCGCCTCTCCGCCACCCGGGCCTCCTGCTCGCCCGTCCGCTGCATCGGTGTGTCCTCGGTGTGCTCTATCGGCGGCCCCGCGCCCGGACTCATGTGCTGGGCGGCGTCCTGCACGGCCTTGACGATGTTCTGGTACCCGGTGCAGCGGCAGAGGTTGCCCTCCAGGCCCTCGCGGACCTCCTGGGCGTCCGGGTCCGGGTTCTCGGCGAGCAGGTCGAGCGCCTGCATGATCATCCCGGGGGTGCAGAACCCGCACTGGAGTGCGTGGTTGTCGTGGAACGCCTGCTGGATCGGGTGCAGCTCGCCGTCGCGGGCGAGCCCTTCGATGGTGGTCACCTCGCCGCCGTCGGCCTGGACGGCGAGCACCGAGCACGACTTCACGCTGTGGCCGTTCAGGTGAACGGTGCACGCGCCGCAGTTGCTCGTGTCGCAACCGACGACGGTGCCGACCTTGCCGAGGCGTTCTCGGAGGTAGTGGACAAGGAGAGTGCGAGGCTCAACGTCGTCGGTGAACCGGCTGCCGTCCACGTTGACGGTGATGCGCGGCATTGCGGCCTCCTCGGTGGGTCACGCGGCTGGGCGCGGACGTTCGGGAACCGACTGCTCCGCCTGGGTGACGGGCGTCACATCCCCAGAGCCTGCTACGCCGAGGAGGCAGGAGCAAGCGGGCTCAAGGGTGACGGTGGATCGGGCGGGCCGAGCCTTTCGAGGAAAGCGGGCTGTTCGCCGGGGAACGCCGGCCGCCGGGGAACGGGAACTCCGGCCGCCGAGGAGCGGGAGAGGCCGTTCGCCCCTCCCGCGTTCGATCTCCGCCCGACGCTTCCCTAGACGACGGCGTGCTGGAGCAGCTTGAGCAGCTCACCAGCCAGGGGGTTGGCGCCGCCGGAGGCGATCCCGGTGACCAGCGCCGTGCTGACCTGGCCCACCAGGCTCCGCAGCCGGTGCGCGGGCTGCGGGTCCTGGATCTGCGAGCTCGCCTCCATGGCCTCGACGACCCGGCGCCGCACGGCGCGCTCGGCGCGGCGGCTCAGGCCCGCCTCGGGCAGCCGCTGGAGGACCTGGCGCAGCACCCGCTGCAACTGCGCGACGGCCGGGTCGTCGGCGTCCGCGCCGCCGCCGGTGTTGATGGTGTGGGTGTAGACCGTGCCGGTGATGATCGTCGTGTGGTGCCGGGTCATCAGGTGGATGTGCGAGTCCCCGGTGCCGGCCGGGGGTTGCTGGTCGATCCGCCGGACGCGTTCGCGCAGGTGCGCGTCGATCTGGGCCGTGATCTGTTCGGTCAGCCGCTCGGCCGGGTCGTCCTGCGGGCTGACCTCGTAGTCGGGCATCGGTCGTGCGTCTCCTCGGTGAAGTTGATGGGCAGTGCGACCGCGCCCCGACTCGCGGCCGTGTGTGCCACCCAATCGCACCGAAGGTCAGTCACGCCACGTGAAAACGCTCGCGGACGACCAACGGTTCGAATCATCGACGAACGCCACGAAAGTGATCGGTGACACTGAACGTAGCGGCCAAGTGGATCTTGACAGCAAGATCAACGACCGTGGTGGATCGGTCCCTCCCGCTCGGACAGCCGCTGACCGCCGCCGCCCCAGCGCAGCGCGATCAGCTCCGCCGCGATCGACACCGCGGTCTCCTCCGGCGTCCGCGCGCCGAGGTCCAGGCCGATCGGCGAGGACAGCCGGGCCAGCTCCCGCTCTCCCACGCCCCGCTCGCGCAGCCGCCGCAACCGGTCGTCGTGGGTGCGGCGGGAGCCCATCGCGCCGACGTAGGCCAGCCGCTGGCTCAGCGCGACCTCCAGCAGCGGGACGTCGAACTTCGGGTCGTGGGTCAGCACCATCACCGCGGTCCGCTCGTCCAGCCGCCCGGCCTGCGCCTCCGCGGTGAGGTAGCGGTGCGGCCAGTCCACGACGACGTCGTCGACGTCCGGGAACCGGCTGCGGGTGGCGAACACCGGCCGCGCGTCGCAGACCGTGACCCGGTAGCCGAGGAACGACCCGATGCGCGCCATCGCGGCGGCGAAGTCGATCGCGCCGAAGACCAGCATCCGCGGCGGCGGCTCGAAGGCGTTGACGAACACCCGCAGCCCCTCGCCCCGGCGCTGGCCCTGCGGACCGTATTCGAGGACACCGCTGCGACCGGTCGCGAGCATGCCGCGCGCGTCGTCGGCCACCGCGTCGTCGATCCGCTGCTCGCCGAAGCCGCCGCCGACCCGGTCGTTCCAGACGATCAGCCGCCTGCCCACGCGCTCCGGATCCGGGTGCTCGACGATCGTCGCGACCGCCACCGGCTCCTCGGCGCGCACCGACCCGGCCACCTCCCCGAGCTCCGGAAAGGAGTCCCGGTCGACCCGCTCGACGAACACGTCCAGGATCCCGCCGCAGGTCAGCCCCACCGCGAACGCGTCGTCGTCGCTCACGCCGTAGCGCTGGAGCCCCGGCGGATCGCCGCCCAGCGCCGCTTCGCCGCGCTCGAAGACGGCGCCCTCGACGCAGCCGCCCGACACGCTCCCGACGGCTTCGCCGTCCGCGGTCACCAGCATCGCCGCGCCCGGTGGCCGCGGCGCCGAGCGGAACGTCGCCACCACGGTGCCCAGGCCGACGGGCTCGCCTGCCTCCCAGCGCTTGATCAACTCGTCCAGCACATCACGCACGCCGACTCCCCGCGTTGTTCCCACGTCGCACCCACGACCACACCTGCTCCAGTGCGTGCAGGCTGTGCCCGGCGACGATCCCGTCAACGTGCGGCAGTGCCGCGACGATTCCCGACTGCACCGGCAGGTACCCGTCGTGCCCCGCGTGCGGGTTCGCCCAGACCACCGAATGCGCCAACCGGCGCAGCCTGCGCAGCTGCTCGGCCAGCAGCGAGACGTCCCCGCGCTCCCAGCCGTCGGAGAAGACCACCACCACCGCACCGCGCGCCACCCCGCGCTGACCCCAGCGGTCCAGGAACGCCCGCAGCGTCTCGCCGAGCCTGGTCCCGCCGGAGAAGTCCGGCACCGCGCGGGCCGCCGCGTCCAGCGCCCGCTCCGGATCGCGCTGCCGGAGCTGCCTGCTGACCCGGGTCATCCGGGTTCCCAGCGTGAACACCTCGGTGCTGGCCGGGGACCGGCGCACGACGACGTGCGCGAAGCGCAGCAACGCGTCCGCGTAGGGCGCCATCGACCCCGACACGTCGACCAGCAGCACCACCCGCCGCGCGCGCCGCGCCCGGCTCCGCCGTGGCAGCCGCAGCGGCTCCCCCGCGGTGCGCAACAGCTCCCGCATGGTCGCCCGCGGGTCGAGCGCTCCGCGCTTCGACGCGGCGCGCCGCAGCGCCGGCCGCACCGGC
>NZ_BAAAUX010000038.1:0-763 GCF_039534165.1 Saccharopolyspora taberi | reverse complement strand
CCATCAGGATCACACCGCGCTCGACCAGCCCGAACGCGCGGCGGTGCCGCCGCAGCGCCGGAGGCGCGTGGGGGCGGGGCGGCCGGGCCAGCGGCGGAGCCGCGTGGGGTTGGGGCGGTTGAGTCTCGTGGGGTTGGGGCGCAGCAGGTAGAGCCTCGTGGGACGGGGCCGCACGCGGTTGAGCCGCGCGGGGCTGGGGCACAGCAAGCCGAACCCCGCGGGACCGGATCGCACACGGTCGAACCTCGCGGGGCTGGGGCACAGCAGGCAGAGCCTCGTGGAACCGGGCCGCACGCGGTTGAGCCGCGCGGGGCTGCCGCACAAAAGGCCGAACCTCGCGGGACCGGATCGCACGCGGTTGAGCCGCGCGGCGCCGCGGCACAACAGGCCGAACCACGCGGGACCGGATCACACGCAGTTGAGCCGCGCGGGGCTGGGGCACAGCAAGCCGAATCCCGCGGGACCGGATCACACGCATTTGAACCACGCAGCACTGCGGCACAACAGGCCGAACCACGAGGGACCGGGCCGCACTCAGTTGAACCGCGCGGTACTGGGGCGCAGGTAGCTGAGCCGCGGTCGACCGGATCGCACGGGGCGCATGGGGTCGAGCCGCGTCCGCCGCAGTCCTCGCCGCAAGCGCCGCAGGCAGAGCCTCGCGGTACCGGTCCGCAGCCTGTCGAACCTCGCGGTACCGGCCCGCAGGCCGCCGAGCCTCGCGGCGCGGGCTCCCGCCCGCCGCAGGCGGACCCCCGCGGCTCCG
>NZ_BAAAUX010000037.1:0-39113 GCF_039534165.1 Saccharopolyspora taberi | reverse complement strand
CCCGGCCCGCGGCTCCGCCCGCGGACCGACCGGCGTGGACGCCGCCGCCCGCTGCCGCGCAGCGCCCGCCGGCGCCTCCGCGCCGCCCGCGTCCGGCTCCGCCGTCCAGGCCGCAGCCTCCGCAGGAGGAGTCGATCCTGAGCAGGCGGCTGTCCGGCGATCTGGAACCGCCGGTCCCGCCGGTCCGCAGGCACGGCGGCAGGCACGCGCGGACGGAGCCTCCGCCGGCCAACGAGGAGGAGACCAGGCCGGGATTCCGGCCCCCGAGACGGGTGGATCGACAGTGACCGCCGCGTACCCTCGTGGGTATGGCGCTGTTCGGTAACCCGTTCTCCGGTGACAAGGTCCGCGTGGTCCAGGCCGACGAAGCACTGCCGGGACGCTCCACGCCGCTCGCGGTGGCGGAGCAGCACGCCGTCTTCGAGGACCGCCGCATCGTCCCGCCGTTCCCGGAGGGCCTGGCCACGGCAGTCGTGGGCATGGGCTGTTTCTGGGGCGCGGAGCGCACTTTCTGGCGCACCGACGGTGTTTGGTCGACCGCGGTCGGCTACGCGGGCGGTCACACCCCGAACCCGACCTACGAAGAGGTGTGCAGCGGGCTGACCGGCCACACCGAGGCCGTCCTGGTGGTCTTCGACCCGAAGGTGATCAGCTACGAGCAGGTCCTCAAGGTCTTCTGGGAGAACCACGACCCGACGCAGGGCATGCGCCAGGGCAACGATGTCGGCACCCAGTACCGCTCCGCGATCTACTACACCGACGACCAGCAGCGCGAGATCGCCGAGGCCAGCCGCGCCCGGTTCCAGTCGGCGCTGACCGCCGCAGGCCGCGGCGCCATCACCACGGAGATCGCACCGCTGGACGCCTTCTACTACGCCGAGACGTACCACCAGCAGTACCTGTCCGACGCCAAGAACCCGAACGGCTACTGCGGCCTCGGCGGCACCGGCGTTTCCTGCCCGGTCGGGCTGGGCGTCTCGGAAGGGGCCTGATCAGCGAAGTCGCCGAGCTGTTCGGCGGCGCGGCACGAAGCAGGGCCCCAACCGTCGATCGATACCGTCGGGGCCCTACCGGTGCAACACTGAATGTCACGCCTTAGCCACTCAGGAGGGCTTGGCGTAGTCCGTCTTGATCACGGGTACCACTTCACTGATGGGAGATGGGCCAATGTCGCTGTTGCCCGTGGTGTCTGTCTTGTGGTGCCCGAACGCTTGGGCTTCCTCGATGTCGTGCGAAACGAAGAAGTACCAGTAATCCCCCAGCTCCAGAACGGAGCCTATCGGGCGGTCGGCAAACGGAAATCGTGGAAACTTGTCGCTGAGGCCTTCCTTGATCGTCAGCGAGTGCTCGGATTCCTTTTTCTTCCAGGTGTACACGCCGATGTAGTGCTTCCCCCCGGTAAACCTGAAGAAGAGGTATTTCACGCTGTCACTGGTATGCGACTCGTGGGCCGCGGCATCCACGCCGCCGCTGAAAACGGTATCCTTGGTCTTGGGGAAGAGGTTTTTGTCCGTAATATCGAACGGGCCGATCTTCACCGATTTTCCGTCTGCTGTGACGCGTACCGCCTTGCTCGCTTCGAACACCCAGAAGCCTTCGCTCCTGTTGTCGATGTTGGGCATCCAGACGCAGGCGTCCATGCGGTAGTTGAAGCGCCCCTTGAGAGCCTGCCAGTAGTTGTCGGTCCAGAACGGTGCACACTTCTTTTTGTCGTACCCGTCCTTGAGATTCTTGTCGGTCTTCATGGCCCAGTGTCCCTTTGAGAACCACACTCCGCCGCTGTACTCGACCGAAGAGTCAATTCCGTAAGCAAAGGGAGACGTCACTTCGAATACATCGGGTGCAACTAATTCCTGCTCGGTCGCGGTCATGTATATCAATCCTCCGAAATGAGGTTCAGGCAGCAATCACTCGCAGTGGCAATGTGATTCTTGCAGTGACCACGTTACGACTTGGCCCATTGGGATGCAGTGCAACGTCCGGCCGTTTCACCGGATGGGGCGACAGGTTGATTGATAAACTCGCTCGCGCATGGTCATTTGAATCCGGGCTGTACTGACATGAGAATTACTTGTTTATAAGGCGCGGATATATGCAGTTGCCGAGGACCGGATCAATCGAGAGAAGCCAGTGCCTCCGGAGCCGGAGGTGGCGTCTCGGAAGGCCCCTGACTCCGCGTCGTCCACCACGTGAGGCCAGCTGCGGCGAGGGCGAAGCCCGCGGCGATCGGCAGCAGGAGAGCGGCTGACCCCGTGGTCGCCAGGATGACCGCGCCGATGATGCTCGACAGGAAGTTCCCCAGGTACGCGGTCGACGTGTTGAGCGAGGTCACCAGCGGCGCGCCTCCCGCGGGCGCGTGGGCGACGATGCGGTGCTGCTGCGGTCCGATCACCGAGAACGACACCACGCCGCTCAGCGCGTGCATGATCACCACCGGGACGAAGCTCTCCCTGGTCGGCAGCATCAGCAGGAACACCGCGGTGATGCCGATCGTCGCCCCGATGACGACGAGGTGCGGGCCGTGGCGGTCCGCCAGCGAGCCCGCTGCCAGGTTCCCCGCCGTGGCGGCGATTCCGAACACCAGCAGCAGCAACGCGAGCCGGGACTGGTCGCCGCCGGTCGCGGGCGCGAAGACCGCGCTCATGTACGTGAACGGCAGGAAGATCGCGACGAACGCCAGCAGCGTGACCACCAGGACCTTCAGCACCCCGCGGTCGGTCAGCGGCAGCAGCCGCTCCCGCAGCGTGGCGGCCTGGCCGAGCCTGATCGGCGGCAGCAGCGCGGCGATGGCCACCGCGACCGCCCCGACGACGGCGGTGACGAACCAGATCGCGGCCTGCCAGCCCCAGACCTCGCCGATGTAGGTCCCCAGCGGAGCGCCCAGGACCAGCGACAGCGTCGACCCCGCGGTGACCAGGGCGATGGCGCTCCCGCGCCGCCGCTCGCCCGCCAGGTGCGCGGCCGTCGCCACGGCGCTCCCGCTGAACAGCGCCGCCCCTGCCCCGGCCAGGATCCGGGAGGCGAGGACGAGCCCGTAGTCCCCGGCCAGCGCGGTGACCGCGTTCCCCGCGCCGAGCAGCACGAGCGCGGCCACCATGACCCGCCGCCGGGGCCACCTGCCGGTGACGGCGGCCAGCGTCGGCGAAAGCAGTGCGTACGCGATGGTGAACGCGCTGACCAGCTGACCGGCTTCGGACGTGCTCACGCGCAGCGTCCGGCCGATCTCGGGGAGCAGCCCGACGATCACGAACCCGTCGGTGCCCACCGCGAAGGCGCCCAGCGTCAGGATCGCGGTGCGCGCTCGCCAACCATGCCCTGGAGAAGGACTCATCCCGGATTCCCGTCCCATCATTCGGTACCGATCGGTACCGTTTGGCAGGATGGTACTGATCGGTTCCGAACATGGTCAAGAAGTCCCGGCAGTCAGTGCGCCCGGCCGAGCCCGGTGCGGACCGCCGCGACGAAAGCCCAGAACACCCCGGTCCGGACGCGCTCCCGGGCCGGGGCCTCCGACGCGAACATGGCGTCGCGCAGCGCGGTGGTGATCTCCAGCTGGCCGCCCGCGCCTGACCGGTTCCGGTTGCAGATGTTGTGCGGCGACACCCCGCCGAGGTATTCGTGCCGCGACGCGTCGAACGCGGTGAAGCCCGCTTCCGCGAGCGCGGCGAGCAGGACGCGGCGCAGCCGTTCGTCGAGGCCGCCGACCAGGACCGCGCGGCTGTCCTCCGGCAGGCCCGCGCTGTCCGGCCGGCAGCCGTGCAGGCTCAGGACGCGGGTCGCGCGTCGGCACAGCGCCAGCGCGGTCGGGTCGTCGCAGTGCGCCGAGGTGACGTGCAGGTCGCTGTTGTCACCGGGGCGCAGCCCCTCGAACATCCAGTAGGCGCAGTCCTCGGCCGCCGCGACGGCCAGGCACAGCTCGGAGGTCCCCGCCTCGATCCCGCCGCCGTGCGGCGCGAGCACCGCGGTACGCGGATTGCGCTGGCGGTGCCGCAGCCGGTAGTCGCGGTCGCGGGCCAGCGCCGGATCGGCGTAGAGCGCGGTGTTCGACGGGTACTTGTCCGTGGCGAGCAGGTGCGTCGGACTGGACATGCCCGGCCCTTCCGGGATCGGTGGCGAACACGTCAACGGTATCCCCGGCGGACCCGTCCGGAAATTCGACGACGCCGAGAATTCCGCGGATGACGCCCCGGCCGCGGACCGGGGCGCCACCGGTCACGAGAAATCGACGTCGGAGCAGGAGTAGAAGGCGTTGCCGGTGTCGGCGATGTCCCACACGCCGAGGATCAGGTGCCTGCCGCTCTTGCCCTGCGGCAGCTTGCCGGTGTGGGTGTAGGTGTACGGCGGCTGCTTGCCGCCCAGGTCCTCGCTGATGAACGGCGCCGGTTCGAGCGCGGCGCGGGTCAGCGGCTTGGTCGGGTCGTAGCCGTCCTTGGTGACGAAGTAGCGGAAGGTCGTCGTGGCGTGCGCCGCGGTGATCTTCCAGGTGAACGTGAAGTCCTGGCCCGCGCTGACCTTGGTCGCCGGCCACTGCCCGTTGCGGGGGTCGTCCAGCTCGGCGAACCTGCCCACGGCGCCGGAGCAGATGCTGCCGTCCTTGGGGCCGGCCTGCGGGAAGCCCTTCGGGCCCTCCACGCTCTGCGGTTCCCACACGATGGCGCCGCAGTTGGACGCGGCGCCCTGCTTGCAGGCGTCCTGCCTGCTCGACGGGCTCTGAACCCACCCGTGGCTCTGCGCCATCCCCGAGGTGAGGACGGAGAGTGCCAGCGGGACCAGACCGAACAGCGCGATGCCCATTGTCCGCTTGCGCATGGGTGCTCCTTTCACGGCTTTTCGGGGTTCTCGAAAATTACGCCCGAGCACTTCCGGACAAACAGCACCGTTCCGCGCAACCTGGGCACCGGAAAAGCCCGCACTTTGGTCCAGACCTGGACAACGTATGGTCTAGTCCAGTTCGCGTGGTGCGGACGAGAAAAAGCCCTGTCCGCGGCTGCGAACAGGGCTTCTGCGAGCGGATGACGGGACTCGAACCCGCGACCCTCACCTTGGCAAGGTGATGCGCTACCAGCTGCGCTACATCCGCGTTGTTTCTTTATCGCGGCCCTCTGCGGGGCTGCTGGGACTACTTTAACCCATCGTTCGCCGGCCGTTCGAGGGGGGTCGGCTCAGCTCGTCGGCGAGGACACCGCGCGGGTCAGCGACACCCTGAGCAGCACTCGCTGCTCGTCGACCATCACCTGGCGGTACTCGTCCCAGTCCGGGTGCTCGCCCGAGATGCTGCGGTAGTAGTCCTCCAGCAGCGGCAGCGCCTCGGGCAGCTCGACGATCTCCACGTCGCCGTCGACCTGGATCCAGTACCCGAAGAACTCGTCCGGCAGCACGCACAGCCACGCGCGCGGGTCGCGCCGCAGGTTGCGGACCTTCGCCGAGTCGGTGTTGGTGCTGATCGTGATGCGCCCGGCGTCGTCGACCGTCGCCAGCACCGGCGACATCTGCGGCTCGCCGTTGCCGCGCCGGGTGCTCAGCACGGCGCGGTGCTGCTTGCGGATGACTGCTCTCGCCTGGTCCAGATCCATCTCCGGCCTTCCGTGAGGTGTGTCACCCGAGACCTCTGTCGGGTGATGCCGAGGGTACCGATCTTCGCTGTTCACGCGCTACGAAAAGGGGTGACGTCGGGGGAGGTCACCGTGGTGGAGGAACGTGCGGCCGAAGGGCCGCCGCAGTCCGGGGAAATCGATTGCGCGCTGCTGGAGCGGGTGCGCGCGGGAGACGACCTCGCGTACGAGGAGCTGTACTGGCGACACGCACCCGCGGTGCGCCGCTCGGCGCTGCGGACGCGGCGCCAGGGCATCGACGCCGACGACGTGGCGGCGGAGGTGTTCCTGCGCGTGCTGCGCGCCATCCGCTCCGGGGCCGGGCCGCGCGACCGCGTCCGCCCCTACCTGTTGACCGTGGTCCGCCGCGTGCAGGCCGAGTGGCTCGCCGCCCGGCGCGACGAGCCGGTCAGCGGTGAGGAGCTGGGCGAGCGGATCCCGGGGGCCGGCGACCACCAGAGCACCCAGGCCGAGGGCGAACTGCTGGCGCAGGCGTTCCACCGGCTGCCCGCGCGCTGGCGCGAGGTGCTGTGGCGCACCGAGGTGGAGGGCCACCGGCCTGCGAGCATCGCGGGCCAGTTCGGGCTGACGCCGAACGCGACCGCGGTGCTCGCGCACCGGGCCCGCCGCGGGCTGCGCGCCGCCTACCTCCAGGCCGCCGCCGGATGCGCTCCGGCGGCTGGCCCGATCCGGGTCTCGTGATCGACAATGGTGTGCGACGGCCGACTTTCACCCGCCGGGCCGATGACGGGCGCGGTACCGTGGCGGCACGCTCGGTGACCGGCGGGGTCATCGGCACGAGGACACCGATGATCGACCAGCCCGGGTGGGCGGGGAGGCGACGATGAACCGGGTGGTGCGGGGTTCGGACGGCCGCATGTGGACCGTCAGTACCAACGTCGAGTGGTCCAACCCGATCGCGGCGGACGAGTTCGAGCACGACGTCAACGGCGGTCCGCTCTCGGGCATCATCATGGGCGCGATCCTGCTGTTCCTGGCCGTGGTGTTCGTGGTCTGGACGCCCGACGAGGTCATCGTGCCGCCGTGGCTGGTGCTGGCGCTGGTGGTGGCGGCGCTGTTCTTCCCGGTCCGCTGGATGCTGCGGCGCCCGTGGACGATCCGGGCCGAGACCCCCGGCGACCACGACGAGCACCCGCCGGAGACCTGGATCGGAGTGGTCCGCGGCGGTGTCACCGCTCGCCAGGAGGCGGCCAACGTCGCCAGGCAGATCGAGCTCTACGCCGAGCCGGACATGAACGGCAACCTCCAGCCCGTCGAATAGCCGCACGTCCGCGGCCCGGTGAGGCACACTTGCGGACGTGCCGGAACTTCCCGAGGTCGAGGCGTTGGCGCAGCACCTGCGCGACCACGCGGTGGGGCGCGCGGTCGCCCGGGTCGACATCGCGTCGCTGAGCGTGCTGAAGACGGTCAGCCCGCCGTGGAGCGAGCTGCACGGCCGGACCGTCACCGGTGCCGCGCGGCACGGCAAGTACCTCGACCTCGACTGCGACGGCCTGCACCTGGTGTTCCACCTGGCCAGGGCCGGGTGGCTGCGCTGGTCGGACTCGCTGTCCCCGGCGCCGCCGAAGCCGGGCCGGGGACCGATCGCGTTGCGGGTGAACCTCGGCGGGGTCGGCTTCGACCTGACCGAGGCGGGCACCCAGAAGAAGCTGTCGGCCTGGGTGGTCGCGGATCCGGCCGAGGTGCCCGGCATCGCCAAGCTCGGGCCGGACGCGCTGTCGCTGGACCTCGACGGGTTCGCCGCGGTGCTGGCAGGCCGGTCGGAGCGGCTGAAGACGGTCCTCACCGACCAGTCCCGGCTGGCCGGGATCGGCAACGCCTACTCCGACGAGATCCTGCACGCCGCGAAGCTGTCGCCGTTCGCGACCGCGGGCAAGCTCGGCGCCGAGCCGGTGGAGCGGCTGCACGCGGCGATGCGCGAGATCCTCACCGACGCCGTCGAGCGCTCGGTGCACCAGGACGCCGCCCGGCTGAAGGCCGAGAAGCGCTCCGGCATGCGGGTGCACGCCCGCACCGGACTGCCGTGCCCGGTCTGCGGGGACGTGGTGCGGGAGGTGTCGTTCGCGGACCGTTCGATGCAGTACTGCGCCACCTGCCAGACGGGTGGCAAACCGCTGGCGGACCGGCGGATGTCCCGGCTGCTCAAGTGAGTTGTCCACAGGTTGTGGACAGATTCGCGAGTTGTGCACAGCCGATTGCGCCGGGTCACCTGATCTGGTTCCGCTGAACGGAAGCCTCAAGTGCCGCTCACCGATGGAGGAAGTGCACTGAGCGTAGCCGCCTTGATTCCCGGAGTGTCGGACGTGAACATTGATGTTGTGCCGGAGCTGTTGACTGAGCGGACGGTGCTGACCACGCTCGCCGCGCTAGCCGTGCTCACGATGTTCGTCATGCTGTGCAGGTCGCGTCGGGTGAGCACGTCGGTCGAGGACGCCACCCTCGCCGCGCTGCACCAGGTGACCAGTGCCGCGCCCCACCTGAGGGACGGGATGACGCAGGAGTCCGCGGACCAGATAGCGCCGCACCTGCGCGCGCTGCTGGGCTGCATCGCCGTCGGTGTGGTGGACGACGAGGGGACGCTGCTCAGCTGGGACGGCGAGGTCAACTACCACTACGAGGACCTCCGGCTCAAGATCGAGCAGGTGCTGCGCAGCGGCAAGCGCGAGTACGTCGACCACGCCGACGTCGCCTGCGACCACCGGCCGTGCCCGATGCGGCACGCGGTCGTGGTCCCGCTGGAGGTCGAGGGCGAGACCCGGGGCGCGCTGACGATCATCTCCGCCGGTGACCGCAAGCGGCTGCTGCGGGCGGCGGGCGAGGTCGCCAACCACGTGTCCACACAGCTCGAACTCGCCGAGCTCCAGGAGTCCAAGGAGCGGCTGGCGCGGGCCGAGGTCCGCGCGCTGCGGGCGCAGATCTCCCCGCACTTCATCTACAACGCGCTCAACACGATCTCAGCGCAGATCCGCAACGACCCGGAGCAGGCCAGGGATCTGCTCCAGGAGTTCGCCGACTTCACCCGCTACTCGTTCCGCACCACCGGCCTCTACACCACGCTGGCCGAGGAGATCCGCAACATCGACCGCTACCTGACGCTGGAGCGCGCCCGGTTCGGTCCGGACCGGCTCAAGGTCCAGCTCAAGATCGCGCCGGAGGTGCTGCCGGTGGTGGTGCCGTTCCTGGCGCTGCAACCGCTGGTGGAGAACGCGGTGCGGCACGGGCTGGCCAACAAGCCCGGTGGCGGCACGCTGTCGGTGACCGCCGAGGACAACGGCGTGGAGGCGCTGATCAGCGTCGACGACGACGGCATCGGGATGAACCCGGAACGGCTGGACGCCGAACTGGCCAACGCGCACCTCACCGGCGCGCACGTCGGCCTTGGCAACATCAACAACCGGATGCGGGCGACCTTCGGCAACGACTACGGGCTGGTCGTGGAGACCGAGGAGGGCGCGGGCATGAAGGTGATCATGCGGGTGCCCAAGTTCGCGCCCGGGGTGCGGCCGATCCCGGTGCAGTCGATCGACGAGCCGCCGGTCGGTCTCGCCGCCGGTCCGTGACCGGGGGCGGCCGGTCCACGCCGCCGCCCGCCGACAGCCGGTAACGTCGGGGTATGACCGACAAGGCGCCGCAGAAGTTCACCGACCTGATCTCCGAGAAGCTGTCCTCCAGGCTGCCGGGCAAGCTCGGCGAGAAGGCCGAGCGCGGCCCGGTGGTGGCCGTGGTCAAGCTGCACGGCGTGATCACGCCGACGCCGTCGCCGGTCAGCCGCAACACGATCTCCGCGCAGAACACCGAGTCCGCGCTGACCCGCGCGTTCGGTCACGACCGGCTGGCCGCGGTGGTGCTGTCGATCAACTCGCCCGGCGGGGCGCCGACGCAGTCCGCGCTGGTCGCCGACCGGATCCGGGACCTGGCCGAGGAGAAGTCCGTCCCGGTGCTCGCCTACTGCGAGGACGTCGCGGCCTCCGGCGGGTACTGGCTGGCGTGCGCGGCCGACGAGATCCACGCGCACCCGACCTCGATGGTCGGTTCGGTCGGCGTGGTGAGCGCGGGCTTCGGGTTCACCGGCCTGCTGGAGCGCTTCGGCGTGGAGCGCCGGGTCTACACCGCGGGCGACCACAAGGTGCGGCTCGACCCGTTCAGCCCGGAGAAGGAGGACGACGTCCGCTGGCTGCACGGGCTCCAGTCCGAGCTGCACGAGCAGTTCCGGGACTGGGTCCGCAAGCGCCGGGGCACCAAGCTCACCGGCAGCGACGAGGAGCTGTTCTCCGGCGAGGTGTGGTCCGGTGCGCGGGCCAAGGAGCTCGGGCTGGTCGACGGCACCGGCTCGCTGCGCCAGATCGTCCGCGAGAAGTTCCCGGACGCGCACCTGATCGCCGTGGAGCCGCGCAAGGCGCTGCTCGCGCGCCTGGGCATCGGCTCTTCCGCGGCGCGGATCGGCGGCCTGGTCGACGCGCTGGAGCACCGCGCGATGTGGTCCCGCTTCGGCCTCTGACCGCCGGTTCCGCCGCGCGCCGCGGCCCGGTCGTCGAGCACGCTCCGCACTCGACTAGGTTTGGGCCCCGGGCGTGATTCATCTCACTTGGCATCGGGGTTTTCCGGTCGTGCGCTGATGATCGGAAGCGCCGTCCCGGTGCGGGGAGTTGGAGTCCCACGCCGGAACCAGACCGTGGACAGTGCGCCCCCGGCGCGGCAGGATATGGCCTTACAGTGAGCATTCGACAGAGCACATCCGGGCTTGTGGTGCTGGCCGTCGACGACGAGATGGCCGGTCTGGACGAGATGAAGTACCTGCTGGGCGGCAATCCGCGCGTCGGGCGGGTGCTGACCGCCTTCGACGCTGCGGAGGCGCTTCGGCTGCTGCGCAGCGACGATCCCGACTTACGGGGCGGGCGCGACCAGGATGAGTCCATTGTGGACGCGGTGTTCGCCGACGTCTCGATGCCGGGGCTCAGCGGGATGGAACTGGCCAGGGTGTTGCAGGCGTTCCGCAACCCGCCCGCCCTGGTGTTCATCACCGGCCACGAGGAGAACGCGCTGGAGGCGTTCGAGGTCGGTGCGCTCGACTACATCATGAAGCCGGCCAACGCCGACCGCGTCGACCGCGCGCTGCGCATCATCGAGCGCGGCAGACCGCAGGGCGCCGCGCCGAGCCGCCCGGCCGAGACCGCCGAGGACGACGAGGTCATCCCGGTCGAGCTGGCCGGGACGACGAAGATGGTGCCCCGCAAGACGGTCCGGTGGGTCGAGGCGCAGGGCGACTACGCCCGCCTGCACACCACCGACGGATCGCACCTGGTGCGGATCCCGTTGGCGCAGCTGGAAGAACGCTGGGGAGACGCCGGGTTCCTGCGCATCCACCGCTCGTACCTGGTCTCGCTCGGCCTGGTCAACGAGCTGCGGATGTCGTCGTCCGGGTACTCGGTGGTGCTCGGCGGCGGTCCGCCGAAGGAACTCCCGGTCAGCCGCAGGCACACCAGGGAGCTCAAGGACCGGCTGGTGCGCGCGCCCCGCCAGGGCTGGGGCCAGCCGGGCGGCTCATGAGCCGGGAGCACGGCTTCGAGATCCGGGGACGCGGCGAGTCCACCCGGCCGCCGCGCCGCCGCCGGGTCGTGCTCGCCGACAAGCGCCACACCCGGCAGGTCGCCCGCACGATGATGGAGCTGGAGGAGCAGACCAGCGTCGGCGAGTTCCTGGTGCGCCACCTGATGAAGGTGCAGCTGCGCAGCTCGCTGGTGCTCGCGGGCGTGGCGGCCGTGGTGCTGCTCGGACTGCCCGCGCTGTTCTGGGCGGTGCCCGCGCTGGGCGGGGCCATGTGGTTCGGGATCAGGGTGCCGTGGCTGGTCCTCGGCGTGCTGCCCTACCCGTTCCTGGTGCTGATCGGGTTCCTGTGCGCGCGCAACGCGGAACGCAACGAGCGCGACTTCATCCACATGGTCGAGCAGTAGGGCGAGATGGAGGCGAGCATCTGGTCGCTGGGCGGGATCGGCGTGATCGCCCTCGCCACCTTCGGGATCGGGTTCTGGGGCGCGCGCAACGCGCGTGCGACCTCGGACTTCCTGGCCGCGCGGCGGTCGGTGCGCGAGGAGCGCAACGCCGCGGCGATCTCCGGCGAGTACCTGTCCGCGGCGTCGTTCCTGGGGATCGCCGGGCTGGTGCTCAAGGACGGCGTCGACGCGCTCTGGTACCCGATCGGCTTCGCCTCCGGATACCTCGCGCTGCTGCTGTTCGTCGCCGCGCCGCTGCGCCGCTCCGGCGCGTACACGCTGCCCGACTTCGCCGAGGAGCGGCTGGATTCGCTGCCGCTGCGCCGGCTGGTGACGGTCGTCGTGGTCATCGTCGGCTGGCTGTACCTGGTTCCGCAGCTGCAGGGCGCCGGGGTGCTGCTGACCGAGATCACCGGCGTGCCGCACTGGGCCGGCGTCGTGGCGGTGCTGGTGATCGTGCTGGCGAGCGTGTTCACCGGCGGGATGCGCGCGGTGACGCTGGTCCAGGCGTTCCAGTACTGGGTGAAGCTGTTCGCGATCACGGTGCCCGCGTTCGTGCTGTTCCTGGTGTTCATGAACGATGCGGGCGGGCAGCAGCGGGCGCTCGACTCCCCGGCACCGCCGGTGTTCCGCGCCGACACCGCGGTCCGGTTCGAGGCCGACGCGACGCTGCGGGTCGCCGAGCCGGTGTGGGTCGAGGTCGGCGGGAACGCGCCCGGCACCGTCTACATGAGACCCGGGAACTACCCGGTGTCGGAGGGCATGGAGCTGCGGTTCCCGGCGGGCACGCCGGTGCCGGTGGTCGGTGACGCCGAGCTGGACAACGCGTCCTGGCTGCGCCCGCAGGACGACGGGATCCTCGGGCTGGTCTCGACGTACTCGGTGATCATCGCGACGGTCCTCGGCACGATGGGGCTGCCGCACGTGCTGGTCCGCTTCTACACCAACCCGAGCGGGAACGGCGCGCGGCGGACCACGCTCTACGTGCTGGCGCTGCTGGGCGCGTTCTACCTGTTCCCCACGATCTTCGGGCTGCTGTCCCGGTTCTACGTGCCGCGGCTGCTGGTCACCGGGCACACCGACGCGGCGGTGGTGCTGCTGCCGCAGGCGATGCTGGGCAGCACCTGGGCGGGCGGGTTGCTGGCGGCGGTCACCGCGGCGGGGGCGTTCGCGGCGTTCCTGTCGACCTCGTCGGGGCTGCTGGTCAGCGTGTCCGGGGTGGTCGCGGCCGACCTGCTGCGCGGCTGGTCGGTGGACGTGCGGGTGGTGCTGCCCGCGGTGTGCGTGGTGCCCGGGCTGATGGCGCTGGGGATGGCCGACCAGGACCTCGCGCAGAGCGTCGGGCTGGCGTTCGCGATGGCGGCGGCGACCTTCTGCCCGATGCTGCTGCTGGGGATCTGGTGGCGCGGGCTGACCGCGGTGGGCGCGGCGACGGGGCTGGTCACCGGCGGCGGGCTGGTGCTGCTGGCGGTGGTCCTGAACGTGGTGCTCGGCGAGACCGGCGCCTGGTGGTCGGTGCTGAGCTGGCAGCCCGCGGTGGTCGCGGTGCCGACGGCGTTCCTGGTGACCTGGGCGGTGAGCCGGGCGACCCGGCGGCGGGTGCCGCCCGGGGTGTCGCGGGTGATGCTGCGGATGCACGCTCCGGACCGGCTGGGGTTCGTCGACGAGCCGCCGTCCGGGCGGAAGCGCCAGGCACCGCCGTCCGAGGGACGACACCTCCGCAAGTGATCACGTCCTGCTCGGCAGGGTTAATCCTAATGGGTGAGATTGGCCCAAGTCGATCACGAATTGTGATGAATTACTGGGCCCAATCCTTACTTCGGGCTACTTTGCTGCGCAACTCCTCAATCAAGGTACGCCGAACGTAGTCGATCTTCACGCGATCGTTAGATTGTGTACCCCTAGAAGGGTCTTCACATCCCTTCATGATCTACGTAGCGTTCCGGCGTTGAACGATTCGGGCTCCGCCCAGCCCCGCGGGCGGAGTCTTTTCCATGTGGAAGGGAGCACCGTGAGCACCACGGACCACCCATCCGGGTCCGGGTCCGGTATCGACGCCGAAACCTGGGCCTCCGCGCAGAGCAGCCCCGAATTCAAGACCCTCCGGCGTCGGCTGCGCAGCTTCGTCTTCCCGGTATCCGCGCTGTTCCTGGCTTGGTACCTGGTCTATGTGTTGCTCGCCGACTACGCGCACGGCTTCATGAGCATCAAGCTGATCGGCAACATCAACGTCGGACTGGTGCTGGGCCTGCTCCAGTTCGTCTCGACGTTCGTCATCACCACGCTCTACGTGCGCTACGCCAACAAGCAGCTCGACCCGGTCTCGGAGGAGATCCGCGAACGCGTCGAGGCAGCGCCCGCCGCCGAAGCCCCCGCAGGTGACGACGAGCCGGACGCGGGCAAGAACGACAAGCCCGCCGCCGTCGTGGAGGACGAGCCGGAGTCCGACGAGGACGAGTCCGGCGACGCCGGCGAGTCGGATGAGGATGCGGAGTCCGACGAGGACGCGGACGAGTCGGACGACGACGCCGAGTCCGACGAGGACGCGGACGAGGCTGACGACGCGGCTGAGTCCGATGAGGACACCGAGTCTGACGCCGACGCGGATGAGGCCGAGGCTGAGTCCGATGGTGATGCGGACAAGGCCGACGACGATGCCGAGTCCGACGAGGACACGGACGCGTCCGACGACGACGCGGACGAGGCCGACGCCAAGTCTGACGAGGACGCGGACGAGGCCGATGCCGAACCCGATGACGACGCGGACAAGGCCGACGACGACGCGGCCGAGTCCGATGTGGACGACGAGCAGACCTCCGGCGAGGACGGATCCGCGGACGCCGAACCCGAGGACGACGAGGCCGGATCCGAAGGCGAGAAGGCCGAGCCCGCGGGCAAGAAGAACGAAGGAGGGCAGTCGTGATCGCCTCCCCGGTGCTGCTGGCGCAGAGCCAGACCGCGGACAACCGGTGGCTCAACATCGGCATCTTCGCGCTGTTCGTCGCCGTCACCATGGTCATCGTGTTCCGGGCCAGCCGGAACACCAAGACCGCGTCCGACTACTACGCCGCGGGCCGCGCGTTCACCGGTCCGCAGAACGGCATCGCCATCGCCGGTGACTACCTGTCGGCCGCGTCGTTCCTCGGCATCGCCGGTGCCATCGCGGTCTACGGCTACGACGGCTTCCTGTACTCGATCGGCTTCCTGGTGGCCTGGCTGGTGGCGCTGCTGCTGGTCGCCGAGTTACTCCGGAACACCGGCCGGTACACGATGGCCGACGTGCTCAGCTTCCGGATGCGGGAGCGGCCGGTGCGCACCGCGGCGTCGCTGTCGACGCTGGCGGTGACGTTCTTCTACCTGCTGGCGCAGATGGCCGGTGCGGGCGGCCTGATCGCGCTGCTGCTGGGCATCACGAACAAGGCGGGCCAGGCCGCGGTGATCGCCGTGGTCGGTGCGCTGATGATCCTCTACGTGCTGGTCGGCGGCATGCGGGGCACCACCTGGGTGCAGATCATCAAGGCGGCGCTGCTGATCGCCGGCGCGTTCGTGATGACCGTCTGGGTGCTCGGGCTCTACGGGTTCAACCTCTCCGAGCTGCTGGCCTCGGCGGTCCAGGCGGCCGGGGAGAAGGTGCTCAACCCCGGTGCGCAGTACGGCAAGTCCGAGATCAGCAAGATCGACTTCGTCTCGCTGGGCATCGCCCTGGTGCTGGGCACCGCGGGCCTGCCGCACGTGCTGATGCGCTTCTACACCGTGCCCACGGCCAAGGAGGCCCGCCGCTCGGTGGTCTGGGCGATCTGGCTGATCGGCCTGTTCTACCTGTTCACGCTGGTGCTCGGGTACGGCGCGGGCGCGCTGGTCGGACCGGACGCCATCAAGGCCGCGCCGGGCGGGGTCAACTCGGCCGCGCCGCTGCTGGCGCTGCAGATCGGCGGCCCGCTGCTGCTGGGCTTCATCTCGGCGGTCGCGTTCGCCACGATCCTGGCCGTGGTCGCCGGGCTGACGATCACCGCGTCGGCGTCGTTCGCGCACGACATCTACGCGAACGTGATCAAGAAGGGTGCGGTCGACGACAAGCAGCAGGAGGTCAAGGTCGCGCGGATCACCGCGGTGGTGATCGGCGTCGTGTCGATCCTCGGTGGTATCGCGGCCAACGGCCAGAACGTGGCGTTCCTGGTGGCGCTGGCGTTCGCGGTGGCGGCTTCGGCGAACCTGCCGACCCTGCTCTACTCGCTGTTCTGGAAGCGCTTCAACACCGCCGGTGCGCTGTGGAGCATCTACGGCGGGCTGGCCGTCACGATCGTGCTGATCGTGTTCTCGCCCGCGGTGTCGGGCGACAAGGAAGCGATGTTCCCGTCGCTCGATTTCGCGCTGTTCCCGCTCAAGAACCCCGGTCTGATCTCGATTCCGGTGTCGTTCCTGCTCGGATATCTGGGCACGGTGCTGAGCAAGGAGAAGTTCAACGCCGAGAAGTACGCGGAGATGGAGGTCCGGTCGCTGACCGGGGCTGGTGCCGAGAAGGCGGGCACCGCGCACTGATCTCTCCCTTCCCCCAAGGGTGCCCGTTCGGCCGAGGCCGGACGGGCACCCTTCTTCTTTGCGTGCCCGGGGGATCAGGTCAGGGCGTACGCGGGTTCGGGGATGGTGAAGTGGACTTCCCGCATATCACCCTCGGTACTGCTCGGTTCGTGGGTCGCCAGCAGTTCCAGCACGAGGCGGTCGCTCATCGGTACGAAACCGGCGAAACGAATCTCCCCGGTTTCGGTCCGGAGCCCCAGATGGCCCCAGGAGCCTGCTTGCTGCCAGCGGAGAATTGCGCGACGAGACACGAATTCCTTTCTTTCTGTGCGAGACGGGGAAATGAACAGATCTCTCGAACTGTGACACGGGTTGATCATCAGTTCGCGATGCGAACCCGGAATTGACCCCGAAAGGGTGATCACCGCGGCCTCACGCGGGGGCAACGGCGGGCATGGCAGCATCGGGGTGTGACTACACCGATGGACGGGCAGGTTCCGGGCGTGCAGCCCGAGGACCTGCCGGACGACCTGCCCGGCAACGGCACCGCGCTGCTCGACGTCCGCGAGGCGAACGAGTGGGGCGCGGGGCACGCGCCCGGAGCCGTGCACATCCCGATGAGCGAGATCCCCTCCCGGCTGGACGAGATCCCCGAGGCCGACCACCTCTACGTCGTCTGCCGCTCCGGCGGCCGGTCGGCGAAGGTCACCGCCTACCTCAACGCCAACGGCTGGGACGCGGTCAACGTGCAGCGCGGGATGAACGGCTGGGCGGCGATCGGGCGTCCGATGGTGTCCGAAGAACCCGGCGCCGAGCCGTTCGTGCTGTGACCCGTCCGCCGAGGCAGCGGGTGGAGTGGGTGGCCACTCCGCCGGGCGGCGCGCGCCCGCGGACCCGGCGTGCGCGGCCCCGCCCCTACGCGGGCCCGCCGTCGTACCCGGCGGTGCCGCGCTGGGGCTTCCCGCTGCTGGCCTGGCGCTGGCCGCTGGCGCTGCCCGCGCAGCCCGCCGCCGACCCGGTGAAGCGGGTCGCGGCGCTGTTCGCGACCGCCTCGGCGACGCTGTGGATCACCGCGGGCGTGGCCGGTCTGGCCGCGGTGGCCGAAGGCTGGCGCTACGTCCTGCTGCTGCGCAGCCGGGGCGAGGCGCTGCCTGCCACCGCGCTGGCGATCTCCGACGCGCTGGTCGTCACGACCGGCCTGCTGACGCTGGTGCTCGGGGTGCTCTCCGGGCTCTTCTCGATCTTGTGGGCGCTGCGGGCGCGGGTCGCCGCCGCCGAGCGCGCCGGGATCCGCAGCGAGCGTTCGGACCTCCAGTTCGTGCTGGGCGCGCTCGTGCCCGGGCTGAACCTGGTCGTGCCCGGGTCGGTGCTGAGCGAGCTGGAGCACGCGGTGCTGATCGGGGAGGGCGCGCGCGAGCGCGGCGACCGTCCCCGGCCCTCGCGGCTGGTGCTCGTCTGGTGGGGTTCGTGGGCGGCGAGCCTGCTGTTCGGCTGGACGACGTTCCTGTGGATGTTCCGCGGCGGTGTCCAGGCCCAGGCCGACGGCGTGGTCCTGCACGTGTGGACCAACATCGCCGTCGTGGTCCTTGCGGTGGTGACCGCGCGGGTCGTCCGGTACCTGACCGCGCTGCTCATCCCCGCCGACCCGACCGAGCTGCCGCACCTGCGGGTGCTCCGCGTCTCCGGCGCGCCAGCGCCGCCCCGGCCGCCGCGCCCCTCCGACGCCGACCGCTAGGCGCCGACCGCTAGGCGCTGACGGGCAGGGTCCGCAGGCCGCGGATCACGAACTCCGGCCGCCGCAGCGGTTCGCCCGCGAGCCGCAGGCCCGGCGCCCTCCGGACGAGCGCGTCCAGCGCCGCGGCGGCTTCCAGCCGCGCGAGCGGTGCGCCGAGGCAGTAGTGGATGCCCGCGCCGAAGCCCAGGTGCGGGTTCGGGCTCCGGCCCACGTCGAGCGAGTCGGGCGCGTCGAAGACCAGCGGGTCGCGTGCCGCCGCGCCGAGCAGCGCGGCGATCTTCGTCCCGGCCGCGACCGGGTGGCCCGCGACGACGACGTCCTCGACGGCGGTGCGCTCGAAGAGCTGGAGCGGCGAGTCGAACCGGATGAGCTCGTCGACGGCGGTGGGGATCAGACCGGGGTCGGCGAGCAGCCTGCGCCACTGGTCGGGATGCCGCAGCAGCGCCAGCACGCCGTTGCCGACCAGGTTCACGCTGGCCTCGTGCCCGGCCATGAGCAGCAGCACCGCGGTCCCGACGACCTCGTCCGGGCTCAGCTGCTCGGCCGCGACCAGATCGCTGACCATGTCGTCGCGCGGCTGCGACCGCCGCTCGTCGGCGAGCTCGCGCAGGTACCCGGCGAACTCCGCCGCAGCGGTCTCGGCCTCCGCGCGGCGCTCCGCGGGCAGACCGGGCTCGTACATCTTCACGATCGCGTTCGACCACGGCCGCAGGTCGCCGCGATCGGACTCCGGCACGCCGAGGAGCTCGGCGATCACCTGAACCGGCAGCGGCGCGGCGACGCCCTCGACGAGATCGCCGCCGCCGCGCGCGAGGAGGTCGGCGACCAGGGAGTCCGCCACGGCGCCGATCCACGGTCGCAGCCGTTCGACGTGACCACGGGCGAACGCGGCGCTGATGCTGCGGCGGAGGCGGGTGTGCACCGGGGGTTCGGTCTCCAGCAGCGAGTTCTGGTGGAGGAGGTTGAACGCGGGGAAGTCGGCGGCGGGTTCCGCGTCGATCCAGATCCGGCCGAGCCCGCGGTGGCGGAGCACCTGCGCCGCCGCCGCGTGGGAGACCGCGACCGGGAAGCCGAGGCCGGGGTGGTCGTGGACTTCGCCGGTCTCTCGGAGCGCGGCGAAGGCCGGGTACGGGTCTTCGACGAACGCCGGGTCCTTCGGGTCGAACATCGTTGGAGATTAGTGGGTCGGGGCGCTGTTTTGCCGGTCCGGGCCGCGGTTTCGTGGGAGATTTCCGGGGCTCTGGCCGACCCGCAGGTCGACGGGATGAGAACCTTCCCCGCCCTCGCAGGTGGGGCTTCAGGGTGGGCGCGTTGTGCTGCTGTCCCCGGCTGCCGTTCGTCACATCGGGCGGCCCCTGCCTCGCCCGCATCCGCATAATGGCCGGGTGCGTCCGGAAGTCGTTGCGCACCGGGGCGCGTCGGCGCACCGGGCCGAACACACCCTCGGTGCCTACGAGCTTGCGATCGAACAGGGCGCTGATGCCTTCGAGTGCGACGTGCGGGTCAGCCGTGACGGGCAGCTGGTCTGCGTGCACGACCGCCGCATCGACCGGACCTCCAACGGGCGCGGTGTGGTCAGCGAGCTGACCGTGTCGCGGATGGCCCACCTGGACTTCAGCGGTTGGCACCACCAGACCCACGAGCGCGGGGTGCTCACCCTGGACGCGCTGCTCGGGCTGGCCAAGGACAGTTCGGTGCGGCTGTTCGTCGAGACCAAGCACCCGGTTCGCTACGCCGGGCTGGTCGAGGCGAAGCTGGTCGCGCTGCTCGCCCGGCACGGGCTGAACGCGCCGGAGGACAAGCAGAACTCCCCGGTCGTGATGATGTCGTTCTCCTCCGCCGCCGTGCGGCGCGTCCGGGAGGCCGCGCCCAGGGTGCCGACCGTTCTGCTCTTCGACCGGCTCCCGAAGCGGCTGGGTTCCGGGATGCTGCCGCCGTGGGCCGACCACGCCGGCCCCGACGTCCGGTTGCTGCGCCGGCACTCCGACTACGTCGCGCGGGCCGCCGAGCACGGTCACGACACCTACTGCTGGACGGTCGACGACCCGGCCGACGTCGAGCTGTGCGCGCGGGCCGGGGTCCGCTACGTCGCCACCAACCGCCCCGCCGACACGCGGTCCCGACTGGACCAGGGCTGATCGGACTCCGCTAACGTCGCCTGCGACCGGAACACCAGCGCGAGCGAGGAGACGTCGAAGTGGCGAAGCGAACCGCGGCCGCCCCCAAGCCCGAAGGCGGGATCAGCCCGCGCCAGCCCTGTCCGTGCGGTTCCGGCAAGCGCTACAAGGCGTGTCACGGCCGGGCGGGCGGAGCCGCCGACGTGATCGTGACCAGGCCGTTCGAGGGCTTGGCCGCCGAGTGCGAACTGGTCGCGCTGCGCGAGTTCGTGCCGTCGGCGACCGCCAGGCTGCCGGTGCGGGAGGGCCGCGAGATCACCCTGGCGACCGTGCTGCCGATGGCCTCGGCCGCGCTGCTGCGCAGCGACGACCAGGCGTTCGTCGGCCTCCAGGTGCAGACCCGTTCCGGTGACGTCAGCCGTGACCTGGCGCGTGCCGTCGAGTGGGTGCGGACCGCCGAGCCCGGCCACACGCTGCCGGTCGTCGGCCCCGAGACCGCCGAGGCCGGGACCGTTCCGGCCCGCCTGCAGGACCTGCTCGACCCCGACGCCGAACTCGACGTCGAGCTGCACTCCGACTTCTCGTGGTGGATCCCCGGCGATACCGAGCCCACCGGCGAGGTGGCGCTCTCGCTGGAGCGGGCCAACGCCGCGATCATGCCCACCGAGCGGCTCAACGCCGAAGGCGTGAAGTCGGCGTACTGGGTCGACGCCGGGGAGAAGGCGCACCTGCGGTGGGTCCGGCCCGAACCGGAGGAGCGGCTGCTCGCCGCGCTCGCGCGGCTGTCCGCGCGCGGGGAGCTGGCGCTGGGCGAGGACAGCCGGTACGCGGGGTCCTTCCGGGCGCACGGGCTGCTGGTCCCGGTTTGGGACCTGGACCGGGAGAAGCACGCCCGGGAGTGGGAGCAGCCCGCCGCCGAGCTGGGCGCGCGGCTGGCCGAGGCGCTGGAGTCCCTGGACGCCGAGCCGCTCGACGCCGCCGAGCGGCGTTCCCGCGACGGCCTGCGCGGGCGCCAGATCACCGTTCGCTGACTAGTCCAACTGGGTGACGCCGCACGCGGCCCGGCAACCGCGGTGGCCCGTGCGGCGTGTCCTCCACGGCGATAGTCGGTGGAGGGAGTGGAGCGTGACCGCGCACCTGCCAGCTGTGCCCGCCTCCTCGGAGGCCGCGCGACGCTGGCCGGGGCGAGCGCACCGGGGGGACATGGCGGCGACGGAAGACGACTTCGCGGAGTTCGTGCGGGTGGCGCTGCCCGGCCTGATGCGGTACGGGCACGCGCTGACGGGAAACCCGCACGACGCCGCGGACCTGGTGCAGGCGGTGCTGGAGAAGGTCGGCGCCCGCTGGAACCGGATCAGCCAGAACTGCGAGGACCCGCGCGCCTACATCCGCAAGGCGATGGCCAACACCCACGTCAGCCGGTGGCGCCGCAGCCGCCGGGAGACGCTGCTCGCGGAGTTCCCGGACGTGCCGGCGCAGGCCAGGCACGACCGCCTGGAGGACGAGCCGGTGTGGCAGGCGCTGCGCTCGCTGCCGCCGAGGCAGCGGGCCGTGGTCGTGCTCCGCTTCTACGAAGGGCTGTCCGAGGCCGAGATCGCCGACGCGCTCGGGGTCAGCTGCGGGACGGTGAAGAGCCAGAACAGCAAGGCGATGGCCACGTTGCGCAAGCGCCTCGGACCGCTCGCCGAGGGAGGTGACGTGTGATGGGCCTCGAGGACGAGCTCCGGCGGGTGCTGCGGGACGACAAGCTCGACGTTCCGGTGCGCACCGGCGCGGAGTGGTCGCTGGTCGCGGGCGCACGTCGCCGCAGGCAGCGCAACACGGCGGTGGCCGCCGTCGGTGGAGCGCTGGCCGCGACGATGCTGGTCGGCGGCGGGGTGGCGGCCATGAGCCACGCCCCGGAGCCGGCGCCGCCCGCGGTGCCGCCGGTGGTCACCAGCACGCCGAGCCCCGGCGAGCCGCCGCCATCGGTGCGGCCGACCCACCAGCCGCAGTGGCCCACGCCCTCCGAACCGGGCTGGGACCCCTACACACCGCCGCGCTCGACGGCCGACACCAGCGAGCCGCCGACGATCCTGCGGGAGACCTCGGAACCCCCGACCTCGTCGGAGCAGCCGACCTCCGAACCGGAGGAACCGTCGACGAGCTCGCCGCCTGCCTCCGAGTCGGGCACGAACAACCCGTAGCGGCAGGTCGACCTGGCCGCGCGCGGCGCCTCCCCCGCCGGGAGGCGCCGGCGGCCTCTCGACGGACCGCCGTCAGAGCGCCCCGCCGGCCGCGTGCGGGGCGGTGGCGTCGGCGCCCTCGTCCCCGACCGACTCGCGGGCCAGGAAGTTCTCGACGTCGAACAGGTTGCCGTTCGAGCGGTCCACCACGTTGAGCAGGGTGGACATCTGCGAGACCTCTTCGACCTGCTCCTTGAGGAACCACTGCATGAACTGCTCGCCGAGGTAGTCGCCCTCGTCCCGGGCGGTCTTGGCCAGCGTCACGATCTCCCGGGTGACCTCGCGCTCCTGCTCCAGCGCCAGGGCGACCAGCTCGCGGGTCTCGGAGAAGTCGTTGCGGACGTCCTGGATCCCGGGGATCTTCGGCTTGATGTTGTTGTCCATCAGGTACTGGACGATCATCATCGCGTGGTTGCGCTCTTCGAGAGCCTGCTTGTAGAAGTGCGCGGCCAGCCGCGGCAGGTCCTCGTTGTCGAACCACACGGCGACCGCGACGTACTGCTGGGAAGCGGTGAACTCGTTGTGCACCTGCTCCTGCAGCAACCGGTGGAACTTCGATTCCTTGTGCTGAATCTTCTTTGCCGTCGTCATGTCGACATCGTACTCTGGAATCAGTCAAGTCGCATTTTTCAGGTTTGCCTCAAACAGTTTTGCATTGCCTTACCAAGGCATTCTTCACCTTATTTAGGTTAGGCAAATCTCAGTCGATCGTCGCTGGTCAGAGCCTTGATCGCGGTGCTCCCGAAAATTGTCCCCGGCTCAGCGGCGGGCGCGTTCAACTATTCCCGAATCCGCCGCTGATCTGCTCACAGGACTTCGCGGATGATCGGGCAGGACATGCAGCGCGGGCCGCCGCGACCGGAGCCCAGTTCGGAACCGCTGATGCGCAGGACCTCGATTCCGGCCTCCTCCAGGCGGGCGTTGGTCTCGGCGTTGCGCTCGTAGGCCACGACCACGCCCGGGGCGACGGCGAGGGTGTTGTTGCCGTCCTCCCACTGCTCGCGCTCGGCGGTGACCGGGTCCAGCCCGGTGTCGATCACCCGCAGGTGGTCGATGTCCATGGCCTCGGCCGCCGCCTCGAGGAACGGGCTGGGGCCGGTGACCCGGATGCCGCCGTCGTCCGGGCGCATCGCGTAGGCGGTCAGCGAGTCCTGGATCGCCGGGTACATGACCACCGCGTCGCGGTCGACCATCGTGCACACGGTGTCCAGGTGCATCGACGCCCGCTGCTGCGTGATCGGCACCGCCAGAACGGTGTGGGCCAGGTCGTCGGCGAACACCGAGCGCGCGAACGACTCCGCGCCCGCGGGCGTCGTGCGCTCGCCGACGCCGATGGCGACCACGCCGGGCGACAGCAGCAGCACGTCGCCGCCCTCGACCGGGGCCGAGTGCGCGCCGTACGCGCGGGAGCAGTGCGAGAACCGGGGGTGGTAGGCGTAAACCAGGTCGGTCAGCGCGGACTCGCGGCGGCGGGCGGGCATCGCGAGCGCGGCGATCGCGACCCGGTCGCCGACCCAGGCCGACGAGTCGCGGGTGAACAGCAGGTTCGGCAGCGGCGCGATGGCGAAGTCGTGCGGGTGGTGCATCCGGCGGACCAGCGAGCTGCCCTCGGCTGCGGGCAGCTCCTCGAAGGTCATCCCGGCGATCAGCATCTCGGCCAGCGTCTCGGCGTCGGCGCTGGACAGGTGCGAGCGCAGGGTGTCGGCGAGGTCGCCGCCGACCTTGAGCTCGTCGACCCCGGAGTGCACGGCGGACGCGCGGGCGCGCGGGTCGGCCAGCGCCTCGGCCAGCAGCTCGTGCAGCAGCAGGACCTCCACGCCGCGACCGCGCAGGGTCTCGGCGAAGGCGTCGTGCTCCTCCTGCGCGCGGTCCACCCAGGGGATCGCGTCGAACAGGAGCTGGTCGTTGTTGCGCGGTGTCAGCCGCTTCAGCTCGTTGCCCGGCCGGTGCAGCAGCACCGTGTGCAGCGGGCCGACCTCGCTCTGCACGTGTGGTTCGCTCACGCCTGCCAAGCCTAGACGCGGCGATCGGAAACGCTAGTGCTCAGCCGAGAACTCGATGGATCGTTAAGCGTTGGCGTGGAGAGACGGTCGATTCGTTGCGTTCGGGTTTCGGTCAGGGAAGCCAGGAGACCTTGCCGCGCAGGGCCGCGTAACCGACGAAGGCCACGACGTCGATGAGCGCGTGCCCGACGACCAGCGGCCACACCCGTCCGGTCCGCTGCCACACCCGGCCGTAGACCAGCCCCATGGCCACGTTCCCGACGAACCCGCCGAAGCCCTGGTAGAGGTGGTAAGCCCCGCGCAGCACCGACGACGCCCACAGCGCCCGGTTCTCGCTCCAGCCGAGCTGGCGCAGCCGGGTCAGCAGGTAGGCGATCATCAGGATCTCCTCGGCGAAGGAGTTCCCGAACGCGGCCAGCACCAGCACCGGGGCCCGCCACCACGCTTCGTCCAAAGTGGACGGCTGGACGGTGAGGCTCAGCCCGAGCGCGTGCGCGGTCAGGTACAGCCCGAGCCCCGGGACGCCGATCAGCGCGGCGAGCCCGACGCCGCCGAGGGCGTCCCGCAGCGGCTGCGAGCGGTCCAGCCCGACCCGGGCGAGCGCGATCCCGCCGCGCCACAGCAGGTAAACGCCGAGCGCGCCCCACGCGACCAGTCGCACCACGCCGGTGAGCTGCTGGGCCAGGTCCAGCAGTCCGAGACCGGCGCGCGGGACGTTGATCGCCACCGCCTGGTCGGCCAGCGGTTCCGGTCGCATCAGCGCGTCCAGCAGCGACAGCAGGCTCTGCAGCGCGGACAGCCCGAGGGTGACGGCGAAGACGACGAGCAGCTCGATCCAGAGCGCGCGGCGCTCGGTCCGGTCGGTGATCTCCGCCGGCCGGTCCGGGCGGGCCGGGACCAGCCATGCGCGCAGCGTGGCACTCACACGAGGAGGCTATCGGCACGCAGCGCCCGGTCCGGCCACGGTGCCAACTGGCAAAAACGGTGAAACCGCCCCGGAACTCCCGTGCGGCCCCCGGCGTCCGAATGGGGACACCCCGGCACGGCACGCCGTCTGGAGGAGTGGGGATGGACGGGTATCGAGTGTTCCTGTGGGGGTGGGTGGACCGCGATCACGTCGTTCGCGCGCTGGGGGCGCTGCGCGGGTTCGACACGATCGACGGGCCCGTGGGCGCCGTCGACGTGTTCGGGGTGCGCAGCGGCGTGCTGGTCGAGCTGGCGCGGGAGGGCCGCAACGCGGTGCAGGTCCGGTTCGTCGACGCGGGCGGGCCGGGGGACGCGTGGACCCAGGCCCATTCCTTCCTGTGGATCGCGACCCGCAGGCTGCCGGTCGACGAGGCGCTGCTGATCGGCGGGCCGGAGCCGCTGCACTTCTGCCGGGGACGGATCCATCCCGTGGGCGCTTCGGAGGAGCAGCACTGAGGTGCGGGGTGGGGTTGGGGTTGGGGCGCGGGTCGGCGCTCGGCCGCGGGTGGCGCTGAGGCCCGGGGGTGGCCGTGAGTCCTGGGGCGGCCCTCGGTCCCGGATCGGCCGTGAGCCGCGGGTCAGCCTTGAGCCCTGAGTCGGCCGTGAGCCGCGGGTCGGCGCTGGATCGCGCGGCAGCGTCAAGTCCCGCGGTGTTAGGTCACAGCGAGGCGCTGGGGCGCGAGGCGGCCCTGAATCCCGCCAGCCCTCAATTCCGGGCCGGCGCCGGAACGCAGATCAGCCCTGGCGCTGCTGGGCGAGGAACGGGCAGCCGACCAGGCGGCGCAGCTCCAGCCCGAGGTGCTCGGCGGTGAAGACCGGGCGGGAGAACGCCAGCCGCACGTCGTGATCGCCGTCGGCGGACTCCACGCGCAGCCGCAGCCCGTGCTTGTCCAGCCCGAGCGGGCGGATGTGCCCGCCGCGCAGCTGCTCCGGCAGGTGCCGGGCGAGCAGTCCCACGACGTCGCGGTGGGACAGCTCCAGGTGCCGCAGCCAGCCGTCCTCCATCATGCAGAACGGGTCCGGCCGCGCCGCGCTGAACTCGCCCGTTGCCACCGAGCAGGTGCCTTCGGCGTCGGCGACCACCATCGACGCCGACTCCAGCCGCAGCACCGTCGCGCCGTGGCCGGCGTCCAGCAGGCGGCTGTCCGGCCGCCGCTCGGCGACCGCGAGGACGGCCTCCCGCTCCTGCTCGGAGTCGAGCACCCGCAGCCAGCCGGTGAGCCAGAGCAGGCCGCGCACCGGTTCGCGGAGCCGGACCGGGGTCGGGTCGGCGACCTCCAGCATCGCGGCGAGCTCGCCGCGCGGCGCGTGGAAGGCGGAGGCGATGATCGGGTGCTCGTCGGCCAGCAGGATCGTCGCCGCGCCGTCCGGGTGGACGTGGTGCAGCAGCGGTGCGATCCGCGCCGAGGTCTCCCCGGAGGGCATCAGCGCCGCGCGGCCACCGCGTTCGGCGATGGTCCTGGCTCGTTCCGCCGGGCTGGGCATCGCGGGCCGGCGGGCCGTCGTCTCGGCCACACGCTCACCTCCAACTTAGGTAACCCTAACTTAGATGACCAGTCCGGAAAAGTCGACTTCGTAGTACCAGGTGGAACCGCCGCCAGGAACTGCCTTCCGGCTGGTGTCCACACTGCGGGCCGCGCCGATGCGCTGATCGGCGCAACGAGAACCACTCGAACGGGCGTGATCGGGAGGCCGTGAGAGCCAGTGCTCTGGTCCGGCCGACACAGTGCCGCGGGTGTCGAGGGGCCTGCTCGCGGGTCGGCGCGAGGGGCGCGGGACAATGGCGGGATGCGCCGTTCCGGCGTTTCGGGTAGTGCTCCGTCCACCCGTCCGAAGTGCTCGATTGGTCCCTCTGGGCGTTCGTTTATCGGGCACCTTTGTTCACTGGCCGGTACGGCATTAGCGTGTCAGCCGTGTCAAGCGCTGTTGAGCTACGCGCGCCCGGTCCGCGCGGCATCCCGCCCCTCTTCGCCCGACTGGTTGACGACGCCGCCCTGTTCCCACCGGGCAGCGCCGCGGTGCCGGACGCGGTGGCCGCCCACCTCGCGGCGCGGGGCGGTGAGTTCGCGGGGGTCCTCGGCCCGATGCTGTGCCAGGCGTCCCGGCTCGCCGAGCTGATCACCGAGCTGGCCAAGGCCAAGCCCGCCGAGCCGGTCGCGCTCTCGCTGGTGTGCGACACCGGCCTGGGCGGGGTGCCGAAGGCGCTGTCGATCATCGAGGGCCGCCAGGAGCTGCTGGCCCTGCGGATGGTGGAGATGCCCGCACCGTCCGATGTGGACGACATCTGGCTGGAGCGGGTCTCGGAGTTCGTGCCGGAGGACATCGTGCGCGTGGTGGAACCGCGCCGCGGCCCCAACGGCTGGCTGGAAGGCATCAAGCGGGTCGCCGAGCACGGTTGCTGGCCGAAGCTGCGCTGCGGCGGCCAGACCGCCGAGTCGTTCCCGTCCGTCGACGTGGTGTCGGACTTCCTCGCGGTGGCCAGCACGCTCGGCGTGCCGTTCAAGGTCACCGCGGGCGTGCACGAGGCCGTCCGGCACACCGACGAGGAAACCGGCTTCACCCACCACGGATTCCTCAACCTGCTGGTCGCCACCGCGCGCTCGCTCTCCGGCGGCAACGTCCGCGAGGCGCTGGGCAGCACCGACGGCGAGGCGCTCGCCTCCGAGGCGGGCTCGCTGTCCGACGACGCCGCCAACGCGGTGCGCGACGTCTTCGCCTCCTACGGCTCGTCCTCGCTGAGCGGACCGGTCGCCGACCTCGAGGGATTGGGACTGCTGTGACCTGGATCGAGGATCCCGAGTTCGCCTCCGACAAGCCGTTCGGGCCGCAGACGCTGCCCTACGGCGTGCTGGTGACCTCCTCCGGTCCCGTGGTGTCGGTGCGGGTCGGCAAGCACGCGCTGCCGCTGCGGCGGATCGCGGGCTCGCTCGGCCCCCGGCTGCCCGAGCTGGTCGAGGGCGACTCGCTGGATCCTCTGCTCGCGGCGGGCCGCGAGAGCTGGTCGGAGCTGCGCGAGCGGCTCACCGAGATCGTCACCGCGGACACCGCGCCCGCGGGTGCCGAGCTGGTGCGCACCGACTGGCACACCCTGGTGCTGCCGTTCCGGGTCGCCGACTACGTCGACTTCTACTCCTCCCGGCACCACGCCGAGAACGTCGGCCACATCTTCCGGCGGGCCGCGACGCCGCTGCTGGAGAACTGGACGCACCTGCCGGTCGGCTACCACGGCCGGTCGGGCTCGGTGCACGTCTCCGGCACCGACGTGGTGCGCCCGAGCGGGCAGCGCAAGGCGCCCGGCGACCTGCACCCGGCGTTCGGGCCGACCAGGCGGCTCGACTTCGAGGCCGAGGTCGGGTTCGTCTGCGGCGGCGAACCGGCCACCCGTGTGTCCACATCGGACATCCAGGAGCACGTGTTCGGCGTCGGGCTGGTCAACGACTGGTCGGCGCGCGACATCCAGGCGTGGGAGTACCAGCCGCTGGGGCCGTTCCTGTCGAAGTCCTTCGCGACCTCGCTGTCGGGCTGGATCACCCCGCTCGAAGCCTTCGAGCACGCCAGGGTGGAGACGCCGGTGCCCGAGCACGGGCTGCAGGAGTACCTGGTGGAGTCCGAGCCGTGGGGGCTCGACCTGCGGCTGGAAGTCCAGTGCAACGAGACCCTGCTGTCGCGTCCGAGGTTCGCCGACATGGCGTGGTCGCCCGCGCAGCAGCTCGCGCACCTGACCGTCAACGGCGCGCAGGTGCGGCCGGGCGACCTGTTCGCCTCCGGCACGGTGTCCGGCCCGGAGCGCGACCAGCGCGGCTGCCTGCTGGAGCTGACCTGGGGCGGGGCGGAGCCGATCAGCCTGACCGACGGCGAGCAGCGGACCTTCCTGCAGGACGGCGACCGGGTGACACTCGGTGGCACGGCCCCCGGGCCGGACGGTTCGGTGGTCGGACTGGGCGAGGTCACCGGCACGGTGCTCGCAGCGGCTCGGAGGTGAATCGGATGGCCTTCACACCGGAGCCCACCCGGCCGATCAGGGCGCCCGGCGACGCCCCGGCCAAGGAGAGCTCGCTGACCCTGGAGCGCGGGCTCAACCTGCTGCAGGCGGTCGCCGACGCGGAGAGCGAGGCGCCCACGATCAGCGATCTGGCCGCCGCGATCGGGGTCAGCCGGGCGGCGGTCTACCGGCTGCTCGGGCCGTTGCAGAGCCGCGGCCTGGTGCGGCGGGAGGGCTCCCGGGTGCGGCTCGGGCTCGGGGTGCTGTGGCTGGCCGGACGGGTGCTGCCGCAGCTGCGGGTCGCGTCGCTGCCCGCGTTGCGCAGCCTGGCCGAGCAGGTCGGCGCGACGGTGCACCTGACGGTGGCGGACGGCGGCGAGGCCCAGGCGGTCGCCGTGGTCGAACCGTCGTGGACCAGCTACCACGTGTCCTACCGCGTCGGCACCCGGCACCCGGTGCAGCGCGGCGCGGCGGGCCGCGCGGTGGACCTGCCGCCGGGCGGCCCGCGCTGGGTCAGCAGCAGCGGCGAGCTCCAGTCCGGCGCCTTCGGCGTGGCCGCGCCGGTGCGCGGCGTGCCGGGGCTGCGCGCCAGCGTCGGGATCGTGGCGCTGGTGCCGCTCGCGCCGGAGGAGGTCGGGCCGCTGGTCACCGAGACCGCGGAGGCGGTCGCCGCCGCGCTGAAGTGACGCCACCGCGCCGGGTCTGGGCGGTTCGGTGTGGTGGTGGGGGCTTGTCGCGGTGCGGCGCCGGATCTGGGCGGTTCGGCGTGGCGGTGGAAGGTGTGGCGCGGCATGGCGCCGGACCCGAGCGGTTCGGTATGGCGGCGGAAGCGTGGCGCGGGTGCGGCGTCGGGCCGGGCGGCGCGGTGTGGTGGTGGGGGCTTGTCGCGGTATGGCGCCGGATCCGAGCGGCGGGGGCGTGGCGAGGGTGCGGCGTCGGATCTGGGCGGTCTGGTACGGCGGCGGAGGCGTGGCGCGGATCCGAGCGGTCCGGCGCTACGCCGAAAGGCGCCTCGCGACATCGGCGCCGGACCCGGTGCGACAGCTGCCTACCGCCGCGCCGGACCAGCTCATCCCGGCCCGGCGCGGCGGAAAGCTCATCGCAGCAAGGCGCGCATGCCTTCCGCATCGCAGGTGTTCAGCGCCGCGTAGTACGAGGTCAACCAGTTCCGGTCGGGCTGCTGATCGCCCAGCAGCAGGCCGCTCGCGATCGGCCGTCCGGTCATGAACGCCGGGTCCTGGCAGGTGTAGTTCCCGCTGACCAGGTCGTTCGCCAGCGCGGTCCGCTCGAACTCCGGATCGGCCAGGGCGCCGGTCGGAGTCGTCTCGTGCAGCGACATCCCCTCCGAACCGCCGTAGGTGACCTGCGTCGGCGCTCCGGGGATTCCGCGCAGCTTGTCGAGCATCGGCTGCGCGAGCGCCGCGACCTCCGGGTACACGTGCTCCTGGACGCGCGGGCCGCACACCGTGCCGCCGTTGGTGACGCACACCTGCTCCTGGGCCACCGGATCCGGTTCCCAGTGCGGCGCGTTCAGCACCAGCGCCCCGGCCGCCGCGACCGCGAGCGCCGTCGGCACCAGCGCGAGCAGCTTCCGCCGGAACGAGACCATGCCGAGCAGTGCGGCGGTCAGCGCCGCGAACCACAGGGCCTGGAGCGCGTTGATCTCGTCCGGGTACACCGTGCCGACCGACCGCGCGGTCAGCAGCAGCGGGGACAGCACCAGGTAGGCGTCGTGCGCGCCCCACTGGAACGCCACGACGGCGAGTCCGGCGACGATCCCGCACAGCGGCGCGGCCAGGCGCCAGGTGACGACGTGGCCGAAGGCCAGCCCGAACGCCGTCGCGGCGGCCAGGATCGGGACGCAGCCGAGCAGCATGCCGACCCACGCCGCGCTGCCATGCGTGGCGATCGGGACCACCAGCGCTCCGGCCGCGGCCCATGCCGCCAGCAGGCCGAGCGACGCTCCCGCCGTCAGGCCCGCCCACGACGCGACCAGCGGCTGCCAGCGCGGCCGGGGAGAGATGGCCAGCAGCTCCGCTGTTCCGCGCCGCAGCGCCCGGCCCGAGACCCAGGTCCCGGTCATCGCGGCGACCGGGACCACGAACATCAGGCTCGTCCGGACCCCGACCGCGAGCTCGCCCCAGTTGCCCGCCCACAGGGGATCGCCGAGCAGCACCGCCGCCACCCCGGCGAGCACGACGACCGCCAGCGGCCAGCCGGAACCGCGCAGCAGCTCCCGTCCCATCGCGCGCGTGATCATGCGGCTTCCTCCCTCGCCGAATCGAGCACGGCGCGGTAGCCCTGCTCGACGTCACCGTCCACGGCCAGCTGCTCGGGCGTTCCGGAGAACACCGGCCGTCCTTCCGCGAGCACCCACACCCGGTCGCACGCCTTCGCCACGTCATCGACGACGTGCGTGCTGACCACGACCGACGAGTCCGCCCCGAGTTCGCGCAGCAGGCCGCGGAACTCCGCCCGCTGCTCGGGATCCAGACCGGCCGTCGGCTCGTCGAGCAGCAGCACGGCGGGGCGGTTGACGATCGCCTGCGCGATGCCGACCCGCTGCCGCATCCCGCCGGAGAGCCGCCGCAGCTTCTCGTCGGCGCGGTCGGCCAGCCCCACCCGCTCCAGCGCCCCCTGCACCGCGCCGGGCAGGTCGGCGGCGGGAACCTCCTTCAACCACGCGAAGTGCTCGACGAACTCCCGCGCGGTGTAGCGCGGGTAGTAGCCGAACTCCTGCGGCAGGTAGCCGATCCCGCGGCGGACCTCCCGCAGGTCGGCGCCCGCCAGCGGGCGGCCGTCGAGCTGGACCGCGCCGCTGGTCGGGGCGGTCAGCGTCGCCAGCACGCGGACCAGGGTCGACTTGCCCGCGCCGTTCGGCCCGATCAGGCCGTTGACCCCGGCGGGGAACTCGGCGGTGATCCCGTCCAGCGCGCAGCGGCGTCCGAATCGGACGGTCAGATCGATGGTTCGTATCACGATGTCCTCTTCTGGCTAGTTCCGGAACGTGGTCGGCGTGCGGCGGAGGAGCAGGGTGGAGGCGGACGCGGCGATCAGCGCCGCCCACAGCAGCGGCAGCGGCCGGTCCAGCACGACCGGAACCCGCTGCGCCACCAGCGGTGCACCGGTCAGCAGCAACCAGCTCGCGGCGACCACCGCCGCGGCGGCTTCGAGCCGGAACAGCGATCCGAGCGCGAGGGTCACCGCGGTCAGCGCCAGGCACGGGAGCAGCCAGACCGCGACCGTCCCGCGGCCGGTGACAGCGCTGATCAGCAGCGTCGCCGGAACGGTGGTCAGCAGCACCGAAAGCGTCCGCCAGAGCACGAGCCGCAGGCCGCCGAAGGCGGTGCTCGCGGTGATCTCGCAGGCCGGGTCGCCGAGCCTGCCGAAGCCCAGCGCCACGCCCAGCACCGGCAGCAGCGGCGCGATCAGCAGCAGCGCGGAGCCCTGCCGCGACCACCACTGCCCGGCTTCGCCCCCGGGCGCGGCGAGCAGGTCCATCCCGACCGCGCCGCCCAGCGCGGCCACCACGGCGAACAGCCACGCGCCGCGCGCCGCGGGCGCGGCGTTGAGCAGCACGCGCAGCCGCCGCCACCGGTCGGCGCGGGGGAACTGCGGCGGGAGGACCGCCAGATTCGCTTGCACCTGCCGGACGATCGGGTCGTCGCCGGCGGCGTCGTTGACCAGGCGGCGGCAGCGCGCGCAGTCGAGCAGGTGGTCGTCGACGGCGTCCGGTTCGGGGAGCAGGCCCTCGGCGTAGGCACGCAGCGTGGCCGCCGGGAAGTGTTCCTCCGTCATGCCAATGCCTCCTTCAGGATGAGCCGGGCCTTCCGTGCTCGGGTTTTCACCGTGCCTTCGGGGATTCCGAGCAGTGCGGCGGTCTCCCGCGTCGTCCGGCCGTCGAGCACTGTGGACTGCAGCACCGCGCGCAGGTCCGGTGGCAGCCGCTCCAGCGCGGCGGTCAGCTCCGGGCTCATCGTCCGGCGCAGGGCCTCGTCCTCGGCCGACGCCGCGACCAGCGCCGACTCCGCGGGCTCGCCCGCGGGCCGGACCCGGGCGCCCTGGCGGCGGAAGGCGTCGATCAGCCGGCTGGAGGCGACGGTCCACAGCCACGCGGCGGCGCTGCCCTCCGGGTCGAACCCGCCCGCCGACCGCCACACCGTCAGGAAGCAGTCCTGCAGGACCTCGGCCGCCAGCTCGGGGTCCGGGCAGCGCCGGCGCAGCCGCACCGCCAGCCAGCCCGCGTTGCGCCGGTACAGCTCGTCGAAGGCGGCGCGGTTGCCCCGCGCCACCTTCCGGAGCAACCGCTCGTCGCTCGCTTCTCTCACGCCCCTACTGACGCATCCGGGCGACGAACGGTTTTCGCGCTCAGCCGTCGCCGCGTACGTGGACGGTCGCGGTGACCGGTGCGCCGTTCTTGCACTCGGCCACGACCTCGAAGGTCCCGGGACGCGAGGGGTCGGCCACGGCGGTGCCCTCGAAGTGGCTGGGCGAGACGTGCCTGCCGCTGACGCCGGCGGGGAACGCCTCCGAGAACACGCCCTCGACCTCGTCGTTCTCGCAGTGCGCGTCGATCTTGACGGTGTCGAACCGGTTCACCTCGCCCGGCGCGACGATCAGCCGCGAGCCCGGAGCCGGCGACTCGTCCGCGAGCAGCACGGGAGCGCCGCCGCCGGCCGCGGGGCTCGGGGCCGCCGCGTCGGAGGAGTTCGTGCCGGAGTTGACGACCAGGACGCCTCCGGTAGCACCGGCCACGGCGAGGGCGGCGACCGCCCCGATGATCAGCTTCCGCATGGGGATTCCCTTCGACCGGTCCCGGCGCGGTTGCCGGGAACTTGCCTGGGATTACGCAGCGAGCGCAGATTCGGTTTTCGCTCAACTCTTTCGCAGGTCTCGGTTTCCTTGGTAGAACGTGTTGACCGACCGTTCCGCACCGTCCGTGACCAGGACGAAGGTCCCGTCGTGGGCAGGACCCTCGACCGGGGGAACGGGACTCCTTGCCCCTGCGGAAGCACCGGCGCGGGCGGCAGGGTGGGGTCGTGGATCTGCTCGACATCGCCCGCTGGCAGTTCGGGATCACGACCGTCTACCACTTCCTGATGGTGCCGCTGACCATCGGGATGGCCGTGCTGGTCGCCGGGATGCAGACGGCCTGGTACCGCACCGGAAACCGGCGATACCTGAAGATGACCAAGTTCTGGGGCAAGTTGATGCTGATCAACTTCGCCATGGGGGTGGTCACCGGGATCGTCCAGGAGTTCCAGTTCGGGATGTCCTGGAGCGCCTACTCGCGGTTCGTCGGCGACGTCTTCGGCGCGCCGCTGGCGATGGAGGGGCTCGTCGCGTTCTTCGTCGAGTCCACCTTCCTGGGGCTGTGGATCTTCGGCTGGGACCGGCTTTCCAAGGGTGTGCACCTGGCGTGCGCGTGGGCGTTCTCGCTGGCCACGATCGCCTCGGCGTACTTCATCCTGGCCGCCAACTCCTGGATGCAGCACCCGGTCGGCATCGAGCTGGTCGACGGCAGGCCGCGGCTGACCTCGATCTGGGCGGTGCTGACCAACAACACCGTGCTCGCCGCCTTCCCGCACACCGTGTTCGGCTGCTTCGCGGTCGCGGGCTCGTTCCTGATCGGCATCTCGGCCTGGCAGATCTGGAAGCACCACCGCGACACCGTCGGCAAGGACCCGGACCTGGCGAACCGGGACGAGGAGCGCAACGACGACCGCAAGGTCTGGCACGGCTCGATGCGGCTGGGCGCGTGGGTCGGCGTGATCGCCTTCGCCGGGCTGGCGATCTCCGGCGACATCCAGGGCAAGCTGATGTTCGAGCAGCAGCCGATGAAGATGGCCTCCGCCGAGGCGCTGTGCCACTCGGAGGCACCGGCCAGCTTCTCGGTCTTCGCGATCGGCGACGTGGCCCGGCCGGACTGCGAGAACGTAAAGAGCCTGACCGTGCCCTACATCCTGTCCTACCTGGCCAACGGCGACCTGCACAGCGAGGTCAAGGGCGTGCAGCAGCTGCTCGGCGAGTACCAGGCCGCTTACGGCACGCACTACCCGGACGACCCGCGCATGGGCGTGTTCGCGGGGCAGCCCATCGACTACGTGCCCAACCTCCCGGCGACCTACTGGGGCTTCCGGTTCATGATCGGGTTCGGCGGGATCGCGGCGCTGGGCGCGGTCGCGGTGCTGTGGCTGACCCGCAGGGGCCGCTACCCGAAGGGCCGCTGGTGGACGCCGCTGGCGCTGCTGAGCATCGCGACGCCGTTCCTGGGCAACAGCTTCGGCTGGATCTTCACCGAACTCGGCAGGCAGCCGTTCGTCGTCGCGCCGAACCCGAACCCGTCCGGTGTCGACGGGGTGTTCATGTACACCGCGTCGGCGGTGTCGGCGGGCGTGACACCGGGCGAGATGCTGACCTCGCTGATCGCGCTGACCGCGGTCTACGGCGTGCTCGCGATCGTGGAGATCTTCCTGATCGTCCGCTTCGTGCGCGGCGGCGTCGCCGGGGTGATGCCGCCGGAACCCGAGGAGAAGAAGTCCGATGAAGCCCTCTCGTTCGCGTACTAGAACTTTCGAGAACTCGCCCGGCCCGGGTGGTCGCTTGGCGGAACCTCAGGCGCCCTCTGGCTGCGGGATCTTTTTCCCACGTATGTCCAATACGAGGGAAAAAGCTGTCCTCGCCAGAGGACGCCTGAGAACCCGCGGCGGTGCGAGCTGCGTGCGTGGGCTAAGCGGCTGCGCCGCTTCGAAGACGACCTTCCCTGAGGTGACTGAGTGATGGATCTGGCCACCTTCTGGTTCTGCGTGATCGCCCTGCTGTGGCTGGGCTACCTCTTCCTGGAGGGCTTCGACTTCGGCGTGGGCATGCTGCTGCCGGTGCTCGGCCGCGAGGAGACCGAGCGCCGGGTGCTGATCAACACGATCGGCCCGGTCTGGGACGGCAACGAGGTGTGGCTGATCGTCGCGGGCGGCGCGACCTTCGCCGCGTTCCCCGGCTGGTACGCCTCCCTGTTCAGCACCGCGTACCTGCCGGTCCTCCTCCTGCTGCTCGCGCTGATCGGGCGCGGGGTCGCGTTCGAGTACCGGGGCAAGGTCGACTCCCCGCGCTGGCGGCGCGGCTGGGACACCGTGATCGTGCTGTCCTCGTGGATCTCGCCGCTGATCGTCGGGCTGGTGCTCTCGGCCAACGTCTTCGGCCTGCCGCTGGACGCCAACGGCGACCGGGTCGGCAGCTGGCTGGGGATCTTCACGCTGCCCGCCGTCGTCGGCTCACTGGCGGTGTGCGGGTTCTCGCTGCTGCACGGCGCGATCTTCCTGGCGCTCAAGACCGAGGGCGAGGTGCGCGAGCGGGCCCGGAAGTTCGCCCTGCGGCTCGGGATCCCGCTGCTGCTGCCGGTGTTCGCGCTGGTCCTGATCGCGCAGCTCACCGCGGGTTCGGCGTGGACCTGGGTGCCGCTGGTGATCGCCCTGGTCGCGGCGCTGGCCGGGCTGCTGCGCCTCTACTCCTGGCGGGACGGCCAGGCGTTCGCGTTGCAGGGCGTGGCGCTGACCGGTGTGGTGATCACCCTGTTCGGCTCGCTGTGGCCGAACGTCATTCCATCCACTTTGGACGCCGCGTGGTCGCTGTCGGTCGCCGACACCGCTTCGAGCCCGTACACGCTCGCCGTCATGACCTGGGTCGCCGCGTTCGGCACCCCGGCCGTGCTGATCTACCAGGGCTGGACCTACTGGGTGTTCCGCAAGCGGATCGGCACCAAGCACATCCCACCGGTCCACGTCCCGTCGTCATGACCCCGCTCGGAGCCCTCCCCAAGCTGTCACCGTCGGCCCGGCGGGCGCTGGTGCTGGCCGGGCTGCTCGCGGTCGGCAACGCGGTGGCCCTGATCGTGCAGGCGTGGGCGCTGGCGACGGCGCTCGCCGCCGTCGTCACCTCCGGCACCACCGCGATCGGCACCGAGCTCGCGGTGCTGGCCTGCGCGATCGTCGCGCGGGCGGTGCTGGGCTGGGCGACCGAGACCGTCGCGGCCCGCGCGGCGGCGGGCGCGAAGGAGGAGCTCCGCGCCGTGCTGCTGGATTCCGCGCTGCGGCGCGGCCCGGAGTGGATCCAGCGGCGCGGTCCCGGCGAGCTGACCGCGTTGGCGACCAGGGGCCTGGACTCGCTGGACGCCTACTTCACCAAGTACCTGCCCGCGCTGGTCATGGCCGGGGTGGTGCCGCCGCTGGTCGGCGCGTGGATCCTGTTCTCCGACTGGGTCTCCGCGCTGGCGATCCTGATCACCGTCCCGCTGATCCCGCTGTTCGCCTGGCTGGTCGGCCGCTACACGGAACGCCGCACCGCCCGCGCGGCCGATGCGGTGCAGCGGCTTTCCGGCCAGCTGCTCGAACTGATCCGCGCGCTGCCGGTGCTGACCGCGTTCGGCCGCGCGCGGGCGCAGGGCGAAGTGGTGCGGCGGGTCAGCGAGTCCCACCGCCGCACCACGAACGCGACTCTGCGCATCGCCTTCCTCTCCGCGCTGGTGCTGGAGCTGGCGTCGTCGCTGTCGGTCGCGCTCGTCGCGGTCGGCATCGGGCTGCGCCTGGTTTCCGGAGATCTCGACCTGGCCACCGGACTGCTCGTGCTGGTGCTCGCGCCCGAGTGCTACCTGCCGCTGCGAGCCGCGGGCGCCGCGCACCACGCCAGCGAGGACGGCGTGGAGGCGGTGCGCCGGGTGGACGCCGTGCGCTTTCCCGCGCCGGAGCGGGGCAGGGACGCGACCGGTCTTTCCGGACCGCTGCGCGTCTCGGACCTGCGGGTCGAGCGGCGCGGCGGGTTCGCGCCGGATGGGCTGAGCTTCACCGCGCGCCCCGGCGAGATCCTGCGGCTGGAGGGCTTCGACGGAATCGGCCCGAGCGGGACCGGGAAGTCGACGACCTTCGCCGCGATCCTCGGCTTCGCAGTCCCGGACGGCGGCACGATCACCTTCGGCGGCGCCGACATCACCGGGCTCGACCAGGACGAGTGGCGCCGCCACCTCGCGTGGATCCCGCAACGCCCGGCGTTCAGCGGCGGCACCGTCGCCGACGAGCTGGCGCTCGCCGGCGCCGAGCCCGCCCTGCCGGTGCTGACCGAGGTCGCCGCGGCGCACCTGGCCGACCGCCGCATCGACGAACTGTCCACAGGGGAGCGTCAGCGCGTCGCCGTCGCCCGCGCGCTGCTGCGGCTGCGCGCCGGGGCGAGCGTGCTGCTGGCCGACGAGCCCACCGCGCACCTCGACGCCGCGACCGCGCAGCAGGTCAACGCGGCGATCCGGCGCGCGGCCGACCGGGGCGCGATCGTCGTCCTCGCCAGCCACCGCCCGGAGGCCACTGCCCCGGAACCGTCCCCGGCCCCGCCGAGCGAGCGCGCGGCGATCGACCTCCCGCCCGCGCGCGGGCGCCTGCGCGACCTGATCACGCCCCGCGGGCTCGTCGGCGTCGGACTCGGCGCGCTGTCGCTGCTGTCCGGCCTCGCGCTGACCGCGACCTCGGCCTGGCTGATCGCCCGCGCCTCCCAGCAACCGCCGATCCTGACCCTCTCGGTCGCCGTCGTCGGAGTCCGCACCTTCGCGCTCTCGCGCGCGGCGCTGCGCTACCTCGAACGCCTCGTCACCCACGACGCCGCCTTCCGGCTCACCGGCCACCTCCGCGGCGGCCTCTGGGCCGCCCTCGTCCGCCTCGGGCCGGTCCGCACCGCCGGGCTCCGCCGCGGCGACGGCGTCGCCCGCCTCGTCGACGACGCCGACGCGGTCCGCGATCTGGTGCCCCGCGTGCTCGTCCCGCCGCTGATCGCGGCGGTCGTCGCACTCGGCGCGGTCGCCGTCCAGACCGCCGTCCTGCCGTCCGCGGGAGCGCTGCTCGCCGCTGCGCTGCTCGCCGCGGGCCTGGCCGGCCCGGTCGCTGCGGTCCTGGCCGACCGCCGCGCGACCACCGCCGCGGCCAGGCCCA
>NZ_BAAAUX010000036.1:0-682 GCF_039534165.1 Saccharopolyspora taberi | reverse complement strand
TGCTTCATCTTCGCCATGTGCTCGGCGGTGATGATGTTGAAGTTACCGGTGGTGGTCACGAAAATGTCGGCCTTGTCCACCACCTCCTCCAGGGTGGTGACCTCGTAGCCGTCCATCGCGGCCTGCAACGCGCAGATCGGGTCGATCTCGGTGATGATCACCCGCGCGCCCTGCCCCCGCAGCGACTCCGCCGAGCCCTTGCCGACATCCCCGTACCCGGCCACCACCGCGACCTTGCCGCCGATGAGCACGTCGGTGGCCCGGTTGATGCCGTCGACCAGCGAGTGCCGGCACCCGTACTTGTTGTCGAACTTCGACTTGGTCACCGAGTCGTTGACGTTGATCGCCGGGAACAACAACTCCCCGGCCCTGGCCAGCTCATACAACCGGTGCACACCGGTGGTGGTCTCCTCGGTCACACCCTTGATCCCACTGGCGATCCTGGTGAACCGGCCCGGGCTGTGGGCCAGGCTTTCCCGCAGGGTGGCCAGAACGACCTGGTATTCCTCCGGATCCTCCTCCGACGCCTGGGGCACCGCGCCGGCGGCTTCGAACTCCACACCCTTGTGCACCAGCAGCGTCGCGTCCCCACCATCGTCGAGGATCATGTTCGGAGCCTGGTCACCGAACTGGAACAGCTGATCAGTGCACCACCAGTACTCCTCGAGCGTTTCGCCCTTCC
>NZ_BAAAUX010000035.1:0-57244 GCF_039534165.1 Saccharopolyspora taberi | reverse complement strand
GAGGCGCTGGACGCGGCGGGCAACGTCATCGGCCGCTCCGCGCCGGTGCAGGCACCGGCTCCCGCGCACGCGGGCTGAGGTGAGCAGCGGAAGGACCCGTGAGCCGGACGGCCCACGGGTCCTTCTTCATCGCAGGGACCGGTAACCCGGATGCACGCCGGGAGCCAGCCCGTGGTGCTCGGCGATCCGCCGCAGCAGACCGGCGAGCTGCTCGCGCTCGTCGGCGTCGAGCGGCTGGCAGAAGTCGGCCTCGTGCTCGGCGGCCAGCTCCCGGATCCGGCCCATCAGCTCCTGCCCCTGGTCGGTGAGCGTCAGCTCGTGCACCCGGCGGTCGCGGACGCTCCGGCTGCGCCGGACGAGCCCGCGCGCCTCCAGCTCGTCGACGAACGCCACGATCTTGCTCGGCGCCATCCCCAGCGCCTGCGCCAGCGCCTGCTGGCTCAGTCCCGGGGTGCCGCCGATCATCCGCAGCATCCCGGTCTGCGGCGGCGTGAGCCCCAGCGCGCTGACGCGCTCGGCGAACCGCGTCGCGGCGTGCGTGCCGAGCTGCGTCAGCAGGAAGGCGGCGCCGATCTCGGAGTGGTCCTCTGGCACGCGGCAACTCTAACCACCCCGAATCGTTCCGCGGCGAAACGCTTCCGGCGCCGCCCAAGCAGAGCGAGTGCAGAGCAGGCTCCTCAGACCCCGCGTCGCATCGCCCTGGTCCCGAGCACCAGCCCGATCGCGGCGACCGCGCCCGCAGCCAGCAGGCCGTAGCCGACCGACGCCTCGGCGAACCGCCCGTCGAACAGCGCCCGCTCCGCGTCGACGACGTGGGACACCGGGTTCAGCTGCGCGGCGACCTGCAACCACGCGGGCCCGAAGTCCATCGGCAGCAGCACCCCGGACAGCAGCATCAGCGGGAACAGCAGCAGCTGCGCGACCAGGTAGAACAGCTCCCCGCTGGGGTGCGAGGCCAGCGCGAGCACGAACGACAGCGAGCTGAGCCCGACCGCGAACAGCGCCAGCAGCGCCATCCCGGCGAGCACGCCGGCCAGGTTCAGCCGGAACCCCAGCGGGATCGCCAGCACGATGATCAGCGCCGCCTGCGCCAGCAGCAGCACGAACTCCTTGCCGGTGCGGCCGACCAGCATCGCGCTGCGGTTCAGCGGCGTGACCAGCATCCGCTCCAGCGACCCGCCGCCCAGCTCCACCAGCAGGTTGTACCCGGCCATCATCGGACCGAACAGACACATCAGGACCAGCACACCGGGCACGAACCACTGCCACGGCGAAGGGCCGCCCGCCTGCGTGCCGCCGAGCAGCGGTCCGAACAGGAACAGGAACAGGAGCGGCTGCACCATCGAGAACAGCAGCCCCATCGGGGACCGGAGCAGGGGAGCGAACTCGCGGGAGAAGACGGTCGCGGTGTCGCGGAGGAATCGGGTCATGCGGTGGTCTCCTTGGTCGTGGTTCACGCCGCCTGCTGTGTCTTGCGGGGCGCCCGCACCCGGTCGGCGGTCGTGAGCGGGGTGGGGAGTGTGGCTCATGCCGCCTGCTGTGTCTTGCGGGGCGCCCGCACCCGGTCGGCGGTCGTGAGCGGGGTGGGGAGTGTCGCTCACGCCGCCTCCTGCCCGCTCTCGCGCAGGCTGCGGCCGGTCAGTGCGAGGAAGACGTCGTCGAGGGTCGGCCGGGAGGACTCGGCGGTCAGCGCCTTGACCCCGGCGTCCTCCAGCGCCCGCAGGAGGTCCGGCAGCGCCGCGTCCGCGCGCGGCACCCGCACCCGGACCGCGGTCTCGTCGCTGCTGACCTCCCCGATCCGGGCGGCGATCCCGCTGGCCCTCGGGACGTCCTCGGCGGCCACCGAGACGGTGATCTGGTCGCCCGCGAGGTCGCTCTTCAACCGCTCCGCGGTGCCGTCGGCGATGATCCGGCCGTGGTCGATGACCACCACCCGCTCGGCCATGCTGTCGGCCTCGTCCAGGTAGTGGGTGGTCAGGAACAGCGTGGTGCCGTGCTCCTCGCGCAGCCGCAGGATGTGCTCCCAGATGTTGTTGCGGCTCTGCGGGTCCAGGCCGGTCGACGGCTCGTCCAGGAACAGCAGGTCCGGCCGGTGGACCATGCCCATCGCGATGTCGAGCCTGCGGCGCTGGCCGCCGGAGAGCGTGCCCGGCTTGCGCCGGGCCAGCGGGGTGAGGTCGAGCAGGTCGAGCACCTCGTCGGCGCGGCGGCCGGCCTCGGCGCGGGTCAGGCCGTAGCAGCGGCCCTGCGTCACCAGCTCGTCGCGGACCCGGAAGTTCTCGCCCGCGCTGTTCTTCTGGCCGACGTAGCCGATCCGGGCGCGGACAGCGGCGGGGTCGGCCACCACGTCGTGGCCTGCGACGGTCGCCCTGCCGGAGGTCGGCGGCAGGAACGACGTGAGCATGCGCAGGGTGGTGGACTTTCCTGCGCCGTTCGGGCCGAGGAACGCGACCAGCCGGCCGGGCTCGACGTCCAGGTCGATGCCGCGCACCGCCTCGACCGACTCCCGTCTGACCTTGAACGTCCGGGTCAGTCCGCGGGCATGGATCATCGTCCCCTCCTTGCGGGGTTGGCTGGGCATGACGAAGAAACCCCTGGTCAGGGGTGGTTTTTCGGATCAGCCAATGATTGCCCGCTCGAATTGGCCCTGTCAAACGTGAAACGTCCGTTCATGTTTGTGCTGACCTGCGAAAACGCCGTTGCGGAAAGCGGCCGGGAAAATCGCGCGCAGGCTTCTGAAATGGGATTTCCCCGGGTTCCATCACGAATCGGTCACGGACTCTTGTCGCGGCGCAGGGTGGCGTGCGCTTCGAGCTCCAGCCGCTCGGTCATGTGCGGGTAGTGCAGCTCGAACGCGGGCCGGATCGACCGCACCCGCGGCAGCGCGGTGAAGTTGTGCCGCGGCGGCGGGCACGAGGTCGCCCACTCCAGCGAGTTGCCGTGCCCCCACGGGTCGTCCACGTTGGCCACCACGCCGAACCGGTAGCTGCGGAAGACGTTCCAGAGGAACGGCAGCATCGAGGCGCCGAGCACGAAGGCACCGATCGTCGAGACCTGGTTGAGCGTTGTGAAGCCGTCCAGCTCCAGGTAGTCGGCGTACCGGCGCGGCATGCCCTCGTCGCCCAGCCAGTGCTGCACCAGGAACGTCAGGTGGAACCCGACGAAGGTGAGCCAGAAGTGCAGCTTGCCCAGCGTCTCGTCCATCATCCGGCCGGTCATCTTCGGGAACCAGAAGTACACCCCGGCGAACACCGCGAACACGATCGTCCCGAACAGCACGTAGTGGAAGTGCGCCACCACGAAGTAGGTGTCGGTGATGTGGAAGTCCAGCGGCGGGGACGCCAGCAGGATGCCGGTCAGCCCGCCGAGCAGGAAGGTCACCAGGAACCCGGTGCTGAACAGCATCGGCGACTCGAAGGTCAGCTGCCCCTTCCACATGGTGCCGATCCAGTTGAAGAACTTGATGCCCGTGGGCACCGCGATCAGGAACGTCGCGAACGAGAAGAACGGCAGCAGCACCGCGCCGGTCGCGAACATGTGGTGCGCCCACACCACCGCCGACAGCCCCATGATCAGCAGCGTCGCCATCACCAGGCCGGTGTAGCCGAACAGCGGTTTGCGGCTGAACACCGGGAAGATCTCGGTGACGATGCCGAAGAACGGCAGCGCCACGATGTAGACCTCGGGATGCCCGAAGAACCAGAACAGGTGCTGGTAGAGGATCGCGCCGCCGTTGGCCGGGTCGAACGCGTGCGCCCCCAGGTGCCGGTCGGCCAGCAGCGCGAACAGCGCCGCGGTCAGGATCGGGAACGCCATCAGCACCAGCAGGCTGGTCGCGAAGATGTTCCAGCAGAAGATCGGCATCCGCCACATCGTCATGCCGGGGCAGCGCATGCAGATCAGCGTGGTGATCATGTTGACCGCACCCAGGATGGTGCCCAGACCGCTGACGATCAGCCCGGTGATCCACAGGTCGCCGCCGAACCCGACGTTGATCCGGGACAGCGGCGCGTAGGCGGTCCAGCCGAAGTCGGCGGCGCCGCCGGGCATCAGGAACCCGCTCATCACGATCAGCCCGCCGAACAGGAACAGCCAGTACGAGAAGGCGTTCAGCCGGGGGAACGCGACGTCCGGAGCGCCGATCTGCAACGGCAGGACGACGTTGGCGAAGCCGAACACGATCGGCGTGGCGAACAGCAGCAGCATGACCGTGCCGTGCATGGTGAACAGCTGGTTGTACTGCTCCTGGGACAGGAACTGGAGTCCCGGGTAGGCCAGCTCACCGCGCATCAGCAGCGCCATCGCGCCACCGGCGATGAAGAACCCGAACGCGGTGATCAGGTAGAGCAGGCCGATCTGCTTGGGGTCGGTGGTGTGCAGCCACGGCAGCATCCGCGACCCCTTGCGCGCGCGGGTGCGCGTGTACGCGCGCGTCGGCACCGGCGACGGGCGTTCGCTGACCGCGGCCATGGCCTGCCTCCAAACGGGCTTGCCGACCTTCCCAGTCTTGACCCGTCGTCAACCCACGGCAACGCGATCACCGGAACCGGGTGAAACCGGTGACGAGCGGCCGTTCCACCGCCGCGCCGGCCAGTCCGGAGCGGAGCCCGGTGAGCACCTCGTCGGACATCTCGCCGTAGGTCTCGAACGACTCCACGGTGCAGTGCTCCATCACGTCCTGGATGTAGGGGTCGGACATCTTCCAGTGCGCGAGCACCGCCTCGGAGTCCGGGTAGAGCTGGAAGCTGTGCGCCAGGCCGCGCTCGTCAAGCTCCGGTACCCAGCGCGTTCAGCGCCATCGAGTGCAGCAGGTCCGACATGGCCTCGGTGCCCAGGTGCGCGCTGTACGGCGTGGAGTTGATCAGTCCGAGCACCGCGTGCGACGCCGCCCGCGCGGTCGGCTCGTCGAGGTCGGTCCGCACCTTGCGGAGCACGTCGACCCACACCTCGACGTAGCTGCGCTGCGACTCGCGCACCCGGCGGTGGTCGGCGGCGGCGAGGCTGTCGAGGTCGCGCATGTGCACGGTGATCAGCGCCGAGTTGGTCAGCGCGAACTCGACGTGCCAGCGGACCAGCGCGTCCAGCGCCGCTCGCGGGTCGTCGGCCGTGCCCACCCGGCCCCGGCCGCCGAGCAGCAGCTTGTCGCTGATGCCGGTCAGCATCTCGGCGAGCATCGCGTCCTTGCTGCGGAAGTGCCGGTACAGGGCGGGCCCGGAGATGCCGACGGCGGCACCGATGTCGTCGATGCCGACGCCGTGGAAGCCGTAGCGCGCGAACAGGTCCGCCGCCGCGTCGAGGATCTGGGCGCGGCGGGACGACTTGGCGGTGTCCGACATCGGTCAGATACTAGACGACGAGGTTAGTCGTCGTTAACATCGGCGGCGAGTTAACGATGACTAACGCGCCGACCGCGGAAGGTGTCCGACCCATGGATGCGCCGGTTCTGACCACGACCGTTGACCCGGCCTCGGAGTCCTACGCGCGCTATGCCGAGCAGCACGGCAAGCTCGTCGCCGACCTCGACGCCGAGCTGGACCGCGCCCGCCTCGGCGGCCCGGAGAAGTCCCGGCAGCGCCACGTCGAGCGCGGCAAGCTGCTGCCCCGCGACCGGGTGGACGCGCTGCTCGACCGCGGCTCGCCGTTCCTGGAGCTGTCCACCCTGGCCGCGCACGGCCTCTACGACGACGAGGCGCCGTCGGCCGGGATCATCACCGGCGTCGGCCGGGTCTCCGGCCGCGAGTGCGTGATCGTCGCCAACGACGCCACGGTCAAGGGCGGCACGTACTACCCGATGACGGTCAAGAAGCACCTGCGCGCGCAGGAAGTCGCCCTGCACAACAACCTGCCGTGCATCTACCTGGTCGACTCCGGCGGCGCGTTCCTGCCCAGGCAGGACGAGGTGTTCCCGGACCGCGAGCACTTCGGGCGGATCTTCTACAACCAGGCGACCATGTCCGCGCGCGGCATCCCGCAGATCGCCGCCGTCATGGGCTCGTGCACCGCGGGCGGCGCGTACGTGCCCGCGATGAGCGACGAGGCGGTGATCGTCCGCAGGCAGGGCACGATCTTCCTCGGCGGTCCGCCGCTGGTGAAGGCCGCGACCGGTGCCGAGGTGACCGCCGAGGAGCTCGGCGGCGGCGAGCTGCACTCGCACACCTCCGGCGTCACCGACCACCTGGCCGTCGACGACCCGGACGCGCTGCGCATCGTGCGGTCGATCGTGAGCACCCTCGGACCGCGCGCCCCGCGCCCGTGGGACGTCGCGCCGGTCGAAGCGCCCGCCGTCGACCCCGACGAGCTCTACGGCGTGGTGCCCACCGACAGCCGCACGCCCTACGACGTCCGTGAGGTCATCGCGCGGGTCGTCGACGGCAGCCGCTTCCAGGAGTTCAAGCGCGACTACGGCGCCACGCTCGTGACCGGCTTCGCGCGGATCCACGGGCATCCAGTGGGCATCGTCGCCAACAACGGGATCCTGTTCAGCGAGTCGGCCATGAAGGGCGCGCACTTCATCGAGCTGTGCGACAAGCGCTCGATCCCGCTGGTGTTCCTGCAGAACATCTCCGGCTTCATGGTCGGCAAGGAGTACGAAGCGGGCGGGATCGCCAAGCACGGCGCCAAGATGGTCACCGCCGTCGCCTGCGCCCGGGTCCCGAAGTTCACCGTCGTCATCGGCGGGTCGTTCGGCGCGGGCAACTACTCGATGTGCGGGCGGGCGTACTCGCCGCGCTTCCTGTGGATGTGGCCGAACGCGCGGATCTCGGTGATGGGTGGCGAGCAGGCGGCGTCGGTGCTGGCCACCGTGCGCCGCGACCAGTTCGAGGCCCGCGGGCAGGACTGGCCCGCCGAGGAGGAGGAAGCGTTCAAGCAGCCGATCCGCGACCAGTACGAGCACCAGGGGCACCCGTACTACTCGACCGCGCGGCTGTGGGACGACGGCGTGATCGACCCCAAGCAGACCCGAACCGTGCTCGGCCTGGCCATCTCGGCCGCCGCCAACGCGCCGCTGGAGCCGGTCGGCTACGGCGTCTTCCGGATGTGAGGCCCGTGATGGAGCTCGGAACTTCGCGAAGTGGAGGGATGAGGATCGTGCAGCGCTTCGACACGGTGCTGGTCGCCAACCGGGGGGAGATCGCGGTCCGCGTGATCCGGACCCTGCGGCGCCTGGGCATCCGCTCGGTCGCGGTCTACTCCGACGCCGACCGCTCCGCCCGCCACGTCGCCGAGGCCGACACCGCCGTCCACATCGGCCCGCGCGCGGCCACCGAGAGCTACCTCAGCATCGACCGCATCCTCGACGCGGCGAAGCGGACCGGCGCCCAGGCGATCCACCCGGGCTACGGGTTCCTCGCCGAGAACAGCGCCTTCGCCACTGCCTGCGCCGACGCGGGCGTGGTGTTCATCGGCCCGCCCGCATCGGCCATCGACTCGATGGGCGACAAGATCCGCGCCAAGCAGACCGTCAGCGCCGCCGGGGTCCCGGTCGTCCCCGGCCGCAGCGAGCCCGGCATGACCGACGACGAGATCCACCGGGCCGCGGTCGACGCGGGCTTCCCGGTGCTGCTCAAGCCGTCGGCGGGCGGCGGCGGCAAGGGCATGCGGGCGGTCCACGAGGAGTCCGCACTGGACGAGGCGATCGCCTCGGCGCGGCGGGAGGCGCGGGCGTCCTTCGGCGACGACACGCTGTTCGTCGAGCGCTACGTCAGCAGGCCCCGCCACATCGAGGTCCAGGTCCTCGCCGACCAGCACGGCAACGTCGTGCACCTCGGCGAACGCGAGTGCAGCCTGCAACGCAGGCACCAGAAGATCATCGAGGAGGCCCCGTCCGCGCTGCTCGACGCCGGGACCCGGGAGCGCATCGGCCGGTCGGCCGTCGACGCCGCCCGTTCAGTCGGTTACGTCGGCGCGGGCACCGTGGAGTTCATCGTCTCGGCCGACCGGCCCGACGAGTTCTTCTTCATGGAGATGAACACCCGGCTCCAGGTCGAGCACCCCGTGACCGAGCTGGTCACCGCCGCCGGCGGCGAGCGCGGCATCGACCTCGTCGAGCAGCAGGTCCGCGTCGCCCAGGGCGAGCCGCTGCTCTGGGCGCAGGGCGAGCTGCGGATCGAGGGGCACGCGGTGGAGGCCCGCGTCTACGCCGAGGACCCGGCCCGCGGTTTCCTGCCCACCGGCGGCGACGTCCTCGACGCGCACGAGCCCACCGGACCGGGCATCCGGGTCGACTCCGGCATCTGGACCGGCATGCGCGTCGGCTCCGACTACGACCCGATGCTGGCCAAGGTCATCGCCTGGGCCCCGACCCGCTCCGACGCCCTGCGCAGGCTCGACGCGGCGCTCGGCGAGACCGCGGTCCTCGGCCTGCACACCAACATCGCCTTCTTGCGCTCCCTGGTGGTCCACCCCGAGGTGGTCGCGGGCAGGCTCGACACCGGACTGGTCGAGCGCGAGCTGGAAACCCTGGTCGCGTCCGGTTCCGGCACCCCGGAGGAGGTCCACGTCGCCGCCGCGCTGGACCGGCTGATCGCCGACGAGCCCGCGGGCCCGGTCGTCGACCCGTGGGACGTGCCCGGCGGCTGGCGACTCGGCGCTCCCGCGCCCGCGGTCTGGCGGTTCGAGGACGTCGAGGTCCGCATCCGCGGACGCGCCGACAACGCCGAGGTCGAGGTCGGCGGCGTCGTCGGCCCGGCCCGCGCCGAGCTCCGCGGCGACCTGCTCACCGTCACCTACCAGGGCGCGACCAGGCGCTACCGGGTCGCCCGCGCCGACGGCGTGACCTGGCTGGCCGCGGGCGGCCACGCGTGGGCGCTGCACGAGCACCGGCTGCTGGCCGACCGCGACGGCGCGGCGGGCGGCTCCGACGGCGCGGTCACCAGCCCGATGCCCGGAACCGTCCTGGTCGCCGAGGTCAGCCCCGGCCAGCAGGTCCGCAGCGGCCAGACCCTGTTCGTCGTCGAGGCCATGAAGATGGAGCACACCATCACCGCCCCGGTCGACGGCGTCGTCACCGAAGTGAATGTCCGAAAGGGACAGTCGGTCGGGCTGGACCAGCCGCTGGCCGTCGTCGCCGCAGCACAGGAGTCCTGACATGGTGGATAACCGGTTGAACGAGGAGTACGAGGCCCTGCGCGAGAGCGTGCAGACCTTCGCCCGCAAGGAAGTGGCGCCGGTCATCGGCGACTACTACGAGCGCGAGGCGTTCCCGTACCCGCTGGTGCGCACGATGGGGCGGATGGGCCTGTTCGGGCTGCCGATCTCCGAGGAGCACGGCGGCATGGGCGGCGACTACTTCGCCCTGTGCCTGGCCCTGGAAGAGCTCGCGCGGGTGGACTCGTCGGTGGCCATCACGCTCGAAGCGGGCGTCTCGCTGGGCGCGATGCCGATCTACCGCTTCGGCAACGAGCAGCAGAAGCGCGAGTGGCTGCCAAGGCTCGCCACCGGCGAGATCCTCGGCGCCTTCGGCCTGACCGAGCCCGGCGGCGGCTCGGACGCGGGCTCGACCCGCACCACCGCGGTCCTGGACGGCGACGAGTGGGTCATCAACGGCTCCAAGGCGTTCATCACCAACTCCGGGACCGACATCACCGGGTTCGTCACGGTCACCGCGGTCACCGGCCAGAAGGCCGACGGCGGCAAGGAGATCTCCACGATCATCGTGCCCTCTGGCACCCCCGGCTTCACCGTCGCCAAGAAGTACTCCAAGGTCGGCTGGAACGCCTCCGACACCCATGAGCTCAGCTTCGACAACTGCCGGGTGCCTGCCGCGAACCTGCTCGGCGAGCGCGGTCGCGGCTACGCGCAGTTCCTGTCGATCCTCACCGAGGGCCGGGTGGCGATCGCGGCGCTGAGCGTCGGCCTCGCCCAGGGCTGCGTGGACGAGTGCCTGCGCTACGCGGGCGAGCGCGAGGCGTTCGGCCACAAGATCGGGGAGTACCAGGCGATCCAGTTCAAGATCGCGGACATGGAGATGCGCGCGCACACCGCCCGCCTGGCCTACTACGACGCGGCGGGGCGGATGCTGCGCGGCGAGCCGTACCGCAAGGAGGCGGCCATCGCGAAGCTGGTGTCGTCGAACGCGGCGATGGACAACTCCCGCGACGCGACGCAGATCTTCGGCGGCTACGGCTTCATGAACGAATCCCCGGTCGGCCGCTTCTACCGCGACGCGAAGATCCTGGAGATCGGCGAGGGCACCAGCGAGGTCCAGCGCATGCTCATCGCCCGCGAACTCGGGATGTGACCTCGGATCCGGGAGAGGGCGGAGTCGGGGGTCCGCCCTCTCCCGGAAGTCTGCTCAGCGGAAGAACGGGCTCACCCGCTGCTGCTGCGGTCCGCGGGGCATGGTGATCTCGGTGTCGGCGGCCTGCGCGAGGTTGTCGGTCTGCTCGAGGTCGGACTGCGGCTGGGGCCGCACCGGGCGGAAGTCCTCCCGGGTGTCCTGGTCCTCCGGCCACGCCGGTCCCTGGCCGTACTGCTGCCCGCCGCGGGGCTGCTGCTCGGCGTATCCCTGCGGTTCGGCGTAGGGCTGCTGGACCTGCTGGGTCCGCGGCGGGACCTGCTGCTGTGCCGGCGAGCCGTGGTCCTCCTCCGCGAGGTGCTGCATGATCCAGTCCCGCGCGAGCGCGGCGGGCGAGGTGTTCTGCTTCGCCGCGAGTTCCTTGAGCTTCTCGTTGGCCATCAGCGGCAGCCGCAGCTGGTAGACCTGCGAGCCGCCGAACCGCCTGCCGGAGCCGGTGGTCTCGACGCTCTCCTCGGGGGCCAGCGCCGCGAGGTACGACTCAAGCTCGTGATCCGGTTCGGCCGCCTCCGGTTCGGCGGGCAGGTCCGGCTTCTGCCGGCGTCCGATCTTGGTTCGTCCTAGAGCCACGCGGACACGATAACGGTTCGATTGCGATCTGCCCACCGCTGTGCGTCGTCCGACACAGCGGAGGGCCCCCGCGCCAGGGGGAGGAGCACGGGGGCCCGGAGGGGATCTCCACAGTTGCTGACCGGGGGTCTGTCAGCGCCTGCGATTGTGGCACGGCGGCACCCGATGTGGGGAGACGTCGCGCCGCACGGGTTTCGTCAGTTCCAGGAGGTGACCTGGTAGCCGGCCTCGTCGACGGCGGCGGTGGCCGCCTCCCGGCTGAGCTCCTGCTCGCTGGTGACCGACACCAGGCCGGTGTCGAGCGCGACCTGGACGTCGGTGACGCCGGCGATCTCCGAGAGCTCCTCGGTGACCGAGCGGACGCAGTGCTCGCAGGTCATCCCGGTGACGGTGAAGGTCTGGGTGCTCATTCGGATCCTCTCTCGGTGGCGTTCCGGGGACTTCGCCTCCGAATGTACCCCCCAGGGGTAGCTGCGCCCGGGTCCGCCGCGCCGGGCCGGATCGTCCAGTGTGGACCACCTCCACCCGGTCCCGCCGGGTTGCCGCCGGAGGCCGGCCGGGCCAGCATCCGATGTGGATCGAGGCCGTTCGGCTCGATTACTCAGCGTCGATATCGAATCACTCTGTGGGGGGCTGCGGCTGTTGACAACCTGTGGATAGCCTGCGGCGAAACCCGAGCCGGGGAGGCGCAATGTACGGGTCGCTCGATGTACGAAAGTTCTTGTGGCAGCAGGAAGACGGGCTCTCGCGGTCCGGTTCCGGCGTGCCCGCGCAGCGCAGCGGGGACACCGTCCGGATATCACCCGAGCAGGTCCACCGGGCGAGGGTCGCGGTCGCCCGCAGCGCGGAGAGCGCGGAGGACTGCCGGCTGCTGCTCGACATGCTCGGCCTGGTGCCGGACGAGGACGGTGAACCACCGGTCACCCGGTGATCCGGCGTGAGCCGCACACCCCCCGGTCCGCGGCTCACGCCGAGCGCGGGGGCACGACGGAGTGCTCCCGGTGCGCAGAACATACCCCTCGGTCTTTTTCGCGGGAACGCCCCGGGCGCTGCGCTCACGGGCGTCACCCGGAGAACGCCAATAGCCACGCGATGGCTGTTCGCGGTAACTTCACGGCGTAGTTGATCACTCGTTCGTGGACTGGGACGGTGAAGTCCCGAGTTCGACGTTCCTCCTCGCCGGAGCCGCGTCATGCCGCAGCAGCGTCGGGCCCAAGTCACCCGGCGAACCATCCTGGTCGCCGCGGCGGAGGAGTTCGACCGCGAGGGCTACCGGGCGACACCGCTCAACGCGATCCTCCGGCGCGGGGGCGTGACCAAGGGCGCCTTCTACTTCCACTTCGCCTCCAAGGAGGCGGTGGCCCAGGTCCTGATCCGCATCCAGCGCGAACGCTGGACCGCGCTGTTCCAGCGCTGGGTCCGGTCCGGCCTCGACCCGCTGTCCACCGCGGTCGGGCTGGTGGACGAGGTGGTCCGCCTCATCGACGACGACGTCGTGATCCGCGCGGGAACCGCGCTGGCCTGCCGCCGCGAGGCCGGCGGCGTGCCGCTCGACTGGGAGCGGTCCCTCACCGAGCTGTTCGCCAAGGCGGCCGACGGAGGCCAGCTCCGCCCCGACGTCGATCCCCGCGCGGCGGCACGGGTCCTCCACGCGGCGCTGGTCGGAGTCCGCGCGCTCGGCCCCGGTGCCTCCGCCGCGGACCGGGTCGCCGAGATCTGGCGCGTCCTCCTCCGCGGAGTCGCCAGCGCGGACTGGCTCCGCAGCAACCCCTGATCTTGAGGCGCAGGTCACATTTCCTGCTCGGGCTCGTTTTTCGCCCCGAATCGCCCTTCCTGGCCCTGTCGACGCCCCGCCCAGTCGCCTCGGCCCCGCGTGCCCACGCCTGGGGAAGGAGGTGGAAAACGCTGGTCAGGTGCCATATGCTGGCGCCGGGTTCCGCCCGTGGGCCAGGGTGGTCCCGGCTTTCGCGCGGCTTAAGGCACCCCCCTGTTTGGGGGCCGGGACGGCATGTCGTAAGCTTTCACTGCTCCCAACGGGGCGCCCCAGAAAGGGAAGCCGGTTGGAGGCAAGGCCGGGTCGGTTCCGAATCGGCCAAGCCCCCATCGTCTAGCGGCCTAGGACGCCGCCCTTTCAAGGCGGTAGCGCGGGTTCGAATCCCGTTGGGGGTACGCAACAACAGAACATGGCCCAGTGGCGCAGTTGGTTAGCGCGCCGCCCTGTCACGGCGGAGGTCGCGGGTTCGAGTCCCGTCTGGGTCGCCACAGCGGATCGGCAATTCGCCGGGCGCGAACGGCCAGGTAGCTCAGTTGGTACGAGCGTCCGCCTGAAAAGCGGAAGGTCGGCGGTTCGACCCCGCCCCTGGCCACTCCGTTGACCAGCGAAAACAGCCCCCACCAAGGTCTTGGTGGGGGCTGTTTCGTCTCAGTTTCCGTCTCAGTTGGTCTTCCAGAAGTACGCGTTGACCAGGTCGGCTACATCGCGCCGGAGCTGCTCGGTCACGTGCATGTATCGCTTGCGCATGGCCTCCGTCGACCAGCCCATGATCTCCATGACGAGCCGGGGGTCGACCCCAAGCAGCAGGAGCACGGTCGCTGCGGTGTGCCTGGCGTCGTGCAAACGAACCTCCCGGACGCCAGCCTCCTCAAGGATGTCCTTCCACTCCTCCAGGTCCCGCCGAGGGTCGATCGGCTTGCCGTTCGGTTGGCAGAACATCCAGTCACCCTCGTGCCATTCGGAGCCAGCGAGTTCCCGTTCGGCGTCCTGCGCTGCCTCGTGGAGCAACAGCAGATTGAACAGCTCGTCCGGTACGCCGATCGTGCGCCGTCCAGCCTTGGACTTCACGTCGACGAGGACTAGGCCACCTCCCTCGCGCTGCGGGCACCAGCGGGCGTGCTCGGTGCAGTCAGCTGGGCACGGAGGCGGGCACTCGCGGGTGTGCCGCTTGCAGCCCTTGGGGCAGGGCTTCGTCTTGTGATAGCGATCTCCGCAGGCGTGCGGATCCGAACAGCCGTGTCGCCAGGTGTGCCGCTGGAGCGCCTGCCGGATCCGGAGTGCTCGCTTACGCCGGTCGAGCCGCTTCCAGTGCAACCCGAGCGTTTCGCCCTGCCTGGTGCCGAGCGCCAAGCCGACCACGAACCGGACACCGTTCCGGCGCTTCAGCGCGACCCTGATTACCTCCCGGATGTCGTCGGCCTCCAGCGGTTCGACTTCCTCCTCCTCGACCTTGGGCGCCTTGGCGATCTCAACAGGGTTCTTGTCGATCTTTCCGCGCTTGCGCGCCTCGCCGAAGGCGGTCCGGGCGGTCCTGTGCACCTGATGCGCCGTCCCCGGCTTGAGACCGCTTCTGATCATCTTCATGTAGAGCTTCTCGAAACGCTCCGGCTCATGCTGGATCTTGGTGAGCTTGTGAGCCCCGAGACCGGGGATCAGGTGCTTGATCACCGCTGTCTGGTAGCCGCGCAACGTCTTGTAGCGGGTCGTCAGCGGCGCGATGTTCACCAGCCAGTGCATCAGCCATGACTCCACCGTCCAGCTCTCGCCGATCTTCCGAACGTTCCCGGAATCACGCTCCGCTTCGAGCTTGCCGACCGCCTCGACTACCTGATCCTTGTCCTTCCGCTGAACGTGGCGGCGGTCCGGCGTGCCGTCATCCTTGGTGCCCACCGTGACGCGGCCATGCCAGTAGCCGTCTTTCCCGAAGTAGATGCTCGAACGGCCGTTGGCATTTCGGGTCTTCTTCTCGGTCAAGGTGTTCTCCTAGGCGGCGTTCTTCTCGGCGGCCTGCTCGGCGACCAGGCGGGCGGCGTAGTCGTCGATCGCTGAGACAGGGACTCGGCGGAGGCGACCGATTCGGACGGACTCGATCTCGCCGGACTTGACCAGGGCGTACACCTTCGTTCGGCCGATCCGGAGGCGGTCAGCGGCTTCCTGAACGGTGAGGAGCGTCCGTTCGGGCATGGTCCGCGGTTCCGGGCTTGGGATCTCGGCCTCGTTGCGGTGCTGGTCGGCAATGAGTGCAGCGAGTTTGGCCAGCGTGGCGGCGATCTCCGCTGTGTGGTCTGCGGCTGTCATGCGGCACCCCTGCCTTGGGGCTTGAAGGGGATATCCGTCCCATCCGTCCCAAGCGTCCCGATGCTGGTCAGCGTGGGACGGATGGGCGGCACGGGACGCTTCAATCCGTCCCGGTCATCAGAGGCGTCCCGCTTTGACCTCGGCTGCGACGCTTGGGACGGATGGGACGCCTCCCGCTGGGGCAGAGGGCAGTAGCGGCTCCAGGCGTCGGCGAAGTCGCCACGCCGGTAGCCCTTGGCCTGGCTGCCGTCGGTGAAGCGCACGTTCGCCGACTTGATGTCGAACTCGCCGAGCAGGCGCCCGAGCCTCGCGGTGGTGAGCCCGGCCGGGCCGAGATCGCGCCAGGGCGCCTCCGGGTCGGCGTTGAGCTGGCGCACCAGCTCCGCGCTGGAAATCTCGGTGTGCTCAGCGAAGACCGTGCGGCAGTCGGTGAGCAGACGAGTTCGCAGGGAGCCCTCGCTGGAGCGGGTCCCGCACCCTTGAATGCGGGGCTATGCGCATCAACCCAAACGTTGATGCGCATAGCCATGCGTGGTTAGCGGCTGATCATGGTCTGGTAGGAGTCCTGGAGCTCGCCTGCGGTTGGGAGCTTTCCGGCGGTGACGTGGTTGACGACTTCGCGGACGCGCCACCAGTTGGACGGGGTGACCTGCCCGGAGGCGATCGCGGTCTGGGCCGCGTCGGCGGCTTCGTCCAGGCGGCCGTTGCGTGCTGCGCACAGGACGAGGTCGACATGGGCGGTGGCGTAGCGGCGGGGCCAGGGCTGGAAGTCGTTGGTGGGCCGGAAGCGGGCGATGACCTCGCGGGCGTGCTGTTCGCCTCCCGGGTCGCCAAGCCAGGCCAGCGTAGTGGCGGTGTAGGCCGCGGCTTTGCCGGGGTCGTAGCGGTAGTGGTGTTCGGCCGGCACCGGCTTCGGCAGATGCGCCGACAGCGAATGAACGTGCTCGACGGTGCGGTACGTGGCGTCGGCTTCCCCGAGCCTCGCCCACGCCCTGCCTTCTTGGGTGGTCGCCTGGATCTCCGCGGAGCTCCCGGACGGGGCGATCGACTGGGCGTGTTGGGAGAGCTCGGCGGCTCGTCGGTAGTCGCCGCCGGTGAGGGTGCGCCAGGCTTCGGTTTCGTAGCACCAGGCGCGGATCTCGTCCTGCTCGGCGTGCGTGGCCAGTCCGGCGGCGGTGCGCAGCCGGGCGGTGGCCGGTGCGTGTTGATTCAGGTCGATGTGCACGGTGGCGGCCAGCATGGGAGAACCAGCCGCCGAGCACCAGGAGATGGCGGTGGGCGGCGAGGGTTTTGCGGGGTGCGTCGATGAGCTGGGAGATGTAGCCCAGGTGCTCGCGCAGCCGGGGCAGAAGATCGTGCGGACCAGGTCATCGAACGCCATTTCCAGCTGGGCCAGCGTCTCGGCGCTTATGTCGGAGGCCGCGACCCTGCGGGCCAGCTCCATCGCGTCGGTCTCATCGCTCGGCTGCATCGCGGAGCCGGAATGCCTCTGGTCGCGGGTTGTGGGGTGGTGGCGCTGGTCAGGGCTCAGAGCTCGCCGCCTGCGCACAGGAGCGCGTCTAAGGCGTCCACGGTCGCCGGCTCGGGGCGTTGCCGGTCGTTCTCGTACCGGGAGAGATTGCCCTGGTCGAGGTGGAGTTCCTGGGCAAGTTGGGCTTGAGACAGGCCGGCCGCACGACGATGCCGCCGCAAGGCCTGCCCGAACGACTCCTCGGACATGGTCCTCTACCTTCCCGCCGGGGTACCCCCGCCGGCGACCCAGGGCGTCCCTTGGGGCTAACACCTCCGGCGGGAGACAAGATCCAGCATGCCAGCACCAGCACGCCCCGATCGAGCACAACGTCAAAGCGCTCGGGCTGTGTAGGTGCGACGACCGAAAACCGCCAGCTCTCTCCAGCCGATTTCGGCAGAATTCGGGGGCATGGAGCTGACCGACCTGCCCGCCCGGGTTGGTGTGTTCCAGAGTCGTGACGGCAGCAGAAGAAACTGAAACAACGTCGTGTCATCCGTGGAGGATGTGACGGCGAGTCGGTACGAGCGCCTGCAACAAACTGCCGCCCCAGAACAACAGTCCGGTCCGCCCGGTGCCGTAGCGCTCCAAATGGCGATGAAGATGTTCGGTCAGCTCGGGCGGCCATTGAACGGAACGGGTGGGCTCGTCGTTGCGGTGCTTGAGTGAGCGTTCGTCGCTCGCCGTGCCGCTGTCCGAGTAGTCCGCCGAGACCCCGAGACTGGCTTCTCCAGCAGGATCTCTGCCCATCCCTCACCTGGCAGGGTCAACTGCGACAGTCCAGCGCATGGCGCGTTACGTCCAGGACGGCCTACTCAAGCCGACGGAGACCACCCTCGGCGGCCACTACCGCTGGGACCTCGACGACGTACGCGAGCAGATCAAGAGGCTGCGCACCGAGCAGGGCGACTGACATGGTCAGTCGCCATGGCACAGCTCCGAGTTAACTATAGGTTCGCAGAACCGCTCACCATTAATGGATCTAGGTGAGTAGGGCTCTCCGGCACGGACACGTACACACTTATCGGCGAACCTCCCGCACCGAGCTTGACGCTTCCAACTCGCGCCAACCCGGGACGAGGGCGGTCATCATGGCGGTGAACGCCTTGCCGTGAGACCGGTAGCGGAGGTGGAGCAACTCGTGAACGACGACGTAATCCTGGAACTTCTCAGGCATGTCGACGAGGTCTTGGGCGAGCGTGATGACACCGTCGGGCGCGCACGAGCCCCACTTCTTCGGCAGATCAGCGATCGCAATGCGCGACGGGTTGACGCGGATGTGCGTCGCCCATGTCATCGCCTTTCGCGTGAGCAGCTGATCAGCCGTCAAGGCCATGCGGGAGCGCGCCATCAGACCTTCTCCAATACGTTCATGAGCTTCTCGATGATCTCCTTGCGAGGCTCAGCCGGTAGTGTGAGCAGCGGCTTGTAGAGGCTGCCGCGAAGACGGCGCTCCTCGTCGGGATTGTGCCGCCAGTGCGGGAACTTCTCGACTTCGGCCTCGATGTTGACCGCCAGATGTTGGATGTCGATCTTCTGCCCTTCGAGGGCAGGCTCCCTGCGGAGCACTGAGAAGATCCCGAACGCTCGATCGGACAGTCCGCTCTCCTTCGCGATCTCGCGCAGCTTGTCCGTCTCGTCGGCAAGGGCTCTGAGCTCGTCGAGGGCTGCAAGACCACTTACCTTGCGCTCCTCTAGGCCCTCGATGATGCGGTCTGCCTTCTCCTTGATGCTCTGAAGCGCAACGGCGGCGGCCGGGTTGTCCTCCATCTCCTTCCGAAGTCCGCGCAGGAGGTTGAAAACCTTCTCCCCGTGCGGGCCGTCGTCCTCGCGCAATGACTCCAGCGTCTGAACATCGAACGTAGCGACCTTGGTGAAGCGGCCGAGCCCGTCCTGCGTAGCGTTCTCTTCGATCAGCCGCTTCGTCTTGTGCTCCAAGTCAGCCGTGAAACTGGTGGCCTCCGAGTACGCGTTGCGGACAGCCGCATACAACACGGACAGTCGCTTGTAGGTCGCGATGTGGTCGCGCAATTCCGCCGATGGCGAGAGGATCTCCCACAGCGACTCGATGTCGCGGTAGTCGTCGAAGAACCGCTTGCGCTCCTCCTCAGCGAGGAACTTGCCGTAGACGACGCCTTCCAACTGCTTGTCATGGCCTTGCCCACTCTCAACCTGGAGGTAATCGGCCGAGGCAGTGTCCAGCTTCTGGAGAAGATCTGCCATGAGTACGTCGAGGTCTTCCAACGCACCCTCGACATCAGCAGAATTGAAGCGCAGCGCCTTGTGCAACTCCTTCAGGATGCCGACGAAGTCGACGACGAGGCCCACCTTCTTCTGTACACCCTCGCTGTCGACATAAGGCCGGTTCACCCGCGCAAGAGCCTGGAGCAGCACGTGGTCACGCATCGGCTTATCGAGGTACATCGTGTACAAGAGCGGAGCGTCGTATCCGGTCAACAGCTTGTCGGTGACGATGAGGATCTTGGGGTGCTGGTCTGCCTTCTTGAACTGTCGGCGCACCTCCTTCTCTCGGTCATCGGAGAGCTGCAGTGCGTGGACATCCGGCCGGTCCACCACATCGTTGGCGTTCTTGCTGTAGACAACCTCGGACCACTCCGGCGGGAGCAGCTCGTCCAGGGCACGCTTGTACTTCGCGCACGTCTCACGGTCGACCGCGACGAGGAACGCCTTGTAACCGAGCGGATCGACGTTCTCCTTGAAATGGTCCGCGACGAAGGCGGCCACCTGCTTCACACGATTGTCAGCACCGAGGAAGGTGCGCAACCCGACGGCTCGCTGCAGCACCTTGTTGAGCTCATCGATGTCCGTGACGTCCTCATCGGAGGCCAGAGCATAGAACTGGTCATCCAGGTCCTCGGGTGCCATCGACATCGATGACGGCGCTAGCATGTACTTGATCGGCAGCGTGGTCTCGTCTTCGATCGACTCGACGATGGAGTACTTGTGCAGGTAGCCCTGCTCGTCCTGCGGACCGAAGATCTGGAATGAGCCGGATCCGCCTCCCTGCGTGCCGCCGACCGGCGTACCGGTGAATCCAATAATCGTAGAGCTCGGTACCGCCGCCATGAGGTACGAGCCGAGGTCCGCCGCCACCGAACGGTGGGCTTCGTCGATAAAGACGTAGATGTTGTCCCGGTTGGAGCTGTCCTTACGGATCGCATCGAACTTGTGGATCATCGAGATGACCAGGCCACGGAAATCGGAATCGAATATTTCCTGGAGATCGTTCCGGCTGTTGGCGCGACGTACGGGGATGTCATTCGCCTGCATCTCACCGAGCAGCCTGTCGACCCATTCCTTGAGCTGGCCCTCCAACTCGGTTCGATCGACGACAAGGATTACTGTCGCGTTCTGGAAGCGCTCTTTCTGGCTGAGGATCAACTGTGCGGAGGTTAGAAGAGTGAAAGTCTTGCCGGACCCTTGCGTGTGCCAGATGAGACCGCGGTTCTTTGCTGGGTCAGCGCACCGTTCAACCACAGCATCGACTGCACTGCGCTGGTGTTGACGGAGGACGGACTTCTTGGTCTCGCCGTCCTCGATGTAGAAAAGCACCCATTCTTGGAGTGTGCGCAGAAAGTCACGCGGCTCGAAAAACGCTTGCACCGCATCGCGGTAGGGCTCATCGCTCGTGTGCTTCCACTTGAAGAGAGTGCGGCGGCTGACGTTCCACGTAACTCCATACCAGTAATCGATCAGGTGCGTTTCGTTGTGAAGCTGAACCTGGGTGAGGAGTTCGGGCGTCTCCTTCTCGTAGCGCCGGAGCTGCGTAACGGCACGGGTCAGGGCGTCATGGTCCTTGGGGTTCTTGTGTTCGACGATGGTGACCGGGATGCCGTTGACTACAAACATGACATCGGCACGATTTCCCTTCGCCCGAGCGGGCGGTTCGATCTTCCATTCCCATGTCACATGCAGTTCGTTCCGATCCGCGAATTCGAAGTCGACGACCTGAACGGGACGCTGGCGCTGCTCATTTTCGTCGTTCCACTGACGCTCACCGCGCAGCCACCGCAACACCTCACGATTGCCTTCGATGGTGTCGGGGAGCGCATCGATGCTCTCTACGATTGCTCGCGCCTGGTCCTCGGTAAGCCACGGATTGAACTCCTGGAGCTTGTCTTCCAGAACCTCGGTAAATAGCATGTTTGCTCGGCCACGACGCATGTGCTCAGACTCTTCGGGTGTGAGCTGCTTCCAGCCTATGGCAGAGGCATGTGTGACCATCGGGAATTGAACCGACTTCGCCTCTGATATCTTGATCTGGCTCATGCCACTTTCCCCTCTGCGACTGAAAGCGCGCTGATGTCGAGGTCCTTAACCGCACACTCGCCAGTCATCAGCTTGTGCAGCACTGACTTGAAAAGCTGATCAAGGACTTCGCGCTTGCGGCGGTGCAAGTTGATCTTTCGATCGAGAGAGTCAAGCACTTCGGCAATCTCCTCTTGCTCGTCCGTTGATGGCGGCAACGGGAGGAGAAGTGGTTCCAGGCTTTTCTTGTTGAGCTGTGGCGTAGGGCCTAGATCGGTAATCGTTCGGAGGTCAAAAGACTGGAACCAGTGAAAGAGGAATCGCTGATTCAAACCCCGACGAGCGACGACGCCAATGACGTTCGGATCGAAGGCGGTCCAGGTCGGGGCAATCCGCTTCTTGTTAGTCGCGATCGCAGCCCCTCGCTTGGGAAAGATGATCGCGCCCGGTGGCGCACACCGGGCCTTTGCTACATCGATGTCAACTGAGACCTCGAGGGCCGCATCATCAAGCTCGACCTCGTTGCCCGGGGTATTCATGTCGGAAACCTTGATGCCGAGCACGCGCACTGTCGTTTCCCCGTCTGATGGCATCATGCCCTGCAACTCTGTGTACGACATGCGGGTAGACAGCACGTCGGCGTGCGAATCGAGCCGACGAACGAACCAACTCTCTGGAATCGGACCGATCTCGGTCGACTTCTGCACCTCGCCCCGCAGTCCCTGCGTGAACAATTGCTGCATCGCAGCCCGCTTCAACTTCGAGAGGTTCGAGAAGATACTGTCCTGAAGCAGGATTCCCTGCCGGATTCTATCGAGCACGTCGGCTATTGCGGCCTGCTCTTCCTCAGGCGGGACAGGTACAGGAATACGGTCAATCTTGCTCTTGTTTAGAGTGTTTCCTTTGATCTGTCGATCTTGAAGTTGTCCGTAGTCATACTTCGAAAGATAGTAGCCGAGAAACCGCTGATCTATTCCAGCGCGCGGATATATCGAAATGATCGCCTCGTTGTGCACTGCCGGAACCCCGAGAGTGGCTACACGGCCGATCGTTAGCTTGAAGCTCATCAAGAGAGTCCCCGCGGGGACGAGTTTGCCGCGAAAAACCTCATTGAAGGCGAGTTGATTGGCCTCCTCCTTTGTCGACATCACGACACCAAACGGTTCGAGATCTGAGATCGAGACCCATGGGACAACATTCTCGGATTTGGCCCAATATGCAGCGTTTGCCCTAGCAGGGGTTTTTCCTGCCTTATAGTCTGCCACCTCGGCGAATGGGCGAACAGGCCAGTGCGCCGTAGTTGGATTCATCGCGATACACCCACGTTCGTCAGAGGGGTGAGGAGCTTTAGCAAATCCGATGTGAGGCCAGCATCCTGTTGATTCAAAGAGTCCAACTCTGCCAAGAGCTCGCCCACGTCGCCTGCGTCGTCTGTGTTTACGGCAGCAGCCCAGCGACTGGGACTGAGGTTGTAGTCGGCCCCAGCGGCCTGCTCAAGACTAATGACTGCAACCCCACCTTCGATGTCCTCGCCAGCGTTGAAAAGGTTGGCGACATCGACGACGTCTGCGTCAGCAAGGTGGTTCTTGGGCCGCCCCTTGGTGAACCGCTTGCTGGCGTTGACGAGGGTGATCTTGCCCTTCTTGGACTCGGTTTTCCGCTTGTTGAGCACGACGATCACACCTGCTGCAGCGGTGTTGTAGAAGAGGTTGTCGGGCATGAGGATTACGCCCTCGACAAGGTCGTGGTCGACGAACCACTTGCGAATGTTGCGTTCCCGGTCCTCGTTCTTCGAACCCGAGCCGCGTGTGACGGCACCCGTGTCAAGGACAACGGCAGCGCGCCCGCCGTCCTTGAGCACGGAATAGGTGTGCTGAAGCCAGGCCCAGTCACCCCTACCCGAGGTAGCTCCGCCGTTCTTGATGAACCGGTCATACGGGTCGTCCTCGAAGAGGCTGGTGTCAAACGGCTGGTTCCACATCGGGTTAGCGACCACGAGGTCGAACTTGTCGAGTGCCCCAGACGAGGTACGGAACTTCGGATTGATCATGGTGTCGCCGCGACGAAGATCGACATCCATGTCATGGATGATCGCGTTCATCCGCGCGACGGCGTAGCTCTCGGCTTGGAGTTCCTGGCCGTACAGCTTGAGCGGCACCTTCGCCGTGGGGTCCAGCTCCTTCGCAACGAGCTGAAGCTTGATGAGAAGCCCGGCTGATCCGCAGGCATAGTCGTGGCATGTCTGCCCTGGCTTGGGGCGGAGCAAGCGCGCCATAAGAAATCCCACTTCGGTCGGGGTGAAGAACTCACCTGCACTCTGACCCGAGCCTTCCGCGAACTTGCGGAGTAGGTACTCGTAGGAACGGCCGAGGAAGTCTGGTTGCACGTCGGCGAGGCCGAGCCGGTAACGCGGGTCGGAAAAGGCCTCGACGACCCCATTGAGCCTGGCCGGGTTGATGTCGCGTTCGCCATTGCGCTCGGCAGAGAAGTCGACGACATCGATCACTCCGGCGAGGCTTGGGTTGTGGCGGACAACTGCGCGCACTGCTTTGGTCAGATGCTCACCGATGTCGCGCGGACGGGTTGAACGCCCCCGGTCATCATCTGGCCACTCGAACTGCACCCGCCCACTGATAACGCCCCATCGTGCCTCGGGCGGGAGATAGAAGCGGAGCAGATCGTGGTCGTTGTCAGCGATCTCCAGAGCCACATCGCGGTCACCGTATTCGTCGGCGAGCCGGTCGATCTCATCGTCGAACACATCGGAAAGACGCTTCAAGAACAGCAGCGGCAGCAAGTAGTCCTTGAACTTCGGTGCGTCCTTCTCGCCACGGATCGAGCAGGCCGCGTCCCACAGCATCTGCTCCATCGGCTTCGTAGTCGGCGTGGCTGACTTGGCCTGACGACCACGCTTGCGGCTGAGGACCGTGCCGCCAGCGGTTGGTGCGTCACCGACGTCGACACCCGCTTCCTCGGCCAGCGCAATGATCTTGGCGAACTGCGCCTTCTGAGGCTTGTTGGAGCCGCCCTCCCACCTGTTGACCGTGGCGAAGGAGACACCTAGCCGCTCGGCAACTTCGGCCTGTGTGAGGTCGAGCGCGGCGCGGATGGCCTGGAGAAGCGTCGGGACGACCGTCAGATCTGTCATATTTGCCATATTTGCATAGTGATATGACAAGATCAAGTAGCTGTCGCGCCAACGCCGTCCCCTGCATAGACAGCCACCGAGTGAGGGCGCGACGCGTTATCTGGCCAATGTCTGGCCAAACGTGCCACCCCGTGAGCCGTTTCCGCAGGTCAAACCCCACCCCGCAGACAGTTTGTAAATCAGCTGGCATTGCCGCGACCTGGGTAGTTGGATCCGCGGAACAGTCTCATGCCTGACGACAGCCCTTAACCTCCTGCAAGGCAGATCAGATCAATACCACAGCAGTGGACTAATGTGGAACCAGTTACGCGCGCGTCCAGAGCGGCGTTCGCTCCGGGAGTCGATGAGCGACCTCGGACAGGCCTAGCACGAGGATCAGTCCTGCGGCGGCAAGTAGGCCGAGGGAGCTTGGACCAAGGGTCGTGATGGCTACGCCGCCGATCACTCCGGACAGCGCGATGGCGAGGTAGAGGGCTCCACCGTTGAGCGCCACTGAGAGCGACGGCTGCTCGCCGAGGCCCAGGATGCGATAGGTCCTGCGGGGCGCTGACCCCAAATCCGATCAGCCCGTATGCCGCCGTAGCGAGCAAGGCTGTCGGGAGCGATGTGCTCCAAAGCGGTGTCAGCAGGAACACGATCATGAGTCCGAGTAGCGCGCTGGCGACAACGGGGCGTCCTCCTAGTCGGTCCGCGAGACGGCCGGCTAGGAGGTTGCCGACGATGCCCGAGACTCCGAGGACGGACAGGAGCGCTGCCAACCACAGGCCACGCCTTTCCGTGGCGTCGGCTGCGACGACCGAGATGTAGGTGTACGGGACATAGATCGCCGTGAATGCGACCAGAGTGGTTCCTAGGAGCGCCAGCACTCGGCGGTCGATGATTGGTGACAACCGTTGCCGTAGCCCGATCGTCTCGTGGTCGCTTGCCTGAACTGGAGGAATCCACATGAGGACCGCCATCGCTACCAGGACCGCCAGCGTCGACAGAGTGACCATCGTCGCCCGCCAGATGGCGAGTGCCGCCAGCACAGTACCAAGCGGAGCGCCTACCGCGATTACGCCGTCATCCCGGTTGTCACAGTAGCTACCGCTCGTCCTTGCCGTTCCTGTCCCGTGAGCGCCGCAGCCGCAACGGTCGCTGTGGGCAAGAACAAGCCTGCTCCGCATGCCGCGAGAACCTGCGCGGTGAGCAGGACACCGAATGATCCGGCTACGCCGCTCATGGCGGTCCCGAGCAGACAGAAGCCCAATGCCAAGAGGAGAACGGCCCGCCTATCCCACCGGACGGTCGCCGTCGCTAGCAGTGGGCCAGAGATCGTGGCCGTAAGGCCGAAAACTGTCACAGCTTGTCCGGCTGTCACGACCGAGATTCCCAGGGACCGCCCGAGTCCGGGTAGTAGACCCGCCAGAACGAGCTCGCAAGTACCGACAACGAAGGCGCCTGCCCCTAGTAGGACTGCCGCGCTCGCAGAGCGCTACATACCTCTCCTCACCACGGCAGCGTGCTGGACCAGGTCAGTCGACCATCATCCGCGAGATGAGTCCATCCGGTTTTCACGGCTGGCCAGCATGATGGTTGAGGTTGGGCGAACCTTGCTCCCGTGTACCAGGCCTATGCAGTTCTTCACCTGGTTGCGTTCGCGCTGCGGCCCGACCAGTCGTGACCGCCAGCGTGCGGTGCGCATGGTCTCATTCGTACGCGTTGCGGCAGTTTGAAAGCGGCTCGGAACGTTCACGGCGATCCTCTGACCTGCTTGTTTTCCCTCCGTGGCCTCCGCTGAACCGGCGTTCGTAGAACTGAAAAGCGGAAGGTCGGCGGTTCGACCCCGCCCCTGGCCACTCCGTAGATCAGCGAGAAGCCCCTGGCGAGATCGGCAGGGGCTTTTTCACGTCCGTCGGCGGCGGCCCCTGCCGAGGTCAGCAGGGGCCGCCGCGGGTCAGACCGCCCGCGTGGCGCCGGCCCGCCGCAGCGAGTCACCGCGGCCGACCAGGAACCAGAGCAGGCTGCCGAGGAACGGCGCCACGAACGCGAACACCACCCAGGCGAGCTTCATCCCGCCGCTGTGGCTGGACGTCAGGATGCTGATCAGGGCGCCGATGAACAGCACCGCGTAGGCGAGGAGGACGAGCGCGATCAGGCCGGCGAGACCCAAGCCCAGGACGTTCTCCTGATCCATGGCCAAAGCGGTCTGGTTGGCGAGCAGCGCGTGCATCGTTTCCTTCCTTCGAAGTCGTTTCTCCGGTGCTGTTGCCCCGGTGAAACCCACGATGCCCGTCCAGGGCGTGCGCGGTCGTCATCCTTCGCGCTCGTGCTGATCAACCGATGGTCGTACGCCCTGGGTTGGGTCTGCGCACCTGCTCGTTCAGCTGGACGTCACGACGCCGATCGGGCAGCGGTCTCCGCGGGCTGGTTCGCGTTCACCGCGCTGTCAGCTGCTCATGCGAGTCTGATGCCGTGGGGGAGGAGTTAAAAACGCCCCCGCGCTCAACCGGCCTGGGGGTCACCGGGAGTGCGGGGGCGTGCAGTCCACCCCTGGGGGTCAGGTGGACGACACTCATGTTACTTCGTGGTACTCCAGATGTCTCTACTACGGGAGATCTTTTTTCTCCCAGACGGCAAGCTCACATCCTGCGTGGTATTGGCTTTTGAGCTGAAGTCCAATCTGCCAGCATTGGTCGCATGAGCGTGATTCCTGCGGGCCACATTCCCGGGCGGAAACTCGTCGAGCTGCTCGGATCCTGGTACGGCCAGCAGCGCCCGACCTCCCGCGCGCTGTCCCAAGGTGTGAAGCAGCTGGTACTGGAGGGGCGGTTGCCACCGGGAACGCGACTGCCCGCCGAGCGCGACCTCGCCGACCGGCTCGGCGTGAGCCGGACCCTGGTCGCGCGTGCGCTGGAGCGCCTGCGCGAGGACGGCTTCGCCGCGAGCAGGCGAGGCGCGGGCTCCTGGGTCAAGCTGCCCGACGGCAAGCTCGCCAGCGCTCCGCAGGGCGGCTGGTACCCGGCCGGAGCGGAGTCCGAGGTCATCGACCTCGCCCAGGCCACGCCACCGGCTCCGCCGGAGCTCGCGGAGGCCGCCGACCGGGCCCGGCTGCGCCTGGTCGAGGAGATCCGCGGCCACGGCTACCTGCTCCAGGGCCATCTCCCGCTGCGGGAGCGCATCGCCGAGGGCTACGCCCGGCGCGGTCTGCCGACCGACCCCGACCAGATCCTGGTCACCAACGGCGCCCTGAACGCCTTCACCCTGGTCCTGCACCTGATGGTCGCGCCCGGCGAACGCGTGCTCGTCGAGCACCCGACCTACCCGAACTCGCTGGAGGCCATCCGCGGTGTCAACGCCACCCCGGTCGCCGCGCCGATGGTTCAGGACGGCTGGGACCTCGAACTCATCGAGGCCACCATGCACCAGGCTTCGCCGCGGCTGGCCTACCTGATCCCCGACTTCCAGAACCCCACCGGCACCCGGATGGGGGCCGAGGACCGGGCACGGCTGGCGACCGCGCTGCGCCGCACCCACACGGTCGCGGTGATCGACGAGACCATGCTCGAAGTCGATCTCACCGACGAGACCCCGCCACCGCCGGTGGCCTCGTTCGCGGAGAAGAACACGATCACCATCGGCTCGGCGAGCAAGGCGTTCTGGGGCGGGCTGCGGCTGGGCTGGATCCGCGCCTCGGTGGAGCTGGTGCAGCGGATGATCGCCGGTCGCGCCCGGGTCGACCTCGGCAGCCCGGTCATGGAACAACTCCTGCTCACCGAACTGCTCGCCGACCCGGAACCGGGGCTGCGCCGCCGTCGCGCGGAGTGGGCCGCCGGGCGGGACGCCCTGGTCGCCGCGCTCGGCGAGCACCTGCCGCACTGGAAGTTCCGCATCCCGGACGGCGGTCTGGCGCTGTGGTGCGATGTGGGAGCGCCGGTCGGCAGCAGGTTCGCGGTGACCGCCGAGCAGCACGGGGTCCGGTTCGCCACGGGCTCGCGGTTCGCGGTGAACGGCTCCCTGGAGTCCTGGCTGCGCCTGCCCTACACGCTGCCTCCCGCGTCCCTGCGCGAGGCGGTGCAGCGGATCTCACGGGCCGCCTGCTCGGCCGGAGCGGCGCCGTCGATCGCCCTGGAGGGCCCGATCACCTGATCCCACCCGCCGGCACGGCCCCTCGTCGTGCCGGCGGGTGGGTTGGCAAGGCTCCGGTGCCGCAGGGGCAGTTGCGGCACCGGAGCCGGGGCACCAGCCCGAACGCGTCCCGGCAGGTTCGTGCCGGTGTCAGGCCAGTGGTGCCCGCATCCGGTCCAGCCGGGCGCAGTCGGCGGGACCGGAGTCGTTGCGGTGTGGTTCGGCGGCTCCGCCGGATCAGTCGGGCGAAGCGGGCAGTTCGAAGGGCACCAGCCGGTGCTGCGGGAACGTCTCGTGGTGCACCGGTGCGCCGGGGAACCCGGCGGGCAGCTCCGGGCCCGCGAGCAGGATCGCCGGGGCGATCCGGTGGCCGGCTGCGGCCGTCGAGCCCGCCGTCGAGGTCGACGGCGGTGCCTGCACGGGGACGGTGGGCTGCGGTGCCTCGTCCCCGTTCGTTCGCGGCTGTTCGGCGGGTTCGGCGGGCGCTTCCCGCGGTGGGCTGTTGGCGATGGGCCGCCGCTCCGGCGGGCTCGCGATCCGGACCGGTGCGGGATCCGGTGGGGCGGTCCGAGCCGCGGGCTGTTCGACGTCGTCGGCGGGCGGCTCGACGGCCTCCGGCGGCTCGGTGACCGGCGGCTCGGCCGGGTCCGGGTCCGCGGGTTCGGCGACGTCGGAAAGGTCCAGTTCCGGGGTCTCCGGCTCGGTGACCTCCGGCTTCTCCGGTTCCACCCGGCCGGGCTCGGCGGGCGGTTCGGACGCCTCGAGCGCGACGGCTTCCCTAGTCGCCGCGATCCGCTCGGCCACGTCGACCTCGGGAATCGTGACCGCGGACGCGACGGCGGAGCCGCCGAGCAGGAAACCGGTCGCGACTCCCCCGAGGAAAGCCAGCCGCACGGCCCGGGCGCGAAGCCGGGACCAGCGGCTGCGCTGTGCGCAGGTCCGGGTCACCGTCATCACCGCCCGTCGTCAGGTTCCGCGCCGTATGGTCTCCTCGGCCAGGATGGTCGGCACCTCGCGTCGGCTTCAACCACCCGTACAGGCGGTGTGCTGCCGCCAAATGCAGTGATCACCGGGAAACTTCGGCGCATTCGAATCGTCGGGAAGGTCCTATCACGAGCCGGTCGGGTGATCCCGCAACCCCGGCGGGCGTGTCCGCTGTGGACGGCAGGACCGGTCGGCACAGTGGCGCCGTGGACCGACAGAACCGCTTCTCGGCCGGTGAGCTGCGGGACGGCTGGGCCCGCTACGGGCACGACCTGCTGCTGCACGATCCCGGCGGCCCGGCGGAGTGCCTGGTCCGCAGGGGTGAGCTGATCGCGCGGGCGGAGTTGCTGGACCCGGTGGTGACCGACCTCCGCCGCTGGGTGGACCACGTGCACCACGACGACGACCTGCTGCTGGCGCGGCTCCGGCTCCGTCCCGACGAGCGGGACAGGTGCGTCGACATCGCGCGGGAGCACCGCGATGTCGCGGTCAACCACGTGCACCTGGGGTCGGTGAGCATGTTCGGCGCGCCGGTGATCTGGGGAACGGGAGCGCAGGCGCGCATGGCCGAGCCGGTCGTGGAGCCGCCGCAGTGGGACTGGCCGCAGCGGATCACCGTGGGCGTGCTCGACACCGGTCTCGATCCGCATCCCTGGTTCGAGAGCAGGCCGTGGTTCGAACCCGTCCCCGAAGTCCTCGACGCCGACGACGACTCCGGCCAGGACCGCCAGGCCGGGCACGGGACGTTCGTGTCCGGGATCGTGCTCCAGCACGCACCAGGCGCGGTGATCAGGCCGCGCCGCGTGCTGTCCTCGCTGGGTTTCACCGACGACGTCACCGTCGCGGCCGGCCTCCGCGCGCTCCGGCGGGAACGTCCGGACGTCGTCCTGCTCACCTCGGGCTGCCACACGCCCGACGACCTGTGCCCGCCGATCCTGCAAGCCGAGATCGAGGCGCTCAGGCACTCCGTTGTCGTTGCCGCTGCGGGAAATCAGGCGGTGTCCCGGCCGTTCTGGCCCGCCGCGCTGACATCGGTCGTCGGGGTCGCCGCGATCGGGGATGACGGCGCGCTGGCGGAGTTCTCCAATTCCGGACCGTGGGTCGACGCCGCAGCACCCGGGGTGGACGTGGTCAGCAGCCATGTCCGGCTGCGGCAACGGGGCGAGCGCGACTACGGATTCGCCCGCTGGAGCGGAACTTCGTTCGCCGCACCGCAGGTCGCGGCCGCTGCTGCCGTGGCGCGCCGGGATGGCCACGATGTCGCGGCGGTGCGGGAAATCGTGCGTCGTTGTTACCCGTTCGGGCGGTAAACCGCGCGAAGTGAATCCATACGCGGTCCTCGTTTCTCTTATATCTGGGCAAGTTGATCGATCAGGAGAAACGGAAGGTGAGTCGTCATGCGGGAAATCGGTACCGGACCGGCCTTGGTGCGGCAGATCGCGGGCGGTGATGAGCGGGCGTGGAAGGACGTCGTCGACCGCAACGGCCCAGTCGTTTGGGGCACAGCCAGAGCGTATTCGGCGAACGTGACCGACGCCGAGGACGTCTACCAGGCGACCTGGTTGCTGCTCGCCGAGAACCTCGACCGGCTGCGCAGCCCGGACGCGCTGGCGGGCTGGCTGGTCACGACCGCGCGAAGGGAGTCCATCCGGTTGGCGAAAGCACGTAGCAGGGAAGCCGCGACCGGACTCGATCTGTTGATTTTCGACACCGGTGAGCGGTCGGAGAGCCCGGAGACCAAGGTTCTCCGGTCGATGGCCGAGATGCGGTTGTGGAAGGCGTTCAGCCGCCTGTCGCAGCGGTGTCAGCAGCTGCTCCGGGTGCTCGCGATGGCACCGGACGCCAGCTACGCCCAGGTCAGCGAAGCGCTGGGGATCGCCAGGGGAACCATCGGGCCGAAGAAGGGCCGATGCCTCGCGGTGCTGCGGCAGCAGTTGGACGCGCTTGATGTCACGGAAGGGGCTGCGTGATGAGGATTCGACCTCCCTTCGAACTCCGGGTGCTGCGCGAGCTCTTCCAGACTCGCGACCCCGCACCGGAACGGGCCGTCGAGAGCGCCTACGCGGCGGCGTCCCGGCGCTGGGCCGATCGCGGTGCGGCGGTGCTCCGCCTCATCGGCGATTCGGCTGACACACCGGGGAAAACCCGCACCTCGGCCACCGCCGAGGCACGGGTGCTCACCTTCGCGATGCCGGGCAGTCTGCTGGAAGTGGACCTGGTCCCGACCGTGCAGGGCATGTACCGGGCGACCGGGCTCGTGCTCGCCTCGTCCGGTCAGGGCACGCCGAGCGGCGACGTCGTGCTGCGGCACGCCACCGGCGAATGCGTCGGAGAACTGGACGACCAAGGCGGTTTCGAGGTGGACGACGTCCCGCGCGGCCCGCTGAGCGTGGTGCTGCGGCAGGACGAGGCCGCCCCCGCCGTCACGGATTGGCTGGTCTGTTGAGCGCCGGGACCGCCGTGCTCCCGGCGGGTGACACCAGGATCGAATCCGCGCTCTGGTGGCGGGAACACGCGGGCGAGGTGCCCGAAACGGCGTTGCGGGAAGCGGAGAAGTGGTTGGCGGAACCGGGCTGCGGCCCGGAACTGCGAGTGCTGTCCAAGCACGTCGCCGCGCTCGCGGCGGTCGAGCGCGGACGGCTCCGGGAGGCCCGGCGCTACGCCGTGCAGGGCCTCGCCGTGGCACGCCGGGCCGGACTGGACGAGCGGGTCGCGCAGCTCCGGCTGACGCTGGCGTGGATCGAGTTCGACCGCGGCAAGGCCGACGCGAGCTGGCAGCAGCTCACCGGCGCCGAGCCGGGGCTGCGCGGTCCGGACCTGGCCAGAGCGGCGTGCCTGCGGGGACTCCTGCACTGCCAGGGCGACCGGTTCTACGCGGCGGTGACGCAACTGACCGAAGCCCTGCCCGTCCTGCGAGAAGGAGGTGATCAGCGCTGGGTCGCCAACGCCCTGGCAGGGCGCGGCCTGGCGCGGATGTACTCGAACAGCCTCGACGCGGCGGAGTCCGACCTGGCCGAGGCCGAGCGGATCTTCGCCGACGGCGCCCAGCCCGGCCGCGCCGCCGGGTGCAGGCACAACCGGGGATGCGTGGCGTTCCGCGCCGGTGAGCTGCCACGCGCTCTGCGGTTGTTCGCCGACGCCCTGGCGATGGGCCTGGACACCGACTCGAACCCGGAAGCGCTGGTCGACCGGGCCGAAGCGCTCGCGGCGGCCGGGCTCAACGGCGAGGCCAGGGTCGAGATGGAACGGGCCGCTGGCCGGCTCGCCGGCCGCGGTCGCGAGGTCCGGCTGGCCGAGACCAGGCTCGCGCTGGCAGGCTGCGCGCTCCGGGACGGCGACGCGGAGGCGGCAGCCGAAGCGGCAAGCGAAGCCCGCAGGCTCTTCCGGGCGCACCGGCGCCCGGCGTGGGCGGCGCTGGCCGCCGCCACGGAGTGGCAGGCGAAGCTGGCCGGAGGCCACCGGTCGCGCTCCGCGCTCGCGAGCGCCCGGAGGGCGGGAGTCGTGTGCGCGGGCTACGGGTGGGCGGCGCCGGCGGCGGAGCTGTGGCTGACGGCCGGGCGCGCAGCGCGCGAGGCCGGGATGCGGGCGATGTCGCGGAAGCTGCTCGCGCTCGCGGCGGCGGCGCGCGAAGCGCCGCGGGCGGGAGCGGGGCAGCTGGCGGCGGGATGGTTGGCGCAGGCCCTGCTGGCCGAGCAGGACGGCGATCTGACGAGGTTGTTCGAAGCGTGCGCCGGTGGGCTCAAGGCGATCGAGAGCCATGCCGCGGCCATCGCGGCTTTCGAGCTCCGGGTGCACACGTTCGGCCTCGCCGCGGACCTGGCCGATACCGCGGTCTCGGCCGCGATGCGGGTCGCCGATCCGCTGCTCGTGCTGCGCTGGACGGAGCGGTCGCGGGCCAGCGCGCTGCGCCGCCGCGCGCTGAACCCGCCTTCCGATCCGGAACTGCGGGAGTCGCTGGTGGAGTTGCGCTCCGCGGTGTGCGGTCGTGCGGACCAACCAGCCGCGATGGACGGGATCGAGGAGCTGGAGAGCCGGGTGCGGCGGCGGGCGATGCTGGTCAGCGGGCGGACCGACAGTTCGTGGGCCCGTTGGGGCTTCGCCGACGCCGTCGCCGAGCTGGGCGACTCGGTGCTGCTGAGCTTCTTCGCCAGCCGTGGGCGGCTGCACGCTGTGTCCATCGTGGACGGGAAGTTCGAACTCCACTCCCTGGCGGCGGAATCTCTGGTCGGAGGTGAAGTGGGTCGGCTGCGGAACTTCCTTTCCCGACAGGCGGAAAGACCGAGTCTGCGCGTCCGCGCGGCGTTCGAGGACTGGGTCCGCTCTTCCGCGGAGATCCTGGAGCGGGAAGTCCTCGGGCCGGTTCTTCCCGCGCTCGCGGAGGAACGACCACTCGTCGTCGTTCCCACTGGCAGCCTGCACGCGCTGCCGTGGTCGGCCCTGCCCGCCTGCCGAGGTCGGAGCGTGACGGTCGCACCCTCGTTGCGCTGTTGGCTTCGAGGGGTCGCCGACCTCCGGGAAGGCGCCGGGCGAGACCGTCAGGTCTGGGTTTCCGGACCGGGTTTGCCCGACGCCGAAAGGGAAGTCCGCGCGCTGCACGAGGTCGCCGGTGGCGCACTGCTGACCGGCCGTTCCGCCACCGCGGAGGACGTTCTATCCACAGTGGATGGAGCGGCTGTCGCGCACATCGCGGCGCACGGCCGGTTCCGGTCCGACCAGCCGCTGCTGTCCTGCCTGGAACTGGCGGACGGTCCGCTCTACGGCTACGACCTGGACCGGCTGCAACGCGGTCCGGCGACGGTCGTGCTCTCCGCGTGTGAGGTGGGCCAGTCCGCGATCAGCGGCTGCGACCAGCTCAGCGGGCTGGCCGCGGCGCTACTCGGCCGCGGGACCGCGACGGTGATCGCCAGCGTGATTCCGGTGCCCGACGACCGCACCGCGGCCGTCATGGTCACGCTCCACGCAGCGCTGCGCCGGGGACTCCCACCCGCGCAGGCACTGGCGGAAGCCCAGGCGGAGCACGGCGAAACGGGTTTCGTCTGCCTCGGATACGGAGGTCGCTGATGTCAGCTGAGCTTGTGCAGCCGCTCGACGGCCTCGTTGAGGACCTCGTCGCGCTTGCAGAACGCGAACCGCACGAGGTGCCTGGTCGCTTCGGGGTGGTCGCAGAACACCTGGACCGGGATCGCCGCGACGCCGATGCGGTCCGGGAGTTCGCGGCACAGCTGCGCGCCGTCGGTGAACCCGAGCGGTCGCACGTCGGCGCAGACGAAGTACGTGCCCTCGCTGGAAAGGACGTCGAAGCCCGCCTCCGAGAGGCCACGGGAAAGCAGGTCGCGCTTGCGCTCGAGGTCGCTGCGCAGCTGCTCGGCCCAGCCGAGCTCGTTGCGCAGCGCGTGCGCCACCGCGGGCTGGAACGGCGCGCCGCCGACGAAGGTGAGGAACTGCTTGGCGGAGCGCACGGCCGCGACCAGCTCCGCGGGACCGCAGATCCAGCCGATCTTCCAGCCGGTGGCGCTGAAGCTCTTGCCCGAGCTGGAGATCGACAGGGTGCGCTCGGCCATGCCCGGCAGCGTGGCCAGCGGCGTGTGCTTGCGGCCGTCGAAGAGCAGGTGCTCGTAGACCTCGTCGGTGATCGCGATGACGTCGTTCTCGCGGCAGACCTCCGCGATCACCGCGAGCTCTTCGGCGGTGAACACGGTGCCGGTGGGGTTGTGCGGGGAGTTCAGCACCAGCGCCCTGGTCTGCGGACCGACCGCGGCGCGCAGGGCGTCCACGTCGAGCACGAACCGGTGGTCCGGTCCCTGGGTGAGTCCGACCGTGCGGCGGACCCCGCCCGCCATGGCCACCGCGACCGGATACGCGTCGTAGTAGGGCTCGATCAGCACGACCTCGTCACCCGGCTCCAGCAGCGCGAGCATCGCCGCCGACATCGCCTCGGTGCCGCCGACGGTGACCAGGACTTCGCTGTCGGGATCGTGCTCGCTGCCGTACCGGTTCCTGCGGTGCTCGGCGATGGCGGTCCGCAGTTCGGGGATGCCGGGGCCGGGCGGGTACTGGTTCACCCCGTCGGCGATCGCCTGCTGCGCGATCCGCAGCATGCCCTCCGGGCCGTCGGTGTCCGGGAAGCCCTGGCCGAGGTTGACCGCCCCGGTCTTCCTCGCGAGCTCGGTGATCTCGGCGAAGATCGTCGACGTGAACGGACGCAACCGGGAGGTGAGGGCTGGGGTACGCACGTTTCCGGAGCGTAGTCGAAGGGCGGTGCGCGCAGCAGGTGTCCGATTGGCGGGAACCCGTCGGCGGCGGATGACTCGCGGTGCCCGCGGGACCGGGGCGCCGAGGTGATCCGGAGCGTCGGCGGACCGGTGGGAGCTGCGGTGACCGGGCGTGTCCTCCGTGTCGTGTTTGCGTGGTACGCACGGTGTCACAGCGGAGGACCCTCCCGGCACTGCCACAATCGACGTGTGGAGCGGACTGCGGTTTCCGATGAGGACAAGCGCCGGGGCCTGCGGCGGATGAAGGCGGTGGCCGGCGGGTTCTTGCTGGCGGCCACCGTGATCTACGTCGTCGCGCGCTGGCAGGAGAGCGCGGGCGCGGCGGCCTGGGTGGGCTACGTGCGGGCCGCCGCGGAAGCGGGCATGGTCGGTGCGCTGGCCGACTGGTTCGCGGTGACCGCGCTGTTCCGCCGCCCGCTCGGGCTGCCGATCCCGCACACCGCGATCATCCCGACGCGCAAGGACGCGCTCGGGCAGAGCCTCGGCGACTTCGTCGGCGCCAACTTCCTGTCCGAGCAGGTCGTGCGCGACAAGCTCCGGCGGGCCGGGATCAGCGGACGGCTGGGCGGTTGGCTCAGCCAGCCCGCGCACGCCGAGCGCGTGACCTCGGAGCTGGCGACGGCGGTGCGCGGTGCCGTGCAGGTGCTGCGGGACGAGGACGTCCAGGCGGTGCTGGAGCAGGCCGTCGTGCGCAAGGTCCTCGCCCAGCCGTGGGGGCCGCCGCTGGGGCGCATCCTCGGGCAGGTCTTCGCCGACGGCTCCCACCACAAGCTCGTCGACCTGATCTGCGACCGGGCTTACGACTGGGTCCGCGACAACCACGACACGGTCCTGCGGGTGGTGAGCCAGCGGGCGCCGTCCTGGTCGCCGAAGTTCTTCGACGCCATGGTCGCCGACAAGATCTACGCCGAGGTGCTGTCGTTCGCGTGGGCGGTCAAGACCGACCCCGAGCACCAGATGCGCAAGGCGGTCGACCGCTTCCTAGTCGAGTTCGCCGACGACCTCCAGCACGACCCGAAGACCATGGCCAAGGCCGAGCAGATCAAGCAGCAGGTGCTGGACCACCCCGAGGTGCAGAACCTCGTTTCCTCCGCGTGGGGGACGGCCAAGAAGATGCTGCTCGACGCGGCCGAGGACCCGTCCAGCGAGCTGCGGATCCGGGTGCGGGAAGGGCTTGCCTCGCTGGGGCGGCGGCTGACCGAGGAGCCGGAGCTGCGGGCGAAGGTCGACGGCTGGCTGGAAGGCGCCGCCGTGTACGTGGTGTCCAACTACCGGGCGGAGATCACCACGCTGATCACCGACACCGTCGAGCGCTGGGACGCCGAGGAGACCTCCCGCAAGATCGAGCTGCAGGTCGGGCGCGACCTCCAGTTCATCCGGATCAACGGCACCGTGGTCGGCGCCCTGGCCGGGCTGGCGATCCACACCGTCTCGCAACTGCTGCTCTGAGCCGGGCGGCTGCCGCTCCGAGCGGGTCGCTGCTGTTCCGCCGGGCGGCTGCTGTTCCCGATCCGCAGCTGCTGTTCCGAGCGGGCCTGCCGTTCCGGGTGGCGTGACTCCTGCCCGGAGCGGCGTGACTCTCCGGGTGGCGTGGCTTCTCCCTGCAGCGGCGTGATTCTCCGGGTTGCGTGACTCCTTTGGGCTGCCCAAGCCGGGCCATTGCCGCTGAGCCGCGCCACCGCCGCCCAAGCCGGGCCATTGCCGCCCAAGCCGCGCCACTGCTGTCCCGGCCCGCGCGGCGGCCGATGCGGCCCGGCGTCAGCCGGAGTGGCGCTCCCGCCAGGAGCGGGCCTTCTCCCGGTTCCCGCACACCCGCATCGAGCACCAGGTGCGCGACCGGTTGCGGGAGCGGTCGTAGAACGCCCACAGGCAGTCGTCCGCCGGGCAGATCTTGATCCGGTCCCAGTGGCCCGTGTGCACCAGGTGGATCGCGGCCACCAGCACCGTGCCCAGCGCATCGGTCCCGGTCAGCACCGGCAGGCCCGAGCGCAGGACGACCTGCACCGGCCAGGACGGCGGCACCGCCGGGTCCGGGGTCGTGCGGCCGAGGACCGCCGCCCGCATCGAGTCGCGGATCTCGCGCACCGCTGCTGGCTCCGGAGCCTCGCCGAGCTCCCGCTCGGCGCACCATCTCCGCCACTGGGCGGCGTCGTCGAGGACGTCGGTGGCCTTCTCAGCGTCGCAGGTGTTCAGGAAAGCCAGGACGAGCACTAGGTCGCGGTCGACGTCCAGGCCGGTCGCCTGCTGGGCGGAAGGCCGGGCGGTCTCGGGCGCGACAGCATGGCTGTTCACGAACACCATCGTAAGCCAATAGGAGGTTGCACCCCCGTCGCGTAACCCTCATAATCATCTAGCCAGTTAGTAACCATCTAAACATGAACAGAGGTTTCCAGCGTGATGAACCCGATCCAGATCGACGCATTGCTGTCCGAGAAGCCCAGTCGCGACCGGACCGCGCGGGCCGCCATCGACGCCGAAGTCGACCGTGCTCTGCGTGAGGGCGGCAGGCTGCGGCCCGAGTGGCTCGACCGCTTCGCTCGCTGGTGGGCGTCCGCGGTGCGGGAGCTGAAGCCCGGTGCTGCGGTGGATCCGGGACCTGTTGCCGTGCGCGGTTGCCTGCGCTGACGAGAAGGAGACCGACTGATGAGCACGTCCCTGCGGCTGGCCGCTTTCGCCATCGACTGCCCCGATCCGCGCGCGCTCGCCGGGTTCTACGGCCGCTTGCTCGGCTGGGAGATCGACGAGCGGGCTTCCGGCGACGAGTGGGTGGAGCTCGCCGACCCGGCGGGCGGTGCGCCGCTGGCCTTCCAGCTCGACCCCGGCTACCAGCCGCCGACCTGGCCGGACCGGGCGCGCCCGCAGATGATGCACCTCGACGTGCGGGTCCGGACGCTCGACGAGGGGCACGAGCGGGCGATCGCCGCCGGTGCCGTTCCGCTCCCGCAACCGGAGGACCGGCTCGACGCGAAGTTCCGCGTCTACGCCGATCCGGACGGTCACCCGTTCTGCGTGTGCGCGTGCGAGTGAGCTCCTCGAAAGGGTGCAAGCAGTGTGCTTGCAATAGCTAGCACTCGGGCCTATCGTGGGACTCGACCCGAGAGGTGAGTGCCGGTGGAACGTGTGGACAAGACGGTCAACAAAGCCGTGAACCAGGCGGTCAGCGACCTCGGCTCCTACATCCGGGCGCAACGCGGCAACGCCCAGATCTCGCTGCGGCAGCTGGCCAAGAAGGCCGGAGTGTCCAACCCGTACCTCAGCCAGGTGGAGCGCGGTCTGCGCAAGCCGAGCGCGGAGATCCTGCAGCAGATCGCCAAGGCCCTGCGGATCTCCGCCGAGGCGCTGTACGTGCAGGCCGGGATCCTGGAACGCGCCGAGGCCGGGCCGGTGGTCGACGCGATCCGCGCCGACACCGGTCTCAGCGAGCGGCAGAAGCAGGCGTTGCTGGAGATCTACGTCTCGTTCCGGCGTGAGCACGCGGACTCCGGCGAGGCATCCCCCGGGGAAACCGAGACCACCGAACCGCGATTCGAGGAGTGAACTCCATGCCGACCCTGCCCAAGTCCGAGGACGTGCAGAAGATCCGCGAGCAGGCCGCGCACGCGCTGGAGGGCGCCGTCGGCCAGGCCCGCCAGCCGCTGCTGGCCGCGCTGGGCGCGGGCGACCTGGCCGCGCAGGCGGTGAAGGACGCGCTCGGCCGCATCCGCACCGAGCTGGACAAGCGCGCCGAGTCCGCCCGCGCCGACCTGCCGTCGGACCTCAACGAGCTGCGCGAGCAGCTCGACCCCGCCGAGCTGCGCAAGCGGCTCGACGCCTACACCCAGTCCGCGGTGAAGCTCTACGACTACCTCGCCGAGCGCGGCGAGGGCGCGCTGGAGCGGATCCAGGCCCAGCAGCCGGTCCAGCGGGCCCGCACCCAGGCCGAGACCGCCCAGGAGAAGGTCGGCGAGGTCGTCGAGGACGTGCGCGACCTGGCCGACGACGTGCTCGGCAAGGTCACCCGCACCACCCGCAGCTACGGCGAGAAGGCCGCCGAGCAGACCGAGCAGGCTGCCGAGGAAGCCGCCGAGGCGGTGCGGGAGGCCGGCGACAAGGCCGCCACCGCGACCCGCAGCACCACCCGCAAGGCAGCTGCGAAGACCTCCGCTGCCAAGACTTCTGCCCCCAAGAAGTCGGCTGAGAAGACCGAGAAGAGCACCGAGAGCTGACGGCGATTCCGATGCGGACCGGTCGCCGGTCCGCATCGGATCCCGCAGCCGCCCACGCGCACGTGGGTGCCGCTCGGGAGGCCGAGCACGTAGGGTGGGTGACGTGGAGCTGGCGTTCTGGACCCTGCTGATCATCTGGGGAGCAGGCATCCCGGTCGGGATCTACGCGTTCGTGCACGCTGCGTTGCAGCGCGCGGACGCGTTCACCGCGGCCGACAAGCTGTCCAAGCCCGCCTGGCTGGGTATCACCGGCGGCGGCGCACTGGTGCTGATCCTGTTCCGGGGACCGATGACGATCTTCTGGATCGCGGGCATGGTCGCCGTGCTCGTCTACATCGTCGACGTGCGTCCCAAGGTGACCGAAGTCCAGAAGGGCAGCTCCTGGTAGTGGCCGCGACCCGCACGCTGCACGGCCGCGGTGCTCCGGTCACGCTCGTCGCGCACGGTCTGGGCGCGACCGAGGGCGAAGCCCGCATCCCCGCTTCCGGACTTCCCGGCACGCGCGCCGTCCTCAGCCTCCCCTCGCACGGCAAGGCGCCGGACGCGCCGCCCGGCTACTGGGACTACGGACGCGTCGCCGCCGATGTGCTCGCGGTAGCCGACGAGGTGCAGGCCACCCGTGCGGTCGGGGTGTCGCTCGGCGCGGGCGCGCTGACCCGGATCGCCGCCGAGCACCCGGACCGGTTCGAGCGGCTGGCGCTGCTGCTGCCTGCATCGCTGGACCGGCCGCGCGACATCGCCGCGATGTGGGCGTTCGAGCGGCTGGCGGACGCCGTCGCGGCGGCGCCGTCGGACGGCGGTGCGAGCCTGCGCGCGGCGGTGGCCGCCGAGGTGCCGGAGGGCATCGAGGTCGGCGACCACGTCGACCGCCGCGCCGAGGCGCTGCTGCGGCTCGAACCCGCGTTGCGGGCGCTGCCCGAGCGGTGCGCGGTCGAGGACGCCGCCGCGCTCGCGGCAGTTACCTCCGAGGTCCTGGTCATCGGCGCCACGGACGATCCGCTGCACCCGGCCGAGGTCGCCAAGGCGGTGGCCGCGGCGTTTCCGCAGTCGCGGCTGGAGATCCTCCAGTCGCCCGCGCCGATGCTGACGCACCGCCGGGAACTCCGCGCGATGCTCGTCGACTTCCTGCGCTGACGCGCTTGTATCGTCACCGCATGGGAGTCGATTGGTCGCCGGCAGCGGGAACGCTGGAAGTCTCGCCCGCGCTGGAACACCTTGAACTGCTCGCCGATCCGGTCGCCGCCGCCGTCCGCGGTCTCGACCCGGAGGAGGCCGCGCGGGTCGGCGTCACCGAGATCGACGCGGAGCTGGCCGACACCGCCGAGTTCTGCGCGAAGTACGGCTCGCCGCTGGAGCTCTCCGCGAACTGCGTTGTCGTGGCGGGCAAGCGCGGCGGCGAGGTCAGGTACGCGGCGTGCCTGGTGCTCGCCACCACCAGGGCCGATGTCAACGGCACCGTGAAGCGCTGGCTGGACGTGCGCAAGGCGTCGTTCGCGCCGATGGACGACGCGGTGCGCCTGACCGGCATGGAGTACGGCGGGATCACGCCGTTCGGGCTGCCGGAGGGCTGGCCGGTGCTGGTCGACGCCGCGGTGGCCGCGACGCCGGCCGTGGTGGTCGGCAGCGGGCTTCGGCGCAGCAAGATCATTACCGTTGGTTCGGTGCTGGCCGGGCTGCCCGGCGCGGAGGTCATCGAGGCCCTCGGCCGCTGACCGTCCACTGTGTCCTTGGGGCGGAGTCAGAACACGACGGTGCGCTTGCCGTGGACGAGCACGCGGTCCTCCAGGTGCGAGCGCAAACCCCTTGCCAGCACGAGCTTTTCGATGTCGCGTCCCTTGCGGACCATGTCCGGGACGGTGTCGGCGTGGTCGATGCGGATCACGTCCTGCTCGACGATCGGGCCCGCGTCGAGCTCGGCGGTCACGTAGTGGCAGGTGGCGCCGATGAGTTTCACGCCGCGCTCGTAAGCCTGGTGGTACGGGCGGGCGCCCGCGAACGACGGCAGGAAGCTGTGGTGGATGTTCAGCGCACGTCCCGCCCACGCCTCGCACAGCTCCGGCGGCAGGACCTGCATGAACCGGGCCAGCACGACGACGTTCGGGTCGTGCTGGTCGACCAGCTCGCGCACCCGGCCGAAGGCTTCGGCCTTGCCAGCCGGGTCCTTCGGGAACGGCACGTGGTGGAACGGGACGCCGTGCGCCTCGGTGATCGGCCCGAGGTTCGGGTGGTTGCCGATGACCGCGCGCAGATCCACGTCGAGCTCCCCGGAGGCGACGCGGCCGAGCAGGTCGTGCAGGCAGTGGCCCTCGCGGGACACCAGGACCACCACCCGCCGCCGCTCGCCGGTGTCCCGCACCCGCCACTCGGTGCGGTCGCCGAGCTCGCGCGCGACGGAGGCGAAGCGCGTGCGCAGCTCGTCCACCTCGAACGGGAGCGAGTCGGCGCGGACCTCCTGGCGGGTGAAGAACCAGCCGGTGTCCGGGTCGGTGTGGTAACCGGCCTCGACGATCCAGCCGCCCCACTCGGCGATGAAGCTCGCGATCCGGGCGACGATCCCGGTGCGGTCCGGGCAGCCGAGGCTGATGACGAAGCGGCGTTCAGGAGTGGTCACGGATCAGCATTGTCGCAGGCCGGAGACCGTCCTTTCCGGACACCCGGCCGTTCGCGGCGGGTACTCGATCGAGTACGCCGGGTGCAGCTCGGCGACGGGCCGGGATGCCCGCGGGTTCGGGTGAGCCCGGTGCCGCTTGGCGGCTGGCCGGGATGCTTGCGGGGGCGGGTGAGTTGGGTGTCGTTCGGCGACGGGCCGCGATGCTCGCGGGAGTGGGTGGGCCGGGTGCCGTTCAGCGGCCGGCCGGGATGCTCGCGGGAGTGGGTGGGCCGGGTGCCGCTCGGCGGCCGGCCGCGATGCTCGCGGGAGTGGGTGGGCCGGGTGCCGCTCAGCGGCCGGCCGCGATGCCCGCGAGTGCGGGGTCGCCGGTGACGACCGCGTTGCTGGGGCGGCCCCACGCCTTGCGGTAGACGGCGTCCGCGGTGCCCGCGACGGTGGCGTCCACTTCGTACTCGCCCAGCGCCGCGTCGTGCGGGGCGCTGACCTCCGGCGGCTTGCCCGGGCGGTAGGTCACCAGCCAGGCCCGGCCCGCGTCGGCGGCGTGGTAGAGCACCCGGCCCTCGTGCTGCGAGCCGGACCAGTCCGAGAGCGGCAGCAGCAGCGCGAGCATCTCGTCGATGCCGTCGGCCGCCAGCCGGGGGTCGAACAGCAGCTCGCGCACGTGTTCGCCGGTCGCGTGCTCGGCGTCGAGCCGGTGGATCGCGGTCTCGTGCGCCATCCGGCGCGTCCAGGAAACCGGCGTCCCGCCGGGGAAGAACGACCACACCCGGCGATCCGGGTCCATTGTGGACAGCTTCTCGGCGACCACCGCGAGGTTGCGGTCGAAGGCCGCGAGCGCCTCGTCGAAGTCCTCCGAGACCGGCGCCGGAGCCGGCCGCTCCGCATCCGGTTCGAGGTCGAGGGACAGATCGACCATCGAGTAGACCCGGGCGACGTGGCGGACCAGCTTGCCGACGTCCCAGCCCTCGCAGGTCGGAACCGGCACGCCGGGTCCGGCGTGCACGGCGGCGGCGCGCAGCGCGGCGGCCTGCTCGGCGAATGCGTCGCGGAGGAATGCGCTCATGGCTCGGAGTCTAGGTCGCCGGACCCCGGACCCGGGAGTGTCAGCCGGGGGTCCACCGCGGCCCACGGCACCGTCAGCTCGCCCAGCCGCCAGCGCCGCCTGCGGTCCAGCACCGGCCAGCCCCGGCCGGCCAGCAGCGTCACCGCCTCCGCCCAGCGGGCGCGGGGGCCGAACGGCGCCAGCGGTGCGGCGGTCGCCCAGCAGGCGTCGAGCTCGGAGAGCAGCGCGTGCACCCGCTCGCCCGGGACGTTGCGGTGGATCAGGGTCTTCGGCAGCCGCTCGGCGAGGTCCGACGGCCGGTCGAGGTCCGACGGCAGGCAGGACAGGGTGAACGTCCGCGGGCCGTCCCGGTCCAGGGTCACCCAGCAGCAGCGGCGGCCGACCTCGTCGCAGGTGCCCTCGACCAGCAGCCCGCCGGGAGCCAGCCGCGAGCACAGCTCGTCCCACGCCTTCCACGCCTCCGGCTCGGTGTACTGGCGCAGCACGTTCAGGGCGCGGACCAGCGTCGGCCCCGCCGCGCCGCCGATCCCGGCGGCCAGGCCGGCCAGCTCGAACCCGCCCCGGCGGAACTCCAGAGCGGGCGGATCGGCCACGAGCTTGCCCGCCGCGACCCGCTCCGGGTCGATCTCCAGGCCGAACACGCGGACGTCGGGGCGGACCGGGCGCAGCCGGGACGCCAGCTCGACGGTCGTGACCGGGGACGAGCCGTAGCCCAGGTCGACCACGACGGGGTCCGCGGCGTCGCGAAGCGCGCCCGCGACCCACGGGGTGCCCGCGATCCAGCGGTCGATCCGGCGCAGCCGGTTGGGGTTGGTCGTGCCGCGCGTCGGCACCCCGAGCGCGCGGGCGCGGCCCGCGGCCAGCCTGGGCGCGCGCTTGCGAGGGGTGGACATCAGCTGTGCCGGGACAGCCAATCGGAGGTGAACTTGGTCTCGGCGACCAGCAGCTTCTGCACCTGCTCGGCGACGAAGTCCTCCAGCTTGCCGCCGACGAAGGGCACGTTGACCTTCACCGTGCCGTCCACCACGAACTCGCTGACCCGCCCCTCGGCGGGTTCGGCCAGGTCGCGCAGCCACATCGAGCCGGTGATCGAGCACGGCGCGCCGGAGATCTCGGCCGCGATCTCGCCGGTGTAGTGCCCCTCCTCGGCGCACCGCCACGACTCGCTGCGGTCGATCATCAGGTCACCGCCGACCACGGTGCGGGCGATCGGCGGCAGCGACTCCGCGGGCACCCCCTGGCGGACCTGGAACCGCACGTCGTCGCCGGTCGCGTTGTGCTCGACCAGCTCGGTCTTCTGACCGCCGATCTCGGCGAGGCGCTGCTGGAGGTAGTCGACGTCGATGAGCGCCTCGTACACCCGAGCTGCGGGCCATTCCGAGGTGCTGCGGTGCTCGATGCGGCGTGCCATGCAGCGGAGGTTACCTTTGGCAACCGTGAAGCCCTTCATGTCCGGTGCCGGAGGAACTCCCGGCGGCACCCCCCTGACCGGTGCGTCTCCGCTAGCCGGCCACACCACGCTGCGGCTCGGCGGACCCGCGGCCGAGCTCGTGGTGGCCGACCACCCCGACGTCCTGACCGGGGCGGTCCGGGACGCCGACGCGGCGGGGCGCAGGCTGCTGGTGCTGGGCGGCGGGTCGAACCTGGTCGTCGCCGACGGCGGGTTCGACGGGCACGTCGTGAAGATCGCCACCAGGGGTGTGCGGTTCGACAGCGTCGGCGACGGGCAGGTGCAGCTCACCGCCGAGGCGGGCGAGGACTGGGACGCGGTGGTCGCCGAGACCGTGCGGCAGGGGCTCGGCGGCCTGGAGTGCCTGTCCGGCATCCCCGGCCTGACCGGCGCGACCCCGGTGCAGAACGTCGGCGCCTACGGCGTCGAGGTGTCCGAGATGCTGGTCTCGGTGGACCTGCTCGACCGCCGCAGCGGCCAGGTGCGCACCGTGCGCGCCGAGGACCTCGGCCTGACCTACCGCAACAGCGTCCTCAAGCACAGCGACGCGGCGGTGGTGCTCCGGGTGCGGTTCCTGCTGCGCGACGGCGGGTTGTCGGCGCCGGTCCGCTACGCCGAGCTGGCCCGCGTGCTCGGGGTCGAGATCGGGGACCGCGTGGAGGTCGCCGCCGCGCGGGAAGCCGTGCTCGCGCTGCGCAAGGGCAAGGGCATGGTGCTCGACCCGGCCGATCACGACACGTGGAGCGCCGGATCCTTCTTCACCAACCCGATCGTGGATCAGGCCGACCTTCCGGGGGTACTGGACCGGATCGTGGCCCGGGTGGGCCCCGACCAGCGGATTCCGCAGTTCCCGGCGGGTGACGGGCGGACCAAGCTCTCGGCCGCGTGGTTGATCGAGCGGGCCGGGTTCGGCAAGGGACATCCGGGTCCGGGCGGCCGGGCCAGGCTGTCGACCAAGCACACGTTGGCGCTGACCAACAGGGGTTCTGCCAGCACCGAGGACCTTCTCAGCCTTGCGCGTGAAGTTCGGGACGGGGTCCGCGAGCGGTTCGGCGTGTCCTTGGCCCCGGAGCCGGTCCTGGTGGACTGTGCCCTGTAGCAGGCACGTCTGACCGGCCGTAAGAGTGACTCTTCGTGACTAACCCATCACCCTGTGTGTTAAATGGTAGGTGGAGGGGCCACCATGCTGAGCATCAGGGAACTACGCGACCGTGCGGTCATCCGGCCGATCAAGCGGGCCGTGGAGGACCAGTTGCTGGATCTTCCCGGTGTCACCGCTGTCGACATCGGTGAGAAGTTCACGGCCGGACGAAGTACCGGCAAGCAGGTCATCGTCGTCTCGGTTGCCAGCAAGCGGCCCTCGGAGCGGCTGCTCCCCGGGGCGCGGGTGCCCGGTGACGTGCTCGGCATCCCCACCGACGTCATCGAGGAGACGCCGGTCCTGCACCACCTGCACACCGGCTTGCACGACCCGGTGACACCCAGGCAGCGGCGGACCGACCGGTTCGGCGCGGTCCGCGGCGGCGGCGGGATCGCCCCGGACCGGACCGTGCGGCTGGGCTCGCAGGAGGTCCCAGCGCCGGGCGAGTACCGCCGCATCGGCACCCTCGGGCTGCTGGTGACGGGGAACGCGCCCGCCACCGTCACGATGGGGCTGACCACTTTCGACGTGGCGTGCCTGGACGACGCGTGGTCGGTGGGCGACCGGATGGTCGACCCGGACGTCGGCGAGATCTACGCCGACCTCGCGCGGGCCGCGCTGTCCGGCCGGGTCGACGCCGCCGCGGTCACGCTCGCGCAGGGCGTGGACCACTCCGCCGCGATCGACGGCATCGGCCCGATCACGGGTCAGCGCGGCGCGTACCCGGGCGAAGCGGTCCGCAAGAGCGGCTACGGGACCGGGCTGACGACCGGGATCGTCCGGTCCATCGACACCACGCTGCGGGTCGACCACGGCGACGCGCTCGGTGTGCGCGTGCTGCGCGAGCAGTTGCGCATCACAGGCGGGCCGGCGCGGTTCACCGGGCCCGGCGATGCCGGTGCGGCGGTGATCGACCGCACCGGGCAGGTCGTGGGCCTGCTCATCGCCGGGAGCGGCAGCGGCGCGGCGGGGTTCGCCAGCCCCATCGCCGATGTGCTCGCCGAGCTCGATGTCGAGCTCTACACCGAGACTCAGCGGCTTGAGGTTTGAGGGTTTCTCGGCTCGTTCTGCGTGGCGGTGCGGGTGGCGGAACCTCAGGCGTCCGCTGGCTGCGGAAACTTTTTCCGACGTATGTCCAATACGACGGAAAAAGCTGTCCTCGCCAGCGAACGCCTGAGAACCCGCGGCGGTGCCAGCTGCTCGGGTGGGCTAAGCGGCTTGCGCCGCTTGAGGACGATGGCCGGGTTGTGTCGTCGTGCCTCAGCTGCCGCGGCGGTGGGTGCGGGTGGCGGATGCCTGGTCGCGGGGCTTGAGGACGATGGTGTCGAGGTTGACGTGCGCGGGCCGGGTCGCGGCGAAGGTGATCACGTCCGCGACGTCGTCGGCGGTCAGCGGGGTCAGGCCCTGGTAGACCGCCGCGGCGCGCTCGGCGTCGCCGCCGAAGCGGACCTCGGAGAACTCCGTCTCGACCAGGCCCGGCGCGATCTCGGTGAAGCGCACCGGCTCGCCCAGGTGCTCGCCGCGCAGCGTCCGGTGCAGCGCGGCCTGGGCGTGCTTGGCCGAGGTGTAGCCGGAGCCGTTGTCGTAGACCTCCAGCGCGGCCACCGAGGTCACGGTGATCACGTGCCCGTCGCCGGAGGCGAGCAGCTTGGGCAGCAGCGCCTTGGTGATCCGCAGCGTGCCGAGCACGTTGGTCTCCCACATCCAGCGCCAGTCGTCCTCGACGGCCTCGGAGACCTTGGCCAGCCCCTTGGCGCCGCCCGCGTTGTTGACCAGCACGTTGCAGCGCTCGACCCGGTCGACGAACGCCGAGACCGAGTCCGGGTCGGTGACGTCGAGCGGGACCGCGAGACCGCCGATCTCGGCGGCCAGGTCGTTGATCCGGTCCACGCGGCGGGCGCCCAGCACCACGTGGAAACCCTCTGCGGCCAGCTTTCGGGCGGTGGCGGCGCCGATGCCGGAGCTGGCACCGGTGACGACGGCCCATCGGGTGTCAGTGCTCACGCCCCGATCTTCCCCCAGCGCGCGACCGGGAGCCTCGCCTTCACCCGATCGATGTGACACGAGACACTGGTCGATCACGACATCTTTTCGAGGTGTCGTACGTCTTCAGTACGGGGAAATCCGAGCAATGGAAACGAGGTCAGAGGTGTCGAGCAGGTTGGGGCGTTCGCGGGCGCGGGCGCTGGTGGCCGCGGTTGCGGGAGTGCTGGCGGCGGTGCTGCTGGTCGCGGGGTGCGGATCGAGCGCTCCCGGTGGCGGCGGTGGCCCGGCGGCGTCGGCGGCCAGGATCGCCGTCGAGCCGGGCGCGGGCGCGGCCGACGTGAACCCGACCGCGCCCATCCGGGCCCGCGTGGACGGCGGCAAGTTCACCGAGGTCACGCTGACCAACTCCGACGGCAAGCAGGTCGCGGGCGAGCTCGCCGAGGACGGCCGGAGCTGGACGGCCACCGAGGCGCTGGGCTACGGCAAGACCTACACCTGGGCGGGCGAGGCCGCCGGCGACGACGGTGCCACCGTCCCGGTCGAGGGCAGCTTCACGACCCTGTCCCCGGACAAGACCGTGCGCGCCACGGTCAACCCGACCGACCACGCCGAGGTCGGCATCGCGATGCCGATCAGCATCAAGTTCGCCGAGCCGGTGCAGGACAAGGCCGCCGCGCAGCGGGCGCTGGACGTGCGGACCTCGGTTCCGGTCGAGGGGGCGTGGGCGTGGCTGTCCGACACCCAGGTCGACTGGCGGCCGAAGGAGTACTGGCCCGCCAACACCAAGGTCTCGGTCAACGCCAAGCTCTACGGCGTGCACTACGGCGACGGCAAGTACGGGGTCGCCGACCTGAGCACGGAGTTCACCATCGGCCGGGCCCAGATCGTCAAGGCCGACGTCAACACGCACATGATGGTCGTGGAACGCGACGGCAAGCAGGTGGCCAGCTACCCGGCCAGCTACGGCAAGTCCGCGGACCCGAACCTCAACACGCCGAACGGGACCTACATCGTGATGGAGAAGAAGCCCGTCGAGATCATGGACAACCCGCGCTACGGCTACACCGACGTGGAGAAGAAGTGGGCCGTGCGGATCTCCAACCACGGCGAGTTCATCCACGAGAACGAGGAGAACCGCGCCGCGCTGGGCAAGGTGAACAACTCGCACGGCTGCGTCAACCTCAGCGAGGCCGACGCGAAGGCGTACTTCGACAAGGCGCTGCTCGGCGACCCGGTGGAGGTCACCGGGTCGAACACCGCCATGCCGCCGCAGTACGACGTGTTCGACTGGATGCTCAACTGGGACCAGTGGACCCAGAAGTCGGCGCTGTGAGGTTCCGCCTCGCAGAGCGGTGACCGAAGACCGCGGGCCTTTCGGGGTCCGCGGTCTTTTCCTGCGTCCGGCGGATGTGAACAGCGCCACGTGGCGGCGTCCGAACGGGTCCTCCGGTGCCGCCAGGGCGGTAGCGTCGTCGCGGGCCCCGCGCCGGGAATGTTTTCGCGGCCGTGGATGTCGGGGTGGGAGTGCGCCCGAACGGCTCGGGTCGCTTGGGAAAGGCGTCGATGGACCGCAGATGAGCTCCAGGACAGAACTTCGGCCGCGTCGGGCGGCGGTGTTTTCCCTGCACACCTCGCCGCTGGAACAGCCGGGCACCGGGGACGCCGGCGGGCTGAACGTCTACGTCGTCCGGACGTCGGCCAAGCTCGCCGAGATGGGCACCGAGGTCGAGATCTTCACCCGCGCCACCTCCTCGGACATCCCGCCGGTGGCGCAGCTCGCGCCCGGCGTCACCGTGCGCACCCTGCTCGCCGGGCCGTTCGAGGGGCTGGACAAGAACGACCTGCCGTCCCAGATCTGCGCCTTCGCCGCCGGTGCGATGCGGGTCGAGGCCCGGCACGACCCCGGCTACTACGACGTCGTGCACTCGCACTACTGGCTGTCCGGGCAGGTCGGCTGGCTGGCCCGGCAGCGCTGGGGCGTGCCGCTGGTGCACACCGCGCACACCCTGGCCAAGGTCAAGAACGCCTCGCTCGCCGCGGGTGACACCCCGGAGCCGATGGTCCGGGTCGTCGGCGAGGAGCAGGTGGTGGCCGGAGCCGACCGGCTGGTCGCCAACACCGAGTTCGAGGCGGCCGAGTTGGTCGGGCGCTACGACGCCGACCCGGACGCGGTCGACACCATCCCGCCCGGGGTCGACCTGGACCGCTTCACACCCGGCGACCAGGCCGCGGCGCGGGCGCGATTAAACCTCCCGGCCGACGCCGTGGTGCTCGGGTTCGTCGGCCGCATCCAGCCGCTCAAGGCCCCGGACGTGCTGCTCAAGGCCGCGGCGGAGCTGCTGGCCCGGACCCCGAGCCTGCGGGACCGGCTGGTCGTGCTGGTCGTGGGCGGCCCGTCCGGCACCGGGCTCGAACGCCCGCGGGTCCTGCAGGACCTGGCCGCCGACCTGGGCATCAGCGACGTCGTGCGGTTCCTGCCGCCGCAGCGCGGCGACGACCTGGCCGCGGTCTACCGCGCGGTCGACGTCCTCGCCGTCCCCAGCTACAACGAGTCGTTCGGCCTGGTCGCGCTGGAGGCGCAGGCTTGCGGCACGCCGGTGGTGGCCGCCGCGGTCGGCGGGCTGCCGGTGGCGGTGGGCGACGGCGTGTCCGGGGTGCTGGTGCCCGGGCACGGGACCGGCCAGTGGGCGGACGCGCTGGGTTCGCTGGTGCAGAACCCGCGGCGGCGGGCCGAGCTGGCCGCCGGGACCACCGCGCACGCGGCGCGGTTCTCGTGGGAGCGCACCGCCGAAGCGCTGCTGGACACCTACGCGCGGGCGAAGATGGCGTTCGACGCCAGCCCCCGGATCGAGGAGGTGACGGCGTGAGCCTCGACGAGGTCATCAGGTCCGCGCTGGACTCCAGCGGACTGGAGTACCAGCACAAGGGCGAGGGCAGCTTCTTCGTCACGCTGCCCGGCCACAAGAAGCTCCAGACCAACTGCTGGCTGGTGGTCGCCGAGCACGCGCTGGTCGTGGAGGCGTTCGTCTGCCGCAAGCCCGACGAGGCGCACGAGGACGTCTACCGGTTCCTGCTGCGCCGCAACGCCCGGCTCTACGGCGTGCACTACATGATCGACTCGAACGGCGACATCTTCCTGGTCGGCCGGATCGGCCTGCACGCGGTGACCGCCGACGAGCTGGACAAGATCCTCGGGCAGGTGCTGGAGGCCGCCGACGGCGACTTCAACTCGCTGCTGGAGCTCGGGTTCGCCACCGCGATCCGGCGGGAGTGGGACTGGCGGACCTCGCGCGGCGAGTCGCTGGCCAACCTCCGCCCGTTCCAGGCGCTCGTGGAGCGCGGCGACTGACCTGCAACGCGAAGATCGCTTCCGCTCGTCCTTGGTCTGTCCGCAGATCGAGGAGGCGAAATGAGATCACGCAGGTGGCGATTACCGGTGTTGCCGTTGCTGGTGGCGGGGCTGGTCACGGCAGGCTGTTCGAGCTCGGGTTCGAGCTCGATCAGCGAAGATTCCGCACCGGCGGTCGGAACCGGCCGGTCCTCGGAGTCGCAGCAGATCGCTCCGCAGCAGCCGGTCCCGCCGCGGGACGACCGGCAAGTGGTGCGGACCGCCGAGCTGGGCATCGAGACCGGTGACGTGCCGGGCACCGCGGCCAGGGCCCGCGGGCTGGCCGAGTCGGCAGGCGGCCACCTCGCCGAGGAGGACGGTTCGCGCGGGGACGCGCACCTGGTCGTGAAGGTCCCCGCCGCGCAGCTGGACCGGCTGCTCGACCAGCTCGCCGGGCTGGGCGAGGTCACCTCCCGCAACCAGCGCGCCGAGGACGTCACCGACCAGCTGGTCGACACCCGGAGCCGGATCGACTCGCAGCGGGCCAGCGTGGACCGGCTGCGGGAGCTGATGGCCCGGGCGGGCAGCGTCGGCGAGATCGTGCAGATCGAGAGCGAGCTGACCTCCCGCGAGACGGAGCTGGACGCGCTGCTGCGGAGGCAGGCCGCGCTCGCGGGCCAGGTGGAGCTGGCCACGGTCGACGTGCGGGTGTCCGCGGCGGAGCGCCCTGAGGGCGGCGGTTTCCTGGCCGGGCTCTCCGGCGGTTGGGAGGCGTTGCGGGGGTTCGGGATGTTCGCGCTGACCGCGCTCGGCGCGGTGCTGCCGTTCGCCGCGGTGCTGGCGCTCCCGGTCGCGGCCGGTGGCCTGCTGCTGAGGAGGCGGAGGCTGCGCCGGTCGCAGCCGTGAACCACGCGGACCCCGCGCGGGGCGGTTCGGGAGAGAGGGGGAGTCGCGAGCTCGAACCACCCCGCGTGGGGATCCCGCCTGTCGGGCCGATGGGCGGGGGGCACCCGCGGCCCGGCGGGGCGCGGCCCGGATTTGGGGGAAAGCGAACCGCGCTCGTCGCTCTCGTTGACCGGGGAGTGCGTGGGAGCCGATCAAGGAGAGCGAAGCCAAACTTCGCAGAGTCGTGCACCGGTCACAAGCCTCGTTCATTACTCCATTCAGGTGATGTTTTGAGCTGAAAGTAACGCACCGGATTCAAGACGCAGTCGGTTTGCAATTGGAAGTGACCGGCGCCACTTTAGGGTTACAACGGCACAGTGATCAGATAACCGTCGCGTGACGGTGGCAACCAAACCTGCGGTCCGCCGCGCACTGCGGGAGCCTGGTTCCCGGCCCGACCGAACCGGCCCAGGAGGACTGATGACCGATCGCAACGCCACCACGCAGTGGACCGGGCCCCTCCAGTCCGGCTCCGGCAACGTCACCCTGGACTCGTCCGGCACCGCGCAGCTGCCGGTCACCTGGGCGTCCCGGGTGGAGGGCCCGGACGGCCGGACCAGCCCGGAGGAGCTGATCGCGGCGGCGCACTCGTCCTGCTACTCGATGCAGCTGGCCGGGCTGCTCGGCGCGGCGGGCACGCCGCCGGAGTCGATCGGCACCAGCGCCGAGGTGTCCTTCGGGCCGAAGGGCGACGGGTTCGCGATCACCGGGATCGCGCTCACCGTCCGCGCGAAGGTGCCCGGCGCGACCGCCGAGGACTTCGACGCCGCGGCGCGCAGGGCCAAGGAGATCTGCCCGGTCTCGGTCGCGCTCGCCGGCACCGCGATCACCCTCGACGCCGCCCTGGACTGAGGCTCCCGTCACGGGGAGGGTTGCGCCGTAACCGCTGGTTATAGCCTGAGCCCATGACTGTTGGGACTCTGGTGCTGCTGCGGCACGGTGAGAGCACATGGAACGCCGAGAACCTGTTCACCGGCTGGGTGGACGTGCCCCTGTCGGAGAAGGGACGGGCCGAGGCCGAGCGCGGTGGTGAGCTGCTGCGCGAGAGCGGCGTGCTGCCCGAGGTGCTGCACACCTCGCTGCTGCGCCGCGCCATCGCGACCGCGAACATCGCGCTCGACGTGGCCGACCGGCACTGGATCCCGGTCCGCCGCGACTGGCGGCTCAACGAGCGCCACTACGGCGCCCTCCAGGGCAAGAACAAGAAGCAGACGCTCGACGAGTACGGCGAGGAGCAGTTCATGCTCTGGCGCCGCTCCTACGACACGCCGCCGCCGGAGATCGAGCTCGGCAGCGAGTTCAGCCAGGACGCCGACCCGCGCTACGCCGGCATCGACGCGCCGCGCACCGAGTGCCTGAAGGACGTCGTGGCCCGGCTGCTGCCGTACTGGGAGAGCGAGATCGTGCCGGACCTGCGGGCCGGCCGCACCGTCCTGGTCGCCGCGCACGGCAACTCGCTGCGCGCGCTGGTCAAGCACCTCGACGGCATCTCCGACGCCGACATCGCGGGCCTGAACATCCCGACCGGCATCCCGCTGCGCTACGACCTCGACGAGGACCTGAAGCCGGTCAACCCGGGCGGTACCTACCTCGACCCGGAGGCCGCCGCCACCGCCGCGGCAGCGGTGGCCAACCAGGGCCGCTGATCCGGACCGGGCGGGACGTCCCCAGCAGACGTCCCGCCCGAACGGGTGACACTGGGGCGAATGATGTGAGTTTGGTTCGTGTCGCTCCGTCCAACGCGGCGGAACCGTCCGTCGGGGCGCACCTGAACCGAGCCCGTCCTCCAGGTGAAATGGGGGTGAAGAACGGGCCGAATCGTGTCACGGGCATCACGGAACGCCCGCGCGGACTGGCCTCCCCCCGCACCCGCCTGCTTACGATGCTGACGTGACCGCATTGGGCTATACCGCCCTGATCATGGCCTTGTTGCTCGCCGGAGCGGCGGGCGGCTTCTGGATAGCCAGGGCCACCCGGCGAACCGAACGCAAGCCCTCGAACGGCCCCACGGTCGCCGACCTCCTCCAGAGGCTGGTCCATACCACCAACAACGGTGTCGTCGTGGTGAACAGGTTCGGCGACGTCGTCCTGCACAACCCGAGGGCCGACGAACTCGGCCTGATCCGGGACAACCAGGCCGACCCGCGCGCCAGGAAGGCCGCCGAGCAGGCCATCGCCTCCGGCGAACCGACCCCGGTCGACCTCTCCCCGCTCGGCCGCGTCCTGCGCGGCCGGGGTCCCGCCGCAGTACTCGGCGACGCCCGCCCGCTCGGCGACGGCTTCGCCGTCATCGACGCCGGTGACGAGTCCGACGCGGTCCGCCTCGAAGCCACCCGCCGCGACTTCGTCGCCAACGTCAGCCACGAGCTCAAGACGCCGGTCGGCGCGCTCGCGCTGCTCGCGGAGGCGGTGCTCGACGCCGCCGACGAACCGGACGAGGTCAAGCGCTTCTCCACCAAGATCCTGCACGAATCGACCCGGCTGGGAACGCTGGTCTCCGAGCTGATCGCGCTCTCCCGCCTCCAGGGCGCGGAGCGGCTGCCGGAGATGACCACGCTCGACGTGGACGGCGTGATCGAGGAGTCGCTGGGCCGCTGCCGGATCTCGGCCGAGTCCGCGGGCATCGAGATCACCGTCGACGAACCGTCCGGACTGCTGCTCGACGGCGACCGGACGCTGCTGGTCACCGCGCTGAGCAACCTGATCGACAACGCCGTGTCCTACTCGCCGCCGGGCAGCCCGGTCTCGATAAGCCGCAGGCTGTCCGGCGAGTTCGTCGAGATCGCGGTCACCGACCGGGGCATCGGAATCGAGCCCGAGCACCAGGAGCGGGTGTTCGAGCGGTTCTTCCGGGTCGACCCGGCCCGGTCGCGGGCCACCGGTGGAACCGGCCTCGGGCTGGCCATCGTCAAACACGTCGCCGCCAACCACGGCGGTGAGGTGAAGCTGTGGAGCCGGTTGGGAACCGGGTCCACCTTCACGCTTCGGGTGCCCAGGCACGGCGTCGGTGAGGACGGCGGCAGCTCTGCCCACCAGACAGGTGGCAGCCTCGCCACCGAGCCGGACCGGGTGCCCGCGCGGTCGAAGACCGAGAGTGCGGACGGGATCACAACCGTCGAAACGGGAGGAGTCCGGTGACCAGGGTGCTGATCGTGGAGGACGAGGAGTCCTTCGCCGACCCACTTGCCTTCCTGCTTCGCAAGGAGGGCTTCACGGCGGCAGTCGCCGCGACCGGTCAGGAGGCGTTGGAGGAGTTCGACCGCAACGGCGCGGACATCGTCCTGCTGGACCTGATGCTGCCGGGCATGAGCGGGACCGACGTCTGCAAGCAGCTCCGCCAGCGCTCGGCGGTGCCGGTGATCATGGTGACCGCGCGCGACAGCGAGATCGACAAGGTGGTCGGCCTGGAGCTGGGCGCCGACGACTACGTCACCAAGCCGTACTCGGCGCGCGAGCTGATCGCCCGGGTCCGAGCGGTCCTGCGCCGCGGCGGGGAGGCCGAGGACATGCTCCCGCAGGTCCTGGAGGCCGGTCCGGTCCGGATGGACGTCGAGCGCCACGTGGTCACCGTCTCCGGCGAGGAGGTCAGCCTCCCGCTGAAGGAGTTCGACCTGCTGGAGTACCTGCTGCGCAACGTCGGCCGCGTCCTGACCCGGGGCCAGCTCATCGACCGGGTGTGGGGAGCCGACTACGTCGGCGACACGAAGACGCTGGACGTCCACGTCAAGCGCCTCCGCTCGAAGCTGGAACCGGACCCGGCGGACCCGCAGTACCTGGTCACCGTCCGGGGGCTCGGTTACAAGTTCGAGGTTTGAAGCCCCGGGTGGGGCTTCAAATGGCCGAAGGGCCATCCGCCCAGCGGGCGGATGCTTCTTTCCAAGGCGGATCCCCTTCTTCCTGTGACCCTCGCCCGCCGAACCCACCACCTGCCCCGCTACCGAGTTCTCGGCCGGTAACGTTGTCGGTCATGCGCCTGGGCGTGCTCGACGTCGGTTCCAACACCGTCCACCTGCTGGTGGTGGACGCGCACCGTGGTGCCCACCCGACGCCGATGACTTCGGAGAAGACCGTGCTGCGGCTGGCGGAGCGGATCGGCGACGACGGGCACCTCGGGCCCGAGGACGCCGACGAGCTGGTCCGCACCGTCGCCGCGGCCCAGGACGCCGCGGTGGCGGCCGGGTGCGAGGAGCTGATGGCCTTCGCCACCTCGGCGATCCGGGAGGCCGACAACGCCGCCGAGGTGCTGGCGCTGGTGCGGGAGCAGACCGGCATCGAGCTGGAGGTGCTGCCGGGCGAGGACGAGGCCCGGTTCACCTTCCTCGCCGCGCGCCGCTGGTACGGGTGGTCGGCGGGCAACCTGCTGCTGCTCGACATCGGCGGCGGGTCGCTGGAGATGGCGATGGGCATCGACGAGCAGCCTGACCTGGCGGTGTCGCTGCCGCTGGGCGCGGGCCGGATGGCCCGCACGATGCTGCACGATCCGCCGGGGCGGGACGAGGTCGACGAGCTGCGGGAGTGGCTCGACGAACAGCTGGCGCCCACGGCCAAGCGCTTCCGCAAGCTGGGCAGGCCGGACCGGGTGGTGGCGAGTTCCAAGACCTTCCGCTCGCTGGCGCGGCTGACCGGTGCGGCTCCGGCCTCGGCCGGTCCGCGCGTCCCCCGGACGCTCACCGACACCGGGCTCCGCCAGCTGCTGGCCTTCATCAGCCGGATGTCCAGCGCGGACCTGGCGGGGCTGGACGGGGTGAGCAGCGCGCGGGCGCACCAGCTCGTCGGCGGGGCGCTGGTGGCGGAGGCCACCATGCGCGCGCTGTCGTTGCGGGAACTCGACATCTGCCCCTGGGCGTTGCGGGAGGGAGTGATCCTGCGACGGCTGGACCACACGAACGGAGACGGCGGCACCGCCGTCCAGGCCAGGGCGACGATCGGGTTGGAGCAGTCGGGGGACGCGCGGCGAGGAACTGGACGGACGGCTGAGCACGGGGCACGGTGGAATCGATGACTCGGGACAGCGGGGCGAACGACCCCACCCAGCGCACCGTCGCGGAGTTGCTCGCCGAGTACGGCGGCGACTCCCAGCGCAACACCCGGCGCCGCCGCAGGCGGGCCGAGGACCCCAGCGAGACCGCTCCGCAGGCGATCATCGAGCGGGTCATGTCCGACAGCGGACAGCTGCGCGCCGTGCAGCCGGGCACCGAGCCGCCCCAGCGCAACAGCCACCGGCCGCTGCCGCGCTCCGCGCGCCAGGCCGCGCCGCCGCCTGCGCAGGCTCCCGAGGCGCCTGCC
>NZ_BAAAUX010000034.1:0-53211 GCF_039534165.1 Saccharopolyspora taberi | reverse complement strand
GGTGGCGGCGCGGGGTGGCGGCGGTGCGGCGGGGGGCAGCGGCAGCGCGGGGGGTTCGGCGGCGCGGCCGGGGCAGCGGGAGCGCAGGGTCAGCGGCGGCGCAGCAGGAGGTAGGTGGGCAGCAGGACGACCCAGATCCCGGCCAGGGTGCCGCCCACGGGCAGCAGCGAGAGCACGGCGGTGCGGCCCATGACGCGAACCAGGTCCGGGTTCCGCGAGTCGTACTCGACGCGCACCAGCTGCCCCTGCTGGAGGCCGGACGGGTAGAGCACGCCTGCCGGCGGGATGTAGACCCGGCCCTCGGCGTCGGAGAAGCGAACGACCGTTCGCGTCAGCGAGGCGTCGAGCACCTCGGCCACCGCCTGGCCGCGGGACTCCGCGATGGTGCGGTCGTTGATGAAGCAGCCGATGACGATCGACACGCACAGTCCGCTGAGCAGGAGCGCGAGCGCGAGCACGCCCCGCGCGGCCAGAGCGCGCGGGCTGCGGCGGGGCCGCCGAGTGCCCGGTTCGTCACCTTCCGTGCTCGAACCTGTCACCGAGTCGGCCGCGTCCTCGGTCACCGCGTCGCTCGCCACGGTGACCGATTGTAGGTACCGCACCGGCCGTCATCGGCACTGCATCGGTCACCGCCACCCGCACGGACAAGCGCCTTACCCTCCAAGGGTGGCCATTAGCTCGCGTCTGCTGACCGCGCGTACACGAAGAATCCATGCAGGTGATCCCCTGCATGATCGTCGACTGCTCGAACTGCTACCGCCGGGCCCGTCGGTGAGCTGGGTCCGAGCGGGCGACGGGCTCGTCGGCTGGGGCTGCGCGGCCCGGCTGGACACCTCGGGAACCGAGCGGTTCACCGAGGCCGACACCTGGTGGCAGGACTGGGTCGCCCAGGTCGACGTCGACGACGAGGTGGGACTGCCCGGCACCGGCCCGGTGGCCTTCGCCAGCATGGCGTTCGCCGAGCAGCCGGGGCGGTCGGTGGTGATCGTGCCGGAGGTGGTCATCGGCCAGCGCGACGGCGTCCGCTGGCTCACGACCATCGGCGAGCCGCCCGAGGCGGTCGCGCCGGTCGCGGCGGACCCCGGCACGACCCGCGCGGGCAGCCCCGTCGAGCCGCTCGCAGCGGGAGCTGCCGAGCGGCTCGCGGCGGGAGCGGTCGAGCCGGTCCGGCACCCCGGGACCGTCCGCTACAGCGACGGGACGCTCACCGCCACGGGCTACCGGCAGGCGGTGGCCGACGCGGTCCGCCGGATGCGCGAGGTCGGCGACCTGGACAAGATCGTGCTCGCGCACGACCTGCTCGCCACCACGTCCGAACCGCTCGACAGCCGGTTCCTGCTGCGCAACCTCGCGGCCCGCTACGAGAACTGCTGGACGTTCGCCGTCGACGGACTGGTCGGAGCGACCCCGGAACTGCTGCTGGAGCGCAGCGGGCGGCTGGTGCGTTCGCGGGTGCTCGCGGGAACTGTTTGGCCGCGCGGGGATCGCGGCTTCGACGAGCTCGAAGCGGAGCTGCTCATGTCGGGCAAGAACCGCAGCGAGCACGAATACGCGACGCAGTCGCTCGCGGACTCGCTCCGCCCGTTCTGCGACGAGCTGTTCGTCCCCGGCGAGCCCGAAGTGCTGCGGCTGCGCAACGTCATGCACCTGGCGTCGAACGTGACCGGACAGCTCGGCGAGGACCGGGCGACCTTACTGCGGATGACCGAAGCCGTGCACCCCACGGCCGCTGTCGGCGGCACGCCGACGCCGCAGGCGGTCAAGCTGATCGGCGAGCTGGAGGGGATGGACCGGGGCCGCTACGCGGGACCGGTCGGCTGGACGGACAGCCGGGGAGACGGCGAGGTCGGAATCGCCTTGCGCTGCGCGCAGATCCAGCCCGAGGCCGGAGAAAACGGCCAGGTGCGGCTGTTCGCCGGGTGCGGCATCGTCGCCGACTCCGACCCGGACCTGGAGGTGGCCGAGGCGGAGGCGAAGTTCCTGCCGGTGCGCGAAGCGCTCGAGGGGATCGAGTGATCCCGGGTGGTCGTGGAGCTTCCGCGGAACCTCCACGACCACCCGCTGCGGCGGTGATCAGTGCGCGTGCGCGCGCTCGTGCGTGGCGTCGATCTCCGCGACCGCCGGCGGCGGCGTGGCGGACGCGAGGAGCGCGCTCTGCGGAACACCGGTCGCCTCGCCCACGGCGGGCTTTCCGGGCGTGAACAGCCAAGCCTTGAAGAACTCGTCGAGCTGCTTGCCCGACTTCTGTTCCGCCAGCTCGATGAACTGCTCGATCGTCCCGGTCGAGTAGCGCTTCTCGGACACCCAGGTGCGGGTGATGTCCACCAGCGCCTGGTCGCCGATGACGTTGCGCAGCGCGTGCAGCGTCATCGCACCGCGGTCGTAGACCGCGTCGTGGAACACGTTCTCCGCGCCCGGGTCACCCGGGAGCACCTGCCAGAACGGGTCGTCGGCGGGAGTGGCCGAGTAGTAGTGGTCGAACAGCTCCTGCGCGGTGCCGGTCCCCTGCTTCTCCGACCACAGCCACTCGGAGTACGACGCGAAGCCCTCGTTGAGCCAGATGTTGCGCCAGGTGTCCACCGACACCGAGTCGCCGAACCACTGGTGCGCGTTCTCGTGCACCACCACCGAGGTGTTGGCGCCCCGGCTGAAGAACTTGTGGCTGTAGGTCGGCCGGGTCTGGTTCTCCAGCGCGAAGTTCATGCCCTCCGAGGACACGACGCCGCCCTGCGCCTCGAACGGGTACTCGCCGAACAGGCCGCTCAGGAACTCGACGACCTCCGGCGTCCGCTCGACGCTCGCCTTCGCCGCCCCCTCCAGCTCGCCGAGCTGGTCGGAGTAGGCGGTGACGAACGGCTGGCCGTTCGCACCGGTCTTGGTGCTGATCTCGTACTGGCCCAGGGCGAGGAACGCAAGGTAGCTGGCGGTCGGCTTGGTCGTCCGCCACTTCCAGGTGGTCCAGCCCGCCAAGCTCGACGTGCCGGTGTTCACCCCGTTCGACAGCACCTCGGTGCCGTCCGGCACCGCGACGGCGATGTCGAAGGTCGCCTTGTCCCGCGGGTGGTCGTTGCCCGGGAACCACCACGACGAGATCTCCGGCTGGCCGATCGCCAGCGCCCCGTCGGCGGTGCGGATCCACGGGTTGACGCCGCCGACCTCCACCGTGGACGGAACGCCGTCGTACTCGACCACGAACGTCGCCAGGCTGCCCTCCGGCAGCGTTTCCTGTGGGGTGACGGTCAGTTCCAGGCCGTCGTGCTTGACCTCCGCAGGTTTTCCGTTGACCCGCACCGACTTCACGTTCAGCGCGAAGTCCAGGTTGAACGCGGTGAGGTTCTGGGTCGGCTTGGCCACGATCGTCGTGGTGCCGCTCAGGAAATCGTCGTTGGGCTGGTACCGGAGCTGGATGTCGTAGTGCGAGACGTCGTAGCCGCCGTTGCCGTAGCCGGGGAAGTAGTCGTCCCCCGCTCCGGGTGCACCGGGTCCGTCGTTGCCGGCGAGCGCCGGGGTCGCGAGGAAGACTGCCGCACAGCAGGCAGCAGCCGCCACTCGCAGGCCCTGTCGTCGAAACACCTGCTACCTCCTTGGATTGCAGGCCACCAGGCGTGGCCTGCAAGGAGGCTAAGTACGCGGCCTGGCTGCGCGGGGAGGAATCGGCAAACAGGTTTTTCCCATCTCACAAGGAAAAACGGGAAGATCAGCCGTGTAACGCCGATCGTACGGCAGCGTGCAGGCGCTCGTGCACCCCGCGGAGTTCGGCCCGGTCCGCCTGCACCTCGACAACGCGCAGCCCGGGTCTCCACCGCAGCGCTTCGAGGAAGTCGGAGCGCTGCCGGACCAGGGTGTGCGGCACGCCGTGCGCGCCGCAGAGCTGCGCGAGATCGGTACCGTGCGGAGTGCCGAAGACCCGCTCGAACGACGAGCTGTGTTCTGGATTTCCCTGCTCCAGCAAGGAGAATATGCCGCCACCGTCGTCGTTGAGGACCACGATCGTCAGGTCCGGGCGCTCTTCGGCCGGTCCCAGCGCGAGCCCGTTGCTGTCGTGCAGGAAGGTCAGATCGCCGAGCAGCGCGTAGGACGGACCCTCGTGCGCGAGAGCCGAACCGATCGCAGTGGACACCGTGCCGTCGATCCCGGCCACACCGCGGTTTCGGTGCACCGCCACGTCCGGACGGTGGCGCGCGGCGAGCGCGACGTCCCGCGTCGGGTTCGACGAACCGAGCACGAGCAGCGAACTCCGCGGCAGTGCGTCGACGAGGTCACGCGCGATGATCGGGCCGTTCGGCCAGCGTTCGAGGTCGAGCGCCGCGTGCAGCGCTGCCGAGGCCTTGTGGTCGGCCTGCTGCCACCCGAGCAGCCAGTCGTGGTCGGCCGGGCCCGGCGCGGAACCGAAGGTCTCGGCGACCTCTCGCACGTTGTGCGCCGGCGCCGGCCAGTCGACACCGCCGTGCGCGAGCAGCACCTCCACACCGGTGTCGGCCAGCAACCGCTGCACCTGCCGGAACACGGTGTTGCGGCCGACGCAGAGCACCTGCTCGGGACGGTGCCGCCGGACGAACTCCGGCAGGTTCAGCAACCACATGCCGGTGCTGATCGCGGCCTTCCCGGACAGCCCCACACCGCCGGTCTCCGACAGCACCGGCCAGCCGTAGCGCTCGCCCCAGGCGCTCGCGCCCTCGGCGGCCCCGCCGGCGACCAGCACCAGACCCCGGCTCGCCCCCAGCCGCGAGAGCGCGCTGGGACCGTCGCCGAGATCGGACACCTCGGTCCACCGCCCGCCTTCCGGACGACCGGCCAGCGGCTCGCACCAGTCGGCGTCGCCGGTGGGCACCAGCGGCTCCCGGAACGGGAGGTTGAGGTGCACCGGCCCGTTCCCGGCGGCGTCCCACGCACGGCACGCCTGGCTGCGCCAGTAGGCGTTCTGCCCGGGCCGGTTCTCGGCGACCGCCAGCTCGTCGAACAGCCGGGTCTCCGAGCCGTACAGCCGGTACTGGTCGATCGTCTGGTTCGCGCCCGCCGCGCGCAGTTCCGGTGGCCGGTCCGCGGTGAGCACGATCATCGGGATCCCGGAGTGAAAAGCCTCACTCACCGCCGGATGCAGGTTGGTCGCCGCCGTACCGGACGTGCACACCACGACGACCGGACGCTTCGTGCGCGCCGCGACACCCAGTGCGAGGAAACCGGCGCTGCGCTCGTCGATGCGGACGTGCAGCCGCAGCCGGTCCGCTTCGGCGGCGCGGTGCAGCGCGAAGGCCAGGGGTGCGTTGCGGGAACCCGGGGACAACACCGCCTCGCGCAGTCCGTTTCGGACCAGCTCGTCGATGATGACCTCGGCCTGGGCCGTGGACGGATTCAACCCATCACCCCTGAAAAATCGCTTGCGGACCGCGATCAGTGGTCGCCCCGGCCACCGGCTCGGCAGGCGCCGCGGTGGTGCGAACGGCCCGCCCACCCGACGCTTGCTGGGCCTATTGTCCCAGGTGTGCAGAATCCACGTGTCTCTGAGCTGTTCGATCCGGTGATGTGGGAGCCCGTGGACGGCTTCGACTTCACCGACATCACCTACCACCGCTGCGTCGAGGACGGGCCCGGAAAGGGCACCGTACGCATCGCCTTCGACCGGCCGGAAGTCCGCAACGCCTTCCGTCCGCACACGGTGGACGAGCTGTTCCGCGCGCTCGACCACGCCCGGATGACCAGCGATGTCGGGTGCGTGCTGCTCACCGGCAACGGTCCGTCGCCAAAGGACGGCGGCTGGGCCTTCTGCTCCGGCGGTGATCAGCGGATCCGGGGCCGCTCCGGCTACCAGTACGCCAGCGGTGAGACCTCCGACACGGTCGATCCGGCGCGGGCCGGGCGGCTGCACGTCCTGGAGGTGCAGCGGCTGATCCGGTTCATGCCCAAGATCGTGATCGCGGTCGTGCCGGGCTGGGCCGCGGGTGGCGGGCACAGCCTGCACGTGGTGTGCGATCTCACCCTGGCCAGCGCCGAGCACGCCAGGTTCAAGCAGACCGACGCCGACGTCGGCAGCTTCGACGGCGGGTTCGGTTCGGCCTACCTGGCGCGCCAGGTGGGCCAGAAGTTCGCCCGCGAGATCTTCTTCCTGGGCCGTCCCTACAGCGCCGAACAGGCGTTTCGGATGGGCATGGTCAACGAGGCCGTTCCGCACGACGAGCTCGAAGCGACCGCGCTGCAGTGGGCCCGCGAGATCAACGGCAAGTCGCCGACCGCGCAGCGGATGCTCAAGTACGCGTTCAACGCCATCGACGACGGGCTGGTGGGCCAGCAGCTGTTCGCCGGGGAGACGACGCGGCTGGCGTACATGACCGACGAGGCGGTCGAGGGCAGGGACTCGTTCCTGCAGAAGCGGGAACCGGACTGGAGCTCGTTCCCCTGGTACTACTGACCCGGCCCCGCCGCCCTCGGACGACCCGTCGGCGGCGGCTCCGGCCTCGCGGCGGGGTTGCCTGCGCCGGATGACGCGGGCACCCCGCACCGCCGGGACCGGATGCGGCGGGATCCGCAGGGGCACCGGGCGGGGACGCTGCATCGAGCGCGCCGCCCTGGCCTGCACCTGCGCTCTCCACTGGAGCATCAGCAGCCGTGTCCCGCCCGCACGTCGAACGATCCGCAACCGCCACGACGGCCTACGGCTCCGCCAGCGGGCGCTCGCCTGGAAACTGGTCCCGTTCATCATCTGCCTCCTTCAACCGGACTCACGACCACCATCGTCACCCCACTTCGAACACTTGAGCGACGACACTCGAACGTGTGATCGACTTAGTCCACGAAGGTCAGATCCAGGCCCTCCAGCCCGGTGTAGGTGTCGAACGCCGTGATCCGGTCCCCCACGACCTCGAACACCGCGACCGAGATCTCCCGGCCCTTCGACACCGCCACCGCCGCGACCATCCCGTCCACCAGCGCGGGCCGGGTGGACTCGGCCAGCTTCGCGAAGGTGCTCGCGGCCTTCGCCACGGTCTCGGCCCCGCGCAGCACACCGCTCTCGAACCGCACCACGACGTCCGGATCGAGCACGGTCAGCAGCGCCTCGAAGTCACCGCCGCGGGATGCCTCCAGGAAGGCGTCGACGACTTCGCGCTGGTGGACGAGGTCGGCTTCGGAGGGCGGCGAAGCGCCCTGCACCCGGCGACGGGCCCGGCTGGCGAGCTGGCGGGTCGCCGCCGGGGTGCGGCCGACTATCGGGGCGATCTCGTCGAAGGGCACGGCGAACAGGTCGTGCAGGACGAAGGCCAGGCGTTCGGCCGGGCCGAGGGTGTCGAGGACGACCAGCAGTGCCAGGCCGACCGAGTCGCCCAGCACCGCCTGGTCCGCCGGATCAGCGCCGTGCGCAGGGGGTTCGGGCACGTGCTCGCCCAGCGGCTCCTCCCGCCGGGTGGTGCGCGAGCGGAGCATGTTCAGGCACACCCGGCTGACCACGGTGGTCAGCCAGCCGCGCAGGTTCTCCACGTCCTCGGTGTCGGCGCCGCTGAGCCGGATCCAGGTCTCCTGCACCGCGTCGTCGGCCTCGCTCGCCGAGCCGAGCATCCGGTAGGCGACCGCCCGCAGGTGGTCCCGGTGGGCCTCGAACTGCTCGGCGCGAATCGCGTTGTCATCCATCGGTCACGTCCTCCGTCCGACCGTGTCACCGTGATGAACCGCGAAACCCGGCCGATGTGACATCGGCCCACTTTTCCAGGCGCCCCGCGGACCGGCCAGGCCCACCGCGGGTTCGGCCGGGGCGCACAATGCCCGCATGCCGAGCCCACGTCTCCTCCAGCCGCTGGCCGTCCCCGCAGGAAAGCGGGCGCTCGACGTCCTGCCCGCGCTCCGCCGCGCGCTCGACGGCGCCGGCCCGGCGCTGCTTCCGATCCCGGAGGACGCCGCGCCCGCCGACGCGCTCGGCGTCGGGACGCCGGTGGAGGACGATCCGGCCGACCCGACCGCCCTGGTCATCGCCACTTCGGGCTCGACCGGCACTCCCAAGGGCGTGCTGCTGTCCGTCTCGGCGCTGCGCGCCTCCGCCGAGGCGACCCATGCGCACCTCGGCGGTCCGGGCCGCTGGCTGCTGACCATGCCCGCTCAGCACATCGCCGGAATCCAAGTGCTGGTCCGCTCCCTCGTCGCGGGCACCGAGCCGTTGGCCGTCGACACGGCGGACGGCTTCCGCCCCGACCGCTTCGCCGAAGCCGCCGAAGCGCTCGCGACCGCCGGACCGCGCTACACGGCGATGGTGCCGACGCAGTTGAGCCGCCTGCTCGGTGATGCCGGAAAGGGCCTCGCTGAGCTGCGGAAATTCGACGCGGTGCTGCTCGGGGGCGCCGCCACGCCGCCCGCTCTGCTCCGCCGTGCGGTCGACGAAGGCGTGCGCGTCGTCACGACTTACGGCATGAGCGAGACCGCCGGTGGCTGCGTCTACGACGGCGTTCCGCTCCCCGGCGCGCAGGTGCGGATCGACGACGGCAGGATCCTGCTCTCCGGTCCGATGCTGGCGAGGGGCTACCGAGGTCGTCCGGATTCGCCCGCGTTCGCGAATGGCTGGTTTCACACCGGTGACCTCGGGCGATGGGCCGACGGCAGGCTGGAGGTGCTGGGGCGCGCCGACGACGTGATCATCACGGGCGGGGTGAACGTGGCCCCGCTCCCGGTGGAGCGGATCATCGCCGAGCAGGACGGGGTGCGCGAGGTGTGCGTGCTCGGCGTGCCCGATCCCGAGTGGGGGCAGGCCGTGGTTGCCGCCGTGGTCCCGGCGGATCCGGGTCAGCCGCCTTCGGCCGAGGCGCTGCGGGCCGAGGTCCGGCGGCTGGCCGGTGCCGCCGCCACCCCCAAGGACCTGGTCTTCCTCGACGAGCTCCCGCTGCGCGGCCCGGGCAAACCGGACCGCCGCCTGCTCGCCGAGCGCTTCGCCCGCTGAGTCCCGGAGGCCGCGGCCGGTCGGCCATGAGCGAAGATGAAAGTCATGGCGACTGTCGCACAGTGGATCGAAGGCGCACGCATTCGGACTTTCCCGAACGCGATCGCACCCGTCCTGGCCGGGACCGGTGCCGCGGCGGGCATCGACCGGTTCGATCCGGTCGTGGCGGTGCTGGCGCTGGCGGTCGCGCTGCTGCTGATCCTCGGCGTGAACTTCGCCAACGACTACTCCGACGGCATCCGCGGCACCGATACCGACCGGGTCGGGCCGTTCCGCCTGGTCGGGTCGGGTGCGGCGAGGCCGGCGGCGGTGCGGGGGGCGGCGTTCGGCTGCTTCGGACTGGCCGCACTGGCCGGCATCGGCGTGGTCGTCCTCAGCGGACAGTGGTGGATGCTGGCAGTCGGCGCGCTGTGCATCGCCGGGGCGTGGTTCTACACCGGCGGCAGCAAGCCCTACGGGTACGCGGGCCTGGGCGAGATCGCGGTCTTCCTGTTCTTCGGCCTGATCGCGGTGCTCGGCACGCAGTACGTGCAGGCCGGCACGGTGTCCGGGTTCGGCATCGGATCGGCGGTGGCGGTGGGATCGTTCTCCAGCGCGGTGCTGGTCGCCAACAACCTGCGGGACATCCCGACCGACCGCACCACCGGCAAGCGCACGCTCGCGGTCCTGCTCGGCGACCGCGACACCCGCACGCTCTACGTGATGCTGGCGCTGGTGCCGTTCCTGATCACCACGCTGATGGGGTTGCGCAACACCTGGATGCTGCTCGCTTTCCTCGCGCTGCCGCTGCTGATCACGTCGTTGCGCAACATCCTCAGCGGAGCGAAGGGGCGCAGGCTGATCCCGGCGCTGCGCGACACCGGGTTCGCGATGCTGGCCTGGTCGGTCATCACCGCGCTCGCGCTCGCGTTCGGACAGAGCTGAACTCGCGTCGGACAGAGCAAAAGGGCACCGGATCGCGACGATCCGGTGCCCTTTCACCGAGAACTCAGGCGTTCGCCTTCTTCTTGCCCAGCCCGAAGACGAGGACCACGGCGAACGGACCGGCACCGATCACCGCGGCGGCGATCTGGGCGACCCGGTTCTTCGTGGCGAGCTCGTACATCGTGACCTGCGATCCGGTGCGGATGCGGGCCTTCTCCTGGCACGTCACGGTCGCGCTGCCGGAGAACCACGGCTGGATCCGGGTGACGCCGTAGCGCGACTCGGAGCGGTACGAGCTGACGTCCCGCGGTTCACCCCGGTCCGGGGCGACCTTGCAGTGGGCGGTCTTGCCGTTGCGCGCGGCCGGGGTGATCAGCATCGGCTGGCCGTTCCAGCGGTACTGCTCGGTGACGCGGGTGGAGCTGGAGTTCGGGGCGGTCTCGTCGAGCACCGTTCCGCTGAAGATCGCGACGCCGAGGAATACCGCCGCGACCACGCCGACCAGGATCCCCCAGGCGGCCGTGACAGTGATCAGTGCCTTGCGGCTCATGCGTGCTCACTCACCGTTTCCCTCACCGCAGGAACGAATCCGGCGGATCGTCGTCGTAGCTGTCGTCGGAAGGCCGGTTCGGGTCCGCGCTGATGACGGTCGCCACGTCGTGGCCCTCGTCGAGCAGTTCCTTGGCCTTCTGCATGTTCGCCACGCTGGCGCTGAAGGCGGCCTGGACCGACTCGTCGCGCAACGCGGTGCCGTCGGCGACATCGTTCCAGGTGAACTCCCCGGCGTCGATGCGCGCCTGGAGTTCGGTCAGCTCCGCCGGGGCCTTGCCCGCGCGGATGAGCTCCTCGATCTCGCGGATCTTGTCCTCGGTCAGCTTGACCTCCGGCAGCGACGCGCTGAGCCGGTCGGCCTTGTCCAGGGCCTCCTCGACCTTGCGCATCTTCTCCTCGAGCGCGGCCTCCGCGTCCCGGACCGCCTGGGTCTTCCAGTCCTCGCTCACGTCGTTTCCTTCCCGGGGATTCAGAGGGTGCCCGAAGCCAGCGTCTGGTACCCGGACGAGCCGCTGCCCGACGACGCCCCGCCCGAGCCGCTGCCGCCGGAACCGCCGCCGGCACCACCACCGGAACCGCCGGACGCGTTGGACGCGTTGGACGCGTTGGAGAAAGCCGTCCTGGTGTTGTTCGCCGCGTCCCGGACGCCGGTGGCGCTGTCGCGGACCTCGATGGCGTTGTCCTTGAGCTCCATGCCGAGGTTGACCGCGTCGCCGAGGCTGCGCACGTCCTGGATCTTCGACAGGTTGGTGCCCGCGCTCTGCACGCTTTCGACGAGCGCGACCACGGAGTTGTACATCTCCTCCAGCGCCGTGTAGATCTCGTACACGGTGGTCACGATGTCGATGCACCGCTCGACCTGCCGGACCGCGTTCGCCCAGCCCGCGACCGGGATCCAGCCGGTGGCCGCGGTCTCGATCAGCCGGTCGACCAGCTTCTTGATCAGCTCCAGCGCCTTGTCGGTCATCCGCCGCGACATGTCGGCGGCCTTCTGGAAGCCCTGGCCGACCAGCCCGGCCAGCAGCGCGTCGCCTTCCAGCGCGACCGTCCAGGTGCCCACGAGCAGGGTCTCGAAGGCCATCGCGCCCTCGCCGTCCCAGCTCTCCCGGAGTTCGCTGACGCCCGCGTTGAGGTTCTTCCGGACCGACGACAGCGACTCGCCGACCTGGTTCCACGCCTCCGCGTTGGTCTCGATCTTGGAGAAGTCGCCGACGATCGGCGCGATCAGCGCCTCGATCAGGTTCTCGCCGGTGACCTTCTCGTACACCCAGTTGACCGCCTGGACCTGCCAGCCGGCCTCTTCCACCGCCGCCTGGAGGGATTCGGCGTTGCTCTTCGTGGGATCCGCTTCGAGCTTGCTCAGCGGGTCCTCTTCGTCCGCGAACGCGCCCATCAGATCTTCATCTTGTCGAGGTCGGCTTCGATCTTCTTGAGCATCTCGATCGTCTTCTTCTCGCGCTCCTCGTACTCGGCCGAGACGTTGCCGAGTTCGTCCTTCACCTTCATCAGCGCCGAGTGCGCGAAGTCCAGCGTTTCCCCGTACAGCGCGGTGACCGCTTCGACGGCGGGGATCAACGCCATCATCAGGCCGGTGAAACCGCTCGTGTTGGACGCGGTGCTCTCCGCCCATTCATCGATTTTCTTGAAGTAGTTGGCATTCCGTTCGAGGAGCCCTTCGAAACCCTTCAACTCCTCGGGAATGGCCTTGAGGTTCCCGGCCATCGCGCCTCCCGACCGCGTCGCTGTGCATGACGGCCCCCAGTCGGTTCCGCCGACCGTATGACAGCAGGAGGCGTACCAGCGGTTCCGCCGAATGCGGTCACCGTGGCCAACCTGTGATGGTTCGCCGGTAAAACGACCGGAATGCCCAGAAACGTCAGCGCGCGAGTCCACCGAGGACGTACTGTGCGACCGCCTGCGCGGTCTCGCACTGGTCCGAGTCGGACTCCCCGGCGCGGACCGCGATCTGCAGGGTCGCGCCGGGAACTCCGGCGAACACCGTGCAGTCGTTGGCGTGCAGGGTCTGGCTGCCCGGCACCGATCCGAGGCTCACCTCGGTGGTGCCGAGATCGGCGTAGCCCTCGGGCTGGACGCCGACCAGCACCGAGCGGTCGCCGGGGCGGGCGTCGTAGGCGCAGCCGCGGGCGGGCGGGTCGAAGCCGACCTCCCGGGGCCTGCCGGGTTCCACCGGAAAGGCCAGCTGCGCCAGCTCGTCCGGGCTCACCAGCTCGCACAGCCGGTCGGTCGGCACCTCCGCCAACCGCCTGCGCTGCTCCGGCGGCAGGTCACGGGTGATCGACGGGGTCACCGAGGACTCGCTCGTGGTGGCCGTCGTCGGTGAGGGCGGCTCGGTCGGCGGGGCGGGTTCCTGGCCGCCGGGAACGCATCCCGCCAGCAGCAGGGCCAGTCCGAGTCCCAGCGGGGCAACCGCACGACACCGCATCGATCCTCCAGCCGACGACTACCCGGTCAGTCTGCCGGGAACTCGCCGGTGGCGTGGAAGCGGTCCAGGATCCGGTGCGGTTCGTCCAGCTCCAGACCGTGCTCGGCGACCCAGGCGTCGTCGTAGTAGGTGTTGGCGTAGCGCTCGCCGCCGTCGCAGAGCAGCGTGACGATGCTGCCGCGCTCGCCCCGGCGGCGCATCTGCGCCACCAGCCCGAACACGCCCCACAGGTTGGTCCCGGTGGAGCCTCCGACGCGGTGGCCCAGCACCCGCTCGGCGAAGCGGACGGTGGCGACCGACGCCGAGTCCGGCACCTTGATCATCCGGTCGATGGCCTGGCCGATGAACGACGGCTCCACCCGCGGCCTGCCGATGCCCTCGATCAGCGAACCGCGCTCGCCGGTGCGGGCCGCGTCACCGTCGCACCACGCGTCGAAGAACACCGAGTGCGTCGGGTCGACGACCGCCAGCCTGGTCTGCTGCCTGCGGTAGCGGACGTAGCGGCCGATCGTCGCGCTGGTGCCGCCGGTGCCCGCCCCGACGACGATCCAGGCCGGTTCCGGGTGCGGTTCCATCCCCATCTGCTCGAAGATCGACTCGGCGATGTTGTTGTTGCCGCGCCAGTCGGTCGCGCGCTCGGCGTGGGTGAACTGGTCCATGAAGTGGCCGTCGAGCTCGGCGGCGAGCCTGCGGGACTCGTCGTAGATCGCGCCCGGCACGTCCACGAAGTGGCAGCGACCGCCCTGCCGCTCGATCAGCGCGACCTTCTCCCGGCTGGTCGACTTCGGCATGACCGCGATGAACGGCAGCCCCAGCAACCGGGCGAAGTACGCCTCGGAAACCGCCGTCGAACCGGACGACGCCTCGATCACGGGCGTGTTCTCGGTCACCCAGCCGTTGCAGATGGCGTAGAGGAACAGCGATCGGGCCAGCCGGTGCTTGAGCGAACCGGTCGGATGTGTTGACTCGTCCTTGAGGTAGAGGTCGACGCCCCACTCCGGCGGCAGCGGGTACCGGAGGAGGTGGGTGTCGGCGCTGCGGTTGGCGTCGGCCTCGATGATCCGGATGGCTTCGTTGGTCCAGCGCCGGGTCCGCTCCGACGAGCGGTCCACGCTGCTACCGGTCACTGCTCGTCCTCGCGGTCGCCGCGCAGCTGCGCGCGCAGCTCCTCGCGGCGGGCCCGCCGCTCGGCGGCGCGCTCGGCCATCCCGACCGCTACCCGGCGGCGCAGCGTCCCGAACACCAGCATCGACAGCGGCATCACCAGCACCACCGCGACCGCCGCCGCGACCAGCAACGGGACGCCGAACAGCATCAACGCCCCGGTGGCCGCGACCAGCATGGCGAGCCTGGCCACCGTGTACAGGGCCACGTCCCTGGCCAGGGTGGAGCCCGCGGTCACCTGGTCCTCTTGCTGTTCCAGCACGTCAACAGCGTAGAGCACCGCCCGCCCGATCTTCGGCGCGGTCGCCGGGGCCGCGCCGGTTTCGTCCCTTACCTTCCCTTTACCTAAAGCCAAATGTTCGAGTACCTGACCTCCCTGGTGCCAGGATGCGACCGGAATGCCCGAAACCGTCCTCACAACGTGGAGGCCCCTGTGACCGCGACGCCCCAGCCGACCCGCCAGCCCGGCCAGGAGCAGCTGCTGACCCCCGGTGAGGTCGCCTCGCTGTTCCGCGTCGACCCGAAGACCGTGACCCGCTGGGCGACCGCGGGCCGCATCGGCTCCATCCGCACCCCGGGCGGGCACCGCCGCTTCCGGGAGTCGGAGGTCCGCGCGCTGCTCGCCGAGCTGACCAACGACGTCAGCCGCAGCGCCTGACCCCGCTGCCCCGGATGCCCGATTTTGGCTAACCTCGACGGTGGAGAGCGGAGGTGGCCAAGATGATCTACGTGCTGGCTGCGATCGGTGCGCTGACCGTCGCGGTGCTGCTGTGGAAGGCGTTCGGGCCGGACACCACGGCGACGCGCGAGAAGCCGCAGGTCGCGCCCGACGACGACCCCGAGTTCCTGCGGCGGCTCGGCGAGCAGCAGCGCAAGCAGGGCGACGAGGGCTGAGTCAGCGCCGGAGTCCGAGCGCGCAACCGGCGGCGACGACAGCGGTCCCGAGCACCGAAGCCGCGGTCGGCCGCTGCGCGCCGAGCAGCAGCGAGACCGCGAACCCGGACACCGGCATCAGCCCGATCAGCACCCCGACGCGGTCGGCGCCCAGCACTGACAGGCCGTGATACCAGAGGCAGAACGCTACCGCTGTCACCACGACCGCCATCACCAGCAGCGCGAGGAGTTCGGCCGGTCCTGGCATCCGCCAGCCGTCGACCGCGGTACCTGCGGCGAGGCCGATGCCACCCGCGAGCAGGCAGGCCCAGGTGGACGCGGCCAGCCCGCCGAGCCGCGCGACCACGCCGACCGCGAACAGCGTGAACGACGTCTCGCACAGCAGCGTCAGCACCGAGAGCACGAGCCCCGGGCCGTGCCAGGCGCCGCCGCCGGAGAGCACCGCGATCCCGGCCAGGACCAGGACCGCGCCCAGCAGGACGGCGGGCCGGGGGCGGCGCCGGTCGAGCAGCGGAGCGGCGAGCCCGAGCAGCAGCGGGCTGGCGCCGATCACGGCGGCGACGAAGCCGGGATCGGCGTGGCGCTGCGCGTGGATCTGGAGGAGGGCGAAGCCCAGCATTCCCGCGAGGGCGAGCACCGCGAGCGCGGGCAGGTCGCGCGGCCGGGGCGGTGGCAGCCGCTTCCCGCGGCAGCGGGCCCAGCCGAGCAGCAGGAGGCCGGCCAGGGCGTAGCGGAGGCCCTGGGCCGTCCACATCGGATAGTCCCGCAGCAGGCCGTTGACCGGTACCGATCCGCCTACCGCGATCGCCCCCAGGGCGGCTGCCGCGATGGCGCCGCGTTCCGTCCGAGTGATGAGCACGCGGCCATCGTCGATCGCGACCGGACCAGGGTTAAGCGCCATTCGACGGCCTGAGTTCTGGTCCACTTCCGCCGTCCGGTACGCCGAATCCCGTTGCGGCGGACCGGACGTAGGCTGGGGTGCGATGGCTCACGAGTGGTCCACCCTGCACGAGCTGCTGCTGCCCGCGGTGTCGGACGCGACGCGGGGCAAGCGCGGCAGGGCGGTGGAGAACGAGCTGCGCCGGGCGATCCGCGACGGCAGGCTGGCGCCCGGCAGCCGGGTGCCGTCCAGCCGCGATCTCGCCGGTCAGCTCGGCCTCGCGCGCGGCACCGTCTCGGCCGCGTACGCGCAGCTCGTCGGCGAGGGCTACCTGGTCGCCGAGCGCGGTTCCGGAACCCGCGTCGCCAACCGCGTCGGCCGTGCGCAGACCACCCCGCCGCCCCGGCGTACCCGGGTCGACCTGCATCCGGGGCTGCCGTCGCTGAGCTCGTTCCCGCGCGCCGAGTGGCTGGCCGCGCACCGCGCGGCGCTCGCAGACCTCCCGCACGAGGCGCTGGGCTACCCGGACCCGGCCGGGCTGACCTCGCTGCGCGGTGAGCTCGCCGGCTACCTCGGCCGGGTCCGGGCGGCGCAGGTCGATCCGGAATCGCTGGTGATCACCAACGGCGCGGCCGAGGGGCTGGCGCTGATCGCCAGGGAGCTGCACCGGCGCGGGCACCGCACGGTCGCCGTCGAGGACCCCAGCCACCTGGGCCAGGCCGAACTGCTCGCCTCGCACGGCCTCCGCCCGGTCCCGGTGCCGGTCGACGACCACGGCATCCGCGTCGACCGGCTCGCCGCGTCCGGCAGCCGGGCGGTGCTGGTCACCGCGGCGCACCAGTTCCCGCTCGGGGTCGTGCTGCACCCGGACCGGCGGCACCGGCTGCTGGACTGGGCGGGCGAGCACGACGGCCTGGTTATCGAGGACGACTACGACGCCGAACACCGCTACGACCGGCCCGCGCTCGGTGCGATGCAGGCGCTCGACCCGGCGCGGGTGATCTACCAGGGCAGCGTGAGCAAGGTGCTCGCCCCCGCGCTGCGGCTGGGCTGGCTGGTGCTACCGCCCGCGCTGCTGCCGGAGGTCGTCGAGCGCAAGCGGCTCGACGACCTCGGCTCGGCCACGCTGCCGCAGGCGGCGTTCGCCCAGCTGCTGCGCAGCGGCGGCTACGACCGGCACCTGCGGCGCACCCGGGCGCTGTACCGGCGGCGACGGGACGCGCTGCTCGCCGGTCTGGCCACAGTGGACGGTTGCGAGCCGGTGGGGATCGCCGCCGGGCTGCACGTGGTGCTGCGGCTGCCCGCCGGGACCGACGACCGGCAGGTGCAGCGGATGCTCGCCGACGAGGGCGTGTCCGCGCCGGCGCTGTCCGGCTACGCGCACGCGGCGACGACGTTCCCGGGCCTGGTCATCGGCTACGCCGCGCTGACCACCGAGCAGATCGACGACGCCGTAACAGCCCTGGCCCGGGTTCTGACGTCCGTAGCCACCCGTCCTTGAAGCGGCGAAGCCGCTTAGCCCACCAAAGCAACCGGCACCGCCACCCGCACCGCCAAGCAAAACGACCATGCAGGGGCCGCAGAGATCAGCCCTGTTGCTGGCGGCTGACTGCGTGCGGAAAGTCATCGGCCACGACCGCGGCCAACTCCAGCAGCGCCAAGCGGGTCGGCGCCGCGAGCTGGTCCAGCTCGACCTCGGCGCCCTCCTCCAGGTGCGGGTCGAACGGGATCCGCGACACCGCGCGGCAGCGCGAGCCGAAGTGCGCGATCAGCTTGTCCACATCGACCTTGCCCGAGCCCGGCCGCACCGAGTTGATCACCGCGACGGAGCGGGCGACCAGCGCGCCGTACCCGTGGGCGTCGAGCCAGTCCAGGGTGGCCGAGGCGCTGCGGGCGCCGTCGATCGAGCTGGACGAGACGATCACCAGCGAGTCCGCGAGGTCGAGGACGCCCTTCATCGCCGAGTGCATCAGGCCGGTGCCGCAGTCGGTGAGCACGATGTTGTAGAAGTGCTCCAGCAGCGTCACGGTGCGGCGGTAGTCCTCCTCGCTGAACGCCTCCGAGACCGCCGGATCCTGTTCGCTGGCAAGGATTTCCAGCCTGCTCGGACCCTGCGAGGTGTACGAGCGCACGTCGCTGTACTTGCGGATGCGCTGGGAGTCGCGCAGCAGGTGCCGGACCGTCGCCGTGGTCTCCAGCGGGATCTTCTGGCTCAGCGTGCCGCGGTCGGGATTCGCGTCGACCGCGATCACCCGGTCACCGCGCAGCGAGGAGAACGTCGAGCCCAGGGTCGCGGTGGTCGTCGTCTTGCCGACCCCGCCCTTGAGGCTGAGCATCGCGATCTTGTAGCAGCCCTGCAGCGGCTGGTTGATCCGGGAGATCAGCTCCCGCCTGCGCAGGTCGGCCGTGCTCTCGCCGAGGTTGATCGACCGGCCGCTGACGTTGTAGAGCGCCTTGCGCCAGCCGGACTGCGGGGGCCGCTTGGACTGGCGGAGCAGCTGGGCCGACGACAGGTCGGTGGGGTGCTGCGGCTGCTGCTGGTTCGGCGCGGGCTGCTGCGGGTACGGGGGCTGTCCATTCTGGACGGTGTAGGGGCCGGACTGCTGGCCCTGCGCCGGGTAGGGCCCCTGTGGCTGCCCCTGGACCGTGTACGGACCGGATTGCTGACCCTGCACCGTGTACGGCCCCGATTGCTGACCTTGCACCGTGTACGGCCCGGACTGCTGACCCGAAACCGGGTACGGGCCCGACTGCTGACCGGGAGCCGGGTACGGCCCGGACTGCTGGCCGGACACCGGATAAGGGCCGGATTGCTGTCCCTGCACCGAATGCGGGCCGGACTGCTGACCCGACACCGGATGAGGCCCCGATTGCTGGCCCTGCACCGGATGCGGACCGGACTGCTGACCCGACACCGGTCCCGCCGGCTGGACCTGCTGCGGCCCGGAAGGATCGCTGAACTGCTGCGGGAACTGCTGCGCCTCCGGACCCGGCTGCGGGGACGGTCCGCTCGGGTAGTACGGCCGCGGTGCTTCCCCCGCCTGCGATGGATCCACGTACGACGGCGTGGGATGTCCCGGCGACGGGCGCGCCTGCGCCGCCGGGTCGGAAAAGGCGTCCTGCTGCGCCGAGTCCCCGTAATCGGGCGTGGCGTGCTCGATCGCCGCGCTGTCGGCCGGACCTGCGGCGCCCGTGTCTCGCTGCGTGTCGGGCTCTTCGTACCGTCCGGTCACCGTTGCCGTCCCTCCAAGACTTGAATCGACCCGTCCAGGACCGAATCGAGACCTCCGACCCCGCCTGGGACCGTAGTCCCCGGAATCCCCCCACGTCATCGGGGGTGGCGGTCGGCACCGGTCCGCCCGACCGCGGCTGTCGGTCCCGCGCGCGAACGGTGGGTGAAGGTCACCGGAGGCCGATCACGCGCTCACAGCCCAGCGTACGAGTGAAGTCCGGCGACGACGATGTTGATGAAGAACAAGTTGAAGATCATCACCGCCAGGCCGAAGATGTTGATCCACGCCGCGCGCACGCCCCGCCAGCCCGCGGTCGCGCGGGCGTGCAGGTAGGCGGCGTAGACGATCCAGGCGATGAACGAGCAGGTCTCCTTCGGGTCCCAGCCCCAGAACCGGCCCCACGCGGCCTCGGCCCAGATCGCGCCCGCGATGATCGCGAACGTCCACACCGGGAAGATGATCACCGTGGCGCGGTAGGCCATCCGGTCCAGCGCCTGCGTCGTCGGCAGCCGGGCGCCCAGCCGCGCCAGCTTCAGCGGGTTGTTCTCGTGCCGGGCCCGCAGCATGTAGAGCACGCTGGCGACGCCGGCGAACAGCAGCACACCGCTGGAGACGATCGCGGCCGAGACGTGGATGACGATCCAGTACGACTGCAGGGACGGCTGGAGCGGCGCGGCCTGCGCGTAGAGCACGGTGCCGGACAGGAACAGCAGCAGGATCGTCGGCAGCAGCACGAAACCGCCGAGGCCGCGCAGCTGCGCGGGGGTGGCGTCCCGCCGCGCGGCGCGCAGCTGGCGCACCACCACGACGAGCCAGGCGACGACCGCGGCGAGGCAGATGGCCGAGCCGAACTCGTACATGTTGCCCCACGGCACGCGACCGGTGGCGAACCCGCGCAGCGCCAGCGAAGCCGCGTGCACCAGCGCGCCGAGCACCGTCATCGACACCGCCATGCCGCCGAAGCGCTCCGACAGCGGGCGCTTCGCGGGCTGCTCCACCCGTCCGACCGCGGGCGCGTCACCGGCGGCGCCCACCAGCGCCGACTCGCGCTTGACCGCGGCCTTCGCCGGGCGGTAGGCGAATTCGGCGAAGTAGAGCAACATCGCGAGGATGTAGACCACCACGGAGGTGGCGTAGGCCATGTCGCTGTAGCTCGACAGCGTTTCGTTGACCGGCATCAGCTCTTCCTTCCGCGCACCGGACCGCTGTCCGTGCGTGCTTGCCCTGCGGGCTCGCCGGAACCGGCGAGCAGGTCGGCGGCCAGCCTGGTGAACTCCTCGCCGTAGCCGGCCTGGTCGGTGCGGGCGAGACCACCGAGCTCGACCAGGGTCCCATCGCCCTGCGGGCGCACCCGCACCCACACCCGGCGCCGCCGGATGGCCAGCGAGGAACCGATCCCGAAGATCACCGCGATCGAGAAGCCCAGCACCCACGGCTGGAACGGGTCGTGCGACACCTGCAGGTTGGCCCAGCGCTCGACGCCGTCGAAGTGGACCGTGGTGCCGTCGTCGAGGCGGATCTCCTCACCCACGCGCAGGTTCTGCCGGGCCACCCGGTTCAGCCTGCCCTGGTCGACCATCCCCTGGTCGACGCCGAAGATCGACTGCCCGCGGCCGGAGTCCAGCCCGAGGTCACCGCGCATCACGTCGACCGCGGCGGTCGGGTCGAGGGTGTCCGGGAACCGCGACGACAGCAGGGAACCGTCGAACGCCGCGGTGGGCGCGAACAGGCCGGTGATCGCCAGCTGGTTCTGCCGCCGCTGCACCTCGTCGGTAACCCCTGGGCGGTCGAACTTGGTCGCGCCCTGCGACAGCATCGTCAGGACGTCCATCGGCTGCCACTGGGTCACGCCGGTGCGCTTCTGCCCGTCCGGGAAGGTCACGGTGAACTTCGGCGCGTACCCGTTGCCGGTCAGGTAGACCCGGTCGCCCGCGGTCCGCAGCGGGTGGTTGACCTCCAGGATGTGCGGCTTCCAGGCGCCGGTTTCGAGGTCGTCCTCGGACTGGTACTCCAGGTCCACCCGGAAGCTGTCCACCTGGCCGGTGTGCAGGTACTTCACGTCGAAGTCGTTGACCCGCACGCAGAACGGCGACAGCTGAGTCCCGTCGACGGTCAGGCCCGCGGTGAACGAGTCGTAGTTGTAGGTGCCGGAGTTGCAGAACTCCGAACCGTCGGCGACCACGATGACCTGGCCCTCGTAGCCGTAGAGCTTGCCGCCCGCGACCCCGATCAGCAGGCCCACCAGTCCGAAGTGGAACAGCAGGTTGCCCACCTCGCGCAGGTAACCGCGCTCGGCGCTGATCGAGCGGACGCCCTTGCCCTCGTCCCGCTCCTCGATCCGCCAGCCGCGCAACCGCTTCCGCGCGCTCGCCAGCACCTCGTCGGGGGAGGCGTCCAGCTCGCCCTTGTCGTGGTGCGGCATCCGGGCCAGGTTGCGCGGGGTGCGGACCGGGCGGGCGCGCACCTGCCGGTAGTACTCCAGGCAGCGCGGCAGCAGGCAGCCGATCAGCGAGACGAACAGCAGCACGTAGATCGAGGCGAACCACACCGAGGCGAACACCTCGAACGCGCCGACCTTGTCCAGCAGCGGCGCCAGCGTCGGGTACTCGGCGAAGTACTTGTCCACCTCGCGCTGGTTCAGCGACCGCTGCGGGATCAGCGCGCCCGGCAGCGCGGCCATCGCCAGCAGGAACAGCAGCACCAGCGCGGTGCGCATCGACGTCAGCCCGCGCCAGGTGTTGCGCAGGAAGGCGAGGGTCGTCTTGACGGGACCAGGCATCACAGCAGCGTCTCAAATCCTGAGATCGGCCCGCGCAGGACCGCGATCAACTCACCCCAGAGGCCCGTGACCAGCAGCAGGCCCACCAACACCAGCAACGCGCCTCCGGCCAGCTGGATAGCCCGGCCGCGCTCGCGCAGCCATCCGGTGCTGCGGATCGCCCAGCGCGCTCCGAGCGCGAGCACGACGAACGGGAGCCCCAGGCCCAGGCAGTAGGCCGCGACGAGCAGGATCCCCCGGACCGCTGTCCCGCCGTCGACGTCCGTGCCCGCGGCGACGGAGATGACGCCGATCAGCGTCGGGCCCAGGCAGGGCGTCCAGCCCAGGCCGAATACCGCGCCCAGCAGCGGCGCGCCCCAGACGCCCGCCTTCGGCACCCGGTGCACCCGCACGTCCCGCTGCAACGCGGGCACGAAGCCGAGGAACACCAGGCCCATCGCCACGGTGATCACGCCGCCGACGCGTTGCAGCAGCAGCTCGTTGGCCAGCAGCACGTCGGACAGGCCGAGCAGGAGCAGCGCACCGGCGGAGAAGACGACGGTGAACCCGGCCACGAACAGCAGCGCGGCTCCGGCGACCCGCCAGCGGCCCCGGCGGGCCTCCCGGGCCTCGGCCTCGTCCACCGCAGGGGCCTCGGCGCCGACGACACCGGCCAGGTAGGCCAGGTAGCCCGGGACCAGCGGCACCACGCAGGGGGAAGCGAAGCTGAAGGCCCCGGCGAGCACGGCGACACCGGCCGCGAGCAGCAGCGGGCCGGACGCGGCGAGCTCTGTGGGGTCCACGCTTCGAGGGTAGGGAAGCCTCAGCGGTCACCCGTCACCGGGCCTGGTGAGACCGACCACAGTCGCCGCAGGTGAGACCGCGTGCCGCGATTCCCGGACGGTGGACCAGTGCCATAGGTCCCGAGAAGATCAGGACCCTGCCGGACTTGCCCGGCGGTGATCAGGGCTTCGGCGGACGGGGGTGCGATCAGACCCGGGCGGTGGTGATCAGCGGCGCGCGGGGCGCGGCGGCTGTGATCAGCAGCTCGGCGCGGTGGTCCGGATCCGCTGGATGCGGACCGCGGTGGTCCGGACCCGGCGGACACGGACCGCTGTGAGCAGGATCCGCTGGACGTGGACCGCTGTGGTCCGGACCCGGCAGACGTGCGGTGCGCGGTCCAAGACTCCGGAGGCGGCTCGCCGCCTCCGGCTCCGTAGGCGGCTAGCCGCCTACGGCAGCTCAGCGGCGATCTTCTGCACCTCCGGCAGCAGGTCGCCTTCCAGCAGCTCGGTCAGGTAGATCGCGGCGACCCGGTGCTGCCGGTCCAGCACGATCGTGGCCGGGACCGTGCTGCGCGGGAAGTTCTTCAGCGCCAGCAGGGAGCGCCCGGACGGGTCGAAGATCGACGGGTAGGACAGCCCCCGGTCGGAGTGGAAGTCCGCGGCGGCCGAGCGGCTGTCCCGCACGTTGATGCCGAGCAGCTGGACGCCCTGGGCGGCCGTCTTGTCCTGCACCGCCTGGAGGTCGTCGGACTCCGAGCGGCACGGCCCGCACCACGAGCCCCAGATGTTGAGCACCACGACCTTGCCCTGGAAGTCGTCCAGGCCGACGCGCTTGCCCTCCGACACCAGGTCATCGCCGGACAGGCCGGTGACCCGGCCGCGCTCTTCGGGCGGGTAGAAGATGCGGGTCTGCCCGCCGGGGGAGACGAACGAGAACTCCCCGCCCTTGCTCACCGCCTGGTCACCGGCCGTCGCGCAGCCGCCGACGAGCAGCAGCGCCGAGGCGGCCACCGCCGCGAACAGCCGCCTCATGCCCCGGTCACCCTCGGGTCGGTGCCGCCTGCCGGCTCGACGTAGGCGACCTTGACCAGCTGCTCGCCCCGGAAGACCAGGCTGGTCAGCGACGCCAGCGCGCACTGCCTGCGACGGGGGTCGTGCCACATCGGCTTGCCCTCCACGAATCGGCGCAACGTCCAGATCGGCAGCTGGTGCGACACGCACACCGCTTCCCGGCCCTCCGCCGCGGCGCGGGCGCGGTGCGCCGCTGCCAGCATCCGGTGCGCGATCTCCAGGTACGGCTCGCCCCAGGAGGGGCGGAACGGGTTCCAAAGCTTCGGCCAGTGCCGCGGTGAGCGCAGCGCGCCGTCGCCGACCGAGACCTTCAGGCCCTCGAAGCGGTTGTCGGCCTCGATCAGCCGGTCGTCGGTGGCGACGTCGAGGTGGAACATCGAGCCGATCGGCTCCGCGGTCTGCTGCGCCCGCTGCAACGGCGAGGCCACCACGTGCGCGACCCCGCGACCGGCGAGGAACTCGGCGACCAGCTTCGCCTGCTGCTCGCCACGGTCGGAGAGCCGGTAGCCGGGCAGCCTGCCATAGAGCACGCCCTCCGGGTTGTGGACCTCGCCGTGCCGCAGGAAATGCACGACCGTCCTGGTGTCGCTCATGACGCCTCCGCCGCGGCGGCGGCCTTCGCCGCGTGCGGCGCCGCCTCGGCGATCACCTCGAACGCGGCCTCGTCCATCGCGGCGTTGACGAACCACGACTCGAACGCGCTCGGCGGCGGGTAGACCCCGCGCTGGAGCAGCGCGTGGAAGAAGGCCGGGAAGCGCCACGACTGCTGGGCCTGCGCCTCGGCGTAGTTCCGCACCGGGGTCTCGGAGAAGAACACGCTCACCAGGTTCCCGGCGAAGGCCACCTGGTGCGGGACGCCCTCGGCGGTCAGCGCCGCGCCCAGCAGCTCGCCGAGGCGGCCGGCGTTGCGGTCCAGCGCCGCGTACACCTCGGCGTCGGCGGCGCGCAGGTTCGCCAGGCCCGCCGCGACCGCGACCGGGTTCCCGGACAGGGTGCCCGCCTGGTACACCGGGCCGGACGGCGCGAGCCGCTCCATGACCTCGGCCCGGCCGCCGAAGGCCGCCGCGGGCAGACCGCCGGACATGACCTTGCCGAAGGTGTAGAGGTCGCCGGCGACGCCGTCGACGCCGTACCAGCCCGCCGACGAGACGCGGAAGCCGGTCATCACCTCGTCCATGATCAGCAGTGCCCCCGCCGCGCTGGTGATCTCGCGCAGGCCGGCGTTGAAGCCCGGCTGCGGGGCGACCGCTCCCATGTTGCCCGCCGCAGCCTCGGTGATCACGCAGGCGATCTCGTCGCCGAGCTCGGCGAAGGTCGCGCGGACCGCTTCCAGGTCGTTGTAGGGCAGGACGATCGTGTCGGCCGCCTGCGCGCCGGTGACACCGGGCGTGGTGGGCAGGCCGAGGGTGGCGACGCCGGAACCCGCGCTGGCCAGCAGCGAGTCGACGTGGCCGTGGTAGCAGCCCGCGAACTTGACGACCTTGCGGCGGCCGGTGAACCCGCGCGCGAGCCGCACCGCGCTCATCGTCGCCTCGGTGCCGGAGTTGACCAGGCGGACCTGCTCGACCGGCCCCACCCGGTCGATGATCTCCTGCGCGAGCTCGACCTCGCCCTCGCCGGGCGTGCCGAACGACAGCCCGCCGCTCGCCGCCTCCTGCACCGCCCGCACGACGTCCGGGTGCGCGTGCCCGTTGATCATCGGCCCCCACGACGACACCAGGTCGACGTAGCGGTTGTCGTCGGCGTCCCAGAGGAAGGCGCCCTGGCCGCGGACCATGAACCGCGGGGTGCCGCCGACCGAGTGGAACGCGCGCACCGGCGAGTTGACGCCGCCGGGGGTCACCGCGAGTGCGCGGTCGAACAGCTCACGCGAACGCGGAGCGGGATCCGGAGTCGATGCGGAGTTCGCAGCAGTCACGAGCCCAGTCTGACAGGCATCGGCGGGTGTCCGGCGTCACCCCGGGATCAGCGCCGGGTGCGCGCGGCCAGCACCGCCTGCCGGATCGCGTCGATCGCGAGCAGCCCGGCGAGGGCCACCGCGGCGACCGACAGCGCCAGCCTGCTGCCCACCAGCCGGTAGGTCGGATCGGCGCCGGGCACGTGGATCGGCTCGTGCCCGATCCCCCACAACCACCACGCGGTCAGCGCCAGCACCGCCACGACCACCACTTCGACACCGGCGACCGCGGCGCGCCACGCCTGGTTCAGCGGGGCCGGGTCGGACGCCGCCTCCAGTTCGTCCTCGGTGAACTTGGGGCCGTCCGCGGGCCAGGGTTCCGCAACCGTCACGGCGAAAGGCTCTCACGAACCGGCCGCCGGTCTCACTCCCCGGTCGGGTCCTCGCGGAGCAGGCGGCGCAGGGCGGCAGCGAGGGCTTCGGGATCGCGGGCCCAGGCCAGGACCACCTTGTCGTCGGTCAGCCGCAGCGGGACCTCGCCGCAGCCCTTCGGCGCGGTCCAGCCGCCGCCGAGGACGCGGGCGCCGACCGGGGCGCCGACGTCGGTGGCCGTGCCGATCCGCTCGACCTCCAGCGACTCCCGGCCCACGGACAGCGTCGACGGCGTCAGCCGCACCGCGCACACCTTGCGCCTGCCGTAGACCCACACGGTCGCCGCGACCGCGAGCGCGCCCGCCACCAGCGCCCAGGAGACCAGGTGCTTCGGCCCTGGGGTCAGCAGTTCGACGCCGATGCCGAGCAGGGCGAACGCCGGGCCCCACAGGACCGGCCACCAGCTCGCGCCGGGTTCGGAGTACAGGACCGGTTCAGCCATGCTCACCCGCGATCCACCGGCTGCTCGCGGGCCACCAGGTGAGCACCAGCGCGAGCACCAGGACGGCCGCCAGCAGGAAGTTCGACGTGCCCGCACCCATCGTCCGGACCAGGTCCAGCAGGCCGAACGCGGTCAGCACCATCCGGGCCCACGGGAGGCGGCGGTAGGTCAGCACGCTCATCGCGAAGTACGCGAGGGCGACGAGCGCGTCGAGCGAGGTGTTGAGCACCAGCAGCGACTGCGCCCTGGACTCGGCGTCCGGCCGGGAAGCGCCCTGCTCGACGAGCAGCCCGACCAGGCCGTCCCTGCTCGTCCACATCGCGACCACGTGCAGCGCCGCCAGCACGGCCGCCGCCCACCACGCGCACACCGCGGCGAGCAGCTGCCGCGGCGGCCGGTCGGGTCCGGCGGATGAATCCATGCCCATTCCTTACCAGTGCCGCTGACGGCGGCGGCGCGGCGGTTCGGCGAACCACCGCGCCGCGTGCGACCGGCTCAGTACCGGTACTTGGCCGCCTGGAAGAAGTTGTTCGACGGTTTGAGGAACACCAGCGTGATGAAACCGGCCATCGCCAGCAGGCCGAGCCCGGAGTTCACGTACCCCAGCACCAGGTAGCTGGACGGGATGTTCATGCCCTCCAGGCTGCTGCCGGTGGACACGTTGCCGGTGCCGGTGGCCAGCCCGCTGATCGACGACAGCAACCAGATCCCGGCGAAAACGGTCAGCGTGACGCGCGCCCAGTTGCGGCCCGCGCGCATCTTGAACCCGAACAGGATCCACAGCGCGGAAAGGATCGCGTACAGGATCGCGGTGCCGATGAAGATCGCCATGATGAATCCGGTGGCGAAGCTGCGCATCGAATCGTTGAACTCCGGCCCCAGTTCCTCGTCCTGCGGCAGGCTTGTGTTGATCAGGTCGTTGATCGAGCTGTTGAGCACGAGGAACATCACGACCGTGAGCACCGTCGTGAGCAACGGCATGACCATCGCGATCCAGAACGCGGTGTTGACCGTCTGCGGTGCGGCGGGCGGTCCCGCGAGTTCGTGCGCAGGCACCTGCGGCGCGGCGTAGGGATTGCCGTACCCCTGCGGCTGGTTTGATGCCGGGAATCCGCCAGACGGCGTCCCGAACTGCTGTCCCCCTTGCGGATACTGCTGGTATCCGCCCTGCTGCCAAGGATCCTGCGGAGTTGTCACCCGGCGACAGTAGGAATGGCGCGTCACCGTTGTCCACCGGATTGGGTCAACCGTTATGGCGGTGGCGAGAAATGTGCATCCGTCAACGCCGGCCCGCCGCGAAGTACTCATTGGACGGTGCGAGGAATGCGGCCACGACCGTCGCACCGATTGCCGCCAACTGGACCAGTGCGAGCAGCACGACCACCGGGCCGCCCTGGACCGCCGGAACGGTGAGCGCGAACCAGGCCACGCCGACCGCGGTGATGACGATCCGCGCCCAGTTCCGCCCGGAGCGCATGAAGAACAGGAACATGATCCACAAAGCCGCCACGACCGCCATCACGCCGAACGTCGCGACCACGACCACGGAGTAGAGCGCGCGCACGTCCTGCTCGGTCAGCTGCTGCCCCTGCGCCCGCAGCGAGTCGGCGACCATCCGCACGTCGTCGTCTCCGCCGACCGCGAACGACACCGCCAGCAGCGCGAAACCGACCACGACGCTGGCGATCCCCGTCCAGAACGACAGGGTCACCGAGTCCGGCCGCCGGGGCGCGCCTTCCGGCGGTGGCATGTTCGGAGTGGTCACACCCCAACGGTAGGAACCCCCGCCACCGGCGCAAACGGATCAACGGCCGCGCAGCTGGCGGACCTCGCGCAGGTAGCGGTTCGACTCCGGGTGGAACATCGCGGCGATCGCTGCCGCCTCGATCAGCGTGACCACCACCGAGAACACCGCCTCCCAGCCGGTCAGGGCGGTCCGGGCGACCCGGTTGATCAGCTCCAGCCCGATCGTGCCCATCAGGAGCAGCAGGAGCACGGTGCCGAGCGCGTTCAGGCCGCCGAGCACCGTCAGCACGATGCGCGCCCAGTTCCGGCCCTGCAGCACCCGCGTCGACAGCAGCAGGTAGAGCCCGAGACCGAGCAGCGACATCAGCACCGACGACATGATGCTGTCGCTGACCGTCGAGTCGACCTGGTCCTGCCGGAGCTCCGGCAGGCGCTGCCGCAGCTGCTCGCTCAGGCCCGCCCGGTCGCTGAGCATGATCAGCGAGTGCGCGAAGTTCACCAGCACCCCGGCCATCCACAGCCGCCGGGCCAGGTACAGCCACCGCGGGGCGGTCGGCGCCTCCGGCTGCACCGGGCGGCCGAAGGCGTCGACCCGCGGCTCGGTCACCGGTGCCCGGCCCGGAGCCAGCGGGCCGCCTCGACCGCCCAGTAGGTGAGCACGACGTCGGCGCCCGCGCGCCGGATCGAGGTCAGCGTCTCCAGCACGGTGCGCTGCCGGTCCAGCCAGCCGTTGGCGGCCGCGGCCTCGACCATCGCGTACTCGCCCGAGACCTGGTAGGCCGCGACCGGGACGTCGGCGACACCGGCGATGTCGCGCACCACGTCGAGGTAGGACAGGGCGGGCTTGACCATGACCATGTCCGCGCCCTCGGCGAGGTCGAGGTCGGCCTCCCGCAGCGACTCGCGGCCGTTGGCCGGGTCCTGCTGGTAGGTCTTGCGGTCGCCCTTCAGCTGCGAGTCGACGGCCTCGCGGAACGGGCCGAAGAACGCCGAGGCGTACTTCGCCGAGTAGGCCAGGATCGAGGTGTCGGCGAAGCCGGTCGCGTCCAGTGACTCGCGGATGACGCCGACCTGGCCGTCCATCATGCCGCTGGGGCCGACGACGTCGGCGCCGGACTCGGCCTGCACCACCGCCATCTCGCCGTAGATCTGGAGCGTGCGGTCGTTGTCGACCGAGCCGTCCTCGTCCAGCACGCCGCAGTGGCCGTGGTCGGTGAACTCGTCGAGGCACAGGTCGGCCATCAGGACGGTGTCGGACCCGACCTCGGAGGACAGGTCGCGCAGCGCCACGTTCAGGATGCCGTCGGGGTCGGTCGCGCCGGAGCCGACGGCGTCGTGCTTGTCCGGAACGCCGAAGAGCATCAGCCCGCCGACGCCCGCCTCGACGGCCTCCACGGCCGCCTTGCGCAGCGAGTCGCGGCTGTGCTGCACCACGCCCGGCATCGAGGCGATCGGCGCCGGCTCGGTGATGCCTTCCCGGACGAACATCGGCAGCACGAGGTGCCGCGGTTCCACGGAGGTCTCCGCCACCAGACGGCGCAGCGCGGGGTTGCGGCGGAGCCGGCGCGGACGGTGCGAGGGATACATGAGGACTGCTCCCCAAACAGACTCGGCGGGGTGACACCCCGAGCCTAGCCACTCGCCTCGACCGGCCGGGGCGGGGTTCAGGAGTGGAGGAACGCGAAGTGCCCCCGGCCCTGTGGGGGCGGGGGCACTTCGGCGGGGCGCGTCCGCGGGGGCGCGGCTTTCAGGCGCGTCCGCGGGGGATGTTCCTTCAAGGCGCATCCGGAGGGGATGCGGCTCTAGGACGCATCCGCGCGAGCGCGGATGGTGCTTCGCACCCTCTTAAGGTCCATCTGGACCTTAAGAACGCCGAGCCCGCTTGGCCTTCTTCGGCGGCGGCAGCGCGCCCTCGGCGCGGAGCCGGGCCGCGTGCTCGGCCAGTGCGTCCACCAGGACCGGGATCTGCGGGACCTCGGGCTGGACGTCCACCCGCAAGCCGAACTCCCTGGCGGTCTCGGCCGTGCTCGGCCCGATGCAGGCGACCAGGGTCCGGGCGTGCGGCTTGCCCGCGATGCCGACCAGGTTGCGCACCGTCGAGGCGGAGGTGAAGCAGACCGCGTCGAACCCGCCGGTCTTGATCATCTCGCGGGTCTCGGCCGGCGGCGGGGCGGCGCGGACGGTCCGGTAGGCCGTCACGTCGTCGATCTCCCAGCCGCGTTCGCGCAGCCCGGCCGCCAGCGTCTCGGTGGCGATGTCGGCGCGCGGCAGCAGCACCCGGTCGACCGGGTCCAGGATGTCGTCGTGCGGCGGGAAGTCCTGCAGCAGCCCCTCGCTGGACTGCTCCCCGGAGGGCACCAGCTCGGGGTTGATGCCGAACGAGCGGACCTTCTCCGCGGTCGCCTCGCCGACGCACGCGATCTTGACGCCGGAGAACGCCCGGGCGTCCAGGCCGAACTCGCGGAACTTCTCCCACACCGCGCGGACGGCGTTGGTCGAGGTGAACACCACCCACTGGTAGCGGCCGTCGACCAGGCCCTTGACCGCGCGCTCCATCTGCGCCGGGCTGCGCGGTGGCTCGACGGAGATCGTCGGCACCTCGTGCGAGACCGCGCCGTGCGACCAGAGCCGCTCGCTCATCGAGCCGGCCTGCTCCTTGGTGCGCGGCACCAGGACCTTCCAGCCGTACAGCGCGCGCGACTCCCACCAGGACAGGCCGCTGCGCTCCGACACCACGTCGCCGATCGTGACGACCAGGTGGCCCTGCAGCTCACCGGCGTCGGCGGCCAGCGAAGCCAGCGTGGTGTCGATGGTGCGCTGCTGGACCGTGGTGCCCGAAGCGGTCACCGCGACCGGGGTCTGCGCGGCCATGCCGTGCTCGACCAGCGCCGAGGCGGCCTCGGCCAGGTGGCTGCCCGCGGTGTGCAGGACCAGCGCGCCGGGCACCTTGGCCAGCGACGCCCAGTCCACGTCACCCCGGACGTCGACCTCGGCGTGCACCGCGCCCAGCGCGACACCCGCGTAGGCGGGCACCGCGGAGCCGGCCGGAACGCCGGGGATGACGTCGAAGGCGACGTCGGTCTTGGCCACCGACTGCACCTCGCGGACCACCGCGTCGGCGGTCAGCGGGTCGCCGGCGACCAGGCGGACGACCGAACGGCCGGTCCCGGCCTCGTTGGCCAGGTCCTGCGCCACGTCGGCCGGATCCCCGACCGCCGGGCGCACCTCGGCGCCGTCGGCCGCCAGGCCGACGATGTCGGCGGGAACGTCGGGATCGGTGACCACCAGCGATGCGCCGGTGATCACGTGCTTGGCCCGGACGGTGAGCAGTCCAGCATCACCGGGGCCTGAGCCCACGAAAGCAATCCGTCCGGGGGTCTTGCGTGCTCGGGTCATCAGGGCACTCCCCATCAACTACTGCCCAGGGCCGCTGAGCAGGGCGGCCCTGGCATCGAGCAGCTGGGCGGCCAGATCGCGGCCCAGCTGTTCAGCGGCGGTCGTCTCACCAGTGACGGAGGCACGCAGCAACTCACCATCGTCGGTTGCCACCACCCCGCGCACGAACAGCCGCTGCGCCACGCGACCGTCTGCGTCGAGGTCCTCCACCACTTCGGCCAGCGCGCCGACAGGCGCATTGCAGCCCGCTTCGAGCGCGGCCAGCATGGCGCGCTCGGCGGCCACCGCGACGCGGCTGGCCTCATCGTCCAGAACGGACTGCAGCAGGTGCTCGGTGTCCACGTCTGCGACGCGGCATTCCACTGCCAGCGCGCCCTGGGCGGGCGCGGGCAGCATCTGCAGTGGATCGAGCGTTTCCGTGATCACCGCGAGCCGGCCCACGCGGGCCAGGCCGGCGCGGGCGAGGACGACGGCGTCCAGCTCGCCGTCGGTCACCTTGCGCATACGGGTGTCCACGTTGCCGCGGATGTCGCGCACCTCCAGCCCGAGGCCCAGGGCCCTGAGCTGGCTGGCACGACGCGGCGAACCGGTTCCCACGAGGGAGCCCGGGGGTAGTTCGCCGAGGGTCAGACCGTCGCGGGCCACCAGGGCGTCCCGCGGGTCCTCGCGAACCGGGACCGCGGCAAGCGACAGCCGCGGGTCCGGTGCGGTCGGCAGGTCCTTGTAGGAGTGCACCGCGACGTCGACCTCGTCGTCGGCGAGCGCCTCGCGCAACGCGGAGGTGAAGACGCCGACGCCGATCTCGGCGATCGGTGCCATCGAGCGGTCACCGGGCGTGGTGACCTGCACCAGCTCGGTGCGGTACCCGGCCTGCTCCAGCTGCTCGGCCACCCATCCCGTCTGCGCCATCGCCAGGGCGCTGCCTCGGGTGCCGATGCGGAGGGTCTTGTTCAACGGTGCTCACCGTCCTGTTCCGGTCGGTCGCGCAGCGCTTCGCGGCCGGTCTGGGGCAGCCGGGCCTGCGACACCTGGGCGGAGCCGCCCTGCCTGCTGTCGCCTGCGGCGGGCGCACCCAGCACCGCGGTGGTCTGCGGATCGAGTTCGAAGAGTTCGCGGAGGGCGTCGGCGTAGCCGGATCCGCCCGGCGTCGACGCGAGTTGCTTGACCCGGACCGTCGGCGCGTGCAGCAGCTTGTCGACGACGCGGCGCACGGTGCGCGCGAGCTCGTCGCGCACGTCGCCCTCCAGCTCGGGCAGCTTGGAGTCGAGCCGGAGCAGCTCGGCGTCGACGACCTCGGCGGCGCGCCTGCGCAGCGCGGTCACCGTCGGGGTCACCTCGGCGGAGCGCTGCGCGGCGAGGTAGCCGCGCACCTCCTCCGCGACGATCCTCGCGGCGCGCTCGGACTCGCCGCCGCCCTGCTGCTCGGAGAGCCTGCGCTGGAGGGTTTCCAGGTCGACCACGGTCACGCCGGGCAGCTCGGCCACCTCGGGCGCGGTGTCGCGGGGCAGACCGAGGTCGCAGAACACCAGCGGGCCGCGGTCGGCGGTGTCGACCAGGTCGGCGGTGACCACGGCGCCGATCGCGCCGGTGCAGGTCACCACCAGGTCAGCGGCGGAGATCGCCGACCGCAGGCCGGAGAGGTCGACCGCGCTCGCGGTGACGCCTTCGGTGCGCAGCGACTCGGCGAGCCGTTCGCCGTTGGTCGCGGTGCGGTTGGCGATCACGACCTCGCCGATCCCGGCGCGGCGCAGCTGCGCGGCGGCCAGGCCGCCCATCGAGCCCGCGCCGACCAGCAGCGCGCTGCGGCCCGCCAGGCCGCCCAGCGCGGCCTCGGCGTCGGCGAGCCCTTCGGAGACCACCGAAGCGCCCTCGGCGTCGATGCCGGTCTCGGCGTGCACCCGCTTGCCGACGCGCAGGGCCTGCTGCGCCAGCTCGTGCAGCGTCCTGCCGACGGTGCCCGACTCGTCGGCGACGCCGTAGGACTGGCGGATCTGGCCGAGGATCTGCGCCTCGCCGACCACCATCGAGTCCAGCCCGGCGGCGACCGAGAACAGGTGCTCGACGGCGGCGCCTGCGTAGTAGACGTACAGGTGGTCGGTGAGGTCGGCGACCTCGGAACCGGAGTGCCGGGCCAGCACGGAGGTCACGTCGTCGAGTCCACCGTGGAACGTTTCGGCGACCGCGTGGACCTCCACGCGGTTGCAGGTGGACACCACGAAGGCTTCGGCGACGTGGTCGCGCTGGATGAGCTCGTGCAGGACCTTGCCGAGTTCGTCCGCGCCGACGGCCACCCGTTCCAGCACCCGCACCGGGGCGCTGTGGTGCGACAGCCCGACAGTGAGCAGGTTCACAGCCGTTCCACCATCCCGTTCATCGGGTCGATCTCCTTGCCCCCAGAACCGGTTGCCCCGGCCCCGCCCGAACCGTTGCGCCCCGACGCGTCGAGCGCCCGCGCGCCGACGCCGTCGACCGCGGCAGCCTCCTGCTGCCTGCGGGCGACGTGGAAGGACAGGATCTGCATCTCCACCGCCAGGTCGACCTTGCGCACCTCGACCTCCTCCGGCACCTGGAGGACGACGGGCGCGAAGTTCAGGATGCACGTAACGCCCCCTGCGACCAAACGATCACAGACGTCCTGGGCGCCCTGCACCGGCGTGGCGATCACCCCGATCGTCACCTCCCGCTCGGAGCACACCTCGGCGATGTCGTCGACGTGGCTGACCGGGATTCCTCCGACCGGAATGCCCACCAGATCCGGGTCGAGGTCGAACAGCGCGGAGACCGGAAATCCACGGCTCGGGAAGCCCCCGTAGTTGGCCAGCGCGTGACCAAGATTACCTATTCCGACCACCGCGACGCTGTGCTTGCGGGTGAGCCCGAGGATCCGCTCGATCTGGCCGACGAGGACCGAGACCTCGTAGCCGACACCGCGGGTGCCGTAGGAGCCGATGTAGGAGAGGTCCTTGCGGAGCTTGGCGGAGTTGACGCCGGCCGCGGCGGCGAGCTCCTCGCTGGAGACCGTGCTCACGCCCTGGTCTCCGAGCCCCGACAGCGCCCGCAGGTACACCGCCAGCCGCGCCACCGCGGCCTCCGGGATCGCCCTGGCCCGCTCCCGGGCCGCGGGCACCTCGATGTCGGACGTCTGGCTGGGCCGGGACGCACCGTCGCTCCCGGCACCGTCCCGCACGCCCTCTTCGTGGGCCGTCACTGGCTCTCCCTTGCCCTGCCTGCGTTCCACTGCGGCGCGTCCGGACGGGCGCGCGGCCGGGTCCGCCCGGACCCGGATCAGCCGCGCCGGAACACCCGGTACACCCCGGGTGGTTCCACTGCCGATTGCACGCTGCCCGCGCACTCGACGGCTGCCCGGGATCCGTCCGGAGCACCGCCGACGCGCTGTTCGGCTGCACGACCCCCTACACCGTAGCCATTTGTGAACGCATGCACAAAGTCACCGGCGAAGGGGCGCAGGCAGCCCGCAGCCTCCCCCGACATCATCGCCGATCGCCCCCCGACGTGCCAAAACGTGTGGTGGCGGGCACGTCCGGGGTCAGCGGGACAGCGCCGCGCGCAGCCGCGGCTCCTCGACCTTCCAGTACCCGTGCTCGACGTTATCGATCAAGATCACCGGCACCCGGTCGCCGTACTCGGCGCGCAGCTCCGGGTCGGAGTCGACGTCCTCGGACGTCCACCGGACGCCGAGCTCGCCGCAGATCCGGTCCACGTCGGCGACCGCCTGCTCGCAGGCGTGGCAGTCCTCCCGGACCATCACGGTGACGGTCCGCCCGGACGTCGCGGTCATTGCTGCGCCTCCACGGTTTCCCGGCTCCGGCGGCCGGATGGGTCCATTAAACGCCGCGCGTGTTCACGAGCGGAGGGAGCGGCGGGCGAGCTTGCCGGTGGGCGAGTGCGGGAGCGAGTCGGCGAACTCCACGACCGTCGGGATCTTGAACCGGGCCAGCCTGCCCGCGCAGTGCGCGCGGACGGCGTCCGCGGTCGGGCCGGTGCCCGGCTCGGCGACCAGCACCGCCTTGACCGCCTCGCCGGTGGTCTCGTCCGGGATGCCGACCACGGCGGCCTCGGCGACGCCGTCGAGTTCCAGCAGGGCGCGCTCGACCTCGTGCGGGTAGACGTTGAAGCCGTTGACGATGATCAGGTCGGTCGCGCGGTCGACCAGGTGCAGGTCGCCGTCCGCGTCGAGGTAGCCGACGTCGCCGGTGCGGAACCAGCCGTCGGCGTCCGGGCCGTGGTCGCCGTCGGGCCAGTAGCCGCTGAACAGGTTCGGGCCGCGCACCGCGACCCGGCCGGTGTCGCCCTCGTCCTCGTCGGCCAGCGGCGTGCCGTCCGAGTCGACCAGCCGGAGCTCGACGCCGGGCAGCGGCCTGCCGACCGAGCCGGGCTTGGCGACACCGCCGGCGAGCGTGGTGGTCAGCACCGGGCCGGTCTCGGTCAGGCCGTAGCCCTCGAACACGTCCAGGCCGGTCGCCGCGCGCACCGCGGCCGACACCTCGCCGCCCAGCGGGGCCGCACCGGACGTGAGCAGCCGGACGGTGGCCATGCCCTCGCGCAGCCGCGCGGGCGGCAGCCGCAGCCAGGCGCTGTACATCGGCGGCACGCCGACCACGGTCGTGACCCGCAGCCGGGCGATCGCGTCGAGCGCCTCCTCCGGGTCGAAGCGCGGCAGCAGCACCGCGGTCGCTCCGACGGCCGCGACCTGGAGCAGGCCGGGTCCGAGGCCGTAGACGTGGAACAGCGGCAGCGCGAGCAGCACCCGGTCGGCAGCGTTGACCGGCATCGGGCGCAGCCGCGCGCACTGGCGGACGTTTGCCAGCAGCGCGCCGTGCGGCAGCATCGCCGCGCGCGGCGGCCCGGAGGTTCCCGAGGTGTAGGACAGGATCGCCAGCTCGCTCCCGCCGGTGCGCGGGAGCACCGGATCCGGTTTGGCACTGGGTGTCAGTTCAGGCGCGGGCAGGACGCTCACATCCGCGGACACCGGCACCCCGCCGTCGGCCACCAGGACCCGGGAACCGCTGTCGGCGATGATCCGCTCCAGCTCCGCGGGCGGCGACGAGGTCGGCAGCGGGACCGCCGCGCCGCCCGCGCGCAGCGCGCCGAACAGCGCGACGCAGAAAGCCGCTCCGGTCGGCAGGTGCACGGCCACCCGGTCGCCCGGCCCGACCCCGGCGTCGACCAGCCTGTGCGCTTCGGCGTCCACCGCCGCGTCAAGCTCCGACCAGGTCAGCTGTTGCGCGGTGGGACCGTCGACGAGCGCGGGGTGCTGCGCGCCGCGCTGGGCGGCCGACCGCACGAGGTCGGCGACGTTGCCCGCCTCGGCCCTGGACCCGCCTGCGGCGTCACCGCTCGCGGCCGGGGACGTCTTCGCCGACATGACGACCTCCTCGCATCCAGCCGTGCTGTCGGCCGCAGTCTTCCACGAGTGTCCGAAATCACCCAGCGATCCGGCCGGATCCGGCGCACCCGATGGCCCTCGGTGCCGAACCGATCCGCTCCGCGCACTACCTACTTATGAGTAGCAACACGTATGCTGCTCCTCCAACGCCCCCACAACTGACGTCGGCAAGGCCAGCAAGGCCGCCACCGGAGACGCCTCTCGGTGCCCGCACCGAGACCGGACCGAAACGCCCCCACGGCAGGAGGTCGGTCGAGACATGAGCAGCACGAACACGCTCGAACCCCCGGTCAAGCACGTTGCGGCCCGGCACGCCACCCCGGTCCGCCCACCGCGCCGCGCGGTCACCGCGCCCGAAACCCCGAACGAGTCGTGGGCCTACGTCGACGCCGCGCAGCACGGCGACAGCGACGCCTTCGGCCGCCTCTACGACGAGTACTCCCAGGTCGTCTACCGCTACGTGCTGTTCCGGGTCAGCGACCACTGCCTGGCGGAGGACATCACCAGCGAGACGTTCCTGCGCGCGCTGCGCCGGATCGCCACCGTCAGCTACCAGGGCCGGGACGTGGCGGCCTGGTTCATCACGATCGCCAAGAACCTGATCCTCGACCACATCAAGTCGAGCCGGAACCGGCTGGAGGTGCCGACCCCGGACCTGGCCGACAGCACGATGTCGGCCCGCCCGCAGCAGTCCGGGCCGGAGCACCACGTGCTCACCGCGGTCACCCACCGCGAGCTGCTGCGCTGCGTCCGCGAGCTGAACCAGGACCAGCGCGAGTGCATCCGGCTCCGGTTCTTCCAGGGGTTGTCGGTGACCGAGACCGCGGCCCGGATGGACCGGAACGAAGGCGCGATCAAGGCGCTCCAGCACCGCGCGATCCGCAGGCTCGCCCAGCTGCTGCCCGACGACGTCCGCTAGCGCCGCGGACCTCCCGGTTCCGGTCGAGCGGACTCGTGCGGCCTCGGCGAACCGCTCGACCACAGGCTTTAAGCTAGGACCCTGCCGATTCGGGACCTGCCCCGAATCCCAGCCCTGGAAGTTCCAGGACGACACGGACACACCGGAGGACCCCGGGAGGCGCGGCGGTGCCGACACGTCAGGGCTCAGCCGATGGCGCGAGCCACGACGGCGAGCAGGGTCTTCGCGTGCCCGATCCCGTCGACAGCGCCAAGCTCGCGGGCCGCGCCTCGGCGGAGGCTGCGGTCGCCGCGGCCGGGGGCAGCGACGGGTCGCTGTCGGCGCCTCCGGACCTGACCGCCGCCGCGTTCTTCGACGTCGACAACACGATGATGATGGGCGCGTCGCTGTTCCACTTCGCCCGCGGGATGGCCGCCCGCAAGTTCCTCACCGCCTCGGACCTGGCCGGGTTCGCCTGGCAGCAGCTGAAGTTCCGGGTAGGCGGCCGGGAGAACCCGCAGGACGTCCAGGCCAGCCGGGAGCAGGCGCTGTCGTTCGTGGCCGGCCGGCCGGTGCAGGAGCTGGTCGAGCTCAGCGAGGAGATCTACGACGAGCTGATGGCCGACCGGATCTGGGCGGGCACCCGGGCGCTGGCGCAGATGCACCTCGACGCCGGGCAGCGGGTCTGGCTGGTCACCGCGACCCCGGTCCAGCTGGCGCAGATCATCGCCCGCAGGCTCGGCCTGACCGGCGCGCTGGGCACGGTCGCCGAGAGCGAGCACGGCGTGTTCACCGGGCGGCTGGTCGGCGAGATGCTGCACGGCCGGGCCAAGGCGCACGCGGTGCGCGCGCTCGCCGCCAGCGAGGGCCTGGACCTGCGGCGCTGCACGGCGTACTCGGACTCCTCCAACGACGTGCCGATGCTCTCGGCGGTCGGCACCGCGGTCGCGGTCAACCCGGACCAGGGGCTGCGCGACATCGCGCGCACCCGGGGCTGGGAGATCCGGGACTTCCGCACCGGGCGCAAGGCCGCCAAGATCGGGCTGAACTCGATCATGGGCGCCAGCGCGATCGCGGGCGCCATCGCCGCCGGGCTGGCCTACCGCCGCCGCGACCGCTCCTGATCACGCGAGCCGCCTGCGGACCTGGATCGCGGTGACGATCTCCACGACGCCGAGCACGAACAGCCAGACCCCGCCGAAGACCACCAGCAGCCCCACCGAGGCGATCGGCGAGACGATCAGCACGATCCCGGCCAGCGCCGTGACGATCCCGAGGAAGACCTGCCAGCCGCGGGCGGGCATGTCCCGGTCGGACATGGCGGCCGTGGTCTGGGTGACGCCGCGGAACAGCCAGCCGATCCCGATCCACAGGCCGAGCAGCACGATCGACTGCAGCTCGCCGCGGAAGCACAGCAGCCCCAGCAGGATCGACAGGGCGCCGCTGACGAAGGCCAGCACCCGCAGCCCGGTCGAGACGTGCGCGCCGAACGCGGCCACGATCTGCAGGATGCCGCTGACCAGCAGGTAGATCCCGAACAGGACGCCGACGACGATGAGCGTCGCCTTCGGCCAGACCAGTGCGAGCACGCCGAGGACGAGCGAGCTGACGCCGACCGCGAGGGTCGCTTGCCAGGCCATCCGCGCGAGAGGGGAGCCCGGGCTCCGGATGTGAGAAGTCATGTCCCATGCTCAGCGCGGTCCGGTGGTTCCTGCCACTCGTGCCCCCGATGTCGGCCGTATCAGCGAAGATCTTTCGTGTGATGGAGTGATCCACCCGAGCCCGCGACGCCGACGGAGGAAGCCCGTGGAGCGGTTCCCGCCACCGAGCGACTGGCGCTTCGCTCACCTGGACGAGTCGTCATCGGTCCACAACCGGCAGCGGATCTACGCCATCGCGGCCGTGCTCTCCACCGAGGGGCAGCACGCTGAGCTCAAGGAACGGCTCCGATCGGCCCTGCTGCCCGGCCAGGACCACCTGCACTGGAACGCCGACCGGTCACTGGCACGCAGGCTCGAACTCGCCCACCTGATCGCCGAGTGCGAGATCGAGGGCGTGCTGGTGGTGAGCAGCACGACCACGAACAAGCAGCAGGAACACGCGCGCAAGAAGATCCTGGGCGTGATGCTGCCCGAGTTGCAGCACCGCGAGGCGGCCAGCCACGTGATCATCGAATCGCGCTTCCACGGCGACACCCATGACCGCAGGACGGTTGGCTGGCTTCGGCAGCAGCACGTCATCAGCTCGCAGATGCTGGTCGACCATGTGCCCAAGCGCGAGGACGAACGGCTGTGGCTGGCCGACGCGCTGGTGAGCAGCTACATGACCGCCACCGTGCACGGCCAGACCGGCCCTTGGGACGTCATCAACTCCGGCCAGCGCGTGGCGGTGCTGGAACTGGGCTGAACGCCGGAGCGGACCGGGCCGGATGTCGGACCGCGGGGCTAGGTTCCGGACATGGCAGATGTGCGTGATGTCCAGGTGACCTTCGACTGCGCTGACCCGCGAGCACTGGGGATGTTCTGGAACCAGGTGCTCGGCTACGAGGTGCCGCCACCACCGCCGGGCTTCGACTCCTGGGACGCGTTCGCGGCGACGCTGCCCCCGGAGCAGCGCAACGAGCGGTGGGCCGCGGTGGACCCGAAGGGCGTCGGCCCGCGGTTGTTCTTCCAGCGGGTGCCCGAGCCCAAGACCGTCAAGAACCGGCTGCACCTCGACGTCCGGGCCGCGCCCGGGCTCCAGGGCGACGAGCGGATGGCCGCGCTGGAGGCGGAGTGCGAGCGGCTGGTGGCGCTGGGGGCGAGCAGGCAGCGCCGCGTCGACCCCGCGCCGCCGATGGAGGCCGGGTTCATCGTGCTCACCGACCCGGAGGGCAACGAGTTCTGCCTCGACTGACCCAGGACAGCGGCCCCGGACAGCGCGAAGGGCTTGGTCCCGTCGCAGAACGGGTTCCAAGCCCTCACTTCCAGTCGCGTCCGCGGACCGACTGGCTCCGCGGACAGGATAGTCCAAGTCGCCCGATCAGGTAAACGCCGTCCGGCGGGAGATCGTCCCGGCGGCCAAGGTGAGAAGCGCGTTCTCGGCACGGGGGAAGGCGAAACTGATGCGGCGCAAGCTCACGATCGGCGTCATCGCGGCGCGCACCGGACGGCTGTCGAGGCTCGGTGCCCCGCCGCTGTTCGCGATGGACCTGCTCGAACCGCACCTGCGCCGGATCAGCAACTCCGGCCGCGCGCACGAGGTCCGCCTGGTGAGCCGGGACAGCGGCTCCGAGCCCGCGCAGGCGCGCCGAGGAACCGAAGAACTGATCCGCGACGAGCACGCCGACGTGGTCCTCACGCTCGCGGGCACCCACGTGCTGCCCGCGGTGGCCGACACCTGCGAGGAAATGGCGACTCCGTGCGTTTCCAGCACGTTCCCCTGGCAGGTCTACTACTACGGCCGGGGCGCGACCGACGACCGTCCTTTCCGGTGGACCTACCACTTCGCCTGGGGCCTGGACGACATCGCGTCGACGTTCGCCGAGATGTGGGAGGCCCTCGGCCCGGGTCAGCGCGTCGGCTGCGTGTGGAACGACGGGCCGCAGGGGAACTGGTCCCGCGACCGGTTCGCCCCGGTGGCTGAGGACCGCGGTCACGACCTCGTCGACCCCGGCGGATACCGGGAGCCCGCGGCCGATTTCTCCCCGCACATCGGCGAATTCCTCGGCGCGGACGTGGAGGTCGTGACGAGCACGGCGACCAGCGCGGACCTCGCCCTCTTCTACGAGCAGGCGGCCGAGCGCGGCCTGCGCCCCAGGCTGATCACCTGCTCGCGCTGGCTCGCGTACCCGTTCCAGGGCGCGCTGGCCGACGCGAAGGTGGCGACGCTCGTCTACTGGACGCCCCGGCACCCGTACCGCTCGTCCTTCGACGGGATGCGCGCGGACGAGCTGGCCGACGCCTACGAGCAGCGCACCGGGCAGCAGTGGCTCCAGCCCCTGGGCCTGGCACACGCGCTGTTCGAGGTCGCGGCCCACGCGCTGTCGACCGCCGGCGACCCCACCGACCGCGAGTCGGTCGCCGCGGCGATCGGCTCGGCCCGGCTGGAGACGATGGCCGGCCCGCTGGACTGGACCCGCGGGCCGGTGCCCAACGTCGCGACGGTCCCGCTCGTCGGCGGGCAGTGGAAGCCGGGCGGACGCCACCTCCGCGACCTCGCCGTCGTGAGCAACCGGCGCCACCCGGAGATCCCGGTCGAGGCGGAGCTGGAACCGCTGCGCTGAACGGGCTCAGCCGCCCGGGCTGGCCTCCGGCCGGGCCAGGGCGCAGACGAGCTCGCCGTCCTCCACCGAGGCCAGCACGGTGTCGCCGGACTGCACCTCGCCGCTGAGCAGCAGCCGGGAGATCCGGTTGTCCAGCTCCGACTGGATGGTCCGGCGCAGCGGGCGAGCGCCGAACTCCGGCGCGTAGCCGGTCCCGACCAGCCAGCGCTTGGCCTCGTCGGTGATCTCCAGGTCGACGTCCTGGGAGCGCAGCAGCCTGCGGCTGCGGTCCAGCAGCAGGTCGACCACGCCGGTCAGGTGCTCCTGGGTGAGCCCGTGGAAGATGATGATCTCGTCGATGCGGTTGAGGAACTCCGGCTGGAACCGGCCGTGCAGGTCGTCCATCAGCTGCTCGCGGATGTCGGCCACCGAGCCGCGGTGGGCCAGGATCCGCTGGGCACCGATGTTGCTGGTCATGATCACCACGGTGTTGCGGAAGTCGACCGTGCGGCCCTTGGAGTCGGTGAGCCTGCCGTCGTCGAGCACCTGGAGCAGCGTGTTGAAGACGTCCGGGTGGGCCTTCTCCACCTCGTCGAACAGCAGCACGCTGTAGGGCTGGCGGCGCACCTTCTCGGTCAGCTGACCGGCCTCCTCGTGCCCGACGTACCCGGGCGGCGCGCCGACCAGCCGGGAGACGGTGTGCTTCTCCTGGAACTCGCTCATGTCGAACCGGACCAGCCGGTTCTCGTCGCCGAACAGCAGCCCGGCCAGCGCCTTGGCCAGCTCGGTCTTGCCGACCCCGGTCGGCCCGAGGAACAGGAACGACCCGACCGGCCGCTCCGGATCGCCCATCCCGGCCCGGCTGCGCCGCACCGCCTCGGACACGGCGGTGACCGCCTCGTCCTGGCCGACGACCCGCTCGTGCAGCGCGTCCTCCAGCTTGAGCAGCCGCTCCTTCTCGCTCTGGGTGAGCTGCGAGACGGGGATGCCGGTGCGCCGCGACAGGACCTCGGCGATGTCGTGCGCGGTGACGTCGGAAACGCCTTCCCGCCGCTCGGAGATCCCGGCGAGCTCGCCCTCCACGACCTCGATCCGGTGCTTGAGCTCGGCGGCCCGCTCGTACTGCTCGCCGGAGACCGCCTCGTCCTTCTCCCGGCGCAGCTTGGCGAGCTTGTCCTGGCGCTCGCGGACGCCGGTGCTGCGGTGCAGCGAGCGCAGCCGCACCCGGGCCCCGGTCTGGTCCACCAGGTCGATCGCCTTGTCCGGCAGGAACCGGTCGCTGAGGTAGCGGTCGGAGAGCACGGCGGCGGCGCCGAGCGCCTCATCGGTGAACCGCACGCCGTGGTGCGCCTCGTAGGAGTCGCGCAGCCCTTCGAGGATCTGCACGGTCTCGTCGACGCTCGGCTCGGGGATCATGACCGGCTGGAACCGGCGTTCCAGCGCCGCGTCGGACTCCACGTGCCTGCGGTACTCGTCGATCGTGGTGGCCCCGATGACGTGCAGTTCTCCCCTGGCCAGCGCGGGTTTGAGGATGTTGCCCGCGTCCATCCCGCCCTCGCTCGCCCCGGCGCCGACCACGGTGTGCAGCTCGTCGACGAACAGCACGACCTCGCCCTCGGCCGCGCGCACCTCGTCGATGACCTTCTTCAGCCGCTCCTCGAACTCGCCCCGGTACTTCGAGCCTGCGACCAGGCCGGTCAGGTCCAGCATCACGACCCGCTTGTCCTCCAGCGTCTCCGGCACGTCACCGGCCACGATCCGCTGCGCGATGCCCTCCACGATCGCGGTCTTGCCGACGCCCGGCTCGCCGATGAGCACCGGGTTGTTCTTGGTGCGGCGGGACAGGATCTCGACGGTCTGCTCGATCTCCTCGGCCCGCCCGACCACGATGTCCAGCCTGCCCGCGTGCGCGTCCGCTGTGAGGTCGCGGCCGTACTCGTCCAGCGTCGGGGTGTCGCTCTCCGCGGTGTTGGCGGGCAGCCCCTCCGCGCTGGCGGCGCGGTCCACCCGGTCGCGCAGCAGGCCGGTGTTGATCTCCTGCGAGCGCAGCATCTTCGTGGCCGCCGCGTCCGGGTCGTCCAGCAGCGCGCCGAGGAGGTGCTCCGGGCCGATGTAGGACACGCCCGCCGCGCGGGAGCGGGCGTGCGCGTTGATCAGCACCCGCTTCGCGGCGGGGGTCAGGCCCGGGTTCGCCGACGGCGTGCCGCTCTCGCCGGGCAGGATCTCGGCGATCCGCTCGGCGAGGTGGTCCGGCTCGGCGCCCGCCCTGGCCAGCAGCTCGCGGGTGGGGGCGAGCCGGGTCGCCGCCCACAGCAGGTGCTCGGTGTCCAGGTCCGGGCTGCCGTCCTGCTTGGCCCGGTCGGAGGCGGTCCGGAGGAGCTCGGTCGCCGACTCGGTCAGCAGCCGCCCGATCGGCACCCGCTGCACCGCGGGCGGCGACGACGTCGGCGACATGCCGAAGAACCGGTTGAGCAGGTCGGTGAACGGGTCTTGCGAGCCGAACGCGGTCATCGTGCCTCCCCCGGACTTGGCCACCTCGTCCTCCGGGGTACCCAGAACGAACCCGCGACGCGCCCGCGGTTCCGGCCGAAATCGCGGGCGTGTCGGACGCTCAGCCCAGGAAGACGTTCTGCCGCTGGGCCAGCAGGCGGTAGAGGGTCTGCTGGATGATCTCGCGGACCTGGTCGGCGATGCCGAACACCAGCATCGGGTCGTCGGCCGCGCCCTCCGGGTGGCCGCTGGTCTCGATCGGCTCGCCGAACTCGATGTACCACTTCGACGGCAGCGGGATCGCCCCGATCGGGCCGAGGTGCGGGAAGAACGGGGTCACCGGGAAGTACGGCAGGCCCAGCAGCCGCGCCAGCGGCTTGATGTCGGCCAGCTTCGGGTAGATCTCCTCGGCACCGACGATCGAGCAGGGCACGATCGGCACGCCGGTGCGCAGCGCGGCCGAGACGAACCCGCCGCGGCCGAACCGCTGGAGCTTGTAGCGGTCGCGGAACGGCTTGCCGATGCCCTTGAAGCCCTCCGGCCACACCCCGACCAGCTCACCGCCGCTGAGCAGCCGCTCCGCGTCCGGGCTGCACGCCAGCGTGTGCCCGGCCTTGCGGGCGAGCGCGCCGACCACCGGCAGCCGGAACACCAGGTCCGCGCCGAGCATCCGCAGGTGGCGGCCCGCCGGGTGGTGGTCGCGCAGCGCGACGGTCGTCATCATCGCGTCCCACGGCAGCGTCCCGGAGTGGTTCGCGACGACCAGCGCGCCGGAGTCGTCGGGCACGTTGTGCAGGCCGATCGCCTCGACCCGGAACCACTTCTCGTAGAACGGCCGCAGCGGCGGGACGAACAGCTGGTCGGTCAGCTCGGGGTCGAAGCCGAAGTCGTCGACCTTGTAGTCGCCGAGCAGCCTGCGGCGGGCGAACGCCAGCGCCTCGACGACGGCTTCCTCCCAGTCCCCGCCGGGCCCGCCCTGGGGCGGGGGCACGTCGGCGGGCACGTCGTCGACCGGCGGCGGCGCGGTCCGCCGACCGGTGCCCCTCCGCCGATCCGATGCGTGCAGCGGGATCACCCGTGCTTCCGCCATTACCCCTCCCTCTGGCTGTCGTGCCTCAACGCAGTCGCGCGATCAGGTTCCCGACACCGCGCTCCACCTCGCGGATGCGCTCCGGGTCGATCACCGGGCGCAGGTCGCGCCCGTGGACGAAGTCGTCGAACGCCTGCTGGGTCGTCCAGCGCGGGGTGAACCCGAAGCGCTCCCGCAGCCGCGTGGTGTCCAGCACGCGGCCGAAGTTCAGATACCGGAGCTGCTCCGGCGAGAAGTCCACCAGCCTGGTGCTCCGGAAGAACCGGCTCACCGGCGACAGCGCGCTGCGCGGCACCGGCATCGGCAGCCGCCCGGCCCGCCGGATCGCCTGCGACAGCATCAGCACGCCCGCGCCCGCGACGTTGTAGACCCCGGGCGGCGCGTCCAGCGTCGCCCGCTCCAGGACGGCGAGCGCGTCCTCGGAGTGCAGCAGCTGCAGGCGCGCGTCGAAGCCGAAGACGGTGGGCACCACGGGCAGCTCGAAGTACCTGGTGAGCACCGCGTCGATGCGCGGCCCGATCAGGTTGCTGAACCGCAGGGTGGTGACGTCGACGTCCGGCCGCCTGCGGCCGAACCCGCGGACGTAGCCCTCGATCTCCACCGCGTCCTTGGAGTAACCCGACGACGGCAGATCCCTGGGCTCCATGTCCTCGGTGAACACCGCGGGGTCGCGCGGGCTGGACCCGTAGACCGCGCTGGTCGAGCGGACCACCATCCGGCGCACCAGCGGCGACTTCTGGCAGGCCGCCAGCAGCTGCATGGTGCCGATGACGTTCATTTCCTTCATCGTGGCGCGGCCGTCCGGCCCGGAGTGCGAGTTGACCGACGCGTGCACCACGGTGTCGACCCTGGCCGCGGTGATGACCTTCGCGATCAGCGGGTTGCGGATGTCGGCGCGGACGAACTCGGTGCGGCCCATCCGGCGCAGCAGGTCGCGGCCGGGCTGCACGGTGTCCACGCCCAGCACGCGTTCGACGGCGGGGTTGGCGGCCAGGCGGGCGGCGAGCTGCCCGCCGAGGAACCGGCTGACCCCGGTCACCAGCACGACGTTGGGCACGATGTGCCTCCAAGCAGAGTGGTGTGCCGACTCCGGCAGTGCTCCGATACGGCCAGACTGCCGATGCTACCGCCGCAATCTTCCACCACATGGGGCAGCGAGGTAACGACGCAGGGTCCAGGTCGCCACCACCAGGTTTCACCCTGCCACCCGTTCGGCCCAGCGCGACCCTCGGTTGCCCAGCGCCATCCGGTCGAGGCGGCGCCGCGGGAAAAACTACCGCCGCCGACCCGATGCGGCCGACGGCGGTGGTGGCACTGAGCGGGAGCCCGTCCTAGGAGAGGCGGGCCCGATGGCTCACTTGCCCAACTTGCGACGCTGGACGCGGGTCCGGCGGAGAAGCTTGCGGTGCTTCTTCTTGGACATGCGCTTGCGGCGCTTTTTGATGACCGAGCCCATGCGGAATCCTTAGCTGTCGTCGGTAATCGATGTCATCACGTGCCTGCGCCGGCCCACCGAGGCCGCTCCGCGGGAGCGCCGGTCTCTGGAAGCACCGGTCTCTCGGAGCACTGGTCTCTGGCAGCACTGGTACCAGGCACGACCGGCTTGACAGCTTACCCGGCCCGGAACCCCGGCCTGACGACGCGGGGTCCGTCGAGCACGTGACCACCTCATCCCGCGTTGTAGTAGGCGTGCTCCAGGTACGCGTGCACGTCCTTCTCCGCGACGCGGAACGAGCGGCCGACGCGGGCCGCGGGCAGCTCACCCGCGTGCACCAGCCGGTAGACGGTCATCTTCGAGACTCGCATCAGCTTGGCGACCTCGGCCACGGTGAGGAACTGCACCTGACCGACCGAGGGCGGCGCCTGCTGGCTGGGTTCGGAGTTCGCAGACATGGTTCACCCCGTCCTCCGCACGCGTCGCGCCGTCGGCTTCCCCTCCGACGGAACCTCACGCACGTGCTCTGTCGAGAGTAACGGGACTGATGAGCAACCTGCGACGGATCGTTTTTGGCCTTTGGGGTTTGGGGCTGGTTTGCGCGGGTGGTCGCCTGGTCAGTCTGCTTTGTGGGCCTGGCCCAGTTCCACGGAGCGGTCGCGGGCGGCTTCGATGGCGTCGATCAGGGCCGCGCGGACGCCGTGCTTCTCCAGTTCGCGGATGCCCGCGATAGTCGTGCCCGCCGGGGACGTGACCGCCTCCCGCAGCATCACCGGGTGGCCTTCGTCGGAGCGCAGCATCGCCGCCGCGCCGACCGCCGACTGCACGATCAGGTCGGCGGCCACCGCGCGCGGGATGCCCAGCAGGATCCCGGCGTCGATCATGGCTTCGACCAGGTAGAAGAAGTACGCCGGGCCCGAGCCCGACAGGGCCGTCACCGCGTCCTGCTGGGTCTCCGGCACCCGCACGACCTTGCCGACGCTGCCCAGCAGCTCCTCGACCAGCCGCAGGTGCTCGTCGTCGGCGTGCGCGCCGCCGGAGACCGCGCTCATCGCCTCGCCGACCAGCATCGGCGTGTTCGGCATGACCCGGACGACCGGCGTGCCCGCGGGCAGGCGCCGCTCGAACAACTCGGTCGGCAGGCCCGCGCACAGGGACACGACCAGCTTGCTCGCGGGCAGGTCGGCCGCCATCGCGTCCAGCAGCGGCTCGATGTCCTGCGGCTTGACCGCTATGACGATGACGTCCGCCCGGCGCACCGCGTCCGCGACGTCGACGTGCACGACGCCGTAGCGCTCGGTCAGCTCCCGCGCCCGCTCCGGATACCGCTCGGTGAACAGCAGGTCCTGCGGGGACCTCCCGGCGTGCAGCAGCCCCGAGATCAGGGACTCGCCGATCTTGCCCGCTCCGAGTACCGCGATGGTCGTCATGCCGAGCAGCCTGCCAGAACACGGACGGTGCATCCGTCTCCCCCTCCCGGCCGCCCACCTCGGTCGTTAGTGTGGCTGCGACCACAGAACCGCCCCGCCACGCACCGGTTCGAAGGAGCTGATGATCTCGATGTTGAGCACCATGCAGGACGGCGCGTTGTCGATCTCCCGGATCCTCGCGCAGGGCAGCGGCCCGCACGGGACCGCCGAGGTCCGGACCTGGACCGGCGACGGGGTGCGCCGTGAGGACTACGCGCGCACCGGGCGGCGGGTGGCCCAGCTCGCGCACGCGCTGCGCGGTCTCGGCGTGACCGGCGACCAGCGCGTGGCCACCTTCATGTGGAACAACGCCGAACACCTGGAGGCGTACTTCGCGGTGCCCGCGATGGGGGCGGTGCTGCACACGCTGAACATCCGGCTGTTCCCCGAGCAGATCGTCTACATCGCCGACCACGCCGAGGACCGGGTGGTCGTCGTCGACGCGACGCTGCTGCCGCTGTTCGGCAAGATCCTGCCGCAGCTGCGGACCGTGCGGCACGTGATCGTCGTGGGCGAGGGGACGCTGGAGCCGCCCACGGGCGTCGAGGTGCACGCCTACGAGGACCTGCTGGCCGGGCAGCCGGAGGAGTTCCCGTGGCCCTCCGTGGACGAGCGCAGCGCCGCCGCGATGTGCTACACGTCCGGCACCACCGGCAACCCCAAGGGCGTCGTCTACTCGCACCGCTCGATCTACCTGCACTCGATGCAGGTGTGCATGACCGACGGCATGCGGTTGTCGCAGGCGGACACGGCGCTCGCGGTGGTCCCGATGTTCCACGCGATGTCGTGGGGGCTGCCGTACGCGGCGTTCATGGTCGGCGCGTCGCTGGTCATGCCGGACCGGTTCCTCCAGCCGGAGCCGCTGGTGAACATGATCGCCACCGAGCGGCCCACCTTCGCCGCCGCGGTGCCCACGATCTGGCAGGGCGTGCTCCAGCACCTGGACGCCGCTCCGCAGGACATCTCCTCGCTCCAGGAGGTCGTCGTCGGCGGTTCGGCCTGCCCGCCCGCGCTGATGCGGACCTTCCAGGAGCGCTACGGCATCCCGATCCTGCACGCCTGGGGCATGACCGAAACCTCGCCGCTGGGCACCGTCGCCCGCCCGCCCGCGGGCGCGACCGGTGAACAGCTGTGGGCCTACCGCGCCAGCCAGGGCAGGCTGCCCGCCGGCGTGGAGGGGCGGCTGATCGGTGACGGCGAAGCGGTGCTGCCGTGGGACGGCGAGAGCGTCGGCGAGCTGGAGGTCCGCGGTCCGTGGATCGCCGCGTCCTACTACCGCGACGACGACCCGGAGAAGTTCCACGACGGCTGGCTGCGCACCGGCGACGTCGGGCACATCTCCCCGGAGGGCTTCCTGCGGCTGACCGACCGGGCCAAGGACGTGATCAAGTCCGGCGGCGAGTGGATCTCCTCGGTGGACCTGGAGAACCACGTGATGGCGCACCCGGCGGTGGCCGAGGCGGTGGTCATCGGCGTCCCGGACGAGAAGTGGGACGAGCGGCCGCTGGTCGCGGTCGTGCTCCGCGAGGGCCACCAGGCCACCGCCGACGAGCTCCGCGACTTCCTGGCCGAGCGCGTCGCCAAGTGGCAGCTGCCCGAGCACTGGACCTTCGTCGCCGAAACCCCCAAGACCAGCGTCGGCAAGTTCGACAAGAAGCGCCTCCGCCAACAGCACTCCGAAGGCCACCTGAACGTAACCACCTTCAGCTGACCCACCCGGCAGCCGGTTCCGCGCCCCACGCGCGGAACCGCCACCCCAACCCAGCCATCGTCCTCAAGCGGCGAAGCCGCTTAGCCCAAGCACGCAACCGGCACCGCCGCGGGTTCTCAGGCGTTCGCTGGCGAGGACAGCTTTTTCCGTCGTATTGGCATACGTCGGAAAAAGATCCCGCAGCCAGCGGACGCCTGAGGTTCCGCTACCTGACCCGCCACGCAAACCGGTTTCTTCACACTTCCCTCACCCGCTGATGGCGAGTTGGCGGGCTTGACAGACAATCCTGCCCGTCGAATCCACCACCGTCGTGTCCTCGTCGAACCAGCGGCCGTGCACGGCCTTGGCCTCGACGAACAACCGCAGCCAGCCGTTGGCCGGACGGGCCCGCATCAGCGCGGTCAGCTGCACCGTCGGCGACCAGCCGAACCGGCCCAGGTTGAACGTCACCGGCATCGTCAGGTCCCCGGCCACCAGGCCGAACAGCAGGTCCGGCTGCGCGCCGCGCGGCTTGGCCCACAGCCGCAGCCGGGGCGGGCTGTCGATGTCGCCGTCGAGGAACCCGGCGCCCTCCCGGTCCAGCCGCACGTCGCAGGTCTTGGCCAGGTGGAAGAACTTCGCGGCGTCCGAGGTGCTCAGGTCCAGCGCCTCCGGCGGCGGGTTGACCGGCATCTCGGGCACGTCCGACCAGGCGGGCTCGTCGGCGGGGATCTCGCCCAGGCCCAGCGTCGCGTCCACGCAGACCTGCCCGCGCTGCTCCAGCGTCGCGCGGACGACCGTCACGGTGCGGCCGGTCTTGAGCGTCTGGGTGCGGATCAGCACCGGGCCGGTCTGCGGCGGGCGCAGGTACTGCGCGCTGACCGACAGCGGCGCCAGCGAGTCGCCCTCGGTGGCGGCCCTGGTCATCATCGCCAGCAGGTACCCGCCGTGCGGGCGGTCCCCGACCGCCCAGTCCGGGTGCAGGTCGGCGACGAAGCTGCCGTCGCCGAGGGGGCGCACTGCGGTGGCCGTGGCGAACACGTCGGGCAGGTCGTTCACGCCGGCCCCACCGGGCAGCCGCCCGCACCGGCGGGAACAGCGCGGAATCGAATCATGGTCACGATTCTACGGACTAGGCCGCTTCTTGATCACTTCGCGGGGTCGCCGGGATCACGAACGCAGCGGTTCCAGGTGCAGCCTGGCGAACAGCAGGGCCTCGGCGAGCAGGGCCGCGCGCTGCCGCGCGTTGCGGGCCTTGCGGGTGTTGATCTCCAGCACGACCGAGCCGTCGAACCCGTCGGCGGCCAGCGCCTCGCACACCTCCGCGCAGGGCTGGTTGCCCTGCCCGGGGATGAGGTGCTCGTCGCGCGGCGCCCCGGTGCCGTCGGCGAGGTGGACGTGGGCCAGCCCGCCGCCCATCCGCTTGAGCAGGTCGATCGCGTCCACGTGCGCGGCGGCGGCGTGCGAGAGGTCGAGCGTGTAGTTGCGGTACCCGACGTCGGTGGGGTCCGGCGAGGGCTTGAACGCCGAAAGGCCCGAGGACTTCCCGCCGCGGAGCCGGTTCCAGGAGTTCGGCGGTCGCACCGGGAACATGTTCTCCACCGCGATCCGGATGCCGCTGGCTTCCTCGAGTTCCCCGACCAGCTCGCCGAAACCCTCGGCGTAGCGGCGCTGCCAGCGGAACGGCGGGTGCACGACGACCGTCGACGCCCCGAGATCGCTCGCGGCCACCACCGAGCGCCGCAACCGCTCCTCCGGCTCCGGCGACCACACCCGCTGCGTGATCAGCAGGCACGGCGCGTGCACCGCCAGGACCGGCACCCCGTGGCGGTCGGACAATCGGCGCAGCGCGGCCACGTCCTGGCTCACCGCGTCCGCCCACACCATGACCTCGACACCGTCGAAACCCAGGTCGGAGGCCATCTCGAAGGCGGCACGCGCGGGCTGCGGCCACACGGACGCGCTGGAGAGCCCCACGGGGATGTGCGCTTCCTCGATGTGCTCGGGAACTCGTTCCGATGTCATGTCCTGCCCAGCATGCCCGAAGGTTCGCGGTGTGGGTACCGAAGCCGGATCAGTGTGACAGCAGCACCAACGCCGCCGGGGACACCGTGCACGCCAGACCGACCACGACAGCCAGCAGGATGGTGTTCAGATCGTCGCCGCGCAAGAACTTCCGGGCGACGAACACAAGGCACGCGGTGACCACCAGCGCGGCGCCCAGCGCGGCGAGCGAGAACTGCACCCACAGCCAGTGGAAGCCGAACCACACGCCGACACCGCTGACCACGCCGACACCGCTCTGCAGCAGCAGCGTGCCCCACTCCCGGCCCGGCGAGCGCTCCTCTTCCTCGTCGTCGTCGGACAGGTAGTCGTCGGCGTCCAGACCGGCGGGCGCCTCCGAGTCGTAGTCGTCGTCCGCGGACTCGCCGGTGCGGCCGAAGTCCTCGTCCGGATCGTCGTCGTAGGCGTCGAAGTCGTACGGGTCGTCCTGCGGTTTCTCCGCCTGCTGCGGGTAGGCGAGCATCTCGGTGCCGTCCTCGTCGGCCCCGGGGTAGGCCATCATCGCCGTGCCTTCCGGCTCGGCGGCCTTCGGCGGGTAGGCCATCATCGCGGTGCCCTCCGGCTCCGCGGCGGGCGGCGGCGGGTACGGCATCATCGCCGTGCCCCCGGCTTCGCCGTAATTGGCCGCTTCGCCGTAATTGGCGGCTTCGGCGGACTTGGCCTCCGCCTCCACGCGCGGCAGCTGCTCGGTCGCGCCCTCCACCGGCTGCGGCGGAGCGGGCTGGGGCCGCGGGTGCGGCGAAGGCCGGCGCGGCAGCGCGGGCTGCTGGATCGTCGCCTCGGCGTCGGCGACCGGTTCCGGAGCCGGCGGCTCCGGTGGCGCGGGCTTGCCCGCGGACCCCAGGCGCTGCGCCCAGAAGCTGCCGCCGCTCTTGCGCGGCGGGCGCGGGGGCT
>NZ_BAAAUX010000033.1:0-46041 GCF_039534165.1 Saccharopolyspora taberi | reverse complement strand
CGGCCAGCGGCTCCGCCGCGTCCTCGCCCGCGCCCGCGGCGGTCAACGCCGCGATGCGGGCCGGACGCGGCGCGGAGCGCCCGGCGGCCGGGGCCGGGAGCGGGGTTTCGCCGAACCAGCACGCGAACGCGGTGTCGTAGCGGGGGATGTCCTCGGGTTCGGAGCAGAGCGTGAGCCTGCCCGCCCAGTACAGGGAGTCCCGGTCGTCGATGCCGACGTGCCCGGCGGCGGTCAGGAACGCCTGCACGCGGGAGGGTCCGCAGGCCATGCCGGAGTGCCGGAGGGCGCGGGCGAAGCCCACGAGCCCGGTCAGCACCCGGTCGGCCACCACGTTCTCCCGTCAGTCGATCTGCAATCCGGCGGCACGCACCCGCTCGGCGTCCTCGCGGTACTTGAGCACGGCACCGAGCGTGCTCGCGGCGACCTCGGTGTCCAGCTCCTCGCGGCCGAGCGCCTGCAACGCCTGCGCCCAGTCCAGTGCCTCGGCCACGCCCGGCGGCTTGAGCAGCTCCAACTGGCGCATCCGCTGCACGGTCGCGGCGACCTGCCCGGCGAGCCCGGCCGAGATCCCGGGCAGCCGCCTGCGCAGGATCGCCACCTCGCGGTCCAGGCCCGGGTGCTCCAGCCAGTGGTAGAGGCAACGCCGCTTCAGCGCGTCGTGCACTTCGCGGGTGCGGTTGGAGGTCAGCACCACGATCGGCGGCTCGGTGGCCCGGACCTCGCCGTACTCGGGGATGCTCACCGCGTACTCGGAGAGCACTTCGAGCAGGAACGCCTCGAACTCGTCGTCGGCGCGGTCGATCTCGTCGACCAGCAGCACGCACGGCGCCTCCTGCAACGCGCGCAGCAGCGGGCGGGCGAGCAGGAACCGCGAGGTGTAGAGGGACGACTCGGCCGCGCCCGCGTCCAGCGCGCCGCCGGAGGCGGCCTCCAGCGTGCGCAGGTGCAGCAGCTGGCGCGGGAAGTCCCAGTCGTAGAGGGCCTGCGCGGCGTCGATGCCCTCGTGGCACTGCAACCGGATCAGCTCGACGCCGAGCGCGCTCGCCAGCGCCTGCGCGAGCGCGGTCTTGCCGGTCCCGGGCTCGCCCTCGCACAGCAGCGGCCTGCGCATCCGCATGGAGAGGAAGGCGGCGGTGGCGATGCCGTCGTCGGGCAGGTACCCGGTCGCGTCCAGCGCCGCCGCCACGTCGGCGGGCGACTTCATGCCCAGCGGGTCGTCGACCATGCCGCGAGCGTATCCGCCGGGGCGGCGGAAAACACCGGTCGAGCCGGGGCGCTCGGGGCCGGGCCGTGGGCGCAACGGCGGACTCCGGACCGTTCGCATGGGCCGGGCCGGGGGCTCGGCGGCATGCGCCCTTGGGCCGAACCGATCCGCACTGGGCGACATGAGCCTCAGCCCGGCCGCGCGCTCGACAGCATGAGCCCCGGCCCGAACCGATCCGCACTCGACGGCATGAGCCCCAGCCCCGGCCGCCCGAGCCCGACAGCCTGAATCCCGGCCCGAACCGATCCGCACTCGACGGCATGAGCCCCAGCCCCGGCCGCCCAAGCCCGACAGCCTGAATCCCGGCCCGAACCGATCCGCACTCGGCGACATGAGCCCCAGCCCCGGCCGCCCAAGCCCGACGGCACGAGCCCCAGCCCGAACCGATCCGCACTCGACGGCACGAATCCCGGCCCGGCCGTCCGAACCCGACAGCACGAGCCCCGCCCGAACCGATCCACGCTCGACAGCGAGTCCAGCCCGCCCAACCGCAGGAGCCGCGGCCTCTCCCGCCGAAACCGTCCACACTGGAGACTCAACCGAGCAGGTCCCGCGCGGCGTCGGCCGCGACGTCGGCCTCGAAGGCCGGGATCTCCTCGCCCCGCAGCAGGTTCCGCCGCACCACCGCGTACGGCAGGTCGACCACGGCGAGCTGGAAGCGGGACATCTCCCGCTTGCGCGTGAAGCCGAGTTCCGCGCCGAGCCTGCGCATGGCGGCGAAGACCTCCTCGTTGGCCGCCGCCAGCCGGTCTCTGGCCTCCTGCGGCCAGTCGGGCTCGCCGAACGCTCTCGCGCCCGCCAGCAGCACCCGCGCTTCCGGGACGTTCCGCCGCGACCACTCGACCACGTGCCGGGCACCGGCGACCGGGCCGCCGGAGTCGAGCGCCGCCAGGAATCCCGCCTGGAACCGGGTGACGGTCCGCAGCCACAGCTCGGCCAGCAGCGCCGGCTGGTCGGGGAACCGGTGGTAGACCGATCCGCTCGGCGCCCGCGCCGCCCTGGCCACCGCCGCCATCGTCACCGCCCTCGGCCCGCCCTCGGCGACGAGTCCGACGGCCGCGTCGAGGAGCTTGTCCGCGTCGTGTCGTGGTGGCCTGCCCATGTTGTGGAGACTATGCTCCAATTGAGTTTTAGAGAGACTTCTCCAATAAGGAGGCCGCCATGCAGGTCCACAACACGCACGTCCGCCGACTGCCCGCCGACCCCGAGGAGGTCGGGCGGCTGATCGACTCGCTGTCCGCCGAAGACGACCGGCTGTGGCCGCTGGACTGGGGGCCGATGCGGTTCGACCGGCCGCTGGACGTCGGGGCGGTCGGCGGGCACGGCCCGGTCCGCTACCACGTCGTCGGCTACGCGCCGGGCCGCTGGGTGCGGTTCCGGTTCACCGCCCCGCGCGGTTTCGCCGGCTTCCACGAGTTCTCCGTGCAAACCGGCGGCGAAGGCGCGGAACTGCACCACCTGCTGTCGATGCGCGCCCGCGGCTGGGCGGTGCTCACCTGGCCGCTGTTGTGGCGGCCCATGCACGACGCCGCGCTGGAGGACGCGCTCGACCGGGCCGAGCGCGATCTGACCGGAACCGTGCGGCGGCCCGCGCGGTGGTCGCCGTGGGTCCGGGCGCTGCGCGCCGCGCTCGGCTTGCCCCGCCGCAGCGGCGAGTCCGCGCAACGCCCTACGATCTCCGGTACATGAGCCGGTTCAGCGGACTTCCCGCCCACATCGAGACCCACATCGGTCCGGTCCGGGGCGCCGACAGCAGTCGAGCCGGTGGCCGGGACCGCGGCTACCACCTCGTCTACTGCGACCACCACGACCGCACGCGCGTGTCGGTCCTGACCAGCGGCCTGCGGGACCACACCGCGGGCGCACCGCTGCCGCAGGAACTCGTGTGCACGGTGCACTCCGCGCAGGAGCGCTACGCGCGGCACCTCACCGGGGTGATCGCCGAACTGCTCACCGAGTCCCGCAGCCGCGTCGGCTACGGCGCGCTGATCATGAACGACCGCGCGCTGCTGCCGGAAACCGAGATCAGCGGCGCGCTCGCCGCACCCCACCCGTACCTCGGCGACGAGTTCGACGTGCTGCTGCACGACGGGAAACCGGTGCTCCAGCTGATCACCCTGCTGCCGATCACCCGGGGCGAGGCGCAGCTGGTCGCCCGCTACGGCAGCGACGTGCTCTACGACCGGTGGGAGGCGCAGGGCGTCGACCTGCTGGACGTCCACCGGCCGACGGTCGGCTGACCTGGCCCCGGGGGTCCGGTGACCGGCTCCTCGGGGTCCGGTCCGGGTCGCGCCGGGGTTGTTCCCGGAGGTCGCGGACCGCGCCGCCGCGCACGATGGCGGTATGAGCGAGAACGCCAACGTGCACTACTTCAACGCCCAGCGGAGCAGCCGGAAGTTCCGGCGCAGCCGGGAAAACGTCATGATCGCCGGTGTGTGCAGCGGCGCGGCCCGGTCCCTCGACGTCGACGCGGCCCTGATCCGGGTGGTCCTGGTCGCCGCAGCGCTGCTGGGCTTCGGGACCGGGATCCTGCTCTACCTTGCCTGCTGGCTGATCGTCCCGCAGGAGTGATGACGTCCGAGGCACCGCCGCTCAGGACGAGCCCGATTCCACCAACTCACCGCAGGCCCGGGGCCTGCTGGATGAAGACGTCCAGCACGCCGTCGGCGACCCGGACCGGGCCGTGCGGACGGGTCTCCCCCGGGATGGTCTCGATCCGCCCCGCCTGCTCGGCGAGCCTCGCGGACTCGCGGAACCGCTCCTCCGCGCCCGGCGCGTCGCCGCCGGTCCGGGCCTCCAGCCCGTCCAGCGCGGCCAGCAGCGACCGGCCCCACAACACCGTCGCGTCCAGCCACGGCGCCGCGTCGGAGACGAAGTCCGGCGCCGCGCCTGCCCGGATGCGCCCCGGCGCGTCCGCGATCGCCTGCGCGTACGGCCGCAGCTCGCGGACCGCGCCCGCGCGGTCGCCCGCGCCCCACATCTCGTGGAACCGCGCGGTCCGCGCCGCCAGCGCCGGTGCCGGTTCCAGCCACGGCCTGCCGTTGGCCAGCGGCGCCATGTGCTCCAGGTCGAAGAACACCAGCAGCGACTCGGCCACCGCCGGATCCGCCGTCAGGCCCGGGCGGGGCCCGGCCAGCCGGTCGCCTGCCAGGTACTCCGCCGCCGCGCGCCAGGCCCGCTGCTGGTCGAAGTCCAGGTCGTTCCAGGCGAAATCGGCCGCGCCGGTCTCGACGACCTTGCTCGCCGCCGCCTGGTTCATCGGGTTGACCACGTCGCCGACGAGCTGGTCGCCCAGGCCCGGCTCGCGCTTGGCGTAGGTGCCGAGCATCAGCCGCCCGACCGACTTGTCGAAGTCGTTGACCGGGTAGTTGTCCCACAGGAAGACCTTGCGGCCCCAGACCTGCTCGGCCTTCCGCGCGTCGGAGACGGTGATCCGGCGCGGGATCACGCCGTCACCGGTCCACATGACCAGGACGCGCGGGTTCAGCCCCTCCCGCAGCGCCGTCTTGTACGGCGAATCGTCCACATCGGAGTACTCGGTGGGCACCATCTGCAGCGGCGAGACGTCCGGGTGGGTCGCGACGAACTCCCGCTGCACGTGGTTGAGCAGGTCGGTCTGGGCCTGCCCGGCCGCGCCCTCGGACGGCTGCCCGTAGCGCTGCTCGTCCTGCGCGCAGTTCCAGCGGGTGTAGGAGATGTCGTCCAGCGGGACCGAGAAGTCGCGGACCCCGGCCTCGTACATCGCCTGGAGCTTGCCCACCAGAGCCTGCGGATCGCGCGGGTCGCTGTAGCAGATCGACGTGCCGGGCGAGAGCGCGAAGGTGAACTTCACGTGGTGCGCCGCCGCCTGCCCGATCAGCTCCTTGACCTCGGCGAGCTTGTCCGGCGGGTAGGGCTCGCGCCAGCGCTCGCGGTGGTACGGGTCGTCCTTCGGCGCGTAGACGTAGGTGTTGAGCTTGACGTCGCCGTAGAAGTCGAGCTGGTCCATGCGTTCGGCGTGCGTCCACGGGCTGCCGTAGAAGCCCTCGATGCTGCCCCGGATCGGCATCCGCGGGTGGTCCACCACGCCGACGCCGGAGATCCGGCCGGGCGAGGCGAGCTGGCGCAGCGTCTGCACCGCGTAGTACGCGCCCGCCGGATCGGACGCGCCGAGCACGAGGACCGGGTTCGGCCCGCCGCGACCGGCCAGCACGTACCCCTCTGGCGGCATCGGGATCGGGGCCTCGAAGCCGAGTTCCTGCAACGTCTTCGTGACGGTCGGGGAGCCGCGGTCGCCCAGCCGGACCGACAGCGCCACGCCCTCCGCGGGCTGCCCCGGCTCGCGGACGACCACGTCCTCGGCTCCGGCGGTCCGCAGCACCCGCGTCGCGAGGTCCCTGGCCGGCCGATCGGCCATCGGATCGACGACCAGCTCGACCCGGCCGTGCACGGCGATGTCGTCGCCGAGCCGGACCAGCTCCCGCGGCTGCGGGGTGACCTGCGGGATCTCGGCGGGCGGCAGCGCCGTCGTCGCCGGACCGGGCGAGGGCGGCGGACCCGGCTGACCGCCGGTGCACCCGGCCAGCAGGACGACCGCGCCCGTCAGCGCCGCCACCCAGCCAGACCTGGACTGGCCGCACCGCGACGACTGGCCGCGCCGTGACGACTGGCCGCGCCGCAACGACTGGCCCCGCGGCGACGACTGGCCGCACCGGGACCTGCGCGAAATGGACATGCGCGAACCTCCGCCGATCATCGTTCCCACCAGAACATCACACGGTCGACCCCCGCGCGTCACCCCGGCAGGTGGACCTGAACCGCTTCGCTCTCAGCTGACGAGCGCCCGCCACCGCCGGACGCGCTCCGCGCTCACCGGCTCGGACCACCCGCCGCGGGCCCCGCTGCCGATGTGGAAAGCCGTGACGCCGGCGGCCCGCAGCTCGGGCAGGTGCTCCTCCCGCAGGCCCCCGCCGACCAGCAGCGTGACCCCGTCGACGTCCTGCTGCTCGGCCCGTTCCCGCAGGTGGGCAAGGCCCTCGCCGACTCCTTCGGGGTCTCCGGCCGAGAGCACGCAGTCCGGCCCCAGCGACACCGCGTGGTCCCAGGCGAGCCGGGGGTGCGCGGCGTGGTCGACCGCGCGGTGGAAGGTCCAGGCGCACTCCGGGCCGAGCTCACCGACGACCGCGCGGGTCGCGCCCACGTCGACCTGGCCGTGCTCGTCGAGGAACCCCAGCACGAACTCGGTGGCCCCCAGCTCGCGCAGCTCCGCGACGCGGGCGCGCAGCGCGTCGACGTCCGCGGCCAGGAAACCGGTGTCCTCGCGGACCATCACCCGCACCGGCAGGCCGGTCGCGGCGAGGACTTCGCGCACCGCGGCCGGATCCGGGGTGAGCCCGTCGGAGGCCATGTCGCGGACCAGCTCCAGCCGGTCCGCCCCGCCGTCCTCGGCGGCCTCCGCGTCGCGGGCGTCCAGCACGATGACCTCCAGCAGCGCAGCCATGCCCGGACCGTACCCAGGCAGCACGAAGGGCCGCTCCCCGAGGGGAACGGCCCTTCGAAACCTGCGGAGCAGGACTTACATCATGCCGCCCATGCCGCCCATCGGGTCGGCACCGGCAGCGGCGCCCGCGGACTCCTTCTCCGGCTTGTCCGCGACCACGGCCTCGGTGGTCAGGAACAGCGCGGCGATGGAAGCGGCGTTCTGCAGCGCCGAACGGGTGACCTTGGCCGGGTCGATGATGCCCGCGGCCAGCAGGTCCTCGTACTCGCCGGTCGCGGCGTTGAGGCCGTGACCCGGGGTCAGGTTCTTCACCTTCTCCGCGACGACACCGCCCTCGAGGCCGGCGTTGATGGCGATCTGCTTCAGCGGGGCCTCGACGGCGAGCTTGACGCTGTTGGCGCCGGTCGCCTCGTCACCCTCCAGCTTGAGGCCGTCGAACGCGGCCACGGTCGCCTGCAGCAGGGCCACGCCACCACCGGCGAGGACACCCTCCTCCACGGCGGCCTTGGCGTTGCGGACCGCGTCCTCGATGCGGTGCTTGCGCTCCTTGAGCTCGACCTCGGTCGCCGCACCGGCCTTGATCACGGCCACGCCGCCGGCCAGCTTGGCCAGCCGCTCCTGCAGCTTCTCGCGGTCGTAGTCGGAGTCCGAGCGCTCGATCTCGGCGCGGATCTCGTTGACCCGGCCGGAGATCTGCTCGTCGCTGCCCGCGCCCTCGACGATGGTGGTCTCGTCCTTGGTGACGACCACCTTGCGCGCCTGGCCCAGCAGGGACAGGTCCGCGGTCTCCAGCTTCAGGCCGACCTCTTCGCTGATGACCTGACCACCGGTGAGGATGGCCATGTCCTGCAGCATCGCCTTGCGGCGGTCGCCGAAGCCGGGGGCCTTGACGGCGACCGACTTGAAGGTGCCGCGGATCTTGTTGACCACCAGGGTCGCCAGGGCCTCGCCCTCGACGTCCTCGGCGATGATCAGCAGCGGCTTGTTGGACTGCATGACCTTCTCCAGCAGCGGGAGCAGGTCCTTGACGTTCGAGATCTTCGAGCTCAGCAGCAGGATGTACGGGTCGTCCAGGGACGCCTCCATCCGCTCCGAGTCGGTCACGAAGTACGGCGAGATGTAGCCCTTGTCGAAGCGCATGCCCTCGGTGAGCTCCAGTTCGAGCCCGAAGGTGTTGCTCTCCTCGACGGTGATGACGCCTTCCTTGCCGACCTTGTCCATCGCCTCGGCGATGAGCTCGCCGATCTGACGGTCGCCGGCGGAGATCGCGGCGGTGGCGGCGATCTGGTCCTTGGTCTCGATCTCCTTGGCGCTCTTGAGGAGCTGCTCGGCGATCGCCTCGGTGGCCTTCTCGATGCCGCGCTTGAGCGCGATCGGGCTGGCGCCGGCCGCGACGTTGCGCAGGCCCTCGCGCACCAGCGCCTGGGCCAGCACGGTGGCGGTGGTGGTGCCGTCACCCGCGACGTCGTCGGTCTTCTTCGCCACCTCCTTGACCAGCTCGGCCCCGATCTTCTCCCACGGGTCCTCGAGCTCGATCTCCTTGGCGATGGAGACGCCGTCGTTGGTGATGGTCGGCGCGCCCCACTTCTTCTCGAGCACGACGTTGCGGCCCTTCGGGCCGAGCGTCACCTTGACGGCGTCGGCGAGGGTGTTCATGCCGCGCTCAAGACCGCGGCGGGCGTCCTCGTCGAACGCGATCATCTTGGCCATTGCGGTGTGGTCCTCCACCTGTCTGGACGCCGCGGAGGACAGGTACTTCCCCGCGGCAGGACTCGTGCTCGGCCAGGCTCGGTGCCCGCGACGGACGACCGGACGGCGGCGCCGTCGTGTGGCACCGCCGAGAACGGCCTCACCGTCCCGACCTGGCACTCAACCTTGCTGAGTGCCAGTACCGTGTTTAGCACTCACTCACGGCGAGTGCAAGCGAGAAGCGGCTGGTGGGTGACCCGCCGCCTGGCTCAGCCGCCGACCGTCGGCACCGCGGTCGGGATGTCGTTGCTGTTGTACGACGAGGTCTCCGTGGTGGTCGGCTCGCTGCCGCCGCTGCCGGAGCCGGACATGTTGGCCATCACGATGAACAACACCACAACCACGATCAGCGCGACCGCGGCCAGGATCGGCACGATCCACTTCGCCGGGTTGCTCTGCCTGGTCGCGAACGACGAGGAGCCGACCGGCATCGGCGGGCGCAGCCGGACCGGGTCGTTGCCCGGGGGCGGCAGCGGGCGCGGCGGCTGCTGGTACTGCGGCTGTGGTTGCGGCTGGGGGGCCGCCGGGTACGGCTGCTGCGGCTGCGGGCCCGGGTAGTGCTGCACCGGCTGCGCGCCGGAGGGCGGACCGGTCCGGACCTCGCCCTGCCTGCGCGGGGTGCCGTCGCCCGCCACCGGCGCCAGCGCCGCCTTCGCCGCCACGATCAGGCCCTTGCAGGTGGAGTAGCGCTGGTCGGCGGTCTTGGCCATGCCCCGGCGCAGGACGTCGTCGATCTCGGCGGGCAGCACCACCAGCGAGGTCACCTTCGGCGGCTCGCCCTGCAGGTGGCCCTGGATGACCTCCTGCACCTGGCCCTGGAACGGCGGGCGGCCGGTGAGGCAGGCGAACAGCATGCAGGCCAGCGCGTACAGGTCGGTGCGGCCGTCGACCGGCTCACCGCGCAGGTGCTCGGGCGCGGCGTAGGTCGGCGAGCCGAGGAAGTCGCCGGTGCTGGTGCGGTGCCCGGTGGCGCCGCGCCGGGTCAGGCCGAAGTCGGCGAGGTAGACGTGCTCGCTGGACGACTCGCGCGAGGTGACCAGCACGTTGGCCGGTTTGAGGTCCAGGTGGACCAGGCCGCGCTCGTGCAGCATGTCCAGCGCTTCGGCGACCTGCCCGAGCAGTTCCAGCGCGCGCTGCGCCGAGATCGGCCCGTCCTTGATCTTGCTCGCCAGGTCGGAGCCGTCCACCAGCCGCATCGCGATGTAGAGCATGCCGTCGACTTCCCCGAAGTCGTACAGCGGAACGATGTTGGCGTGGTCGATCGCCGAGGTGTTGCGCGCCTCGTCGACGAACCGCTCGCGGAACTCGGCGTCACCGGTGATGTGCTCACCCATGACCTTGAGCGCGACCTTGCGGCCAAGGCGGGTATCGGTCGCGCGGTACATCACGCTCATCCCGCCGCGACCGAGCACTCCGTCGATCTTGTAGTGGCCCAGACGACGTCCGGTGAGGTCTTCCGACACGCGAGGCAGCCTAACGTTTCGCGGTTCCACCCGTCTGCGGGTTCCACCGAGGCGTGACCACCCTGATGCCCGCAGGGGCCTGGTCGGTGACGCTCAGCGCGCCCGCGGCCCGGCCGGCGAGCGGATCGCGAGCCGCGGGCGGGCCGCTCTCACTGCCTGCTGTCGAGCTTGCGCACGCCGTCGGCCTGGCTGCGGCCGTCGCGCCCCGCTTTCACCTCGAATTCCACCCGCTCGCCTTCGGCCAGCGTGCGGAATCCGGACATGTTGATCGCGGAGTAATGGACGAACACATCGGGCCCACCGTCAGTCGCGATGAACCCGTAGCCCTTCTCCGAGTTGAACCATTTGACCGTGCCGACCGCCACGGCGTCCTCCCTGGAAATGTGATGCACGGCGCATTGCACGCCGATGGAGCACGAGCAACGCTACCCGAGAAAATGGATCTCGTCGCGGGTTCGGCAATGCAACTTTTCCGCGAAACACTGGGCCGAACGGGTGTTTTCGACGGCCACACTCAGTTATCGATCTGCCGGTTCGATCTTCTGGCGGCGGCCGACCGCGAACTCCGATCCCCTCGTCGTACCAATGCGGATTCCCCGCTCAGCCGATTCAGGAACCCGGTCGCGCGGCCGGCCCCACCGGGCCTGCGCTGTTCCACCGGGTGACGCGGCGCGCAAAAACAACCGGATTGGGCGGTCAGGAACGCGCGCCCAATCCGTTTGCCTGCAACCAGGTGACCAGACCGCGCGGATTCCTGGTCTGGGTCAGGACCTGTCCGGGTCCGGCGAAATCGAACACGAGTCCTTCACCGCTCTTGAGGGACTGCGTTATTCCCTGATTGATCTGGCGCAGCCGGGTTTGCACCGTGTCGGCATATGCCACCACGTGCCCGGTATCGATGGTGACGAACTCACCGGGTTGCAGGGTCATCACGTCGAGCGCGCCATAGCAGGACACGAGCGCCGGACCCTGCCCGGCGAGGTGGGTCATGAATCCGCCCTCACCCCCGAACAGGTTCTGGAACCCGCCCCACTGCGTTTCCATCTGCACGGTGCTCGCCGACGCCAGCCAGCAGCCCCGGGTCACGCACCAGCCGGTGCGGCCGTCGAGTTCGAGCACGTTCAGGTCGCCGGGCAGGTTCGGCGCCACGTCCACCCAGCCGCCCTGCTGCGGCGCGGTGTAGGTGGAGACGAACAGCGACTCGCCGCCGAGCGCCGCCCGCGCCAGCGACTTCAGGAACCCGCCCTGCGCGCGGGCCTCGACGGTCACGCCGTAGCTGGTCGCGAACATCGCGCCGGACTCGACCTGGACCGGCTCCCCCGGCGCAAGCATGAGCCTCGCCACGCCGAACGACGGGGTGTGACGGGTGCGTACCTGCACGTGAATCCTCCTTCGAAACCGTTCGCTGGCCGGCTCGCGCGGCGGAAGCCCTGCCCTGTCCGAAGCCCTGCTCGGTCAAAAGGACCTGCTCTGTCAAAGACCTGCTCCGGGCAGCTGCGCGCGGTCACGCCCCCAGCGTTCGAAGTCTGCCACGCCCATCGCCCGATGGGATTGCGCACGCCACTGAGGACAGCGGCGGGGGCGATGACCGATCATCGGGGCGTGCCGAATGCAACCTCAACGCCCGAGCCGATGCCGGTCGTCGACTACCAGCGCAGGATCGCCGACCTGCTGGTGCCGACCCCGGTGGAGTCCCTGCCGGTGGCCGACTGCCTTGGGCTCGCGCTGGCCGCGGACCTGACCGCGCCGATCCCGCTGCCGCCGTTCGACAACTCCGCGATGGACGGCTACGCGGTGCGCTCGGTCGACGTGGCCGGGGCGAGCGAGCAGTCCCCGGTGCTCCTCCCGGTCCCGGAGGACCTGCCGGCCGGGCGGGTGCAGAACCCGCCGCTGCAACCGGGCACCGCGCACCGGATCATGACCGGCGCCCAGGTCCCGCCCGGCGCGGACGCGGTGGTCCCGGTCGAGCGGACCGACGGTGGCGTCTCCGAGGTGCGCGTCCGCGCGTCGGCGGCGCCCGGCGCGCACATCCGCCGCGCGGGCGAGGACGTGCGGACGGGCGCGACCGTGCTCACCCGCGGCACCTCGCTGACCCCCGCGCAGCTCGGGGTGGCCGCCGCCGTGGGCACGGAGAAGCTGCCGGTGCACCGGCCGCCGCGGGTGCTGGTGCTGTCCACCGGATCGGAGCTGGTCGCGCCCGGAGAACCGTTGCAGCCGGGGCAGATCTACGAGTCGAACGGCCTGATGCTGGCCGCAGCGGTGCGCGAGGCCGGCGCGCACGCGCGGTTGCTCCGGTTCGTGCCGGATGACGTGAACGCGTTCCACGCCGTGCTCGCTCCGGAACTGGACTCGACCGATCTGATCCTCACTTCGGGTGGAGTCAGCGCCGGCGCGTACGAAGTGGTCAAGGACGCCCTGACCGGCAACGGCGTGGACTTCATGAAGGTCGCGATGCAGCCCGGGATGCCGCAGGGATCGGGGCGCTACCGGGGCGGGCCCGCGGTGGTGAGCCTGCCGGGCAACCCGGTCAGCGCGATGGTCTCGTTCGAGGTCTTCGTCCGGCCCGCGCTGCGCGCGGCGGCCGGGCACCTGCGCACCCGGCGGGAGATCCGCTCCGCGACGATCACCGAGGAGCTCAGGGCGCCCGCGGGCAAGCGGCAGTACCGCAGGGCTCGGTTCGACCCGGCGACCACCACCGTGACCCCGCGCGGCGGGCCGGGTTCGCACCTGTTGTCCGCGATGGCCGGATCGAACTGCCTGATCGAAATCCCGGAGAGCACCCAGCTCATCCCGGAAGGGTCCACAGTGGACGTATGGTTGACGGATTGACGACCGATCGTTTTCCGCGAAGACTGCACCCCCACCCGCCCCCCTCGACCGGGAGTTAGAGCACATTGCGTGGCCCCTGGCGCGCCATCCTCGCGTTGGCGCTGCACATCGGCTTCTTCGCCCTTCCGATCGGGCTCGTCCTCGGACTGCTCGCGATCGCAGCGCTGACCTTCGGCTACGACCGCGGCGGCGGCCTGCGCGCCGCCCTCGCGGCGGTCGTGGTCGGCGCGGTGATCGCGGTCGGGCTGCGCGCGGTGCTGCGCACGCGCAACCAGCCGCGCGGCGTCGCGGTGGACAGGTCGGAGCAGCCCGGGCTGTGGAAGGCGGTCCAGTCGATCGCCGACGCGGCCGGGGCGCCCGCGATCCACGAGGTCCGGATCACCTCGGAACCGCACGCGGGCGTCCGCGAGGACACCGCGCTGCTGGGGCTGCGGGTCCGGCGCCGGTACCTGGAGATCGGCCTGCCGTACCTGGCCGGACTGACCGTCAGCGAGCTGCGCGCGGTGCTGGCGCGCGAGATCGGCCGGTTCTCCGGGAGCCGCAGGCTCACCGCCATGGCCCACCGGGCGGCGACCAGCGTCGAGCGGACCGCGGACGGGCTCACCGGCGGTCCCACGAAGTGGCTGTTCGCCGGCTACGCCCGGCTGCTGACCGCGACCGCGGCCACCACCGCGGGCGACCTGGAGCTGACCGGCGACGCGGTGTCGGCGCGGGTCGCGGGCAAGAAGGCCGCGGTCACCGCGCTGCGCAAGACGACCGCGATCGGGTTCGGCTGGCGCGAGTACGCCGAGGAGTACCTGAGCATGGCCGTCAGCGTCGGACGCACCCCGGACGTGCTGCTCGGCTTCCGGTCGTTCATGGAGAACCCGGAGCGCAAGCCGCGGCTGGCCGAGCGGGCGAAGCAGGCCATCGCCGAGGAGGTCCCCGCGGGTGACCACACGACGACCAAGGTGCGCATCGACGCGATCAAGCGGGGCGGTGGCGGCGACCGGGAGGTCGACGACAAGCCCGCGTTCGCGCTGCTGCGCTCGCCGCGCAAGAGCGTTCCCGAGCTGGAGGACCGGCTCCTGGTCGACGGCCTCGGCCCGCGGGTGCCGTGGCCGGAGCTGGCGCGGCTGGCGGGCGCCGAGCAGGTCCACCAGCAGGCGGCGCTGCTGAGCTCGGCGGTGTCCCAGAGCGGGGTCAGCGCCGACCCCGCGATCGGCGGCATCCTCCAGGCCGTGCACCGGGGCGAGGGACCGGACCTGATCAACCCGGCGCTGAACCCGGGCCTGGACCCCGGCCGCGTCGCGGAGGCGGCGGTCGACACCCTCACCGAACTGCTCGGCGGCGCGGTGGTCGACTCGCTGGTCTGCGCCGGTCGCGCGCACCACGAGCTGAACTGGGCCGGGCCGTCGGTCGTGCGGCTGGCCAGCGGGCGCCCGCTGGACCCGGACCGGCTGGTCCGCCCGGCGGTGGCCGATCCGCGGCTGGTGCCCGGGCTGCACCGGGCGCTGGTCGAGCTCGGCGTCGCGCTGAACCACCGCAGGCCGCCAGCGGCGGAGCCGGAGGCGGAGTCGGCGGGCGTCGTCAGCCCGGTCGAGTGCGCGGGCGAGCGCTACGACCTGGTGGTCACCGACCGCGGGTTGCTGCTGCTGCCGTCACGGGCGAGCACCGCGCAGCGGCTGCTCGCGGGCGCTAGCGCGCGGGCGCGGCGGGCCGAGCAGCGGGAGCTGGCGGAGCTGGCCGAGGCGGCGGTGGCCGACCTGCGGGAGCGCGCGGGAGCGCAGTGGGTGGACAGCCGGGACGTGGCGTCGGCGAACCTGGTTCAGGAGCGCCGCGGCTGGTCGCTGTCGCTGGAGCTCTACCTGGACGACTACGCGGTGTCAGCACTCGACGAGGGCGTGGTGCGGGCCGGTCCGGACGACTCGGCCGCGGTGGCGCTGCGCAGCACGGCGGACTCCGTCGAGCACGGCGACCCCTACGGCGGGCTGGGCGAGCTGATGGGCGCTCGGATGGTGGTGGACGACCAACGCGACTTCGCGGACGGGTGAAGGATGTTCCCCCTGTTCCTGACGCTTCGTTACTGAACGTGGTCTGAATGTCCTCCGATAGCGGCTACGGACTTTCTGTGAACTCAATTACACTGGAAACCGCGTAACAACCCGTGGATCTGCTACATCTCAGAGATGTCCGCCTTTCCCGGATCCGAACGGGATCGAGCCGGACCGGGACCGTGTGCCGTCGGGGGGTGCACGGACCCATATCGGGGGAGGCCGTTTGGCGCCAACGGGGAGGCGCTTGGCGGTCGCGGTGTCGGAGCGGCACCGGCGCTTCGGGGGCGCCGGTCCCGCTCCGGCATCAACGTCTTCGGCGCGGTGGGCTGGTTGGAGCGACGGTTTCGTCGCGGTTGGCGCACGGGGGCGCACGTCTTCGCAGCGGACGGGCTGGGTGGCCCGTGTTTTGCTGCCGGTCGGCGCACGCGGGCGCACGGCCGGGCTGGTTGGCCTCGCGTCTTGGCCGCTGTCGGTCCGCCTGACGCCACGTCTCCGCCGCGGCTGGCCCGCCCGCTCACGTCGCCGTCGCGGTCGGCCTACCTGAACCCGCGTCGCCGCCGTAGTCGGGCCACCTGAACTCGCCTCTCCTCCGCAGTCGGCCCCGCCTGAACCCACGGCTTCGCCGCAGTCGGCCCACCCGAACCCACGCCTTCGACACGGCCGGACTGCCTGACCCCACGTCTTGGCCGCAACCGACCCGCCCACTCACGTCACCGCCGCGATCGGGCCCACCCGAACCCGCGTCGCCGCCTCGGCAGGCGCGCCTGAGCCCGTGCCCGGGCGGCCGTCGGTCCGCCCGAAACCGGCGTCTTCCTCACGATCGCCCCGCTCGTGCCCACGTCCTCGCCGCGCTCCGCCCGCAGGGACCCCGGCCGCGCCGGCTGGTGAGATTGCCCATCCCGTGCTGGTCAGGCGGCATTTGTTGATCAACTGCGCACCCTCTCGCGGGTAGTCTGGTCGCGTCCGCGATGCTGTACCGACGACACGGTGGCGACGGCCGCCGCCCGCGGTGGGCCCATCCCGCCGCACCATGACCTCCGACGCAGGGGCGTAGTACCTCGATGAGCACCGAGCAAGAACCGAAGACAAGCCCGCTGGCGCACCTGGTCGCGCTCGCCCGCGACACGGTTCCGCCGATGCACCCGGCCGGTCGGCCCTTCGTGCTCGGCGCCGCCGTCGCAACCCTGCTGCTGCGTCGCCGCTGGCGCCGCGCCGGGGTCCTCGGGGGCATCCTCACCGCCTGGTGCGCGTGGTTCTTCCGCGAGCCCCGCCGCACCACCCCGAACCGCACCGGGATCGCGGTGGCTCCCGCCGACGGCACGGTCGCGCACGTCGAGCAGGCCGTGCCGCCCGCCGAGCTCGGGCTCGGCGACGCGCCGATGACTCGGGTCAGCGTGTTCCTGACCATCTTCGACGTGCACGTCCAGCGGATCCCGCTCGCGGGCGAGGTCGCCAAGGTCGCCTACCGGCCGGGCAAGTTCCTGTCCGCCGACCTGGACAAGGCCAGCGAGGACAACGAGCGCAACTCGATGCTCATCCGCGGCGCGGACGGCACGAGCGTCGCCGTGGTGCAGATCGCCGGGCTGGTCGCCCGCCGGATCGTCTGCTCGGCCGCCGAGGGCGACCAGGTCCTCGCGGGCCACACCTACGGGCTGATCCGCTTCGGCTCCCGGGTCGACCTCTACGTCCCCGCAGGCAGCCGGGTCCTCGTCGAGCCCGGCCAGCGCACCATCGGCGGGGAAACCGTCGTCGCCGAACTGGCCCGCGCATGAGCATGCGCGACACCCCCGGAGTCCGGCTGCTGCCCAACGCCGTCACCGTGCTGGCGATGTGCGCCGGCCTGTCGGCGGTGATGTTCGCGCTCAACCAGCAGCCGACCGGCGCGATCGCCGCGATCGCGGTCGCGGCGGTGCTGGACGCGCTGGACGGCCGGATAGCACGCCTGCTCGACGCCACCACGAAGATGGGCGCCGAACTCGACTCGCTGTCCGACGCGATGTCCTTCGGCGTCGCGCCCGCGCTGACGCTGTACGTGTGGCAGCTGCAGGACAACCGCGCGGGCTGGGTCATCGCCCTGATCTTCGCGGTCTGCATGGTGCTGCGGCTCGCCCGCTTCAACACCCTGCTCGAGGACACCGCGCAGCCGCCGTTCGCCAAGGAGTTCTTCGTCGGCGTGCCCGCCCCGGCGGCCGGCCTGCTGGCGCTGCTGCCGCTGGTGCTGACCGCGCACTTCGGCTACCTCGGCTGGTGGGCGCAGCAGCCGGTGGTGATGGTGTGGATGGTCGCGATCGCCGCGCTCGCGGTCAGCCGCGTTCCGACGCTGTCGCTCAAGACCGTCCGGGTCCCGCCCAAGGCTGCGGCCCCGCTGCTGGTCGCGGTCGCCCTGCTCGCGGCGGGGATCATCACGTTCCCGCTGATCTCGCTGGTGATCGCGCTGGTGGTGTACCTGCTGCACATCCCGTACGCGGTGTACCGGTACCGCTGGCTGGCCTCGCACCCGGAGGCGTGGGAGGCCGCGCCGCGGGAGCGGCGGGCGATCCGCCGCCGCGCGCAGCGGCGGCTGGGCCTCCGGCCCCCGCTGCGGCGCAGCGTCGCGGGGGCGTCGCCGCGGGTGCGGCTGCCTCGGCGGAGCAGTCGGCCCGAGGGGCCTCGGTTGAGCTGGCGGCGGTTGGGGCTTCGGCGGGATCGTGGGGGGCCTGGGCGGTGAGGGTCGTCTCCGGGGGCGGAGGGGCTTTGGCGGTTTAGCTGCGGTTTCGTGGGGTTTTCCGGGGCTCTCGCCGACCCCGGACCCCCGGCAGGTCTCCGGGACCGAAGCGGCTCTGCCGGTTCGGAGTCCGGTAGGGCTCGTGGTTTCTGGGGCCCTCGCCGGCCCCAGACCCCCGGCAGGTCTCCGGGATGAGTCCTCGATCTCCGCTGCGGTTCGGTTGGGGTGGTTCTCATCCCGTCGACCTCCACGGAGGGCTATCAGACCGCGTCAAGGGGGCCGTTCTGCTTGGGCGCTGCGGTTTTCTTGTCTGTGCCCCCTTGACACGGTCTGATTGGGCTGGCGCCAGGTCGACGGGATGAGAACCAAACCCCTCCCTCGTGGGTGGGGACCTCTTCCAGCTCGTGCGTTCTTTCGGTCACCGCCGCCTCCCGCTTCCCGGCTACCGACCTAAGCTGCGGGAGTGGCTTCGCTGACGCTCACCGCTCGCCTTTCCCCGTCCGCGACCGACACGCGTCGGGGTGTCGTTCGGCTGCACCCCGAGGTGCTCGACGCGCTCGGGCTGCGGCCCTGGAGCGCGGTGCAGCTCACCGGGAGTCGGGTGACCGTGGCGCTGGCCGCTGCTGCTGCGCCCGGTGGGCCTACCGGCGTTCTGCTGCTCGACGACGTCGCGTTGGCGAACCTCGGGCTTGCCGAGGGGGCCGAGGTGGGCGTCGCTCCCGCTGAGGTCTCGACCGCTCAGCGGATCTCCGTTTCCGGTTCTCGGATGGCGACCGCCACCGTCTCTCCTGAGACCGTTCGGTTGGCGTTGACCGGCAAGGTCTTCCGCACCGGTGACACCGTCACGCTGTTGCCGCAGGACGTCTCGCCTGCTCGTTCGGGCGATGCCGGTGAGGTGCGGCGCAAGTTGTCCGCCGCTATCGGCATGACCTGGACCAACGAGCTCATCACGATCACCGCTACCGAGCCCTCCGGGGCCGTCGCGGTCAAACCGTCCACTGTGGTCGAATGGCGGGACGGTTCCGTTCCCGGGCCGGGCTCCGGACCCGGTCAGGGCACCGCGGTTGATCAGGGCCCCGCGCCCGTCCGAAGCCCCGCTCCCCCCGCCGAACCGGCCGTCGCGGTCTCCGACCTCGTCGGCGCCCGCGACACCGCCGGTCGGCTCGCGGAGTGGCTGCGCCTCTCCTTCGAACAGCCCGACCTGCTCCGCAGGCTCGGCGCCCAGCCTCACCTGGGCGTGCTGCTCAGCGGCCCCTCCGGAGTCGGGAAGGCCACTCTCGCCCGCGCCGTGGCCGGTGAGGTCGGCGCCGAGCTGGTCGAGCTGAGCGCGCCGAGCGCTGCCGCGCTGGAGGCCCGCACCGCGTCGCAACGGGTCCAGACCGCGCTGAACCAGGCAACGGGCATCGCCCAGGGCGGCGGCCGGTGCGTCCTGCTGGTGACCGATGTGGACGATCTGCTGCCCGCCGCCGAACCGCCTCCGCTGGCGACCGTCGTCCTCGACGCGCTCCGCACCGCGATCGGCACCGACCGGCTCGCGATCGTGGTCACCAGCGCGCAGCCGCAGTCGGTCGACCCGCGGCTGCGCGAACCCGGGCTGGTCGACCGGGAGCTGACCATCGGCCTGCCCGACGCGGCGACCCGCGCCGACCTGCTCCGGGTGCTGCTGCGCAACGCTCCGCTGGCCGACGACGTCCGGCTCGGCGAGGTCGCCGAGCGCACCCCCGGGTTCGTGGCCGCCGACCTCGTCGCGCTGTGCCGGGAGTCCGCCGTCATCGCCGCGCTGCGGCAGCAGGACGGCGCTGCGGATCCCGTTCTGGGGCAACAGGATCTGCTCGACGCGCTGGCTTCCGTCCGGCCGATCTCGATGTCCACATCGGACAACTTGCAGACCGGTGGCCTCACCCTCGACGACGTCGGCGACATGACCGAGGTCAAGCAGTCGCTGACCGAAGCCGTGCTGTGGCCGTTGCAGTACCCGGATTCCTTCACCCGGCTCGGCGTCCAGCCACCTCGCGGCGTGCTCCTCTACGGCCCGCCCGGCTGCGGGAAGACGTTCCTGGTGCGGGCGTTGGCGGGCAGCGGGCGGCTCAACGTGCTCTCGGTCAAGGGCGCGGAGCTGATGGACAAGTTCGTCGGCGAGTCCGAACGCGCCGTGCGCGAGCTGTTCCTGCGGGCGTCCAATGCCGCCCCGGCGCTGGTGTTCCTGGACGAGGTCGACGCGCTGGCACCGCGGCGCGGGCAGTCGTCGGACTCCGGCGTCGGCGACCGCGTCGTGGCCGCGCTGCTGACCGAGCTGGACGGCGTCGAACCGCTGCGGGACGTCGTCGTGCTGGGCGCGACGAACCGGCCCGAGCTCGTCGACCCCGCCCTGCTCCGGCCCGGACGGCTGGAGCGGCTGGTCTACGTCCCGCCACCGGACGCCGACGCGCGGGAGGCGATCCTGCGGTCGGCGGCGAAGAACACCCCGCTCGCGTCCGATGTGGACCTCACCGCGCTGGCCGGTTCCCTCGACGGCTACTCCGCCGCCGACTGCGCGGCGCTGATCCGCGAGGCCGCGCTCACCGCGATGCGGGAATCCCTGTCCGCGGCGGAGGTTTCGGCCGCGCACCTGGCGACCGCGCGCGGCGCCGTCCGCCCGTCGCTGGACCCCGCGCAGCTCGCCGCTCTGGAGGCGTACGCCGACACCCGCCGCGAGTGACGGGATTTTCCCGCGGTGGCCCCGCTTTGCGGGCGCGGGGCCAATCAGCCGGTTCTCACTTCCCAGCCGGGCCCTTGTAGTCGTTGGTCACGATCGCGATCACGCCGGGGCTCGCGCCCTCGATGCCCTGGAACCGCGGCTCCAGCCGGGCGCCGAACAGGGCGGCGACCTCCCTGGCCTGCGCCTCCTCCTCGGTACCCGGGCGGAAGTAGATCGTCGTCGTGTAGATGCGCCCCGCCGAGTAGTTGCCCACCTCGGGCACGTCGTACCCGGCGCGGCGGAAGTCCTCGGACGCGCGGTGCGCCAGCCCGGCGATGGTGCTGTTGTTGTAGACCCGGACAACGATCCGCGGGCTTCCCTGCTCTGATCCCGTTTCCCGCGGCGGCACGACGACCGTCGGCGCGGGCGGCTGCTGGGACGTCGGCTGGGGCGCCGGCGGCTGTGCAGCCGGCGGCTGGACAGCGGTGCTCGAAGGCACCTGCGGCGGGACCTCCGGCCGCGGTTCACCGGGCGGCTCGGCGACCGCCGACGAGGCGGGCGGCGCGGGCTGCGCGGTGTCGCCCGGCTCTCCGGACACCGCGGTGGTCACGCCGAGAACGGCGGCCAGGACGCCGACGCCGATCAGCCCGAATCCGGCGAGCCTCGCCTTGCTCGGCCCGGAGGCCGGTTCCCCAGAAGTCATCAGTCCAACTCGATTCCCAGATCGCGAGCGGCCCGGACGCGCTGCCGGCTCGCCCGCACCTTACGCAGTCGCTTGATCAGCATGGGGTCCGCCTTCATCGCGGCCGGATCGTCCAGGATCGCGTTGAGCAACTGGTAGTAGCGCGACGGCGACATGTCGAACAGCTCGCGGATCGCCTGCTCCTTTCGCCCCGGCCGCTTCCACCACTGCCGCTCGAAGGCGAGGATGCTCAGCTCCCGCTCACCGGGACCGTCCGCGGGCAGATCGGGCAGCCGGTCGTGGTCGGCGGAGGCCGGAGCGGGCAGCTGTTCGGTGATCCGGGCGATCGGCTGGGTCACCGGCTCGGCGAGCCGCAACCGGCGACCGGAAGCTTCCGAAAACTGTTCGCGTTGCTGTACCGTTCGGGCGAGCTGCTCGCACTGGCGAGCGATTTCCTGCGCGGTCAGCATCTGGGCGGCGTCCATCTGACTCCTCGCCTAGCGATCGGGATCCCCGCGTCCGCCGGAATCACACGAGTGTGATTCCGGCTGCCATTACACCACGTTCGCTCCCGCGACGTGGTCGCATCACGCCTGTCGGTAGCCGCACACCGGAGCCGATACCCTGCCGTGCATGGCTGTTCACCCGATCCGCATCGTGGGCGACCCGGTGCTGCACCACCCGACGCGCCCGGTCGAGACCTTCGACGACGAGCTGCGCGCGCTCGTCGACGACATGTTCGAGACCATGGCCGCCGCCAACGGGGTCGGGCTCGCCGCCAACCAGATCGGCATCGACCTCCGGCTGTTCGTCTACGACTGCCCGGACGACGAAGGCGTCCAGCACCGGGGCGTGGTGGTGAACCCCGAGCTGGAGACCTCCGAACTGCCGGAGAGCATGCCCGATCCGGACGACGACTGGGAAGGGTGCCTTTCGGTTCCCGGCGAATCGTTCCCCACCGGACGGGCGTCCTGGGCGAAGGTCACCGGGTCCGATGTGGACGGAAAGCCGGTCGAGGTCGAGGGCACCGGGTTCTTCGCCCGCTGCCTCCAGCACGAGACCGACCACCTCGACGGGTACCTCTACCTGAACCGGCTGATCGGCAGGCACGCGCGGGCCGCGAAGAAGGCGGTCAAGCGCAACGGCTGGGGAATTCCCGGGCTCAGCTGGGATCCCGCCGAGGAGGGCGACCCCTTCGCCGACGAATAGCGCGACACTGTGCTCGAACTCGTCTTGCGTGGCGGCGCGGGTGGCGGAACCTCAGGCGTCCGCTGGCTGCGGGATCGCAGACTCGCGTATGTCCGCCAATACGCGACGCTAGCGCTGTCCTCGCCAGAGAACGCCTGAGAACCCGCGGCGGTGCCGGTTGCGTGCTTGGGCCAAGCGGCTGCGCCGCTTGAAGATTCGGGAATAGCGCTCAGAACTCGGCGGTGTCGAGGATGAAACCGATCGGCTCGGGCAGTTCGACCACGCCGCCGAAGGGCACTTTCCGGGAATCGCGGTACGCCGCGTTCGCCGGATCCGAATGCAGTTCCAGCACCGGACCCTCGGGCGCGCGGGGATCGATCAGCAGGTAAACCGGAACCCGCGCGTGCGCGTAGCTCCAGAGCTTGATCTCGCGGTCCTTCGCGGACTGCTCCCCCGCCGCGATCTCGGCGACCAGCCACGCCGTCTCCGCCGGGACCGAAACCGGGTCCGGCGAGTGCTGCGCACCCCCCGCGACCACCAGGTCCGGGATGAACAGGCTGCGCCGGGACGGGATCACCACGCTGGCCATCCGGTGCACCAGCGCGCCGCCCGGACCACGCTCGACGAGGTGCCGGTAGAGGACGTCGGCGATCAGCCGGTGCCGGTATTCCGGCGGCGACGCGGGCACCAGTCGTTCCTCGATCAGCTCCAGCCGCCAGCCCTCGGGAATGTTGAGGCCCCGCCACGCCCCGACCAGGTAGTCCCAGTTCGCCCACAGCGGCGCCTGCTGATCACAACGGGTCTCCATCACGTCGCGCAGGGTACAACTCGTGATCCCGGGCTTCGGCGGCGGTCGCGGATTCTTCGGGAATATCGAAGGAAATTCAAGAATTGGGCGCGCGGGTCGGCGTAATGCCCCCGTGATCGACATCCGGGGCCGCCCGCGCGGCGCGCGGACTTTTTCCCGGGGCGCGTCCCCGCAGTTCACGCCGGGCGGGCCGGCGTCAGCGGGGTGACCCGGGGTTGGCATCCGGCGGACTCGCGGCTAACGTCTGGGCCCGACAACGACACATCGCGGGAGCTCGCACCAACAGCGGGCTGAGAGGGTGGCTGGACTTCTGCGTCCGGGGCCGCCGACCGCCTGAACCTGACCGGATAATGCCGGCGTAGGGAGTGAACGGCCTTGGCCGACGTGCGCCCGAACCTGTCCGAAAGCGGCGAGCACACCATCACCACCGGGCCCATCAGCGGCTCGCGCAAGATCCACAACACCACCGAGTCCGGCCTCCGGGTGCCGATGCGCCGCATCGAGCTGTCCAACGGCGAGCACCTCGACGTCTACGACACCTCCGGCCCGTACACCGACGACAACGCCGAGATCGACGTCCACAGCGGACTCCACCGGCTGCGCGCCGGGTGGACCGACGGACGCGAGCACCGCACCCAGCTCGGCTGGGCCAGGGCGGGCGTGGTCACCCGCGAGATGGAGTACATCGCGGCCCGCGAGAACGTCACCCCGGAGTTCGTCCGCGCCGAGGTCGCCAGCGGCCGGGCGGTGATCCCGGCCAACCGCTGCCACCCGGAGAGCGAGCCGATGATCATCGGCAAGAACTTCCTGGTGAAGGTCAACGCCAACATCGGCAACTCCGCGGTGACCTCCTCGGTCGAGGAGGAGGTGGAGAAGATGGTGTGGGCCACCCGCTGGGGCGCCGACACCGTCATGGACCTGTCCACCGGCAAGCGCATCCACGAGACCCGCGAGCAGATCCTGCGCAACTCGCCGGTGCCGATCGGCACCGTGCCGATCTACCAGGCGCTGGAGAAGGTCAAGGGCGACCCGGAGAAGCTCACCTGGGAGATCTACCGGGAGACCGTGATCGAGCAGTGCGAGCAGGGCGTGGACTACATGACCGTGCACGCCGGGGTGCTGCTGCGGTACGTGCCGCTGACCGCGCAGCGGGTCACCGGGATCGTCTCGCGCGGCGGGTCGATCATGGCCGCGTGGTGCCTGGCCCACCACCAGGAGAGCTTCCTGTACACGCACTTCTCCGAGCTGTGCGAGATCCTGCGGGACTACGACGTCACCTTCTCCCTCGGCGACGGCCTGCGCCCCGGCTCGATCGCCGACGCCAACGACCGCGCGCAGTTCGCGGAGCTGGAGACCCTCGGCGAGCTGACCCACATCGCCCGCGCCATGGACGTGCAGGTGATGATCGAGGGCCCCGGTCACGTGCCGATGCACAAGATCGCCGAGAACGTGCGGCTGGAGGAGGAGCTGTGCGGTGAGGCGCCGTTCTACACGCTCGGCCCGCTGACCACCGACATCGCTCCCGCCTACGACCACATCACCTCCGGCATCGGCGCGGCGATGATCGCCCAGGCCGGGACCGCGATGCTGTGCTACGTCACGCCCAAGGAGCACCTGGGCCTGCCCAACCGGGACGACGTCAAGGTCGGCGTGATCACCTACAAGATCGCCGCGCACGCCGCGGACCTGGCCAAGGGTCACCCGCGGGCGCAGGAGTGGGACGACGCGCTGTCGAAGGCGCGGTTCGAGTTCCGGTGGAACGACCAGTTCAACCTGTCACTGGACCCGGACACCGCGCGCTCGTTCCACGACGAGACGCTGCCCGCCGAGCCCGCCAAGACCGCGCACTTCTGCTCGATGTGCGGGCCGAAGTTCTGCTCGATGAAGATCACCCAGGACGTCCGCAAGTACGCCGAGGAGCGCGGGCTGACCAGCGTCGAGGCCATCGAGGCCGGGATGCGGGAGAAGTCCGAGGAGTTCTCCGGCGCGGGCGGCAAGGTGTACCTGCCGGTGGTCGAGGCGAGTTGACCCGTCCGGGGCGGTTCCCGCGGTGGAACCGCCCCGGAACTGGTTCCGGGGGCCCGTAACATGGACTGGATGCACGAGACCTCAGCCGGGCACGAGCTGCGGCCCGCCAACGACATGGCCCCGCCGACCGCGCTGACCATCGCCGGATCGGACTCCGGGGGCAGCGCGGGCATGCACGCGGACCTGCGCGCGTTCTTCGCGTGCGGGGTGCACGGCATGACCGCGGTGACGGCGGTGACCGTCCAGAACACCCTGGGCGTCACCGGTCTGGTGGAGATTCCGCCCGAGACCGTGGCCGCGCAGATCGACGCGGTCGCCTCCGACATCGGCGTCGACGCCGTCAAGACCGGCGTGCTCGCCTCCGCCGCGACGATCGAGGCCGTGCTCGGCGTCTGCGACGCGCACGGCATCGGCCGCGAAGGGCGCACGCCGTTCGTCGTCGACCCGGTCGCCGCGTCCCGCACCGGCGAGCCGCTGCTGCGCCCGGACGCCCTCGACGCGCTGCGCCAGGAGGCGTTCCCGCGCGCGACGCTGGTGACGCCGAACCTCGACGAGGTGCGGCTGCTGACCGGGGTCGACGCCCGCACCCGCGCGGACCTGCTCGACGCGGCCAAGGCGATCCACGACTTCGGCCCGCAGTGGGTGCTGATCAAAAGCGGTCACCTGCCGGACGACCCGGAGTGCGTCGACCTGCTCTTCGACGGCAGCGAGGCCGTCCCGCTGCCCGGGCCGCGCTACTCCACCGCGCACACCCACGGCGCGGGCGACGTGTTCGCGTCGGCGATCACCGCCGCGCTCGCCAAGGGCGCGGCGATGCCGGACGCGGTGCGGGCGGGCAAGCGGTTCGTCACCCGCAGCGTCCGGCACGCCTACCCGCTGGGCGCCGGGGTCGGGCCGGTCTCGCCCTTCTGGCGGATCAGCCCGCGTTCGTACTGAAGGCAACCCCAGACACGACTATCCACCTGTAAGAGTGATTTCCGTCCCCGGGACGTAACCCGTTAGGGCGGCATTGTCGACATAGTGCGTGGACGTGCGCGCACCCCCACCAGTTGCCGTCAAGGTGGGCGGTCAGTGCGCGCGCGTGCGCATGGCGATCTTGCGACTACTACAGGGGTCAGGGCAGGCGTGGCAGATTCGGTGTTCAAACGGGTGCGGGCTCGACTGGCGACCGAAGCCGGTGCGCCGGATCCGAGACAGCGCCAGTACGCCGCGCTCGTCGCGATCGCGGTGGTCGGCGCGACCGCGATCGGGTGGATCTTCGACCTCCGGTCGCCGGGCATCGTCGCCGGGCTGACCGCCGTCTTCGCGCTGGTGGCCGCGGGCGGGCAGGCGCTGCGCTCGGACCTCCAGCGGTTCGTGTGGTTCACGCCCGCGCTGGTGCTGACGATGACGCTCGGCCCGCTGGTGGCGAAAGTGCCCGTGCTGGCCGGAATCCTGGTCGCGCTCGTGGTCTTCGGCGCCGGGATGCTGCCGGCTCTCGGCGAGCACTACCGCGTCGGCGGGCAGACGTTCGCGGCGGCGACGCTGGTGTCCACCACGACCGGCATCGGCAGCGACCAGCCCCCGCTGGTCCTGCTCGCCTCGGCGGTCGCGGGTGCGGCGTTCGCGCTGCTGCTGCGGCTCACCGTCGGTCTCGGCGACACCACCAGGGCCACCCGCTACGCGGTGGCCGAGACCCTGACCGTGTCCGGTCCGGGCGTGGTGGAGCTGGCCGCGGGCGCGTGGCGGGCCGACGGCGCGAGCACCTGGCTCGGCCAGGTGCTGGCCGGAGCGGCGCGGTTCCGAGCGGCGCGCGAGACGCTGCTGGCGCAGGCGCAGCAGGCCGACCGCGCCGAGGCCACGCGGCTGCGGCAGATCGTCGACGAGGCCGACAAGGTCGCCGAGCAGCTGGCCGTCGCGGTCCGGTCCCGGGCGTGCAGCGGGCTGCCCGCGGCGGCCCGGCTCGACCCGGCCGAGGTGGTGCTGCGGCGCGGCGGTCGGCAGGACCTGCCCGACGCCGCGCGGGCGATCAACCAGGGCCTGGAGCGCATCCGGACGGCGGTGGTCCAGCGCGACGAGACGCCCGCGACCCCGCCCGCTCCCGGAGGCCGTCGCGACCGCGCGCTGGGCGCGGTGCGCGCGCACGTGTCGATGCGCTCGTCGCTGTTCCGCCACGCGCTGCGCTGCACGCTCGCGGTCGGCTTCGGCATGGTGATCGTGCTGCTGCTCAACGACCCGTCCGAGTCGGGGCTGCTGCTGGCGCTGTACGTGGTGCTCCAGCCCGCCGCGCGGGACAGCATGACCGGAGCGCTGGAGCGCACCGGAGGCGCGGTGCTCGGGGTGGTCGCGCTGGCGGCGCTGATAACCCTGCTGCCGGGGGCGTACCTGCTGGTGCCGCTGGTCGTGGCGGTGATGCTGGTGACCGTCGACCGGCTGCGCACCGACTACTCGTACCTGCTGGGCGCGTTGATCGCGATCACCGTCGTCGACCAGGCGATGCGGCTGGACCGGCCGCTGGTCGACGTGGCGATCAGCTTCGCGGCCAACACCGCGATCGGCGCGGCGATCGCGCTGATCGTCGGTTACGTGGCGTTCCTGGTGCTGCCGAGCAGCGTCGTGCCGGACGTGAAGGGCTCGGTGCGGTCGACGGTGTGGTCGGTCTCGGAGCTGCTGCGCAGCGTGCGGGCCGCGGGCCAGGGCGCCGACCTGCTCAAGGCCATGCACTCGGCGCACGTGCTGGCGATGCGCCGGACCCAGGACCTGCTGGGCATGCCCGCGCTGCTGGACGGGACCGGCGAGGAGACCGAGGACGAGCGGGTCACCCGCGACGCGGCGATCGCCCTGGACGCGCTGCGCCAGGACGTCGCGACGCTCGCGTTCCGGCCGGAGGCCGAGCGGGCGGTCGCCGTCCCCGCGCTGCGCGCGGTGGACGACCTGCTCGCGGGCAAGCCGACGGCGAAGATCCCGGACGCCCCGGAGGGGAGCGCCCCCGCGACCGAGCTGCTGGCGGGCTCGCTGGTCGAGAACGCGCTGCACGCCCGCGCGGCGATCGACCGCACCTTCGGCTACGACCGGCCGTGGAAGAGCTACACCATCTCGTTCGTCCGCACCGAGCGGCTGCACATCAGGTAGCCCGGACGCCCGGCCTGCTCGGTGCGGTCGAGCAGGCCGGTGCGAACACCGGCCTAGACCTGGGCCAGCCTGCGCATCCGCTCCCATTCCCGCTCCCGCTCCAGATCCGCGATCCGCCGCCGGTAGTGGCTCCACATCACGATCCAGCCGCTCTGGAAACCCAGCAGAACCGCCAGCGCGAACATGTAGAAGGGGCTCATTCCTCTCCTCCGATTCAGTCAGGTCCGGATGCGATCGAAGCTATGGAGGACCCATCGGCCCGGACGAGCAATTCCGCATTACTCGCCAAGAACCCGCCACCGGTCCGGTTGGCGAGAAAATGGCGAGAATCCGGGCCGTGGCGAGAAGTTGGCGAGTTTCCGGAGTTCGCGCAGATCGGAACTGCTAAAGTCCACGTTCCGCCGAGGACGGAGGGCCGCGCGGATGACTGGGGACCGAGACCTCAACGCTGCACGGGAAGCGCTGACGAGACTGCACTTGGGCGCCGGAGTCCGGCACGCACAGCTCCGCGAACGGCTCGGCCCGGAGCTGCGCCGGATCTGGGGGATCACGTCGAAGGACCTCACCGAGGTCATGGAACTGACGATCGTGCGCCTGGACCAGTCGCTGTCGGACCTGCCCAAACCGGACCTCGCCCGGACCGCGCGCGTCGCCTACAACCTGGACCCCGATCCCGACCTGGTCGGCCTGCTCTACATGGACCGCATCAAGGCGCTCAGCGGCAGGCTCGGCCCGAAGAACTCCGTGCGCACGCTGGAACGACATGTCAAGAGCGTGCGCGAGCACATCGGCGCCCGGCTCGCGCGGGCGTGGCCGCCGGTGCCCGCCGACGCCTTGCGCAGGGTGCGCGCCCGGGAACGCGCCGCACGATCGCCCGCGCCGACCGACGATTCCCGGCTGCTCGCGAGCATCGGTTCGCTGCTGGTGCCGCGGGATCCGGTTGAGGAGTCGATCAACGAATTCCTCGCCGGAACGATGCTGGTGCCGCGCGACGCCGAGAACCGGCTGGCACTCGCCCGCACCGCCGCCCACGGCGACTGGGTGTGCGCTTTCAGCAGCCCGCACCGGTTCGACGAGTACCGGCGGGAGGTGATTCCGCCGTGGGGGCCGCAACCGCTCCCCACGACCGGCGCCGACCTGCTGCGGAAACTGCGTCAAGAACGGCTCCGAGCAGGGATTCTGGTCAACCCGGAAGCCGCCCGGAATGCCGCCCCGGTCGCGACGCTTCCGTTGTCGCCGCAACTGGTGGAGCAGATCTCCGGCCGATTGCCCTGAACGAAGATTGCGCCGGGTCCTTTTCCACCGGAAACAGTTCCGGATAGGATTCCCGGCCATGACCCGGAGCATTTTCTCCGCCGATACGCACGAACTGCGCGCCACGGCGCGCAACACGCGCAACACGATCAACGACTTCAGCTCCCGGTCGGCGCTGAAGTACCGGCTCGCCCCGAGCGAGGCCGGCCACGACCGGCTCGGCGCGGAGCTGGCCGCCTACCAGCAGGAGTCGGCGAGCGCGGTCGACCTGCTGCGCGCCGACGCGCTGGAGCTGGCCGATCGGCTGGTGGGCAGCGCCGACCTCTACGAGGAGCTGGACGCCGGGCTCGCGGACAGGCTGTCCGAGATCGCCGATCTCCGCTGACCCCTGAGCGCCGATGAACGAGCTGGCCCCGATCCGGGGCAACAACCAGGGTGTCGCCGGTGAGAGCGACCGGTTGAACGCGCTCGCCGACGAGCTGGAGTTCACGGGCAACGCGATCCGGTCCGCGCGGGCCGAGTCCTGGTCCGGGCGGGCCCGCGACGCCCACGACCGGGCGCGGGCGGACCTGGCCACGAACTGGCTGCGCGCGGCCGACTCGCACCGGCGGGCCGCCGCCGAGCTGACCAACTACCGGCTCGTGCTGGAGAACGTGCAGGTCCTGGCGGACTCGGCGATCGCGGACGCGCGCGAGTCCGGCATGCGGCCGGACGTCGTCGAGATCGTCCGCGGACAGCTGGAGCGCTGGCGCGGCCAGCTCGACACCGCCGGGGCGGTGGCCGCCGACGCGATCCGGGCGGCGGGACTGGAGCTCCAAACCCTGCGCCGCGTCCTCCGCGAGCCGCCGCGCGCCGCCGCTCCGGCCTCGCCGAAACCCGCTCCGGCACCGCGACCCGCGCCGATCGCCGTCCAGGCACCACCCGACCTCAGCCAGGCGCGGGAAAATCCGGTCGAGTTCCAGCAGAAGGTGCAGGACCTCAACAACGCCGTGCGCGACGCTTGGCGCGCCTGATCACCTGCTCCGCGAACGAAAGCCCTGCGTGCCGGATCAGCCGATGGGCCTGCCGGGGCTGGACGCCTGGGCCCAGAAGCGCTGCGGGATGCGGCCGGCCTGCCGGGCCAGCCGGCCCGCCTCGACCGCCGCGCGCATCGCGGCGGCCATCCGCTCCGGATCCTGCGCGCGGGTCACGGCGGTGGCCAGCAGCACCGCGTCGCAGCCCAGCTCCATCGCCAACGCGGCGTCGGACGCGGTGCCGATCCCGGCGTCCAGCACGATCGGGACCGACGCGCGGGACACGATCATCTCGATGTTGTGCGGGTTGCGGATGCCCAGGCCGGTGCCGATCGGCGAGCCCAGCGGCATCACCGCCGCGCACCCGGTCTCCTCCAGCTTCAGCGCCAGCACCGGGTCGTCGTTGGTGTAGGCGAGCACCACGAATCCCCGGTCCACCAGCTGTTCGGCGGCGTCGAGCAGCTCCACCGGGTCCGGCAGCAGCGTGTCCTCGTCGGCGACGACCTCCAGCTTGACCCAGTTCGTGCCCAGCGCCTCCCGCGCGAGCTGCGCGGTCAGCACCGCCTCGGCCGCCGTGCGGCAGCCCGCGGTGTTGGGCAGCGCCTCGATGCCGAGCCTGCGCAGCAGTTCCAGCACGCCGGTGCCGCCACCGGCGTCGGCGCGGCGCATCGCGACCGTGGTCAGCTCGGTGCCGGAGGCGATCAGCGCACGTTCCAGCACCGCGAGGTTCGCCGCGCCGCCGGTGCCGGTGATCAGCCGGGAACCGAACTCGCGCCCTGCGATGATCAGCGGGTCGTCCATGTCAGCCTCCTTGGACCGCGGTGAGGACCTCGACGGTGGCGTCCGGGTGCAGCCCGGTCGCGGGCCAGGACGCCCGCGGCACCACCGAGCCGTCGACCGCGACGGCGATTCCCCGCTCCGGGAAGCCGAAATCCCGGAGCAGCACCTCCAGCGTGGTGTTCTCGGAGACCTGCTTCGGAGTTCCGTTGAGCACTACGTTCACTGTTGACCTCCGTTGTGGCGGCCGGGGTCGGCGGCCTTGACCTCGTCCTGCGGCGTCTCGCCGCGCAGCATCCCGAGCACGGCGTCGGCGGTGACCGGCGCGAGCAGGAAGCCGTTGCGGTGGTGGCCGGTGGCCGCGATGACGCCGGGCTCCAGCGGGCCCAGCAGCGGGAGGTTGTCGCCGGTGCCCGGCCGCAGGCCCGCGATGGCCTCGACCAGCTGGTACTCGGCGATCCCCGGCATCACCTGCTCGGCGTCGGCGATCAGGTCGCGCACCCCGCCGACCGTGACCTCGGTGTCGAAGCCGACCTCGTACTGGGTCGCGCCCAGCACCAGCCCGCCGTCGTCGCGCGGCACCAGGTAGACCTGCCTGCCGTGGACCGGCCCGCGCACAGTGCGGCTCGGCGGTGGCAGCGCGGTCGAACGCGCCCGCAACCGCAGGATCTCGCCCTTGACCGGGCGAACCGCACCGCGCAGCAGCGGGTGCAACTCCCCGGAGTGCGCCCCGGCCGCGATGACCGCGACATCGCACTCCAGAACGGAATCCTCCAGCTCGACCGCCCCGGCGCGCACCGCGCGTGCCCGCGCGAGGACGTGCTCCGCGCCCGCCGCCGTCGCCGCTGCTCGCAGCGCGGCCAGCGCGACGCGGTTGTCCACCGCGAGATCGCCCGGCACCTCCAGACCGCCGCGGACCGCGGGCCCCAGCGACGGCTCCAGCCGCCGCAGCTCGCGCCCGCTGTGCCTGGTCACCACCCGTCCCAGGGTCGCGAGGTAGTCGGCGAGGTTGTCCAGCTCGGCCCGGTCGGCGCTGTCGACGCCGACGACCAGCGTGCCCTCGGTGCGCAGCCCGGACGGCAGGCCGGACGCGCGTTCCAGCTCGGCCGCGAACTCCGGCCAGCGGCGCAGCGAGACCGCGCCGAGCTCCAGCAGGTCCTCCTCGCCGGGCCACGCCTCGGCGACCGGCGCCAGCATCCCGCCCGCCACGAAGGACGCACCGGACGCCGGTTCCGGATCGATCAGGCTCACGCGGTAACCCGCGGTGGCCGCCCGCCAGGCGACGGACGTGCCGATGACTCCGCCGCCCACGACGGCGACGCGCACAAGACCAGACAACTCCACGCTCCCTGCGCCGGCATGACCCGGATCAGGTTCGACGGTCGGGGCCTGCGCCCCCTCTCAGTCCGGCATCAGCGGACTCCCGTGCTCACCGCGATCCACCGTACCCGGCCGAGATCCGGCAGTCAGCAGCCGAGGCGAGATCTCCCGGCGGCTCCGGCGTCGGCGGTTACCCTTGGGGCATGCCCGGTTTGGACGGCTTCGGCATCCGCGCCCGCCTCGAAGAGGCCAGGCTCTACCTCTGCACCGACGCGCGCACCGAACGCGGCGACCTCGCCGAGTTCGCCGACGCGGCGCTCGACGGCGGGGTCGACATCATCCAGCTCCGCGACAAGGCGTCCGGCGGTGCACCGCTGGAAGCGCGCCACGAGCTGGCCGCACTGGAGGTGCTGGCCGAGGCGTGCCTCCGGCACGGCGCGCTGCTGGCGGTCAACGACCGCGCCGACGTCGCGCTGGCCGCCGAGGCCGACGTGCTGCACCTGGGCCAGGACGACCTGCCGGTGGAGCTGGCCCGCCGGATCGTCGGTGACCAGGTGGTGGTCGGCCGCTCCACGCACGACGTCGTCCAGGCCGACTCCGCGGCGACCGAGCCGGGCGTGGACTACTTCTGCACCGGGCCGGTGTGGACGACCCCGACGAAGCCGGGCCGGGAGGCGGCCGGGCTGGACCTGGTCCGGCACGCCGCCGAGCACCGGGGACACGGCAGGCCGTGGTTCGCCATCGGCGGCATCAGCATGGACAACCTCGACGAGGTGATCGCCGCGGGCGCGCAGCGGGTGGTCGTGGTCCGCGCGATCACCGAGGCCGAAGACCCCCGAGCGGCGGCGCAGTCCCTCCGCGCCAAGCTCAGCTGACACGCGCGTACCCGGCGCCAAAGCCCCGGGTACGCACCATTCAACCCAACCATCGTCCTCAAGCGGCGAAGCCGCTTAGCCCAAGCACGCAGCAGGACCACCCGCGGGTTCTCAGGCGTCGCCTCGCGAGGACAGCTTTTTCCGTCGTATTGGACTATACGTCGGAAAAAGATCCCGCAGCGAGGCGGCGTCTGAGGTTCCGCCAAGCGACCACCCAAGCAGAACGAGCCGAACGGCGAAAACTCACTGCGTGAGCAGCGTCAGTCCATACGCCTGCAGGATCTCGTTCACGGGCTGGAAGTACGTCGTCCCGCCCGACGAGCAGTCGCCGGAGCCGCCGGAGGTCACGCCCTGGGCCTGGTCGCCGGACAGCCAGGAGCCGCCGGAGTCGCCGGGCTCGGCGCAGACGTTGGTGCGGGTCAGGCCCTGCACCGTGCCCTGCGGGTAGCTCACGGTCTGGTTCTTGGCCTCGACCGTGCCGCAGTGCCAGCCGGTGGTGGAACCGGACCGGCAGATCGACGCGCCCTCGGCGGACTCGGTCGAGCCCGCGACGCCGACGGTGCCGCCCTGGTAGTCGTTGACCAGCGGCTGCGGGGTCTCGCCGGAGCCGACCTCGACCCAGCCGTAGTCGTTGCCCGGGAACGACGAGCCGGCGAAGGTGCCGGTCGGCTGGCTGGTGGTGTCGCCCTGGTTGCCGCAGTGGCCCGCGGTCACGAAGCCGCCCTGGACCGAGAAGCCGATCGAGCAGCGGGAGCCGCTGCCGATGTAGTAGGCGTTGCCGCCGATGACGTCGGCGTAGGTGCGCGGCTGCTCGGCGGACTCGACGACCTGGACGTCGGCGGTGTTCACGCCGGCCGCCCTGACGAAGTCGGCCGCCGCACCGGCGGTGCCGGGCGCGGTGGTCAGCACGACGGAGTTGCTGGTGGAGTCCACGTACCAGCCGCTGACCGACTGCGGGATGGCCGCGACGTGGGCGTTGAGCCCGTCGGCGACGCCGTTGAGCTGGTCGAGTCCGGTGTCCACGACCTTCGCCTCGGCACCGGCCGCCCGGACCTCGTCGACCAGGTTCGCGTCGGTCACGCCGACGACCAGCTTGCCGAGCGCGGCGTCGTAGTGCGAGCCGCCGAAGGCGTTCCCGAGGGTGGTGCGTAACTGCTGGTCGGCTCGGTTGGCCACGGCCTCGTCGGCGAGCCGCTCGGTCGCCTGCTCCGCGGTCAGGCCGAGGTCGCGCTGCATGGCCTCCAGCAGGGTTGCCGCCTTGGCCGGCGCGGGTGCGGGGGTCGCGGTCGCGGGCACGGTCAGCGCCGCGATCGTCCCGGCCGCGAACATCACGGTTCCCGTCATGCGGGCCGCGGTTCTGCGATTCATGTGCTGTCTCCCTTGTCCGTGGAAGGGGCTCCGTGGCGACCGATTATTGGTCGAGACCAGGGAGAGCACATCCATCATTTGACGCATATGCGACGACACGCCGAAATGCGCCGAGGCCGGGCGGCACGCCGCCGAACGGAGTGCCACCCGGCCGTCCCACGATGTCGTTACCGCAGGTCGAAGCCGCGCAAACGGATCATTCCGGAATGCCCTGAACGCTCGGTTGCACCGACTGCGTCGGCTCGCCGGAGGGCTCGGGGCGCTCCTGCGTCGGCGACGGGTCGCCGGTCGGCCGCGGCTGGACCGTCGGCTGCTCGGTCGGCCGCGGCTGCGTCGGCGACGGCGCCTGGGTGGGTTCCGAGGTCGGCTCGCCGGTCGGCCGCGCGGAGGTGGTCGGCTTCTGGGTGGTGCTCGGCTCCGGGGTCGGCGCGGGCTGCTCATCGCGCACCGGCGGGGCCTTGCGGTGCAGCGCCTCACCGATCGTCGTGCCGCCGTCGCCGGACAGCGAGCGGCCGGTGAGACCTTCGAAGCCGGTGACGATCAGCATGCACAGCGCGAACGCGAGCGCGCTGCTGGCCGCCGCCACGCCCCAGCGCCGCCAGCGGATGCGGCGGTCGGGCTGCTCCGGCGGGGCGATCATCGTGGTCGGTTCGGCGGCGTTGTCGGAGAGCCGGGGGTCGGCGGCGTTCGGGCTGACCAGCTGCGTGTCGGCGCCTTGCCCCACGAGCCGGGTGTCGTCGGAGCCCGGGCCGACCAGCCGCGTGTCGGCTGCGCTTTGGCCGACCAGTTGGGTGTCGGCTGCGCTCGGGCGGGCCAGCTGGGTGTCGTCGGCGCCCTGACTTTCCAGCCGAGCATCCGCGTCACCCCGGCCGACCAGCCGGGTGTCGGCGGCACCCTGGTCGACCTGGGCGCGGTCGATCCGGCGGGTCCGGTTCGGATCGTCGACGACCTGCTCGCCGCCCGGCCAGTGCATCGCGGGCGTGCGGAGGAAGCGGGTCCGCTGCTCGGACTCCGCGGGCGCGACCTTCCCCGCCCCGGCGGTCCCGGTCCCGGCATTGCCCGGCCCGGCTTGCGCGATCCCCGCTTGCGCGGTCCCGGCCTGCCCGGCGCCAGCCCGCCCGGACCCGGCGCTCTCGACCCGCGTCGCCCCGTCCCGCCCGGACTCGCCCGGCTCGCCCCCGGCCTCCCCGTCCCCGGCCGCCGACAACGCCCCGGGCTTCCGGAGCCGCTTGAGCACCGACGCCTTCTCCGCCTGCTCCTTGGTCCGCTCCAGCGACATCTGGTAGACCTTGCCGCCGACGGTGATCACGACGCTGGTCAGCGCCGCTCCCCAGAGCGTCCCCACCGCCCCCAGGGTGGATCCCAGGAAGGCCGCCGTCACCGAGGCCAGGGCGGCTCCGGTGACCTGGGCCGGGGATATGTCCAGCTTGCGCTTCTTGTCCTCGCCGTCAGCTTCCTTCTTCTCCTCGGCCATGGCTCCCACGCACTACGTATCGGTCCTGTAACGGCCAACGTGGAACCACGATCCTTTTCTCCCCGATGTTGCCCAGTCGTGAGTACTGCCACTTCGGGTAACGCGGCTGCACCTTCCGGCGCAACGGGCTCAGCCCGGCGGGTTGAGGCGGGCGACGAACTTGTACCGGTCGCCGCGGTAGATCGACCGGACCCATTCGACCGGCCGCCCCTCGGTGTCGAAGGAGTGCCGGGACAGCAGCAGCATCGGCAGCCCGACGTCGGCGCCGAGCAGCTCGGCCTCCTCCGGGCTGGCCAGCGCGGTCTCGATGGTCTCCTCGGCGTAGCCCATCTCGACCTCGAAGCCCTCGCGCAGCACCTGGTACAGCGAACCGCCGGACTCCAGCCTGCCGGTCAGGCCGCGGAACCGGGACAGCGGCAGGTGGGTCGTCTCGATGGCCATCGGCTCACCGTCGGCCAGCCGCAACCTGCGCAGCCGCAGCACGGTCGCGCTGGGGCGGGTTCCCAGCAGGGCCGCGAGCTCGGCGTCGGCGGGCTCCTCGACGACCTCCAGCAGGCGGGACGCGGGCTGGCGGCCCTGGGCGAGCATGTCCTCGGTGTAGCCGGTGAGCTGGAGGCGCTGGGCGACCTTGGGCTTGGCGGCGAAGGTGCCCTTGCCCTGCACCCGCAGCAGCCTGCCCTCGACGGTCAGCTCGGCCAGCGCCTGCCGGACGGTGGTGCGGGAGACGTCGAACTCGGCGGCCAGCGCGCGCTCGGTGGGGATGGGCGATCCGGGCGGCAGCGATCGGAGCATGTCGAGCAGGTGCTGCTTGAGGCCCCAGTACTTGGGTTCGCGCTGGGTCCGGCCCGGGCTCTCCGCGCCGCCTGCCACCGATGTTTCGAGCATCGTTCCTCCTACCACCGCAACCTTCCCGCCGGTTGCGCCCGGGTGCCGGTGCGTCTTACCCGTTCAGCATGCCCGAAAGTCGGACGTGCGATTGCCGCACCCGTCAGTTTCGCCTCGCCGGACCAGCGGGCGGAACACGGGCGCACGTGACACGGGCCGACGGGGTGCCGAGGCGCCGCGAGGTGCTCTACGATTGGTCTAGACCTAGAGGCGAGAAGGGACGACCATGAGTGAGGCCACCGCCCGCCCCGGCGAGCGCATGACCGCCGAGATCGCCGAGCAGCCCCGGGTGTTCGCCGACCTGCTGGCCCAGCACGACCGGATCGCCGAGGTGGCCGCCCGGATCGCCGAGCGCAGGCCGCGGTTCGCCCTGCTGGCCGCGCGCGGGTCGAGCGACCACGCCGCGCTGTACGCCAAGTACCTCCTGGAGGTGCTGCTGGAGCTGCCGGTCGGCCTGGTCTCGCCGTCGACCACGACCCTCTACGGCGCGCGCCCCGACCTGACCGACGTGCTGCTGCTGTCGGTCAGCCAGAGCGGCGGTTCGCCCGACCTGCTGGAGGTCACCGAGTCCGGCCGCCGGAGCGGCGCGCTGACCGTCGCGGTCACCAACACCTCCGACTCCCCGCTCAACGCCGCCGCCGAGTTCGGCGTGGACATCCGCGCGGGCCAGGAGCGGGCCGTCGCGGCGACCAAGAGCTACAGCGCCACCCTGCTCGCGCTGTACCTGCTGATCGACGCGGTGCGCGGCGGCAGCGGCGAGCACGCCCGCGCACTGCCGGAACTGGCCCAGCGCACCCTGGACACCACCGGCGACGCGGTCGCCGAAGCCGTCCGCCGCTACCGCTTCGCCGGCCGGATGGTCACCACGGGTCGCGGCTACTCGTCGGCGACCGCGGCCGAAGCCGCGCTGAAGCTGGCCGAGACCAGCTACCTGTCCGCCCGCGCGTACAGCGGCGCCGACCTGCTGCACGGACCGGTCGCGGCGGTCGACTCCGAGACCGCGGTGCTCGCGCTGTGCAGCGCGGGCAAGGGCGGCGAAGCCATGCGGGACGTCCTCGACGCGGTGCAGGAACGCGGGGCGGACATCTGCGCGATCGGTTCCGCCGCCGACGCCGTGCGCGCCTCGCACCGCATCGGCGTGCCCGACTGCGCGGAGGAAGTCGCGCCGGTGCTGGAAGTTCTGCCGGTGCAGCGGCTCGCGCTCGGCCTGGCGCTGGAACGCGGCGGCGACCCGGACAACCCGCGCGGCCTCAAGAAGGTCACCCGCACCCGCTGATCGGAGGCACACCCCGCTGATCGAGACTCGGCTGATCGAGGGCTCCGCTGATCGGAGACTCCGCTGATCGGCGGCGCGCCTGATCGGAGACTCGGCTGGTCCGGCCGTTAAAAGCCCGCCTCACCGAGGGGGCGGGGTGAGACGGGCAACGCCAGGCTACGCCGAACGGAGCAGCGATCCAAAGCGGGGTGGCGCAACATCAAACGACGGAGTGCCCATCCGCTCACCCGGCGAACGCCGGACACGGGCTTGCGCCGGACCGCGATTCCACCTGGACAACGACAAGTTGTCCACATGTGGAGATCGTTGTCCACAGGCCGCAAACCTGGGGACAACGCTGTGGATAACACGTTTCTCCCGCAACAACCCGGCTAGAGCTCGTAAACCTGCCGAGCGGTGGTGTCGAAGACGGCGGCGCGCTCCGTCTCCGTCAGATCAGCGGTCAGATCCCGGGCGACGCCGAGGACCTCGCGGTATTCCGCCGCCAGCAAGCACACGGGCCAGTCGGACCCGAACATCAGCCGCCCCGGCCCGAACGCTTCGAGCACGACGTCGAAGTACGGCCGCAGTCGCGTGGCGTCCGGCTGCGCGTCCCAGTCGTCCTCGGTCACCAGACCCGAGAGCTTGCAGACCACGTTGGGATGCGCGGCCAGCTCGCGCAGCCCGCTCGCCCAGGGTTCCAGTTCTCCGGACGACACCGGGGGTTTCGCGCAGTGGTCGAGCACGAAGGTCAGCTGCGGGAACCGGCTGACGGCCTTGGTCGCCGCCGGGAGCTGGTGCGGCCGGACGAGCAGTTCGTAGAGCAGCCCGGCGTCCTCGACCGCCGCCAGCCCGGCCAGCACGTCCGGCCGGGTCAGCCAGTCCGGATCGGGCTCGTCCTCGACCTGGTGCCGGATCCCCCGCAACCACCGGCCCGCCGGGTGGCTCAGCAGCCCGCCCAGACGCTCCCGCGCGTCGCGGCCGGTCAGGTCGACCCAGCCGACGACGGCCGCGATGCGCTCGCAGGAGTCGGCCAGCACCAGCATCTCCGGCGTCTCGTCCGGGTCCGACACCGTCTGCACCAGCACCGTGGAGTCCACTGTGGACTCACGGATGGCCGCGCGCAGGTCGCCGGTCGAGAAGTCCCGGCGCAGCGGGCTCATCCGGTCGCCGGTGATCCACGGCTGGTCCCGCACGTCGAGGTCCCACAGGTGGTGGTGGGCGTCGACGGTCATGCCCGTCCTCCACGCAGTCGCAGTCCGAACATCCCGCCGTCGACCGTGAGCACGGTGCCGGTGGTGCCGCCCGAGGCCGGGCCCGCCAGATGAGCGATGGCGTGCGCGACCTCGTCGGCCGACACCAGCCGTCCCGTCGGCTGCCTGGCCTCCAGCGCTTCGCGCTCGGCCGCCGGATCGGCCGCAGCGTCCAGCAACCTCTCCACCCACGGGGTGTCCACGGTCCCAGGCGCCACGCAGTTGACCCGGATGCCGTCGTGCACGTGATCGGCCGCCATCGCGAGGGTCAGCGCGTGCACGGCACCCTTGCTCGCCGAATACAGCGCCCGCTGCGGCAGACCCGCGATCCCCGCGATGGAGCAGGTGTTGACGATCGCGGCGCTCGCCGACTCCCGCAGCAGCGGCAGCGCGGCCCGGGTGACCCGCGCGATGCCGACCACGTTGACGTCGAGCACCCGGTGCCACTCGGCGTCGTCGTTGGCGGAAACATCGCCCTGCGCACCGATTCCGGCGTTGTTGACCAGGACGTCCAGGCCGCCGAGCCGCTCGCGCACGACGTCGATCGCGGCGCGGACCTCGCCGTCGTCGGTCACGTCGCAGCGCACCCCGAGCAGCGGGTCCTCGACCTCGCGCGGCTGGAGGTCCAGCACGGCGACCGCGGCTCCGGACCGGGCCAGCAGCCGCGCGGTGGCGAGTCCGATCCCGGACGCTCCCCCGGTCACCGCAGCGCGCAAACCATCAAACTCGCCCATGCGTCTCCCCGACTTCCAAGCGACATCCGATGTATATCGGCTCCCACCCCACCACGGCCAGGCCCTGTCGGATTACGCCATCCGCCACCACGACGCGTGGCACGGCGAGTACAAAGAGCGCATGCGAAGCGACGATCCGGCGTTCGTCCTCGGCCTGGACATCGGCGGCACCTCCAGCCGCGCCCTGGTCTGCGACCTGTCCGGGCAGGTCATCGGCACCGGCGCGGCCAGCGGGGGCAACCCGAACTCGCATCCGCCGGACCGCGCCGCCGCGCAGGTCGCCGAGGCCGCGCGGACCGCGCTGGCCGGGGTCGACCCGGCCGCGGTGCGCGGCGGGGTGCTCGGCATGGCCGGGGCGAGCAAGCTGGCCGATCCCGACGTGGCAGCGCTGTTCCAGCGCGCGTGGTCGGAGCTGGGGCTGGGCTGCCCGATGCGGGTGATCGGCGACTGCGAGGTGGCGTTCGCCGCCGGGACGGCGGAATCCGGCGGAACCGTGGTGATCGCCGGAACCGGAGCAGTGGCCGCGCGGATCACCGACCACCGGCTGGCGGCGACCGCGGGCGGGCACGGCTGGCTGCTCGGCGACGAGGGCTCGGCGTTCTGGCTCGGCCGCGAAGCGGTCCGCACGGCACTGCGCGGGCTGGACCGGCGCGAGGAGCGCGGCGAGCTGGTGACGGCTGTCTTCGCCGAGCTGGCCGGCGACGCCGCGGATCCGCGCGGTGCGCTGATCACGGCGGTCAACGCGAAGCCGCCGATCAAGCTCGCCGAACTCGCGCCCCTGGTCACCACGGCCGCGCGCAACGGCGACAAGGCGGCGATCGACCTCGTCGAGCGCGCAGCGGACCTGCTGGCCGACACCGCCGCGATCACCCGCGAGCCCGGCGAGACCACGCCGATCGTGCTCGCCGGCGGGCTGGTCGCGCCGGGCAACCCGGTCGGCGACGCGCTCCGCGCCCGGCTGGCCGAGCGGTTCCCGGTCGAACCGCTCACCGCGGGCCCGGGTGCGGCGGGCGCCGCTTGGCTCGCGGCCGTCGACCTCGTCGATCCCGCGGAGCTGCCGGCCCTGCACTCGCACTTGCTGGGGGAATAGCGGCGGCTGCTGCCGGAGGTCCGCCGAACGCCTGATCAAGGACGTCCGGGGCAAGTATCGTCGCGGTCGATGACCGACCGGATCGCCGCCCAGTTCTCCGGCCTCTCCGACTCGACCTCGAATCTGGAGGACACCGGCAACTACGTCCGCCAGCGCCTAGTCGACCTGGATTCCTACCTCGGTCCCCTTCGCGCGACCTGGTCCGGTCAAACCGCGGAAGCCTACGAAACCGCGCGAGCGGAGTGGATGCGCGCCGCCGACGGGATGGTCGAGAACCTCGACGAGCTGGCGAAACTGCTCGCTCTGGTGCACGAGAACTACCAGAGCGCCCACAAAGCCAACCTCGCCATCTGGGGAGCCTCAGGTTCGGCCGCACCGGCTCCCGGAGGTCCCGGCGGCGGATTCGACGTGTCCATCGACGAAATACGCCGATGCGCGCGAGCCTTCGACAGCATGCACCAGCGCGTGGTCGACAAGGTCCGCTGGGCCATCCGCGACCTTGAGGCGACGCGGGACATGGCCGGCACGGATGCGCCGCTGGCTACATGGCGGAGCAAGTACGAGGCATACGTGCGCGCACTGCTCCCCGCGCTGCAAGCGACGGCCAACACCCTGGGCGCCATCGCGCAGGGACTCGCCGACACGGGCAACAACTACGTCGACTCGGAGAACGCCTCCGACGCCTCGGGCTCGGGCGTGCTGGAGCGATTACCGACCCCGGCCGCGCAGACGGAGGTGACCTTCCTCCCGCCGCCACCGTGCGAGGGGCCGGGGCCGGAAGCGGTCGTTCCGGAATGGATGCAGGACGCATGGCCGAACGTGCACGTCGACAGGCTGCGGCTGGCGTCGAAGCAGTGGAACTTCCTGCACAGGGATCTGCTGGACGTCTCGATCCAGGCCGACCGGATGTTCACCGGGATGTTCGAAGCCAACGCCGGACCGGTCTTCGACCAGATGCGCAGCTACTGGTCGTCGCTGTACCAGAACTGCGGCCCCACGACCTTGTTCGGCGCCGTGCCGAACGCGGCTCAGGGGCTGTCGAGCGCCTGCCGCGCCGTCGCGGATGCCGCGGAGAAGGCGCGGACCGAATCGGAACTCGCCGCGCTCCAGGCGAACGACGACCTGTCCGCGTTCGACGGGGTGGCCAGGATCGTCGACATGTACACCCGGGGCGCTTCGACCGCGATCGTCCAGCTGGCCAAGCTCGTGCTCGCGGGCGGATACCTCGAAATCATCCAGGAGACCTACCTGAAGGAGATCGACAACGCCGCGGCCATGCTGCCCGAGGAGTCGAGGGTCGCGCTGGAGAACGCGGCACGCTCGGCGACCCCGTCCGAGCAGCGCCGGAAGTACGATGAGGCCAGTCGTGGCCTGGCCGAGGAGATCAGCACGGCCCCTGAACCACGTCTCTGGGACCAGGTTTCGGCCCCGCACCCCGATCCCGCGTCCGTGCACCACGACGCCAAGAGCGAGAAGCACATCATCGAGGGCGAGAGCAAGAACCGAGGCGGGCACCTGCACGGCACCGGAAGGCCGGGCAAAACCGAGTTTCCCGCGAGCTGGGGGCCGGACAAGATCCTTCAGGAGGCGCTGGATGTCGCCAAGAACCCCGATCACGTCCCCCAGCCCGACACGGGGAACGGGTGGCTCGTCGTCGGTACGCGGGACGGCGTCGAGATCCAGGTCGTCGTCAACGGTGACGGTTCCGTGCGCACCGCCTTCCCGCTGAGCGGCGATGGTGTGGTCAAGAACCCCCCGAAGAACTGAGAGCCGGCAATGGAAGACGCGGAATACGCCGAGCGCGTGGAAGAACTCCTGATGGGCTTGAAAGGGCGGATCAAGGAGCCGATCTACGGTCTCTACTACAACTTCATCATCGGCGGTGAGCACGTCGAGCTGATGCACCAGATCGCCGGCCGGTTCATCGAGGACCGGATTCCGATCTCGCCGAAGGAGCGCGAAGAACTGCGGGCGCTGCTCTACGACGACGACATGCCGCTCGACGACCACTACCCGTACTTCCGGGACCGCGACGAGGTCATGGCGGGGCTCAACGTCGTCGAGGATCCTCGACCGGAGCCCGCGCCCGGCATCCGGATCCACCGGGGACCGGCGGACAGCCGGGACGCCCTGTTCGGCGGACCGCCCGTCGCGCTGCACGTCGACTTCCCGACCATGCAGTGCAACCTGTTCGACGACTACTTCTCCAGGTCGGCGGGGATCGCGCTGGAGGTCAACCTCCGGCTCACCAACCCGGACGTGGTCGTCGTCAACGGGCAGTCGGTCGCGCCCAGGGACAACGAATCCGGTATGGCGATGGAACTGCTCCGGATGCTCTCGCGGGACGCGCTCGGTGGTGGCGGTGTTCTCCTGCGCAGCTTCGAGCAGTTCTGGGTGCGCAACCGGTCGCAGGCCGAGGAACTGATCACCGCACTGCCGCCGCTGCTCGCCGAGGCCAAGAGCCGGGGGAAGATCCTGCACGTCGCCCTGGCCGAGCTGTCGGCCCGGACCGCCGATGAGGCGATCGCGCTGTTGCGGTCGGTCACCACCGACCGCGCCGACGATCCGGTTCCGGTTTTCCGCTACGAGGCCATGTGACGCGGCTCAGGGAACGACCGGGTGCCGCAGACCGGGGTGATCACCGGGCAGCGCGCGCCGCAGCACCCACCAGCTCACCGCGACGCAGACCGCGACCAGCGGCCAGGTGAGCAGCAGTTGCGCCGCGCTGAGCGCCACCACCGCGTTGGCCGCCCATAGCGGGATGAACACCACCAGCCGCACCACGTACTGGCCGACCCAGACCCAGCTCGCCCTGGTGTAGGCGCGCAGCAGCGCCGGGTCGCGCCGCCACCTGCGGCCCTGCCCGAGCACGGTGCCGACGACGAGCCCCAGCAGCGGCCACCGCACCGCCATGCTGACCAGCCAGGCCAGCGCGCTGGCGGCATTGGTGACCAGCCGGACCAGGAAGAAGTCGGCCGCGTGCCCGGTCCGCAGCGCGATGATCGCCCCGAACATGACCGCGAGCAGGCTCACCAGCACCGCCAGCGGACGGTCGCCCTTGCGCAGCCGCCACCCGGCGATGACCGCGCCGACCACGACGGCCGCCGCCCCGCCCGCGGCGATGGACTCGCCGAACGCGAACCAGCCCACACCGAAGGCAACCGGCGGCAGACTCGCGTCCACCGCGCTGGTCCGCCCGCCGAGCAGGGTCATCAGCGAATCACGGTCGGTGTCGCGCTCCGGGGGAGTCTCGGTCTGCCGCTCGTCGGTCACGCACCAAGCCTGCCCTAACAACCGCCGCGAGCGCATCCACCCCCGGGTGGCGGCGTGGGCTCCGGTGCTGGTCCTTGATCTTTTTGAGCGGCTCGGCCGCCTGGCCCGCTCAGCCCCGGGCGCGGCCCAGCATCGAGTGCACCTGCCCGGCGATCCGCTGCCGGTCGGCCGGGCCGCAGGTCACCACGTCCTGCCCGTCGCCGCGCTCGCCGACCAGGGTGTAGCGCCCGCGGTCGGTGTCGAACCAGGTCAGGCCGGGCAGCCTGCCCCGCCTGCCGCGGCGGTCGGTGCTGGTCACCACGAAGTGGCCGAGCCGGAACTTCTGCCGGTTCGTGATCGCCTCCAGCTCCCGCAGTCCCTCGATGTCGGCGTCCTGCGGCGGGCCGTTGGTGCGGTCCGCGGTCGCGCGGACCTGCTCTCCCTGGCCGGGCGGGGCGTCCGGGAGCAGGTCGGCGCACACGCCGGGCAGCTCGTCGGGCGCGATGAAGCTCATCCGCAGCCCGCGCCCGTCGATCACCCCGACCACCCCGACCTCGCCGGTGGCCACCACGCGGGCGGCCAGCCGCTGCCCGGTGCGCAGGTCCAGCAGCCCGGCCGCCGCGATCGACACCTCCGAGGTCGACAGCAGGTATAGGGCGTCCTCCACCTCCGGCTCCGGACGGCCCGAGCGGGCCAGGCCGACCGACTCCAGCTCGGCCCACACCTGGTCGGAGATCCGCTCCCGGTCCTCCGGCGACTCCCCGAGCCGGGGAATCTCGAACGGGTACTGCCGCACGTTGAGGTTCAGCTGCTCGCCCAGCACGTCGACGGCTGGAACGGGCAGCGTGATCGTCTCGACCATCTAGAAGTCCCGGTAGCTCGAAGGGGCCTCACCGAGGACCGGTGGGGCGACCAGCCTGCTTTCGCCGTAGTCGTCGTCGTAGAGGTCGTCGGCCTCCACGAGGAACTGCGGCACCTCGCCGGACTCGCCCTGCCTCGGCGCGCGGAACTCGGCGTCCCGGTGCTCGTCCTTGACCTCGTCGGCGCCCCAGCGCGTCGGGCTGCGGTCGTAGTTCGACCGCGACCCGGACGACTGCCAGCCACCGGAACCCATCGGACCGAAACCGCCGTCGGCCCGGATGGCCGGTTTCGGCGGTCGCGGCGCGGGCTTGGGCTTCGGAGCCGGTTCCGGCGGCTGCACCGGCCTGCCCTCAGGTCGCGACTGCGGAGGTCGCGGCGGCGGACCCGGACGCGGCGGAGCCTGAGCGCCCTCCGGCGGCGGACCGGGACGCGCCCCGGGCGGCGGCGGAGGCAGCTGCGGGACGCCTTCCGGCGGAGACGGCGGACCATCCGGCGGAGCCGGGATCCCCTCGGGCGGGGACGGCGGACCCGCGGCCGGAGGCGGCGGGAGCGGCAGGCCCGGACGCGGCGGAGCCGCGTCGTCGGGGCCCGGCGCGCCTTCCGGCCGCTGGC